>JAXLWI010000075.1:0-18855 GCA_046328575.1 Anaerolineae bacterium
CGCGTGCAAGATCCTGGCTATTTTTATCGGACGTTGATGGCGCGCATGGGACAAAATCCAGCCGCGCAGTTTACAGCAAATCCGCATCAGTGATGAGTGATCAGTAATGGGCGAATCTAACGAGACACACTTTTGCTTTTATCATCCTAATACACCGACTTCCTTGCGTTGTAATAAGTGCGGCAAATATATCTGCGCGCGCGATGCTCGCCGCACGCCGGTCGGCTATCGTTGCAAAGACTGTGTGCGTTCACAACAAGATACGTTCTTCAACGCCACGCCTGTCGATTACGTGATCACCGCCGTGATCGCGCTGCCACTGGCGCTCATCGCCGGATCAATCGTGCCGCGCTTAGGGTTCCTCACGATCTTTGGCGGCCCGATCGTCGGCATCATCATTTCGGAGATCGTACGGGTGGCAACGGGTAAGCGGCGCGGACGTTACACATGGGCGGTCGCTGTTGGTTGCTTGATCGTCGGGACGCTGATTCCGGTGTGGCCGACGATTGAGTTGTTGCTGCTTGGCGTGCCAGATTTCATCACGGTCATATTGGCGGGGATTTATCTGGCTTTAGCAGCCGGCACGTTGGTTTCGCGACTACGTTTTGGCGGGTGACGTATGCTGTCTGAACTGACCATCATCGACTTCGCCATCATCGATCGTTTGCAGGTTCAGTTGCATGCGGGCTTCAACGTGTTGACGGGCGAAACCGGCGCGGGTAAATCGATCATCATCGATGCGGTGAGTCTGCTGCTCGGGGCGAAACCCGATGCGACCTTCGTGCGCGCCGATTGTGAACGCGCACTGATCGAAGGCGTGTTCGATGTGCAATTCTCCGCTGAACTCCGCGCGTTGCTTGAAAGTAACGAACTGCTGGATGATGACCAACCCGATCGGTTGTTGCTGGCCCGCGAGATCCGCTCGGGCGGCCGATCGACCGCGCGCGTCAACGGCCATGCTGTGCCATCGAGCGTGCTGCGCGAGATCGGCGAGGCGTTGATCGACATTCACGGCCAGAGCGAACACCTCTCGTTGCTGCGACCCAGAGAGCACGTCAACCTACTCGATCGTTATGCGGGCACGTGGGAGATGCGGCAGCAGTTCGCGGCGATTGTGGCGCAACTGCGTGATGTGCGTCGCGAGTTGGGCGAACTGCTGAAGAGCGAAGCCGAGTTGGCGCGCCGCGTCGATATGCTCAAATTCCAGATCGATGAGATTCGCGGCGCCAAGTTGAAGCCCGGCGAAGACGACGAGTTGCTGTTGGAGCAGAAGCGCTTAGCCAATGCGGAATCGTTGGCCGCGCTGGCCGATGAAGCGTACGCCGCATTGTACGAAGGTGACGGCGAAACACCGGCCGCGCTCGACGCGTTGGCGCAAGCCCAAAAAGCGATTGCGGGTTTGGCGAAGATCGATCCGAAGTTTGCCGAGCACGTCAACACCATTACCAGTGTGACGGCGCAAGTGGACGATCTAGCGCGCGAGGCGAAGCACTATCGCGAATCGATCGCATATTCACCCAAGCGATTGAACGCGGTGGAAGACCGCCTGGATCTGATCAAACGGCTCAAGCGCAAGTATGGTGCAAACATTGCAGATGTGATCGCATTTGGCGAGCGCGCTGCGCAGGAACTCAGCGGCCTCGAACATTCCAGCGAACGCATCGAGGAACTGCGCAAAGAAGAAGACCGCTTGCTGCATGAGATCGGTGGAGCTGGGCAAAAACTATCGGCTGCGCGCCGAGCCGCGGGCGAACAGTTGTCACGCGCGATCGAAGTTGAGTTGAACGATCTCCGCATGGCGGGCGCACGCTTCGGCGTCGATCAACACTATGAGTCTGATCTGAACGGCGCATTTGTGAATGGTGACCGCGTCGCGTTTGACAGCACCGGCCTCGATCGCGTGGAATTTCTCGTCGCGCCGAACGTAGGCGAGGGCTTGAAGCCGCTGGTCAAGATTGCGTCGGGCGGCGAGACGGCGCGTCTAATGCTGGCGTTGAAGACGGTACTTTCGCAAGCCGATCAGACGCCAACGCTGATTTTCGACGAGATCGACCAAGGCATTGGCGGGCGGGTAGGATCAACGGTCGGGCAGAAATTGTGGTCGCTGAGCCAACACCATCAGGTGGTGTGCGTGACGCACTTGCCGCAACTGGCGGGCTTCGGCGACGCGCACTTCAAGGTCGATAAAGCGATCGACGGCGCGCGTACCATCACGCACGTAGCCGCGCTCGATCATAAATCTCGGGTGCAGGAACTGGCGCAAATGTTAGGCGCCAGTGGGGACGGCGCCATCAAGAGCGCGAAAGAAATTCTGGCCAGTGTCGCCGCGATTAAGGGCGGCTAACGCGGGGGCGAAAGGCGGCGGATGTTGGACGTCATCATGTCGTTTGTGCCAGGGCCGGAAACGGTCGCAGTGTTGATGTTGAAGGGCGTGCTGAACGCCGAGACGTACGAACTGTTGCAGCAAAAGGCACAGTGGGCGATTGAGCGCGGCTCGCAGCGGTTAGTGCTGGACATGGGCGATGTATCTTACATGAGCAGCTCGGGTATCCGGGCCATCAACCACATCTTCCATGCGCTGCGTACCGACTTGCCGCAAGACAGCGATGCGGCCATTCGCGAAGGAATGCGGGCTGGAACGTATCGTTCGCCACACCTGAAATTGGCGCGCCCGCAGCCGCGTGTCCACGAAGTGCTGAAATTGTCGGGCGTTAATCAGTTCCTTGAAATTCACGAGGATGTGCCGAAAGCGCTCGATTCGTTCAAACGAGGCTCGTTATGAGCCTCGTTTTGTTTGAAGCGGCGGTGATATAATAGACCTAGTTGGAGGCGCGAGATGGTGAAACAATCAATCGCGCTGGGCGAGGTCCTGCAATCCCTCACCGTCGAAGGTGAGTTATACGAGAAACTCGCCGACAACGCGGTGCGCTGTTATGCTTGTGGGCATCGCTGCCTGATTAAAGACGGGCGCGACGGGATTTGCCACGTGCGGTTCAATCGCGACGGCAAGTTGTATGTGCCACACGGTTACGTGGCGGCGCTGCAAGTCGATCCGACTGAGAAGAAACCGTTCTTTCACATATTGCCGGGTTCTAATACGCTGACCTTCGGCATGCTGGGTTGTGATTTGCACTGCGGTTACTGCCAGAACTGGTTAACCTCGCAGACGTTGCGCGATAGCGAGGCGGGCGTTGCGCCGCAGCGAGTCACGCCAGATGAGATGGTCAAGATTGGGCGGCGGTATGGCGCCAAGTTATTTGGGTCGTCGTACAACGAACCGCTGATCACCAGCGAATGGTCGGCGGAGATTTTCAAGGCGGCGACGCAAGCGGGGTTCCGCTGTGTGTACATCAGCAACGGCAATGCGACGCCGGAAGTACTTGATTATTTGCAACCGTATCTCGTCGGCTATAAGATTGACCTGAAGTCGATGAACGACAAGAACTATCGCAAGTTGGGCACGGTGCTGAACAACGTGCTCGATGGGATCAAGATGGTTCACGCGCGCGGCCTGTGGATTGAGATCGTCACACTGATCGTACCCGGCTTCAACGATAGCAAAGAAGAACTGTGGGATGCGGCGCGGTTCATCGCGTCGGTGTCGCCCGATATTCCGTGGCACGTTACGGCCTTTCATCCTGATTACAAGATGCTGGAACCTGATCCGACGACGGCCGATATGCTCATCCGCGCGGCGGAGATCGGTCAGGAAGCGGGCTTGCGGTTTGTGTATGCGGGCAATATGCCCGGCCAGACCGGCTCGTATGAAAACACCTATTGCCCAAAGTGCAACGAACTCTTGATCGCCCGGTGGGGCTATCGGATTTTGCAGGATAAACTAGCGGGGCGCGGCACTTGTCCCAAGTGCGGCACATCCATCCCCGGCCTATGGAAGTGATCGAATATGGCTGAATCGCGCGTGAAGATGCTCATTTCGTACGATGTAGTGCCGGAGTTACAACAGGCCTATTACGAATTTGTGTTGGGCGAGATGATCCCCAGCGCGCAGTCGATGGGCCTGGTGCTCAGCGAAGCCTGGCACACCGCCTACGGTTCCTATCCCATTCGCCTCAACGGGTTTGTGGCGAAAGATCGCGCCATGCTCGATCGGGTGTTGGCCAGTCCTGAATGGCGTCAACTGGAAGAAAAACTCAAACGCTTTGTGACCGGTTACAAGAGTAAGATCGTGCCGTATCGTGAAGGTTTCCAGTTCTAAACAATCCGTTGCGACTGAACTGCTGGTCTAGAATGTGGTGCGTGGTGCGTGATGATCGAGACGCGTCACGCACCACATTTTGTGCTATAATCCGCGCCGCTTGATCTTTGGCCTCGGTCAGCTTGACGGGTGCACAAAGATTATTTTTTGAGCAGTGACAGACATCGAGGTCGCCGTGGAACGCACTCAATTCTGGAAGAATCGCCGCGTGTTTGTAACCGGCTGTACGGGTATTCTAGGCTCGTGGTTGACATTGGCCTTACTGGAGGCTGGCGCGGATGTGGTTGGCTTGATTCGCGATCGCGTGCCCCAGTCCAATTTGAATTTGACCGGCGCAGTGCACCGCATCACGGCGGTCGACGGTGACATCTGTGATGGTGATTTGCTGCAGCGAGCGTTGAATGAATACGAGATCGAAGTGGTGTTCCATCTCGCCGCGCAACCATTAGTGCGTTTGGCGAATCGCGCGCCAACGAGCACGCTGGACATCAACATTCGCGGCTCGTGGTTGTTGCTAGAAGCGTGCCGCGTAACGCCGACAGTGAAGCGTATCGTGATGGCTTCGTCGGACAAGGCCTATGGTGATCAGCCGGTGCTGCCCTACAGCGAAGATGCGCCATTGCAAGGCCGTCATCCGTATGATGTGTCGAAGTCGTGCGCGGACTTGATCGCGCAGACGTATGCGACGACCTATCGGTTGCCGGTGGCCATCACGCGCTGTGGCAACATCTACGGCGGCGGCGATTTGAATTGGGATCGCATTGTGCCGGGCACGATGCGCAGCGTCCTTCGCGGCGAAAGTCCCATCATCCGCAGTGACGGCAGTCCTGTGCGCGATTACCTGTACGTGGACGACATCGTGGACGGTTATTTGCGACTGGCCGAACATCTGGATGATCCCGCGCTGTATGGGCAGGCGTTCAACTTCGGTATGGATGATCCGCGCTCGGCATTGGACATGGCTAAATCTATCATCGCCATTTCCGATCATCCTGAATTGAAGCCAACGGTGTTGAATCAGGCGAGCAACGAAATTGGTCAGCAATATCTGGCCAGTACCAAGGCGCATCAAGTGTTAGGCTGGTCAGCGCGCTATTCGCTGGATGAAGGTCTGCGCCGCACCTTCGCGTGGTATCGCGATTTTCTAGCGAAACACGGCTAAATTTTACGTGGATGAAGATGGGCCGTACAGTTGATGCCGGATCGCATGAAGATCCGATCGAAGCCGTGAAGCGCGAGATTCTGGCGAAAACCGCTGAGTATTATCGGTTGCAACACGCCGATCGATCTTTCAAGCCCGATCGTTCTCTGGTGCAATATGGCGGCCGCGTCTTTGACGAGCACGAGTTGATCAACGGCATCGAGGCGGTGCTGGAATTTCAACTCACGAATGGCCACTTTGAGCGCGAATTCGCGGCGCGACTGATCGATACGTTGAGCGTGCAGCACGCGCTGCTGGTAAATTCAGGTTCGTCGGCGAACTTGATCGCGCTGTCGACGCTGTGCTCGCAGCAGTTGCCTGATCGTTTACAACCTGGCGACGAAGTGATCACGCCCGCCGCAACGTTTCCAACCACACTCGCACCGATCGTGCAGAACCAGTTGGTGCCGGTGTTGGTCGATTGCGAACTCGGCACCTATAACATTGACGTCGAACAACTGGCAGCTGCGTATTCCGATCGGGTGCGGGCGATCTGTGTGCCGCATACGCTGGGCAATCCGGTTGAAATGGATCGCGTGCTGGCTTTTGCGCAGCGCCATAATCTGTACGTGATCGAAGATACGTGCGATGCGTTGGGCAGCCGTTATGATGGACAATGGTGTGGAACGTTTGGGCACATCGGCACGCTGAGTTTCTATCCGGCGCATCACATCACGACAGGTGAGGGCGGCGCGGTCATCACCAACGATGACCGTCTGGCCGCGATCGCGCAATCGTTTCGCGATTGGGGCCGCGCTGATCCGGTGACGGTGACATTGCCCGACGACGACTTGTTTGATCGCCGCTACTATTACACGGAGATCGGCTACAACCTGAAGATGACCGAGCTGCAAGCTGCCATCGGCGCGGCGCAGATCGAGAAGTTGGCGGGTTTCGTCGAACAGCGTCGCGCGAATTTTGATCGGATGTATGCGCATCTGCGCCGTTATGAGGATGTCTTGCAGTTGCCAACATGGCTGTCCAAAGCCGAGCCGGCGTGGTTCGCCTTGCCGATCACGGTGCGGCCGGGTGCAGCCTTTAGTCGCGCCCAGTTGACGCGTTTTCTCAACGCACAGCAGATCGAGACGCGCTATTTGTTTGCAGGCAGCATTTTGGAACAGCCGGGCTATCGGCACATTCAGCGCCGTGTCTTGGGCGATTTGCGTAACGCGGACACAGTGCTGCGGCACACGTTCTTTGTCGGCGTGTATCCGGGTTTGGATGAAACCCGCATCGAGTATGTGTTGAACGCGTTCGATCGATTCTTTCAATCAATTCATAATGCCTAGTTCTCAACACTAGGCATTAGGCGTTCTGGGATTTTCTGTTGCCAACACTTTCCATTGTTATCTGTGTCTATAATGAAGCCCCCACGGTGCTCACCGTCATCGATCAAGTACGCGCTGTCACTTTGAGCGCGGGCTGGGCGAAAGAGATCATCGTTGTCGATAACTGTTCGACCGATGGCACGCGCGAAAAGCTGCAAGCCTTGACGCAGATGGATGTACGCGTGATCTATCATCCGCGTAACATGGGCAAAGGGGCTTCAGTGCGGACCGGCTTCCGTGAAGCCACCGGCGACTTCGGCGTGATTCAAGACGCCGACTTTGAGTATGATCCGGCCGAATTGGCGCTGCTGACCGCGAAACAAACGGAAACCGGCGCAGCCGCCGTGTTCGGTTCGCGCACGATGGGCGGGCGTCACATCTACAAATACGCCCAGAATTACTGGGGCGTGCGCGTGTTGACGAGCTTAACCAATCTGCTATTTGGCGGACACCTGACCGATGTGGCCGTGGCAACCAAGATGGTGCGGCGCGATGTATTCCAGGCGTTGAACTTGACGGGCAGCGCCTTCGAACTCGACTTTGAATTGCCGTGCAAGTTGCTAAAGCACAAACACGCCATCGCCGAAGTGCCGGTCTCCTACAAACCGCGTACCGTCGAAGAGGGCAAGAAGATCCGCTGGACGGATGGCCTGCATGCTCTGGCCGTCATCGTGCGGGAAAGATTTACCGCGTAAGTGAGTGACCTATGAACATCGTTGTGACTGGTTCCATTGCTTTCGATTACATCATGTCGTTCCCGGGCCGCTTCCGTGAGCACATTCTGCCCGATCAACTCGACAACCTCAGTTTGAGCTTCCTCGTCGATTCGATGAAGAAGCAGCGCGGCGGATGTGCGGCCAACATCTCCTTCAATCTGGCGCTGTTGGGTGAGCGCCCGCGACTCATGGCTACCGCCGGGTCCGATTTCGGCGAATATCGTAAGTGGCTGGAACAGCACGGCGTCGATACGTCGTTGGTGCAGGAGTACTCCGACGAGTTCACCAGTTCGTTTTTCGTCAGCACCGATCTGGATCAGAAGCAGATTGCCAGTTTCTACATCGGGGCGATGGGCCGCGCGGGCGAACTATCGTTCAAGCGGTTGCCCTTCAAACCCGATCTGGTGATCATCTCGCCCAACGACCCCGGCGCGATGACGCAATACGTGCGCGAATGCAAAGAATTGGGTCTGCGTTACATTTATGATCCCAGCCAACAGATCGTGCGTCTCAGCGATCAGGCTTTGCGCGATGGCCTCGATGGCAGTCACATGACGGTGGTCAACGACTATGAGTTTGAGATGCTGCGCAGCCGCCTTCAACTCGACGAGGCCGCTATGCTCAAGTGTGCGCAAACCTTGATCATTACACGCGGCGAAGAAGGCTCGACGATTCTCACGCAGGATGCTCAATTTACTGTGCCCTCAGTGTTGACCGCTCGCCCGATCGATCCGACCGGTGTCGGCGATGCTTATCGGGCGGGCGTGATGAAGGGCCTCGCGCTGGGGCTGCCGTGGGAAACGATCGGGCGAATGGCATCTCTCGCGGCGACGTACGTGCTGGAGAATCACGGTCCGCAGAACCATCATTACACGCGCGAAGAATTCATCCAGCGCTATCGCACACACTTTGGCGACAGCGGGTTGGATGGGTGGAAGTGAAACGTGATGCGTAACGATTAATGGGTAACAAGTAACAAACGCTCACTCATTACTTGTTATTCGTTCAAGCCATGCTTGTCATTCGATTAACCAATTCAAATCGCATCCGCTCTTTTCTCGAAACCGATCGCGCGTGGGCGGATTATGCGCTGGGCGATCTGGAACCGGAGCTTTACAAACGGACTGAATGGTACGGCGCTGAAGACCAGGGCGATCTGATCGCGTTGGCGATGATATATTACGGCTTGCAGCCGCCAATCTGTTTTTTGACGGGTGAGGCGCGTGGCGTGGAACAGATTCTGGCGCAAGCAGTGTCATTGCCGCAGATCGGTTTGAGTGTGCGTGACGAGCACCTGCCGGTGTTGCAGCGATTCTATGACATCGTCGACGGCACGCCGATGTGGAAGATGGCGCTTGACGCTGGCAATTTCAAGCCGGTAGCGATGGATGGTGCGACGCGTCTATCATGGCGCGATGTGCCTGATTTACAGGCGTTGTACGCCTTGGGTGGCGGCGATGCGTTCTCGCCGGACGAGATCGAGCGCGGGGTGTTTTACGGTCTGCGGGAAGCCGATCGATTGATCGCAGTTGCGGGAACGCATGTTGTATCGGATAATGGACACATCGCCGCACTAGGTAATGTGATGACGCACCCCAATCAACGCGGGCGCGGCCTGGCGACCAAGGCAACTAGCGCCGTCATTGCTGAGCTAATCAAGCGGGGGGTAAGTACGATCGGATTGAGTGTCAGCCGCGAAAACGCGGCGGCGATCCGCGTCTATGAAAAGTTAGGATTCAAGAAACATGTGCCTTTTCATGAAGGCCTGGCCATCAAATCAACTATCAGAAATCAAACACGAGAAATGGAGTCACAATGACCGTTGAACATCACGTCAAGAAAATCGATCTGGCTACTGGCGGCCGGTATCGTATCGAGTGGGCCGAGCAGGAAATGCCGGTACTGCGTGAAGTGAAGCGCCGCTTTAAGGCCGAGCAGCCGTTGAAGGGCTTGCGTGTCAGTGCGTGTTTGCACGTCACGACGGAAACGGCGAACCTGATGCACGCACTGCAATTGGGCGGGGCGGACATCGTATTGTGCGCGTCGAATCCGTTGAGCACGCAGGACGACGTGGCCGCGTCGCTGGTGGCGAATTATGAGATTCCCGTATACGCCATCAAGGGCGAGGACAATAGCACTTACTACGATCATATCAAGGCCGCGCTCGATCACAAGCCGCATTTGACCATGGACGACGGCGCGGACCTCGTGTCGCAACTGCACCAGAATCGCACCGAATTGCTCGACGGCATCGTGGGCGGCACCGAAGAAACCACGACGGGCGTCATTCGCTTGCGCGCCATGGCAAAAGAAGGCGCGTTGAAGTTCCCCATTATCGCCATCAACGATGCGAATACTAAGCACCTATTTGATAATCGCTATGGTACGGGCCAGTCCACGCTCGACGGCGTGATCCGCGCGACCAACATGTTGATCGCCGGCAAGACGGTCGTCGTCGCCGGTTATGGCTGGTGCTCGCGCGGCATTGCCATGCGCGCGCATGGTTTGGGCGGACACGTCATCGTGACCGAGGTCGATCCGATCAAGGCGTTGGAGGCCGTGATGGACGGCTTCCGCGTGATGCCAATGCTGCAAGCGGCCGCAGTCGGCGACATCTTCATCAGCGCAACAGGCGACATCAATGTGATCGACGCACCGCACTTTGAGTGCATGAAGGACGGCGCGCTAGTGGCTAACTCCGGTCACTTCAATGTCGAGATCAACATCCCGGCCTTGGAAGCGCAGTCGCAGGGCAAGCCGCGCAAGGTGCGCGAGTTCGTCGATCAATACGTGCTGAAGAACGGGCATCGCATCAACTTGCTGGGTGAAGGCCGCTTGATCAATCTGGCTGCGGCTGAAGGCCATCCCGCGTCGGTGATGGATATGTCGTTCGCGAACCAGGCGCTGTCGGCGGCGTATGTGGCCGCGAATGCGAAGTCGCTGAAGCCCAACGTCTACACCGTGCCACTTGAGATCGATCAGGAAGTGGCGCGGCTGAAGTTGGCGGCGATGGGCATGGGTATCGATACGCTGACGCCGGAACAGCAAAAGTATCTGGCTTCATGGCAAGAAGGCACCTAGAATTTTAGAGTGTTGATTTTGGAGTGCTGAGTTGAAGAAGTCCGATCGGGTTCACACCAACCGATCGGATTTTTGTTCATGTTCATCGAACGGTGCCAATTGCTTTGCGGCCTCTTTCGAAATCCGGTATAATACCTGCGAAATCTATCACGAGGCGCGATATTTTGCGGGCATTGATCACGGGTGTGGCGGGTTTCGCGGGGGGGCACTTAGCTGAAGCGATCCACGCCGAAACAGATTGGCAGGTCTGGGGCACGGTCCTGAGCGCCGCCGATCAAGCGAATGTGGTCGCCGGGGTAACCGCTCTCGTGACGGATCTGCGCGATGCGGCTGCAACGCGCGCCGCGATTGAAGAAGCCCGCCCCGATGTGGTGTTTCACCTCGCCGGACAAGCATATGTTCCACAAGCTTGGAAAGATCCATGGGGGACGTACGAGACCAACATTCGTGCGCAGCTAAACGTACTGGAAGCGGTCAGCGCGTTGGGCTCAAAACCACGTGTGATCAGTGTCGCTTCGAATGAAGTATATGGTCTGGTCCGGCCAGAAGACTTGCCGATTGATGAGGATACGCCGTTGCGGCCTAATAATCCATATTCGGTCAGCAAGATTGCGCAGGATGCGATGGGGTTGCAATATTGGCTTGGTCAACAGCTGCCCGTTATTCGCGTGCGGCCGTTCAACCACATTGGGCCGCGCCAAGATGAGCGTTTTGTCGCCGCGTCGTTTGCAAAGCAGATTGTCGAAATTGAGCGCGGTCTGAAGCCGCCCTTACTCAGGTTAGGCAATATGGCCGCACAGCGCGATTTTACTGATGTGCGTGATATAGCCCGCGCCTACATCATGGCGGTGCAACATGGCGAGCCGGGCGAAGTATACAACTTGGGCTCCGGTCGGGCGCGCTCGGTGCGCGAGATGTTGGATATCATGTTGGCGGCCAGTTCGGTCAAAGTCGCCGAGGAGATCGATTCTGCCAAGTTCCGGCCAAGCGATGTGCCGATTTCGGTGTGCGATCCTACAAAATTCAAGCGACAAACCGGTTGGGAACCGCGCATTGCCTTCGAGCAGACGTGCGTGGATATTCTCAACGATTGGCGTCAACGCTTTCAATGATGGATGGTCGGAGACTGTCAACACCGCCATCTGTCGCTCAACTTTCAAGACTGAAGGGAACAACGAGTGACCAATAAACGTGCTTTAATCACGGGCATTACCGGTCAGGATGGTTCGTATCTGGCTGAATTTCTGTTGGAACATGGCTACGAAGTGATTGGTATGGTGCGCCGCACC
Source organism: Anaerolineae bacterium (assembly GCA_046328575.1). Lineage (GTDB taxonomy): Bacteria > Chloroflexota > Anaerolineae > Fen-1058 > Fen-1058 > JAGOBP01. The sequence continues at coordinate 11,832 of JAXLWI010000075.1, forward strand.
AGTACGGTCAACTTCGATCGTATTACGCACATTCAGGATGACATTGAGATCGTGCAAGGCGACTTGCTCGATCAGAGTTCGCTGCAAACCGTCCTGGCTGATCATCACCCGACAGAAGTGTATAACCTCGCGGCGCAATCGTTTGTGCCGACATCGTGGAAGCAGCCGGTATTGACGGGCGAATTCACCGCTTTGGGCGTTACGCGCATGTTGGAAGCGATCCGCACGGTCGATCCGTCGATCCGCTTCTATCAAGCGTCAAGCAGCGAGATGTTTGGCAAGGTGCAGGAAGTGCCGCAGACCGAGAAGACGCCATTGTATCCGCGTAGCCCGTACGGCGTCGCCAAAGTATATGGTCACTGGATCACGGTGAACTATCGCGAAAGTTATAACCTCTTCGCCTGCTCAGGCATCTTGTTTAATCACGAGTCGCCGCGGCGCGGCCTGGAGTTTGTCACACGCAAGATCACGCATGGCGTGGCTAAGATCAAGTTAGGGCAGGCGAAAGATCTACATCTGGGCAACCTCGATGCTAAACGCGATTGGGGCTTTGCCGGTGACTATGTGCGCGCGATGTGGTTAATGCTGCAGCAACCTGAACCGGACGATTACGTTGTCTCGACGGGCGAGACGCATTCGGTACGTGAGTTCTGCGAGATTGCGTTTGACCACGTGAGTTTGGACTGGCAGAAACACGTCGTGCAAGATCCGGCCTTCATGCGCCCGGCCGAAGTCGATCATCTGATCGGTAATCCGGCCAAGGCGGGTGCTAAGTTGGGCTGGGAGCCCAGTGTGTCATTCCCGCAACTCGTGAAGATGATGGTCGACGCTGACCTCGAAATTCTCAAGAACGCGGAGCCTAAACGATGATCGAGCCTGTGATCAAATTCGGTACAGACGGCTGGCGAGGGCAGATCGCCGACGACTATACGTTTGCCAGCGTGCGAAGGTGCGCGCAAGGCTTCGCTGCTTATCTGATCGCTCGCGGCTTGGCGAACAAGGGTGTGGTGATTGGCCACGACAAGCGCTTCCATTCCGAAAACTTCGCGTCGGCCTGTGCCGAAGTCATGGCCGCCAATGGCATCCACGCCTGGTTGACAGATGGGCCAACGCCGACGCCGGTGATTTCATACTCAGTGGTGCATCATCATGCGGGTGGCGCAATCAACATTACGGCGTCGCATAATCCGCCAACCGATAATGGCTTCAAGGTGCGCGACCCGAACGGGGGCGCGATCGACCCGGAAGGTCTGAAGCAGATCGAGGCGTTGATTCCGGCCAGCGAGGGCGTTAAGTCGCTGCCGATCAAAGACGCGAAGGCCCAAGGTCTGGTGACTGTGTTTGATGCGTCGATTCCCTACATCGAGCACCTCAAAGGCTTGATCGATCTCGAACCGATCAAGAACGCCGGATTGAAGATCGTCGTGGAGCCGATGTGGGGTAACGGAGCCGGCTGGTTTCCGCGCCTGCTCGGCGGCGGCAAGACCGAGATCGTCGAGATTCACAACACGCGTAATCCGGTCTTTCCCGAAATGTCGCGCCCGGAACCGATCCGCCCGAATATCGATAAAGGGCTGGAAAAAACGGTCGAATTGAAAGCGGACGTGTGTCTGATCACCGATGGGGACGCCGATCGTATGGGTATCGGCGATGAGAATGGCCGCTTCGTCAATCAGTTGGAAGTGTACGCGCTGCTGGCGTTGTATATGCTGGAGATTCGCGGCGAGCGCGGCGCGATCGTGAAAACGCTGAGCACGACGTCGATGTTGGAGAAGTTGGGTAAGTTGTATGACATCCCAGTCTATTCGACCGGCGTCGGTTTCAAGTACGTCGCGCCGAAGATGATCGAGACGAACGCCATGCTGGGCGGCGAAGAGTCGGGTGGCTTTGCATTTCGCGGCAATGTGCCGGAACGCGACGGAATCCTAGGCAACTTATTCATGCTGGATTTCATGGTGAAGACTGGCAAGAAGCCCAGCGAGTTGCTGCAGATGTTGTTCAGCAAAGTCGGTGCGCACTATTACGATCGCATCGACACGCGCTGCACGCCAGCCGAGCGCGACGCGGTGACACAAAAGGTGCTGAACGCCAAGCCGGAAACGATCGGCGGATTGAAGGTCAGCCGTCTTGATACGACCGACGGCTTTAAGTTCGTGTTGGGCGATGATGGTTGGGTGCTGATTCGACTGTCGGGCACGGAGCCGATCGTGCGGGTGTACACTGAGACGACGCACGGCGATAAGGTGCAGGCGATTCTGCAAGACGGCTTGAAGATCGCCGGTTTGAAATAATTAGGGGCCGCTGATTCACGCTGATAGACGCAGATCAATGCCATCAGCGCGGGTCGGCGGCAAGCAGCGGCTAATGGACTTCGTTGATACTCACTGCCACCTCGATTGGAATGCCTTCGACGCCGATCGAGACGGGGTAATCCGGCAGGCGATTGACGCGGGCGTGACGAAGATGGTGACGATCGGCGTGGATGTGCCGAGCAGCCGCCGCGCGATCGAACTGGCCGCACAGTACGCCGAGGTGTACGCGGCGGTGGGTGTTCATCCGAATGATTGTGCCGGTTTTTCCAGCGCAACTGTCAGCGAACTTCGAGCGTTAGCGCAGCAGCCAAAAGTTGTGGCTATCGGCGAGATCGGTCTGGACTACTACTGGCATAAGGTCGATCACGCGACTCAAGCGCAAGCCTTTCACACGCAGTTAGAGTTGGCGGCAGAGTTCAACAAGCCGGTGATTGTGCATAGCCGCGACGCTGCCGCCGACACGATCGGGTTGTTGGAGAACTTCACGCGCCACGCCGCACGCCTCACGGGGACGCTGCACTCTTACTTCGACGATCTGTCAATCATGCAGCGTGCGTTTGCGATCGGCTTCTACTGTGGCGTCACCGGACCGATTACGTTCAAGAAGTCCGATCGGGAACGAGAGATCATACGGGAAGCGCCGCTCGATCGGTTGTTGATCGAAACCGATGCGCCGTTTCTGACGCCGGTGCCGCATCGCGGTGAACGCAACGAACCGGCATATGTTCAGTATGTGGCCGCGATGATTGCACAAGTTAAGGGTCTGACGCGCGAGATAGTCGCGCAGCAGACAACGCAGAACGCAAATACGTTATTTGGTTGGGTGACGGCTTGAGCACGTTGTCGATGTTGGATCCGATTCGCGAAGATTTACAGCGCGTTGAAACCCGCCTGCGCGAAGCCGCGTTGATGCATGATATTGAGTTCGAACTGGTGGCGGAGGCGCTGGGTAATTTGCTGGGCAGCGGCGGTAAACGCGTGCGCCCCGCGTTGTCGTTGTTGACGGGCCGCCTGTATCCATCTGACACGTCTCAGGTGATCTCGCTGGCGGCGGCAGTGGAGATGCTGCACACGGCCACGCTGGTCCACGATGACGTTGTGGATGGTTCATTGTTGCGACGCGGCAGTCCGACGTTGAACGCACGCTGGTCGCCGGGCGCGACGATTTTAACGGGTGACTATGTGTTTGCGGTGGCGGCCGATCTGGCTGCGCAGACTGACAATGTGCGTGTGATGCGTATCTTTGCGCGGACACTGATGACCATTGTGACCGGCGAACTACGTCAGCAATTCAGCAGTACACAGCAGCGCCAGACCCGCGAAGACTATTTCAAACGGATCTACGCCAAGACGGCTTCGATGTTTGAACTAGCGACTGAAGCGGCCGGTGTGCTGATCAATGCTTCGGAAGAACAGATCGCAGCGTTGAAAGATTTTGGTCACGATCTGGGCATCGCATTTCAGATCATGGACGACGTGCTCGATTTTGTGGGCGACGCGTCGCAAGTGGGCAAGCCGGTGGCCAACGATTTGCGGCAAGGCATCGTAACACTGCCCGTCATCGATTACCTCGATGCGCATCCGGATGATCGGCGCGTGGATAATTTGCTGCGCAACGGCCGCCGCACCGACGAGGTCGTGCTGCCAATCGTGGAAGCCGTGCGCGCGTCCGGCTCGGTGGATCGTGCGTTGGCCGAAGCGCGAGACTACGTGCAGCGCAGCAAGCAGCGACTGAGCCTGCTGCCTGACAACGAGTCGCGCCAGGCGATGATTCAACTGGCTGATTACATGGTCCTGCGCAGCTATTGACCCAACTCACCGGCCGACCGTCGACCGCAGAGAGTACTAGTTGAATCAACGTAAATAGAGGCGGCCGCGGGCCGCCTTGTTGTTGATGGGCTATTCGTGATCGATTTATCTGTCATCATTCTCAACTGGAACGTGCGCGATCTGCTTGATCGCTGTCTGGCCTCCATCCGATCGGAGCACTATTCGATCGAGATCATCGTCGTCGATAACGCGTCCAGCGACGACAGCGTGGCGATGGTCCAGACTAAGTATCCGCACGTGACCGTGATCGCCAACGCGATCAATCGTGGATTTACGGGCGGCAACAATCAGGGCCTGGAAGTTGCGCACGGTCGTTACTTGATGGTGCTGAATCCTGATACTGAGATGGTCGGCGCGGCGCTCGATCGGCTGATCGCGTTTCTGGATGATCATGCAGATGTCGGTGCGGTTGGGCCGCAACTGCTCAATCCCGATCGATCGATTCAGTCGTCGCGGCGGCGATTTCCTACGGTACTCATCGGCTTCTTCGAGAGTACGTGGCTGCAAAGCCTTGCGCCGCGTAGCTGGTTGCGGCGCTTTTACTTGGATGATCTGTCGCCGAATCAAGCGCAGGATGTCGATTGGTTGACGGGCGCGTGTACGGTCTTTCGGCGCGAGGTGATCGATCGGGTAGGTGGCTACGACGCGCAATCATTCTTCATGTACTCGGAAGAACTCGATCTGTGTCGACGCGTTAAGCAGGCGGGCTGGCGCATCGTCTACGTGCCTGATGCGCAGGTCATTCACTACGTCGGCAAGAGCAGCGAACAGGCCGTAGCCGCGCGGCACATCTATTTCAACACGAGCAAGGTACGGTACTATCGCAAGTGGCACAGCCGAGTTGCGGCGGAATTGCTGCGGGTGAGTTTGTTGGCACAGTTCGCCGCGCAGATCGGCGTGGAATCGATCAAAGGGCTGGTGGGCCATAAACGCGAGTTGCGCCGCCAGCGCATCGGTGTCTATCAGCAAGTTTTACGATCGAGGTTGCGATGAAAATCGGTTTAGTCACAGGTGAATATCCGCCGATGCAGGGCGGTGTGGGCGACTTCACGCGCGAGTTGGCGCGAGCGCTGACGAAGCAAGGCCACGCGGTGCATGTGATCACGGGTCTGAACAATTGTGCCGACGACGCGGGTGTCACGGTGCATGGCGTGATCAAATCGTGGGGGGTGCGTTGTTGGCGGCAGGTCGCAGCGGTGGCGCGTCAGCAGCAGTTGGATGTGCTCAACATCCAGTACGAACCCGCGGCCTACGCGATGCAAGTCGGTGTGAACTTCCTGCCCAGCCGTTACGCCCGTCGTTTGATTAAAGCGCCGATTGTCACCACGTATCACGATCTGCTGATGCCGTATCTGTTCCCCAAAGCCGGACCGCTGCGCTGGAAAGTGGTGGAATACCTGGCGCGGCGCAGCGATGCGACGATCGTGACGAACGAAGAAGATCGCCTGCGTCTGGCTAATCTCCAACTACTAACGTCGAATCTCCAACTGATTCCGATTGGCAGCAACATCGATCCGGCCCAGGCGGGTGTCTTTGATGTGGCCGAAGAGCGTGAACATTGGCACGTCGGGCGCGATGAATTCACGATCGGCTACTTTGGGTTTCTCAATTTGAGCAAAGGCGGCGAAGTGTTGATGCAAGCGGTGCGCCTGTTGCTAGATGAGCATTTGCCGGTTCGATTGCTGCTCATCGGTGGCCGCACCGGCACGAGCGATCCGACAAATGCGGCGTATGCCTCGCAGGTGGATCAACTGATCGATGCGCTAAATCTGCGGTCGCAGGTGACCTCGACCGGTTTTCTCGATCCGAGCGGCGTGTCGCGGGCGATGCTGGCCAGTGATGTGCTGGCTTTGCCGTACGTCGACGGCGCTTCGCTGCGACGCGGTAGCCTGATGGCGGCCATCGCGCACGGTCGGGCGATTGTCACGACTGAGCCGCGTTATCCGATCGAGGGGTTGACCCACAACGAATCAGCGTTGTTTGTGCCACCGAACGATCCAGCCGCGTTGGCGCAGGCTATCAAACAAGTGATCATCAGCCCTGAATTGCGTTCGCGGTTGGCTCAGGCGGTACGCAAAGCCGCGCGCCTGTATGCGTGGGATCGGATCGCGTCGCAAACCGCCACTGTGTTCGAGCGCGTGCAAGCGACATGAGCCAGCGCGTCGTCGAAGCGGTTAATTCGCATCCATCACGCCGCACACTGTACATTTCGCTGGCGCTATTGTTAGCAGCGTTTGCGATCCGCGTCTGGACGTTGTCGACGTCGAGCGTGTGGTGGGACGAAGCCTTTACCTGGCAGACGACGAGCCACGGCTGGGATAATCTGTGGCATCTACTGCAAACCGGTGACCGCAATCCGCCGTTGTATTTTCTAAGCCTCATGGTGTGGGGCAGCGTCGCAGGCTGGAGTGAGTTCAGTCTGCGATTTTTGTCGGTTATTTACGGCCTGTTAGGCGTTGCTTGTTTGGCGCGTCTAGCGCAACGCTTGTTTGGCTCAACCGCGAGCCTGTGGACGCTAGCGTTAGCGGCGTTGTCGCCCGCACTGACACTGTATTCGCAAGAGGGCCGGGCATACGCGTTGTTCTTCGCCTGTGCAATGGCGACAGTGTATTTTGGATTTTTGATTTTGGAATTCGGATTGAACCATCGTGCTTGGCGGGCGTTTCTGATCGCCGAAATATTATTGTTATTGACGCATTACTTTGCTGTGCCGATCGTGCTGGCCATAAACGTATTGATCGTAGTGCGCCTGTGGCGTCAGCATGCGGCGTGGCGAATGTGTTTGAAGTGGATTGCCGGTCAACTGTTAGCCGCACTGCCGTTGTTGATCTGGACACTGCTGATCTTTCGAACGCCGGGTAGTCTGACAACGGCCGCGGAAC
>JAXLWI010000076.1:0-18762 GCA_046328575.1 Anaerolineae bacterium
GACATCCTGAAGTATCACGTCGTGTCGGGCAAAGTCATGGCGGCGGAAGTGGTGAAGCACAGCAGCGTCAAGACGCTGCTCGGGCAGGACGCGCCGATCAAGCTGGAAGGCGACAAGGTCTTCATCGCCGGAGCGCAGATCATTCTGACCGACATCGAGACCAGCAACGGCGTGATTCACGTCATCGACAGCGTCATGCTGCCGAAGTAGTAAAGTGCGCGCAGCGCACTGACAACAACTGAATAACGTGAGCGGGCTAAGAGCGCCTCATCGGCTCCTAGCCCGCTTCACGTTTAACCACGCGACGCGTCAACTGTCAGACTATCGCGGTTACTTCCCCAACGCCTGCTTCATGTCGTCGACGCTGGTGAACTTCAAGCGTGGCCGACCACTTGCCTTGCCGCGCTCCAATTCCAACTCGTCCAAGCGTTTCCAATCAGCGTAGGAAAAATAATCGGGCTTGCGTTCCCGCACCAACTGTTCGATGCTGGCCGCATCGGCCTGGCTTGGCTGCAAGACTTTATCGGCATGCAGATCTTCCAGCATGCACATCACTGTCTCTACCGAGTCCGGCTTGTTGGTGCCTACCACGCCGCTTGGCCCGCGTTTGATCCAGCCGGAAGTGTACAGACCGGTCACGGGCTGCTTTGATTCTGGATCGAGTACGCGCCCGGCTTGATTGAGGATCACGCCCCAACGATCGTTGAACGGCACGTCGGGCAGGGGCACGCCGCGGTAACCCACCGATCGGAACACGAGGCCGACGTCGATCTCTTCAAACTGATCGGTGGCTTTGGCACTGAGCGAGCCGGTGTCGCTGGCGACGAGCGTGTTACGCACCAGCCGCATCTTCGTCACGCAGCCATCGCCATCGCTGATCAGTTCGACGGGCGACACGAGGAAGCGCAGATACAGTGTCTTGGGTCGCGTCAGCGAGCGTTCGATAGCGTAGCCTTGCAGAATCTCTACTTTCTTCTGCGCCACGCGATCACCCGCGATCGAGTTCGCGCTCAATTCGTCGAGCTGCGTTTCATCGGCGCGTGTGACCACGTCGCAATCGGCCAGGTCGCCCACTTCTTTGATTTCGGGATTGGTGAACGCCGCCTGCGCGGGGCCGCGTCGACCGAGCAGGTACACCACTTTGATCTTGCTGTTCGATAACGCTTCAACCGCATAATCGGCGGCGTCTGATTCCAGCAACTCTTCGCGGCTCAAGCTCAGCAGACGCGCCACGTCGATGGCGACGTTGCCCACGCCGACGACGGCGGCGCGCTCGACTTGCAGGTTAAATTCGTGATTGCGAAAATCGGGATGACCGTTGTACCACGCGACGAATTCCGTAGCGGGATGACTGCCCTTCAGATCCTCGCCGGGGATGCCCATGCGCCGATCGGTTTGCGCGCCCGTCGCGAACAGAATCTGGTGATAATAGTTTTTGAGTTCGGCCAGCGTAAAGTCCTTGCCAAACTCGACGTTGCCGAAGAAGCGAAAGCGCGGATTGGCGGCGATACCGTCGAAAACCTTAGTGACCGTCTTGATCTTCAGGTGATCGGGCGCGACACCGCCGCGCACCAACCCAAAGGGCGTCGGCAGCCGATCGAACATATCCACTTCGACGACGAGGTCTTTTTGTTTGAACAGGTGCTCGGCCGCGTAAAACGCCGCTGGGCCGGAGCCAAAGATGGCGACACGTAATGGTTGAGAAGCCGTACCCACTTGCGACATGATGGCTTAACCCTTCTCCACCCGCGATTCCAGCGTTTCGACCACACCCGCGTATTCGTCGAGCGCGGCTTTGACCACATCGCCGATCGAGACGATGCCGACGAGTTCGCCGTGATCCATAATCGGCAGGTGGCGGAAGCGCTTGACGGTCATCGTCTGTTCGACGGCTTGCAAATCGTCGCCGGGATGGGCCACGATCACGTCTTTGGTCATGATGCCACTCACCGGCTGACCAAACAGCGCTTCATTGCGCGCCGCCTCGCGGATGATGTCGCGCTCTGAGACTAACCCGACGACCTTGCCCGCTTCGACGACGAGCAGTGCGCCGATGCGCTTGCCGACGAGCAGCGCCAGTGCTTCGCGAATGGTTTGCTCCGGGCGAATGGTGACAACGTCACTGCCCTTTTTAGCCAGGATGTTGCTGATCTGCATGGGTGTGCCTCCATTGAAAGGTGGGATGGGGGATAAGCCCTTGAGGTGGTAACACTATACTTCGCACAGGAAGCGAAGTCAAGCTGACCTCAACCCATTTGACCGAGTTGCTTTTTGCTCCTTCTCGCATATACTAAGGCCTCTAAATCAAGCGTATCGGATGTTAATGGAACCTCAACCGCTTTATTCTGTTGTCCTGTTATTAGCCGCCGCCATTGCGCTCGTCATTGCGGTGGTCGCCTGGCCGCGCCGCACTGCGCCCGGCGCCAAGCCACTCATCAGCTATTTATTTGCCATTGAGATATGGTCAGTGACGTATGCCATCCACTGGCTCAGCACCGAGCCGGCCCAGCGTTTCTTCTGGCTCGACGCCACTTACCTGGGCGTGGTCTTTTCAGCGGTGACATTTTTGGCCTTTGCTCTGGAGTACACCGGTCGCGGCCACTGGCTAACGCGGCGCAAGCTGGCGGCCCTGTGTGTCGTGCCAATTCTCACGCTTTTGGCCCTCGCCACGGATAACATGTACGGTCTGTTTTACGGAGGGCAACACCCGATTGGCCTAATCTTCTCCGGCGGACCGGCCTTCTGGCTGAATGTGGTGTATGGTTACACGCTGCAAATCATTGCGTTGGTTATCCTGATCCGCGCCTTTCGACATGCGCCGCTATTACAACGCCGTCAAGCAAGCATGGTGCTGATCGGTGCGCTGGTGCCGTTCGCCATCAACATTCTCACCTTCGCCGGTTTTCGTCCGTTCAAAGATCTGGACTTGACGCCCCTGGCCTTTACCATCACGGGCATCTTCAGTGCGATCGGGCTGTTTCGCTATGGCATGTTCGAGCTGGTCCCGATCGCCCGCGGCGTATTGATCGAACACTTGCCCGACGGCATGCTCGTGCTCGATCAGCAGCAGCGCATCATCGATCTCAATCCGGCGGCCACCCGCCTGCTCGATCGGACCACCAGCCAACTCGTTGGATTAACGCTGCCACAAATCATTGAGCAGTGGCCGCACCTGCCCGATCAATCAACTCACCCGATTGAATTGACGCTGCCCGTCGGCCGCATCGTGGAAGGTCGGCTATCGACGCTGCGCGATCAACGCGGACAGCGACAAGGCGACGTTATCCTGCTGCGCGATATCACCGACCGCAAGCAAGCCGAAGCCGCTTTGCAGCAGCTCAATGCCAGTTTGGAAACGCAGGTGCTGGCTCGCACCGCCGATCTGCGCGCTGAGAAAGATAAGAGCGATACGATCCTGCAGAGTGTGGGTGACGCGATCTTGCTGGCCGATCTGGATTTTAGGATTCAATACGTCAATGAAGCGTTCACAACCTTGACGGGTTATTCGACAGCCGACGCACTTGGCCTGCCGATTGGGGCACGGGCTGCCTGGCCTGACGCCAGCGACGTATTGACTCGGTTGCGCACCGGTGCTGTGTGGCGCGGTGAAGTCGTGGGGCATCGTGTCGACAATCGGCCATATGAAGCCGCACTCACGATTGCTCCGGTACGCGATGGGCGCGGGCAACTCATCGGCTGTGTGATCAGCTATCAAGACATCACCCAGCGCAAGAGCCTGGACCGAGCGCGCGTCCGGTTCATGGACAGCATCTCCCACGAATTTCGGACGCCACTCACCAGCCTCAGCTTGTACATCGAACTGCTTCAATCCGGCAGACGCCCCGACAAGACCGACCACTATCTTGCCCAACTAACCGGGCAAGTCCAGCGGCTGCAGCGCTTGATTCAGGATAGCCTGGACATGGCCGCGCTGGATGTTCATCCGACCTTGAGCGAGCGCCAACTCGTTGATCTGGCGGCCATGGTGCGGGATACTACCGCGCACTTTGCGGCTGAGGCTGCGGCGAAGGACGTAACGCTTGAAGCCGTGTATGGCGGCGATGATCTGCAGGTGTGGGGCGATGAAACGCGGCTGGTGCAAGCGTTGGGTGAGGTAGTTGAGAATGCGGTGCAGTACACACCGCAGGGTGGCCATGTCACGCTTTCGACCAGCAACGAAACTTCGCACGGAGTGGTATGGGGTGTGATTGCAGTGCGTGATACCGGGCCGGGTTTGACGCCGGATGAATTGCCGCGTGTCTTCGATCGGTTCTATCGCGGTTTACAAGCCGAGTCGGGTCACATCCCCGGCAGCGGCCTGGGCCTAAGCATTACGCAAGCGATTGTGCGCGCGCACGGCGGCGATATCACCGCGCACAGCGACGCGGGCCATGGTTGCACGTTTAGCCTGCGCTTGCCCACGGCTCGTTAGTTTTTGCGCCAGCACCAGTTGAGTTGATTGTCTTTGGGCAGCAAGCCCGCCGCTTGATACAGCTTGTTCGCGCCTTCCGACGTACTCCACGATTGAACCGTCGCCAGCGGACAGCCCATCGTGCGCAATTGATTGTGCGCGTAAGCCAGCAGTGCTGATCCCAAACCGCGCTTTTGAAACTTCGGCACGGTGCCCACCGGTTCAAACTCCGCGTAGTGATTGACCGGATCGACCCACACTGTGCAGAATGCAGCGACCTCATTCTGATCCGACATTACCATCAGATCGAGATCAGATACGTACGACGGTGCGTTACTCAAAAACGGATCGGAGTCTACCGTACCCGATCGGCCAAACACGGCGAACACGGCTGGCAAATACTGTGGCAGATCGCCACGCGTCAGCACTTGGATCGTGTAGCCGGGCGGCAGATTCACCGGCTCGATCACGTTCGGATCGAGTAGTTTGTGGCGATGAATGAAGTGGCCGTTATACAATGTGTAACCGCGCGACTTCAACACCTCGCAGCGCGCGATGTTGCTCTCCATCGCTTCGATCATCAGCGACTCAGTGCTGCCTTTTTCGAGGTAGCGCGCCTCCGCGTAATCCAGCATCGGCTCGATCAACTCTGGCCAATCGGGATGGCCGATCAGCACCGCATCCCGATCGGATTCAAAGAACACCGCCCCGGCCAGTTCGCCCGTCTCGGTCTCCCACAGGCGGAAATCGGTTTGCCAGTCGGTCTGATTCAACAGCACTTCATCGCTGAGGCGGCGCTGCGCCCAGATGTCGAAGCGGGCAAAGCTGTACGTGTTCCAGTTCGGCGTGATGGCATACGCGCCACGAATGAGCTGCCCAATGTTGAGCAGATCCAGACTGCGTTGATAAGATCGGAAATATAAGGTCATGTTATCGCTCGCTATTCAATTAGGGTCGGACATCAAATGCGTACGGCTTGACTTGGCTGAGGCACTCGGCTTTGAGGTCTTGCACGTTGCCCAGATCGATGAATTCTTTGTAAACTTTGGCCAGACACGTCCAGTCAACAGTGTAATGGCCGCGATACGGTTCAAACAGTACCTTGCTGTTCGGATAGACTTCAGCGGTCTTGGCCACATTGTCGGGTGGGTTCTGCGGATCTTCTGCGGCATTCAGCACTAAGACGGGCACGGTTGTCTGCTGCGTCGGGCCGTACAGCGCCGCCGAGTCGGGCTTGGGAGCCAAGGCACAGGTCTGAGCCATCGATCGGATTTGCGCGATCTGCACTTCGCGGCTGTACGTGTCCTGACTGTTGCGCGTCACCTCGTCGAGCCGGGACAGAGCCCAAGGCTCTGAGCAGCGAATGATCGCATACATCACCAACCCGGCAGTGGCGCGCTGTTGCGGCACGATGTGATCGGCTTGTATTTTGGCAACGGCGTCCCAATCGTGTACCGTGCTGAGGCGATGAACCAGGCGCGGCAACTGCGCCGCCGTGTTGGCGCCCATCAACATCTCATGCACAACGCCAGCTAGCACGGCGGTTGTGACACTGATCGGTTGGCTGAGGGCCGGGTCCCACACATTCGTCTCCACCGGCTGCTCTGCCACCTGCTTGAAAGCAGCTTCAAGATCGGCTTTGGGGTCAGGAAAAGCCGCGTGGCACTGCTGATCTTGCGCGCAACGCTCAAACACCAGATCGAGGGCGCGTTGGCTGCTGTCGGCGAGATGCTCGAAGATGGGATAGTCGATTAGTGTACTGTTGTTGATAAGGGCCGCGCGCACCGTCTCGGGATGCTGCAACAGGTAGATCTGCACCACAGTCCCGGCCATATGAGCCGCCGCTGATGTTGATCTTGTCATAGCCCAGCGCCTGACGCACTTCGTTCACGTCGTCCACATACGCGCGTGTGGTGTACCAGCGCGGATCGGCGTCCAGACCTGTCAAACACGTCGTCACGTACGCCGACACGCCTACGTCTGAAATGTCGAATGGCTTATCGGGCTTGGGGCACATCAACATGTTGCTGCCGCCCGCGCCGCGCTGATCGATGAGCACAATGTCGCGCGTCTTGTTTAGTTCGACGAAGTCGGCCTTAAGCATCGCGGCGACATCGGTGGCGGCACCGCCCGGTCCGCCCGTGAAGTAAAACAACGGATCCGGTTCGACGTGATCGGTAGCAGCAGGCACCGCGATGTTAAGATCGATCTGGCGGCCTGCGCGGGTCGATCGGTTTTCGTACACCCGATAGGCATGGCACTTGGCGGTCGCTTTGCCAAGCAGGCATGGCTCAAGTTTGATGGTGATACCGTGCGCCGCCATTGGGGGCGTCGACGGCCAGCGCGAGCAGGGTGTCGGAAGGCTGGCGACAGTCGGTGGTGGCGTCATCGTCGCGGTCGGCGCGCAGGCTGATACAGTTAAGATACTGCTCAAAACAAGTAGAAAATTAGTATGTTTTACAACGGCTTTCCCCTCCAATGCGTTGGGAATTTGATTGTCACCCGATCAGGCGGTCTGAGGAAATTAGTCAGATAGTTGCCATTTCCTACTGGTAATGAGTCCAATCCATTCGCTGTCCGCTGTGTAAGATTGCCCGGTCAGATCGCCCCACAAGACTATCGGTCTGAAAACCGCCTCTGCGACAACCTGCGCATGCGCCGGGCGTGTAGTCTTGAAACCAATTGCGATACACCGCGACGCGGCCAGCGGCGTCGATGACGGTATTGATCGAGCCAGATCGCTGACTCGGCGTAATCGAAGCCTACTTCCAAGACCAGATGCGGCCCCGGGCCGCCAGAAGCGCCGTTGGCCGCGTACCAACCCTGCTTGAGGCCGTATCGCTTACGACGTTCGCGTCGATACGTCCAGCACAAACTTGCCGCGGTTTGAGTGCGCGGTGAATGTTCTGCAGCAAACGCGCTCGTTGCGGCGGTGCGAGCGGACAATAGTCGCCATAGATCAGCAAAGCCGCACCGTAGCGCCGCTCGTCCGCCAAATCCAGATAATTTTCATAGCGATACTGATCGGTGTCACTGTTGGCGCGCAAAAATTACGGGCGTACTGATCGAACGCCGCGAGTAATCGACGCCCGTGACCCGCAGGCCAGCGGTCGCCAGCCGACTGGCGTACAGCCCCGGCCCGCATCCCAGATCTAGCACGGCCTCGCCGGGTTGCAGCGCGAGCGTCCTGATCAGCCAGCGAACCGATCGATCGATTGCACCGCGATGACTGGCCGCGGCCACGTTGGGATTCGAGGCAGACTTTGAGCAACCGGGCTGAGATGCGCGGATCATCCTGAACGGACCCGTCTCCGGGTGTGAAGGGCGCCGGCGGTTGTTGTAGTTCAATCAGTTGTGACAGGATCTGGTTCATACACGCTTCGCTTGCAGCGTCAGATTTTTTCCCGCGCGGCTTTGATGCCCAACAACATTTTGCGCTGCATGATGAATGCGCCGGGTTCCATCAACAGCCGATAGCCCAACGTGTTCAACAGGCCCGGCCCATAATCGGCGCGCCACCGCTCAATGAGGCGCGTGGTGTGAGCATCGATCGGTTCCAGATACCAGCCCCACGCCACGGCGACGGACGCCCGCGCGGAGTCGCGCATTGCCGCCGCCTGCAGGCGTATCGCCGCACCACCAGTGCGCGCGGCGCATCGACGACGACGTAATGGGCACGCCGAAGTCGTCACTCAGCATCAGCCGGTCGCCGACCTGTGGGGCGGGGAGATCGGGCAGAATCTCATCGACGTTGTGGATGTTCAGGCCCATCGCGTCTTCGATGACCTGCAACTGCAGGAAGCCGCCGCGTCCTCGACCAATCTGCGCGATCTTCTTCATGGCCACCCGATCGAGCGGGGCGTCGATCGTGATGGCGTGGGTGGCGTTGATCTTCGCCTCCGGGATCAGTTCGTCGCCGGGCAACGCGCGATCGACTTCAGCCGGTGTCGCGCCTCACCGATGCCACGGGCGGATGACCATGAAATACAACGTGGTAAAACCGCCGACGAGGTTGACCAACTGCCAGACCCGTTTGAACGGCGAAGTCGTTTTTGCCATGTCACGTGCTCCTGTAAGGGTGTGTGCCAAATGGCACGCATAGCATGGTTAGTTTAGCCAAGGCGCTCGATCTTGTCGTCAGCCCAAAGTCGGATTTTGTCTCGATGGGGGAAGCGAGCGAAAACGGCTCTCGTCGGCTGATGAGGCAACGAGAGCCGCGTGATTCAACGTGAAGCAGACGGCGACGAAGGTCAGGCAGCGTGTTGGCGACGGCGTTGACGCCCGCGAGATCAATGGGCAAACACTGCTCTATCCAGATCGAACAAAAAGAAGGTCGCAATCGTTACCAGCGATCAGGGGCTGCCGATGAGTGAGCGCGCTGGCGGTATTTAGGCGTCCGCCGTTGATGCGATAACAGCCAGGCGGCAGGCAACAGAACTGCCGCGCAGGAATCAAGATCAACAAGGCCTATAAGTGTTATGCACGACCACCATGCCCATGTTTTGCAGCATGAACATGCCGCCCAGCGCAATGGAGACGAGCTTAGCCACCCAACGCGCCGTTGCCCGCATACCGCAGGCCCGGCGCTCGGCTCGATACTGTGCGCGCGCCATGCGGCGCTCCATGCGGTTGTACCAAATCGGTGGGTTGAGGAAGAAGCCGGGGTGCTGGAAGCCAGGCGTCGTTCATCGTCTGGTCTCTGCGAAATCGCGTTCGAAGTTGAGGCCAGATATCGCCGTCTGGGCGGGCGCGTCGTCCGCCTAAAGCCTGAATTTTAATGGCGACGAAAGCACCCTCGCTGCAGAGATACAGCCAATGAGTAAAGCGGCTCCAGCCTGTCACCTTTAACTACCATCTAAACAGGGATACCTGCAGGAAAGGACTGATTATGAGTTTTCTGAGCAAGTTGTTTGGTCCGGCCGTCCCCAGTATCGAGGCGGCGGATGTGCAGGCTAAGTTAACGCAAAACCTAAGCCGTTGGTGCTGGATGCGCGAGCTGTCCGAGTGCGCGGCGGGGCACATCGCCGGCAGCACGTTGATTCCCTTGCATCAACTCAGCGGTCGGCTGGCTGAACTGCCCAAGGACTGCGAGATCATCTGTGCGTATGCGCTTTCCGGCAGTCGCAGGCCGGCAGCGCGGCACTTGATGAGTCAAGGCTATACTGTACTCAACTTGAGCGCGGCATGGCGCGTTGGTTGCGGGCCGGGATGATAAAAAAAGGCGCTTAGCAGGCAGCACCGCTTTTCGCGAAATAGTTGCTGCGTAAGACAATTGAAACGAAGACCACCGATTCGAGGTGAGGGTCAATTTACTCACGATCGCACGATTCAACTACCAGACTACTTGAACAACTCCCGCATGATGATCGTCCGCTGCACCTGCGACGTGCCCTCGTAAATCTGGAAGACCTTCACATCGCGCATCAACTTCTCCACCGGATATTCCTTCATGAAACCGTAGCCGAAAATATCTGCACCATCGACGGTATCTTCGTCGGCCGTATCGGCGGCGAAGGCTTTGGCATACGCGGCGAGTTTAGTGTTCGACTGGCCTTCATCCACCAGCCACGCGGCCTTCCACGCCAGCAGGCGCGATGTTTCACATTCATCGCCATGTCGGCGATCATGCCGATGCCCTGATGCTGCCAGATCGGCACGCCGAAGGTGGTGCGCCTTAGCGTACTTCACGCACTCATCCACGGCGCGCTGGGCCAGCCCGACCGCTGATGCCGCGACCGCTTCGGCCGCAGCGATCGAAGACCATCATCGCGATCTTGAAACCATCGCCTTTCACCCAGCCGATTGCATTCGGGCAACGAGACCACTTCATTTCCGGAGATCTCGGCGGTGTCCGACGCGCGCTGCCCCAACTTACCGAACTTCTTGCCGACGCTGAAGCCGGGCCGATCGCGCTCGACGATAAACGCGCCTATCCCGCGATGTCATGGGCTTATCGGTGTACGCGCAAACACGACGAAGAAATTGGAGTAAGACGCGTTGCCGATGGAACGTCTTGCTGCCCTTGATGACGTACTCGCCGCCCTTCTGGCTGCTCGCTGCTCAATATCCCCGCTACATCGGAACCAGCCGCGGGCTCAGTCACTGCGTACGAACCGAGTTGGCCTTCGCACATCGCGCCGAGCCACTTCTTTTTCTGCTCGTCGTTACCAGCCACGATGATGGGGATGGCAGCCAGATTATTGATCATGATCGTGGTGCTGATGCCGGTGCATCCCCACGCCAGTTCCTCGCATACCAGCGCCTTCTTCCACCAACGAGGCGCCGCCGCCGCCGTAATCCAGCGGGATGTTGGTGCCGATCAGGCCGCCTGCCGCGCCTTCGATCACGGGCAGCGGGAATTCCGCTGTCCGATCGTAATGCTCGGCAACCGGGGCGATCTCACTGCGCGAGAAGTCGCGCGCCAATTGTTGCAACATCTTCTGCTCGCTGGTCAGGGCAAACCGATGCCATCCGTCATGATGCGCTCCTTGAGGTGAGATGGGGATGCCTTCAGTATAGGCGAAATCGGCTTGTGAAGCAATGGGCAAACCGGCGGACACGTCAGCGGCAATCTTGCCGCTCGCTGACGGCGCGCAGTGATGAATGTCGCGCGCCAGTATTCACGCTGCGACAATCAGAAGCCGCGACTGGCCGCGGCATGGTGCTGACGATATTGAGAAGAACACGCCGTTGGTTGTGCTCGTCGTCGTGGCGATATCGTTGATAGCGACGGTGACGGTCTTAGCCGATCTGGTTAAAGTTCAAAACACGTTTAGCGGGTGATCAAGAAGTGCCGCCAAGCTGGGGTGGTTATCGACACACAAGCGCGCGGTAAAGCCGAGTTCAAGTTGAGCAAAGATGGCCAGAGCCTGCACTACAACCAACGTGCTCACATCGAAAACCGCCTTCATGGCGCATATCCACATGGCCCCAATGGGCGTCAACGGGCCGATCGTGGTATGGCTGTTCCTCGGCACGCTTCCCTGTTCTCGGCCGCGAAGTGCTGGTCTGCAGCACGCAGCAAGATCGCCGAAGGGGATATCAAGCAGCCGCTAATCCCCTGTCGGGCCGCTGGCCGGCCATCCCATGAGCGACCCAATTGCGCGATTCAGGCGGGCAACGCCTACGTCAACGTCCACACCAACGACGGCGTCGCGCCCACCAACACTGCCCCGGCGACTTCCCGGCGGCGAGATTCGCGGGCAACTGGTGGGAACACGAACATGAACACGAGGGCGATCACCAAACGAGGCGATAAACTCGAATCGCGCGAACGCGACATTGCATCTGCGCGATTCGATCTCGTTGTTCAGCCTTGGGCGCGCACAAAGCCCAGCACGCGCGAACTCCGCACGTCGATCTCAATGTGATTAAAGCCAGCGGTTTTTCAGCAGCCCCGATAGATCTTCCACGCCTTGTTGGACGTGCCCGCATCATCAACCCGATCAGCCCCTGGCTAAGATGATTGGTTGGGCGTTGAAGTCCGCGATCACCAATCGTCCACCAGGTTTCAACACGCGGCGAAGTTCAGCCAACGCGCGCGGTTTCAGATCGTCGGCAGGTGATGCATCATTCAAACCGTTCAGCACCACGTCGAATGATTGATCGGCGAAGGTCAATGCCTCGATGGGCTCCACACGAAATTCGACTCAGCGTGCGCCTGCGTCGCCGTTGCGCCACCTGAATCATCTCCGGCCCGGCGTCGAGCGCACACGCGGCCTGCGCCAACGCTGCTTTGCCAACAGCGTCAAATCGCCGGTGCCGCAGCCCACATCCAACACTGCCTCACCCGCTCGCAACTGCGCCTGATCGATGGTCAGTTGACGCAGCGCCTTCGCTCGCCCCAACGTAAACAACTGTACAAATAGATCGTAATGTTCCGCCCAACCAATCGTGCGGCCAGTCGTTGTCGGCTGCGTAGCCTTTGCCGAATGAATGTCCATTCCCGTAGTCCCTTTCTTGCGCAGGTCGTTTATAATCGCTGCCATCTGCCGTTCACTATAAGACAAGCCAAAGGGCGGCGTCAATTATCAATCAACCAGAAATGTCCGATAATGGACACTGATGGACAAATGTGCAGAATCGGCGGAGGCCCGCATGGAAGATGATCAACTTGATCGCCGCGCCCAACGCAGTCGGGAGTTGTTGACGGCGGCGTTAGTCGAACTTTACAAGAACAACGCTACGATTTGATCAAAGGCGACATCACTCGCGCCAAAGTCAGCCGCTCGACGCTTCATCTGCATTTCCACGACAAAGACGATCTGCTGGCGAGCAACTTCACGCACGTGTATTGAGCCAACTCTATTACCAATCTGTTGAGGCTCAACTGGATCTGCGCTTGTTACCTGCGTTGACATATTCCGCCATGTACAGGCGCATCGCAAGTTGTATGAATCGGTCGTGGGCGGGCGTGGGTTGGAGAAGTTCTGTTCAAAGCAGGGCGCGATTACTGGGGCGGACAACTGGAGCAGACCAGCGCTGCGACTGTGCCACTGCCAATATTGATTAACTACGTTACCGGGGCGTTGATGACGCTGCTCAAATGGTGGCTGGACAATCGCCGCCCTATCCGCCGAAACGCATGGCGGCGATGTTTGAGGAACTGGTTATGCCAGGAGTGCGCGCTGGTTTTACCGGTCACCCGTGAGCGGCCTTAAGCTCAACACCTGCCGCAAATCCGACGAGATCAACAGGCGGAACTGCTCGGCCATGTAGTCGGGCGAATGGGGTATATCGTGTTCCAGCCACCAGATCAGCACGCCCAGCATCGACCGTTTCAACGAATTGGCGACGATTTCCAGTGGTACAGCACTCTTCGGGTGACGGCTGCAAAGTCGCCAACCACTGCAAGGTGATTCCGCGATATAGTCACGCACTCCCGCAATGAACGCCGGTACGCCCTCAGCGCCCATCATCACTTGATAAAAGCGCGCATGTTGAGTCACGTGCTCGAACACGCGCGCTTGATGGGGCGCTCCGGTCCCTCAAAGACGAGTTGGCCATTTTCGTTGAGCGTGTGCTGATATCGGCGATTAACTCATCAATCGCGTCGTGCAGACTCTTCACCAGTAAATCATGCTTGTCTTGATAATGCAGATAAAACGTGGCGCGGTTCAGCGTCGCCCGATCGGCGATGCGTCCTGCACCGTGATCGCGTCGAAGCCTTTTCGGCGATGAGGGAGACCAGCGCATCCCGGAACATCTGGCGGGTGCGTACCACACGCGGATCGAGTTTCTTCAGGTCTTTGTCATACCTAACCCTTACTTTCGGCACATTGACGCCGACCAAATCGGGGTTATACTACTCCGAGTTTATCAACAAAGTGTCTATAAGTCAACAATCTGCCGATAAGTGATCTGGAATAATTAGATGAACGAACAAAATAGCCACTCCGGTGGTTGCCTAACCTGATCGGCCTGTTTATGCGATCGAGACGCGGCAACTCACCAAGGTCTACAAGACGGCTGCCGGTGATTTCACCGCCCTAAAAGGGATCGATCTGCAGATCGGGCACGCGAGTTTGCGGCTGTGCTAGGGCAACGGGCGCGGGCAAATCGACGATGATCAACTTGATCACCGGCATCGATCGGCCCACGTCGGGCGAGATCGTCGTCGATGGCACCCCCATCCAGCACCTGCACGAAGATCAACGCGCCCGCTGGCGTGGCCTCAACCTGGGCGTGGTCTTTCAGTTCTTTCAATTGCTGCCATCGTTGACGCTGATTGAGAACATCACGTTGGTGATGGACTTCAACAACACCTATCCGTTGCGCGAACGCAAGCGCGCGCCTTGGAATTGTTGAAACAAGCTGGGGCTTGAGCAGCACGCCTACAAGATCCCGTCGCGGATTTCGGGCGGGCAGCAGCAGCGCGTGGCGATCGCGCGGCGCTGGCCAACAATCCGCCCGTCATCGTCGCCGATGAACCGACGGGCAACCTCGATTCGCGCACCGCGCACGAAATATTCGATCTGTTTTGGAAGTTGGTGGAGCAGGGCAAAACGCTGTTGGTAGTGACGCACGACAAAGAGATCGCGCATCGTGCCACGCGCGTCATCGAAATGGCTGATATGGCGAAATCGTAAAACATTAACCACGAAGATCACGAAGGCACACCAAGAAAGGCTTTGTGCTCTTTGTGTCTTGAGTGGTTCATTGAGGAACTTGAGTGGAACTGAGTACACGCTGGATTAAAATTTTCAAAGACATCTGGGATCACAAATCCCGATCGTTGCTCGTCATCCTCTCGATCGCGGTGGGCGTAGCGGCCGTGGGGATGATTAACAACGCCAAGAGTATTGATCGAACGCGATCTGTTTGGGCCGTATCTGGCGGGTGGGCGTTGGTTCAGATCTGGCGTCTCGCGCTTCGACAAAGACCTCGCCAATGCCGGCGCGGCCTCGCTGGTGTGAAGTTAAGATGGTGCAGGCGCGGCGCACGACGGCGGCGACCGTCTTTGATCTGCTGGGGTTGCGCGCGCGACATCACACTTAACACGCTGCCTGACTTCAACGACATCCAGATCAATCGCCTGCCGATCGAGCAAGGCACCGGCGTACCCGGTGTGCGTGAGATTTTGTTGAGCGTCAATCGGCTGAAGGCATGGGGGTCAAAGTTGGCGACACGGTCACCGTGGAGATCGACAATCAACGCCGCTACGAATTGACGGTCGTCGGCATCCTGCACGACATTTACATTCGACCTTACACGCTGGGCAAACAAGGCGTCCGGTTACGTGTCGATGGCGACGTTGAACTGGCTGGGCTTGTCGGCTTATTACAACCGCCTCGATATTGTTACGACCGACGATCCATACAATCGCGAGCATGTCTTGGCCGTCGCCGGTTGGCCCGCGATCGCATCATTCAGCCGGCGGGTTATACAGTCTCGCGCAGCTTCGTGGTGCCGGGGCTACAGTTCCGATCCGGGTCAGCACTGGGCGCAGAATCAGATCAACGGCCTGCTGTTGGTGCTGCAAGTCATGGGCATCCTGGCGATCTTCCTCAGCGGCGGCTTGGTGGTCAACATCTCGGCGATTCTCACGCAGCAGATCAAACAGATCGGCATTATGCGCGCAGTGGGGGCTGCGTCGTCAATTGATTGGCATGTACTCAAACAACGTGCTGATCTTGAGCGTCATCGGCTTGCTGATCGGTTTGCCGTTTGGGCTATTGGGTGCGATCGGATTGGCTAAACTCGCGGCGAGTTTCTCAACTTCACCATCACGCAATTCGATCTGCCTGCGCACGTCGCGATCTTGCAGGCGGCCGTCGGGCTGATCATGCCGATCGGCGTGGCGTTGTATCCGATCCTCTCTGGTACGCGCATTTCAGTTTACGACGCAATCTATGAATACGGTCTCAACGATGAAGATCGCAAAGCACTGATCGATCGGGTGTTGGTAAAGATCCGCCAACTGAGTCCGCCGGTGATGTTGTCGCTGCGCAATACGTTCCGCAACAAGGCGCGCTTGGCCTTTACGGTTGTCACGCTGACGTTGGCGGGCGCGATGTTTATGGCGGCGTTCAGCACCCGCGCGTCGCTGACGGCGCAGATCAACGAGGTCGGTCGCTACGTGGCGTTTGATGCGGCGCTCGGCATGCCGTATGGCACCAGTCGCTTTGCGGCGGAACGTGAGGCGCTGCGCATTCCGGGCGTGACGGTGGCCGAAGGCTGGATGGCGGCTAGCGGGATCGTGATGCACGCCGACGGCACCGAAGGCGACGAGATCGACATTACAGGCCTGCCGGTGGATACCAAAACGATCGAGCCGAGTTTCCAGAGCGGCCGCTGGCTGCGTGAGACGGACACGCGCCAGGTGGTCATCAACGACGATTATCTGGAACAAGAGCCGGATGTAAAGGTGGGCAGTTCGATCACGCTGAAGGTGGGCACAACCGAACACACTTATGAAGTCGTCGGCATCTTGTCAAAGCACTTGTCAGGCGCGCGAGTGTACATGAACTTCGATACGTTTGCCAAACTGACGGGACGGCAAAATCAAGCCGATTCGATCCGGATTCGCGCCAGCGCCGATCAGTTGGGCAGTCCGGCCACACAAGATCAATTGGCCACGTTATTGGAGCAGCGTTTCAAAGATGCGGGCTTGAGCACGAGCAGCAGCCAAACGCGGCACACGTCTTACGAGATGTTTACCAGTGCCTTTGATATCATTTTGCTGGTGCTGGTGGTGATGGCGGGCTTGCTGGCGATAGTCGGCGGATTGAGCTTAACCGGCACGATGGGCATGAACGTGTTGGAGCGCACGCGCGAGATCGGTGTGCTGCGCGCAGTTGGCGCGGCGAATCCTGCGGTGCGGCAGGTCGTGGTGGTCGAAGGCGTCGTCGTTGGCTTGATGAGCTGGGTGTTCAGCGCGCTGCTGTCGGTGCCGGTCAGCCGCTTGCTGGCAGGCGCAGTAGTCGAATCGGTGTTGAAAGCCGCGGTGAACTTTCAGTATTCGGTGTTGGGCGTAGGCGTATGGCTGGCGATCGTGATCGTTATCGGCATCTTCTCCAGTCTCGGCCCGGCGGGCAACGCGGTGCGGCTCAGTGTGCGCGAAGTGTTGGATTACGAATAAGTATTTCACCGCAGAGATCGCAGAGGGATATTCGAATACTTTGCGCACTCAGCGGTGAAGCATGATCGGGTTGAGAATGTTTCGAAATAACAGACGTAAACCCAATGGCGAACAGGCCAATGGCAAACTGAATGACGACGGCACACTGATCAAACTTCGTGACGTGCGCAAGATCTATGAAACACCTGCGGGCAAGTTCACGGCTTTGAAGAGCCTGGACCTGACGATCGATCGCGGCGAGTTCGTGTCGATCGTGGGCAAATCGGGTAGCGGCAAGACCACACTCATCAACATGCTGACCGGCATCGATCATCCCACGCACGGCGAGATCTACATTGGCGGCACAGCGGTTCATCACCTGAATGAAAGCCAGATCGCCACGTGGCGCGGCACGCATCTGGGCGTGGTGTTCCAGTTCTTTCAATTGCTGCCCACGCTGACTATTTTGGAGAACGTCCGCCTGCCGATGGATTTCTGCGACCTTTACGCGCGACCGGAACGCAACGAGCGAGCGCTGCACCTGCTGGAACTCGTCGGCATTGCCGAGCACGCGCACAAGCTGCCCAATCACTTGGCGGGCGGTCAGCAACAACGCGCCGCGATTGCGCGGTCGCTAGCCAACGATCCGCCGATCATTGCCACCGACGAACCGACGGGCAACCTCGATTGGCATACGGCCGAATCGGTGATGGGGTTGTTCGAGGATCTGGTGGCACAAGGTAAAACGATTTTGATGGTGACACACGACGACGATCTGGCCGCGCGGGCGGCGCGCACGATTATGCTGGCCGATGGCGAGATCGTGACCGAGCGGCGACGCCGGTAAACGCAGGGCGGACACGCAAATCTGCCTATCACACATTATGGACGAACACAATCGGTTCGTCCCGACGGATATGATACAGGATGAAGCACAGATGACTCGACAACGGACTTTTTCTCGATGGATTTTGTTAGGGATAGTCACGGCGCTGGTGCTGAGCGCATGCGGCAATCAGCCCACGCCGACGAGCACGCCGACCGCCGCCGCGGCGGAAACAACTGCGCCGATCATTAGCGCCAGCGGTGAAGTGCTACCCGCGCAGTGGACGACGCTGAGTTTTGCGCAGGCGGGCAACCTCGACGAGGTGCTAGTGAAAGAAGGTGATGCGGTGAAGGTGGGCGATGTAATCGCCCGACTGGATGCGCCTGATCTCAACGCCGCGCTCGCGCAAAAACAGGCCGCGGTAAAAGTGGCTGAGGCGAATCTGGTGCAGCTCACGGCGGCGCCGCGACCCGCCGACGTGGAAGCCGCCCAGCAAGCAGTGAAGGCGGCGCAAGCGCGTGTGGCCGCCGCGCTCGCGCAACGCGATCGGTTGTACAGCGCGGTTACCGACGCAGATGTAATTCAGGCTCAAGCGCAAGTCACCGCCGCACAGATTCAGAAAGACAAGCTGCAAGAGGCGATGGATAAAATCTTGCGCAAGGGCGGTTTTGCGTTGGCGGCGGGCGAGCCAGTCGCCAATCAACTCAAGTACGCCGAGTTGGAACTTGCGGCGGCGCAGGCGGTACTCACTGATTTACAAGACGGCCCGACCGTCGATCAACGCCGCATGGCTGAAGCGCAGATCGGGGTCGCAGCGGCGCAGGTGAAAGCGGCGCAAGCGCGGCTCGATCTGCTGATGGCGGGGGCGCAAACGCAAGACGTGGCGATTGCTAAAGCGAAGGTCGATCAAGCCAAAGCCGAAGCCGCGCAGGCTCAAGCCCAACTCGATCAGACCCAACTCGTCTC
>JAXLWI010000077.1:0-18574 GCA_046328575.1 Anaerolineae bacterium
CAGGCATGCACGTAACGCTCTAGCAGAGGACGCAGCGTGGCATCGCCAGCCGATCGGACCGTGTCTCGACCGCGCGGGTGATAGGTGCTCAGCATCGTCACCCGGGCGCGATGCAAGGCGCTGTTCACAGCCGCGACTGTCATATCCAGCAATGCGGCGACTTCGCGTGTGCGCCAGTCCAACACATCACATAGAATCAACACCGCCCGTTGACGCGCGGGCAGTCCTTGTAACGCGGTGATGAAGGCCAGCGTCACGCTTTCATGCGCCGCATACCGCGCTTCCGGGCCGGTCTCTGGTTCGGCGATCAAATCATCAGGATAAGGCTCCAGCCAGATCGGTTCGGTGAGCGGCGGAGCGGGGGGCTGATGCGGATCAATCGAGGCTGGCTTCGCCATCGGCAAGATGCGGCGGTGCGGCCGCCGATCGATCGCGTCGAAGCACGCGTGCGTGGCGATCTTGTATAGCCAGGCGCGGAGCGAGGCGCGACCTTCATATGTTTCGAGCCTGCGCCAGGCGCGCAGTAGGGTTTCTTGCACGATATCTTCGGCATCTTGAAGTGACCCCAACAGGCGATAACAGTGCACTTGCAACTCGCGCCGATAGGGTTCGGTGAGGTTGCTGAATTCGTGCTGATCTCCGGCGCGCGCCGCCGCTAATCGGGTCGTGAGGGTTGGATCGATCATCGCTGAACTTGGCATGGCTCTCCCCGCGCAATGACTCTAATTCTTATATGACGGTCGCACGCCCCAAAACTGTGCGCGAAATTCACCCGGTTTGACCGCACAGTTTTCACCTTCAACGCCGTCTTATCATTCAGATAAACAGTACCACATTGTGACAAGCTGGGAGGTGATGCCAGGCAAACTCAAACCAGTGGTCGTTTAACTTGTTCGTGAAATTTGTTACTCGCTTTAAGCCAAAGGAGCCAGATCATGTCAACTGAAGAGAACAAAGCCGTTGTGCGGAAGTATCGCGCGGCGCACAACCAGAACAACCTCGACGCGTTGGATGCGCTGGTGGCACAGGATGTCATCAGCCACGCGGCGCTGCCCGGACTGCCCTCCGGTTTAGCCGGAGGCAAGTTAGCGCATCAGATTTTTCTCAAATCTTTCTCGGACCTGCAAACTGTCACCGAAGATTTGATCGCGGAAGGCGATATGGTGGTCGAGCGCTATCTGACGCGCGGCACGCATACCGGCGATTTTATGGGCGCGCCGCCGACCGGCAGAAAGTTCGAGGCCGAGACGATGGTGATCTATCGCTTAGCCAACGGTAAGATCGTCGAAACGTGGGGGCTGAACGATGTGCAGGCCGTGATGATGCAGCTGGGCCTGATGCCCGCGCCGGGATAGCCGACCTGGCATACACTCAAGATACGATTTCGCGCTGGTACACACGCCCGATCGGTTCGTTTGGCCGATCGGGCGTGTAATGTCCTCAGTGACCGCGTTGCCGCTGTTTGGCCTTCTCGCGCGCGATCTCCCGTTTCCGATCGGCCTCTGCTTCCCGATCGGCTTTGGTGCGCTGTCGGCTTTCGCGTTGGTTTTGTTCATGCTGTAACTTGAGCGCGATCTGTGCCTTGGTTGAAAGCGCTGGTTGGCGCATGATCTTCGCCGCTTCACGCGCGGCTCGTTTGGGATTGTGGAGCGACTTGACGCTCGCTTCGATTTCAACGGACACGGTCGCGCGGGCCGCCACGGCGAGCAGATCATGCCAGACGAAGTTCAGCACTTCTATATCACTGGGTTCCGCGCCGAAGATGTGCCGGACAACACGCAAACGATCGGCGTCGGCGCATTCCACCAACCCGATCCAGAACTGCCCGTCAAAGTAAACGGTGAGATACATTTCACCCTCCCTGAAGAGACCATCGAGCGCGCTCTGGACATCCCGGGAGGGAAGGATACTGACATCGATTGGAGATCGATGCGGCCGGACTACCAACCGGCCCGTGTTTTTGAGCGTGCGGCTTAAACGACGGCGGCGATTATAACCACGATCGTGATCGAGCGCAAACAAAACGCTGACGATTCGGTCGTCGGCGTGAGTGGATCGTGGTGGCGTTAGCGGCGTCGAGCCGGGGCGCGATGCTTAACGGGCGGTTCCTTCGCCGCCGCGCCGCCGCGATAGCTCGGCGCCATCAACGGGAAGACCAGGCAGCGCGTCTCGTCGAGGATGCGCGTGCGGATGCGGGGATCGAGATCGTCGGGTGAGACCGAAGTCGTGATCACAGTCGGCAGTCGTCCCACGTAACGGTGATTGATGATCTGATACAACTTCTCGCGCGCCCACGGCGTGGCCGATTCCGTGCCAAGATCATCGAGCACGAGCAGCGGGGCGGTGCGCACTTCCTCGAAGCGTTGATCGAATGAGGTGCGGGCGTCTGGGCTGAAGGCCGCGCGCAGATGATCGAGCAGATCGGGCACCACGACAAACATCGCTGGGTAGCCGCGCTCGGCTTGATAGTTGGCAATCGCCGCCGCGAGGTGTGTCTTGCCTGCGCCGTAACCGCCCGTGAACATCAGCCAGTCTTGCGGATGCTTGGCGAAATCTTTCGCCAGTTTCACCGCCTCTTTGATGTTGGCGTGATCGTCGCGTGGTAGTTCGGCTCGCAGATCGAACGTATCGAACGTCTTGTCGTGATAGAGCGCCAGGCTGCTCATCGAACTTTGACCTTGCTCGATGGCGCTGCGCCGAAAATCGGGCGCGGTGATGGGCAGCTTACGCACCAGATCGAGATCGGACAGGCGGGAGCGGAGCCGCGGATCGAGTTCATCCAGATCGAGGTTGGTGGTGATTACGGTCGGGCGTTTGAAGACGTAACGCGCGTTCAGAATCTGATAGAGCTTCTCTTCCGCCCACGCGGTGGCATTCTGCGTGCCCAGATCGTCGAGGATCAACACCGGCGCATCACGCACTTCGTTGAAGCGCTGATCGTACGTCTCTTCCGCCGAGGGATTGTACGCGGCTCGTAAATAGTCCAGTAAATCCGGCACATTCACGAACAGCACCGGCATGCCTTTGCTTAGGCACGCATTCGCAATCGCAGCGGCGAGGTGCGTTTTACCGCAGCCATAGCCGCCCTGAATGAACAGCCAGCCGCGCGGCTCATTGATGAAGCGCTGCACGCCCTCAAAGGCGATGCGCAGCGAGGTTTGTTGTTCAACGGTCACCGCGTGGCCTTCCGGCAGAAACGTGTCCAGCGTCATGTGGCGCAGCGGCCCCAACGCATCCCACAAGCGCTGCGACACCGTTTGCGCCGACTCCGCCTGCCGATGCGGACACGGCATCAGCTTGCCGAACATGGGATGCCCCATCGGCACATCGGCGCTGATCCAGCCCAGCCCGCCGCAAATATCGCATTCGACTTGCGGCGCCGGGTTACTTGTGGCGCTGTTCTTTTTTGAGGACTCGCTGCCAGTCGGCGGCAAGATCTCGCCCACGCGTTTCATCTCGTTTGCCTTTGCGCGATCGATTGTCCAGAATCTTCTTGACGTACGCCCACGACCGAACGTTTTGCTTGGCCGCTTCCGCGAACGCCTCTTCGATCAACTTCGACGAATACTCTTGTTCCGCGTCATGCAGCTGTTCGGCGATGAGCGGCGTCAACGAACCGATCGTTTGCTCGTACAACACAAAAATGTTAGGACGCTGCTTGACGGTGGGCAGCCGCTCGATCGATTCACCGCGCCCGATCGCTTCGGCGGCGGCCCGGCCGAGTTCATTGTTGGCGAACAGCCATTGCTGGCCGTCGTGATCGAACACACCGACGATCGCACCGCGTTTCAGGGCGCGCGTAACGCCGTCGGGCACGTGATCTTCGACGTCCCGCAGCGCCGGGTCTTTCATCAACTCGACGAGCGTCGTCCACTTGGCTAGCCCCGACTTCTGATCGAACAGGCGAAAGCAGGCCAGCGTCACCTTCAGTTCCAGCGCGTCGTCGATCAGCGGCAGCAGGTCCGTGAAGAACTGCTCCGGCAGTGACACCGTCTGATCTGATCCGCTGGCAAATCCGCTGAAAGTTTTCATCTGAAAGTTGGAAGATGGAAGTTAGCCGTTGGAAGTTGGAGGGATGGTTTCCATCTAAGAATCTTCACTCCAAATTCTAACCACCAACCTCTAATCTCTACAATGCAATATCCCGCTTCATCGCGTTCTTGAACTGCGTCAGATTCCGCTGGAAGTACAGCTCCACCGTGCCGGTAGGGCCGTTGCGATGTTTGGCGATGATCAATTCGGCGATGTTCTTGCGCTCCGAATCTTCGTCATACACGTCGTCGCGATAGATGAACATCACGATGTCGGCGTCCTGCTCGATCGAGCCGGATTCGCGCAAGTCGCTGAGCACCGGTCGCTTGTCGCTGCGTTGTTCGACGGCGCGGCTCAACTGCGAGGCCACCAGCACTGGCACGTTCAACTCGCGCGCCAAACCTTTCAGCGAACGGGACAAGTAACTGATTTCCTGCACGCGATTTTCGGTGCGGCTATCGCCGGACATCAACTGCAAGTAGTCGATGATGATCAGATCGAGGCCGTGCTCTGAATGGAGGCGGCGAGCCTTGGTACGAAGTTGCAGGGCGCTGATGCTGGGCGTATCGTCTACAAAGACCAGCGTGTCGCTGAGGGCGCTGGTGGCTTGCACGAACAGCGGCCACTCGTCTTCCTGTAGGTCGCCCAGACGCAGCCGCTGCGAATCGATGCCGGTTTCGGCGCTGACCAGACGCTGCACGATCTGCTCGTTGGACATTTCCAGTGAGAAGATGGCGACGCGTTGATGGAAGCGCCGCGCCGCGGCCAGCGCCACGTTGAGCATCAAGCTGGTCTTGCCCACGCCGGGCCGCGCAGCCAGGATGATCAAATCGGAGCGCTGCATGCCGCCCAGCATTTTGTCGAGATCGATAAAGCCGGTCGGGATGCCCAGCGGCTCGCCGCGATGTTCGTACAGGTATTCGATGTGATCGTAATACTGGCGAATCACTTCCGCGATGGGCTGCATATCGCGGGCGATGCGGCGCTGGCTGACACCAAACAAGGCCTGCTCAGCCCGATCGATCGTCTGATCGATCTCGTCGGATTCGTCATAGGCCAACTGCGCGATTTCGCTGGCGGCGTTGAGCAGGCGGCGGCGGATGGCGGCGCGCTCGACGATGCGGCCATACCCTTCCGCGTGGATGGCGGTAGGCACGCCGTTGATGAGCTGCGAAATGTAGGCCGGTCCGCCGATCTCGTTGAGCTGGCCGCGCCCATCCAGTTCGCGCGTTAAGGTCACAAAATCGATCGGTTCACGGCGCTCGTGCAGCGCCAGTCCCGCTTCCCACACCCATTGGTTCTTGACGATGTAAAAGTCTTCGGCTTTCAGAAAGCCGCTGACGCGATAAATCGCTTCGGGATCGATCAGGATCGAACCGAGCACGGCTTCTTCAGCCTCGACGGAATGGGGCGGCATCCGATCGAGCGGCGTGGTGGTCATAGCCTATTGGCCTTTATCTGAATAATTGCCCCCGTCATCCGTGGGTCGAACGACAGGGGCAGACTTGGTAACTTGAGGAACTCAGTACGGCGTAGACGCGCTAATTCTCTTCGCCAAAGTCGTCGAGGTTCAGGCCGTCGATGAGGTCTTTGAACGGCGAGCCTTTCAACTTGTCGTCCGACACGCCGCCTTGTTCGCTGAGGTCTTCCTCGGGTGTGATGGCGGCTTTGTCCATGACGCTCTCGTCGACGTAGACGGGCACTTTGGCGCGTACGGCCAGCGCCAGTGCATCGCTGGGGCGCGAGTCGATATCCATGCGATGACCGTTGACGTCCAGCACGATTTGCGCGTAAAAGACTTCGTTGCGCAGATCGTTGATGACCACCGATTTGATCTTGCCGCCCAGCTGCGTAATCGCCGATTTCAACAGATCGTGCGTGAAGGGACGCGCGACTTCGACGCCCTGCAACTCGATCGTGATGGCGTCGGCCTCGCAGGCCCCGATCCAGATCGGCAGGTACCGATCGCTTTCGGAATCCTTCAGAATCACAACGCGATGTTGTGACATCAGGCTGACGCGAATGCTGTCGATGGTGACTTCAATCATGCTGAGCGTGCCTCCCAACGTGCGACCCTGCACTATCGAGGCGATTATACCACACGCCGATAGCGCCCTACAATGATCTGCGCGCCGCTTGCCGGTAATTTGCTCGCCAATGGCGCATTCGTCACACCGTGGTGCGCCTCTGGCTCCTCGACCGCGTCCCCGCGGTCGAGGCCAACCGCGAGGACGCGGTGGGAGAGCGTAGAATGTGCGCGGTGCGTCGAGCAGTCAGGCCACGGTTAACAACACGCGCGGACTGTCATTGACAGTCCGCGCGCTGTTCAATCGGAGAGACGTTAGGCCGCCACTGTCTCGATCGGCGTAGGCTCCTCATCCGGCGTCTCGTTCGCGCCGTAGGTGAACTTGGCTCCGTAAGAGCGCATGATGCGGCGCTGGCTCGGCTCATCCTTCTTGCGCAGATTGAAGCGCAACTGCGCCATGATCTCCTGAATCATCTCATCGACTTTCACACGCAGCGCGGCGACGGTTTCCTGGGCGGTGTCATACGCCCGATCGGTGCCGCCCACCTGATTGAACTCCGTCCGGGTCAGCGTCAGTTGCGCCGCCACATCCGCCGCGCTGGGATTGCTCATGGCCGGATAGCCTGCCACCACCGCATCAGCATCGCCCTTGATGATTTGCGCGGCAAAGTCCAGCCAACTCGTATCGTTTGCCGACTTGGGCACGCTGCCGTCTTGAGCCAGGCCGTAATAGGCCAGCAGCGCGGTGGAGAGTTTCCGGCGGGTTACCATGCGCTTGCCCACTTCCCAGAAGTCGCGCACACAGGTTTGCAGGTCGGCCAGCGCATTGACCTTGCCCTCGGTCTCTTTGACGCGCTGCCCCAGTGTGGCGTTGAGGGCCAGATAGGCCGGTTCAAACTGCGCGATGAGGTCCTCCACCGCATCGGCGGTGCCTTCATCCACATAGTACAGCGCGGCCTGCGAGTCCTTACGGGCCATGTCCAACGTACACTTGAGACAGAACAACCGATTCGCATCGCTCAACGGTGGTGCATAGACTGGCATGATACGCTCCTTATGAGTTACCCCGAGCCGGGCAAGAACGCTCGTCCGGGGAGATTGAACGGTGATAATAATGGCCTCTGGGCGCAGCCGAAATAGATGTCGGTCGCCCGAAATGGCCTCTGGGCGCAGCCGGAATAGATGTCGGTCGTCCGAAATGGCCTCTGGGCGTAGCCGGAATGGATGTCGGTCGTCCGAAATGGCCTCTGGGCGTAGCCGGAATGGATTTCGGTCGTCCGAAATGGCCTCTGGGCAGAGCCGGAACCGATTTCGGTCGTCCGAGGTGGTCTCTGGGCGAAGCCGGAATGGATTTCAGTCGTCTGAGGTGGTCTCTGGGCGCAGCCGGAATGGATTTCGGTCGTCCGAGATGGCTTCTGGGCGCAGCCGAAACCGATGTCAGTTGAATAGATATTGGGTCTACTGGCGCAGGATGGTATGTCTATCCAATATATACGGGTTGTATCTGGTAGGGCGAACCTGTGTGTTCGCCCTAGGCCGACACGGAGGTCGGCCCCTACGTTTGATTGAGACAGTTACGGCCTGGCACGCACACTCCCCCGGCTCGTAACGAGCCGAGGGAGGGACGGTCGTAAATATCTGAGCCTGTTATAGCATTAAGAATAAGCAAAAGCAAATTGACGGTTCGACGCCCGCGTGCCGACATGCCTGGGATGATACTCAACGCCGATAGTGCCCCACAACGATCTAAGCGCTACTTTCCAGTAACCTGACGCCGCACTTCGCTCATCGACCACGTCCTTACGGCAGAGCGCAAAGTTTGACACCTGCGCTGATCCCGGTATAATCTAGCCCCAACGAAGATGCGGCGAAGCTGCCCGCTATTTTTTTTGTGCAAATCAAGGAGAAACCATGCTGCGAAAACGACTGGTGGCCGTCTTAATCGTTACGTTGGCGATGCTGGCGCTGATCCCGTTAGCGGCCTACGCCGGACCGCTGGCTGATGACAAAGTTGTGCCTGCGCCCGCCTCGGCTGAGAAGACTGGCCCCAATCTATTGGCGAATCCCGGCCTGGAAGGGCATTATCATCAACAATGTTCGTACAAGACGAATCCGCCCTGGGTGCCTGCTCCCTTCTACTGCGATCCGTCAAACTACGACTACGCCAACATTACCCTGTGGGCGACGGCGCAAGTGCCAGACGGGTGGGCAGCGTGGTGGCGCGTCCCCAACGACAACTTCGACGATCCCAACTATTACAATTCTTATCCGCATACCTGCCAGGGCAAGCCGCGTCAACCGGCCGATTGCAAGCCATGGCACAACCCAGAGTTCCGCGACACGGCTGGTGGGCCGCAGGAGACTGGTCCGTCGCGCCGCATCGAGGGCGAGAACTCACAGAAATATTTCACTTTCTATACGGTTCACGAAGCGGGACTGTATCAAATCGTCAACAGCGGTTTCAAGCCCGGCGACAAACTTCGCTTCTCGATCTGGATGGAAGCGTGGTCCAGCCCCAACAATGATCCTTTCAAGTCCGAGGGTCAGCCGACGATGGGCATGAAGGTTGGCATCGATCCGTGGGGTGGCAATGATCCATGGAGCCCCAACATCATCTGGTCGGACGTGCAGGAAAGCTTCGATCATTTCTCACAGTTCACCGTTGAAGCCGTGGCGAAGAACACTATGGTATCGGTGTGGACACGCTCGCAGCCGTACTTTGCCATCCAGCACAACGACGTATACGTCGATGCTGCTAGCCTCAACGTGGTCCAATCGACGCCCGCGCCGCGCCCCGCAGTTAGCAAGCCTGTGACGCGCACCGTGACGGTGACTTCCACGGTCGTTACGACCAAGACGGTTAGCGGCCAAGTAGTCACCTCGACAATGATTGTCACGACGACGAAGACGGTGACTGTTCCAGCGCCCACTTCTTCAACTAAACCCACGACAAGCACCGTGTCGACGAGCAAACCAGTGACGGGCACGCAGCCGATTCCGGCCTCGGGCACGTACACGGTGGTGCGCGGCGATACGCTCATCGCCATTGCGCGACGCTTCGGCATTACGCCGTGGTGGCGGCTGGGCGAAATGAACAACATCGCGCCACCCTATAAGATTGAAGTGGGGCAAGTGCTTAAACTGAAGTAAGTTGCAACGAAGCGATCAGACCTCCGAGGCCGACACAGCCTCGGAGGTTTTTGTTTGCGGCCACAATGCTCGCGCGCAGTGCACGGCGATGACGCCGAACAGGAGCGTACGTCCGGCGATGGCGATCATCAGCAACGCGCGCGAATGCAGCGCATCAGCGAGCGGCCATTCCACGAAGACCAACCCCGTCAGGATCAGCGTCAACGTCAGGCCGCGTTGATTGGGGAACGACAACAACATGAAGGGCAGGATCAACGTCGCCCACTGCGGACTCCAGCCCTTGGACCACAAGTGGAACAGCATCATCAGCAGTGTGGCAAACCACACGAAGGACGCGGGGCGCGTGAGATCGATCGGGCGGCGGAACAGCCACAGATAGATCGCGGCGAAGAGCGCCAACACAATCACCGATGGGATGACCGGCGGATTGCCGGTCAGCTGCGTGGCCCGATCGAGTTGGGTGCGAGCCAGCAATTCGCCCACATCGCCCACGCCCCAGTTACCGTCGATCACCGCCCACGGCGTGGCCCACGACACGCGACCCAGATTCGACGCCAGCGAGGCCGCGATCCACGGTGTGCCGCCCAGCGCCACGAACGGCGCAAAGATCACCGCGGCTACGATCAGCGCGACGAGGCCAAAGCGCAGCAGTGCCCGCGGCTGAGTGCTGAGCGCCCGCGCGATGACGCCGAATAGAAATACCGGCGTGAACTTGGTGAGGATGCCCAGACTCAACGCGATGACTGAGCGAGTGCGCCGGTCATTCAGCCAGAGATCGATCGCCAGCAGCGTGAAGAACAAGACCCCAGAAGTCTGGCTGGCATTCCAAAAGAAGATCGGCACGCTCAGCGTCGCGTACACCCAGCCGATCCAATCGGCGCGTTGATCATCCCACATGCGCCGCGCGATTCGATGCAGCGCGATCAGCGCGCCTGTTTCGAACAGCAACATCACGCTGCCCAATAACCGCGCAAAGAATTGATAACTGAAGCTGTCCAACCCGCCAATCGGCACGAGCGCGCGCGTCACTGCATACACGGCTTGCGAGGTGTACGCCATGATCGGCAGATGCTCGTACCACAGATTGACGTAGGGATAGTACCCCTGATCGGAGAGCTGGGCGACGCGATAGTAATGTTGGTAATCAGTGTAGGCGTTGAGCAGGCCTTGCGGGGTGTATAACAGCAGAATCGTCACGCGCAGCACGACAAACAAGGTGACAATGGTTTTGAGCTGCGACGGAGAAGAAC
Organism: Anaerolineae bacterium; assembly: GCA_046328575.1. GTDB lineage: Bacteria > Chloroflexota > Anaerolineae > Fen-1058 > Fen-1058 > JAGOBP01. The sequence continues at coordinate 10,459 of JAXLWI010000077.1, forward strand.
GCACAGTTGAGGCATTCATTGCGAACGATTATACCATTGGGCGGGCGCACTGCTCCACGAGCTGTTTGGCATCACGTACCAGTGGAAGTATACTCATCGGCGATGAACAGCAACGCTGCCGGTAGTGATGTGACCGTCGGTTTGAAATGAACAGCCCCCATTATTGAAAGACAAGGCAACATGGCAATCAATAAGCTTCGTCTTACCAAAGAAAAAGAGACTTACCTTGCGACTTTGTACGGCAAGGCGCTGGACGCGGCGAAGGCACAGTCCATCCTGGGGGATCGATTTGCGGCGGAGGCCGTCGCGCGCATCGATTACGATTTCAAGAAGTTGAAACTCCCTAATGGCGGTGATATCACCCTGCCGATGCGGGCCTGGCACTTCGATCAATGGACACGCGCGTTTCTCGTTGCTCACCCCGAATCGACCGTCTTGCATCTGGGCTGTGGTCTTGACACCCGCGTGTATCGCATCGATCCGGGGCCGCAGGTGCGCTGGTACGACGTCGATTTTCCCGATGTCATAGACCTGCGAAAGCAGCTGTATCCCGATCGGGTTGGCTACCAACCGATCGGTGCGTCGGTGACCGACGTGAGTTGGCTCGACGCGATCCCTAGTGACACGCCCGTGTTTGTCGTCGCCGAAGGGTTGATGATGTACCTTCACGAGAAAGATGGAACGGCGTTATTCCGGCGGATCACCGAACAGTTTCCGAGCGGACAGATCGCCTTCGACGGTTACAGTGGCTCAATGGTGCGCCTGGTCTCTCGGTTGGCGACAGTGCGCGGCGCGAAAGTGGAATTAGTGTGGGGCGTTGATGATCCGCACGATCTTGAGCGGCAAGTTCCCAAACTTCACCTGGCCGAAAACGTCGAATTCTTGATGATGCCGGAGCTACTGAATCGATTGTCGACCAATCAATTTCGGGGAGCGATGTACAAACTGATGGGGCGGCTGTCAGGCTATCGGCATCTGATCCGTCACCTGCGCTATGAGTTCGGCAGCAAGTAGAAAACCGCAGAGGTGATCGTCGTTACTTAGCCGCTTTCACCTTCGGCAGCCATACAGCCATCAGCCCCGCCGCGATCAACGCCATCACGCCGCCGAACACAAACGGCGCACTCGGCCCGAAGCCGCTCCACGTGCCGAGGCCTTGCCACAACACGCCCGCAATGACGGAGGCCGGAAAGGCCAGCAAACCGATTACGGCGTTGTACGTGCCGTAGGCGGTGCCGCGTAATTCGCTCGGCACCAGATCGGCGATCAGCGCATTCGCGGTGCTGTACGCTAAGCCGTAAAATGCGCCATAAATCGCGTACAGCGCCCAGATTTGCCAGGCCGCCTGGGCCAGCGCAAAGCCCAGATAGATCGCGGCATAGATCAACCAACCCGCCACGATGACCTTGCGTCGTCCGATGCGATCCGACAAGCGTCCGGCGGGCGTGGACACTAGCGCGTACACCAGGTTGAACGTCGCCAGCATGCCCAACACGCCCAGCACATCGAGGCCGCGCTCTTGCGCGCGCAAGACTAGAAACGCATCGGATGAATTGCCCAACGTGAAGAGGCCGACGATGGCGATGAAGATCATGTAGGGTTTGCCCAGCGACTTGAACGCAAACTTCGGCGCGGCCCGCTGCGATGTGACCGGCACTTCTTTGGCAATGGTGATCAATGCCACCACCGCCAATATCGCCGGGACGATGCTCACCAGCACAATCGATCGGAACGTCGTGTCGCTCAACGTGACGCTGTTCGATTGCGCCAGCCACACAATCAAGATCGCGATCAAGATACCGAACATCGCACCGAGCGTATCAGCCGCGCGATGGAATCCGAACGCAAAGCCGCGCTGATCGGGTGTGATCGAATCGGCGACGAGTGCATCACGCGGCGCGGTTCGTAGTCCCTTGCCAACCCGATCGGCCCACCGTACCCCCGCGATGGCCTCCCAGGTCGCGGCGATGTAGAAGAACGGCTTACTCAACGCCGAAAGGCCGTAGCCCAACACCGCCAGCCACTTACGCGCGCGCAATTTATCGGACAGCCAACCGGAGAACAACTTTAGGATGCTGGCCGTGGCTTCAGCCACACCTTCGATCACGCCGATCAAATTCGTCTTGAGGCCTAGCACATTCGCCAGAAATAGCGGCAGAATGTTGATGACCATCTCGCTGGACACGTCCATGAAGAAGCTAGTCAAACTCACCGCCCAGACATTGCGGGGCAGGTTGCGAATGGAGGCACGTTGTGGTTTATCTTGAGGCATGAGGTTCCTTAGCCTGCTACACTTACGCCAATAATCCGGCCAATTAAGAATGTGACGGCGGCGGCGGCCAAGCCAAATAACATCTGCCGCGTGCCGGATGAGGCGATCGATCGGCCAGTGAACAGCGTAATCGCCGAACCGATGCCGAACAAACCGATCGCGCTGAGAATCGCGCTGATGATCACGGCTGTCATGCCTGCCGCGAACAGATACGGAAACACCGGCACGATCGCACCGAGGGCGAACAGCAGGAACGAGGTGATGGCCGCTTCCCACGCCGAACCGCCCAACTCGTCGGGATCGACGCCGAGTTCGTCGCGGCTCAACGCTTCCAGCGCGCCTTCGCGATTGCTCATGATCTGCGTGGCAAGTTGGCGCGCGGCGGCTTCGTCCAGCCCGCGGGCCTGATAGATCAACGTTAGTTCTTCGATCTCTTCTTCAGGCGCTTGTTCGATTTCGGCTTTTTCTGTAGCGATTTGTTTCTGATATAACTCGCGCGAACTCTGCACCGAGATCCATTCGCCTAGCGCCATCGAAATCGCGCCCGCCAACAAACCCGCCAAACCGGTCAGCAGGATTTCGCGATTAGCCACTTGCGCGCCCGCGACGCCCATCACCAAACTGAAATTCGAAACCAGGCCATCGTTGGCACCGAGCACGGCCGCGCGGAGCGCGTTGCCGCCCGCCGATCGATGCCGCCCTTCGATCTGCGCGACCGCGCCGCCCTCCAATCCGCCGCGAATCGTGCTGAGCAAGCGCGCGTGTGATTGCTCAGTCGCCGCCATCTTCGCCGTCTCACCGGCCGCCGAATAACCGTGCGTGCCTTTGCTTTCCATCGACGACATCGCGGGCAGCACCGCGCTCACGCCAAAGCGTTTGGCGATCCACATCAGCGCGCGGGTGCGCGGCGCGAGTTTGAAGGGCGGCACCGACACTTTTGCCGCTTTCAATTTTTCTTCCCAGGTCGCGGCGTGGCCTTCTTCGGTGGTTGCCAACCGCCGATAAACCTCGGCGATTTTAGGGTTCTTCTCGGCGTCGGCTAAGGCGCGATACAACGCGGCGCTGTTGCGCTCATCGTCCAGAAAAGCCAGCCATTGCGTGGTGTCTGAAGTACTCATGCTGTGATCACTCCTAATCGAGCGTTGACTCGATGATTGGTTCGACCGGCACAGAATTTGAAATGGAGGCTGAGCGTGACACCAGCCACACCCCAAACAGAATGATCGCGCCGCCGATGAGGGTGGCGGGCACGATCGGTTCGTTCAGCACAATCGCGGCCACGCTGACGGTGACGACGGGTTCAATATATAGAAACGTCGAGATGCTGCTGGCCTCGGCTTCGTGCAGCACATCGTACCAAAAGATGTAGGCCAGCCCCGAACAGGCCACGCCCAAAAACAACACGCTTAACCAGCCATTGGCGGTAAGCTGAGTCGTGTGCGCGAACCCGTCGGATAGCATAAAAACCGGTACGAGCATCAACCAACCAATGGTCATGATCACCGTCATAATCACCGTGGGCGGATAGCGCTTCAACACCGATTTGCTGATCACCGAAAAGATGGCCCAGTTTGGCGCCGAGGCCAGCGCCAATGCGTCGCCGAAGGTAACGGGCAAACCATGCGCGACGACATCGGCGAGATCGCCTTTCGAGACGACGAGCAGCACACCCAGCGTGGCTAAAACAATGCCGCCGATTTTGAACCAGCCGAGTTTTTCGCGAAGAAACAACGCCGCTAATAGGGCTGTGAAGATTGGGATGAGGGCTACGTACCAGGCGGTGTTTGTGGCCGAAGCGCCCTGTGCCAGACCGGTCGATTGCAGCATTTGGTGGAACCAGATGCCGTCGAAACCCAGCACGATCAAGATCGGCCAGTCGCGTCGCTCGATCTTGATCGTCAAGCGGCGAACTCGCAGCGCCGCCCATAACACAATGACGCCAATCAGGAACCGCAGCGTCACGACGACAATCGGTGGCACTTCACGCAGCGCAATCTTAGTGGCGATGAATGACGCGCCCCACACACCCACGGCGAACAAGGCTTTGAAGACGGTTGAGATTTTCATAGCTAGATCGCGCCACATTGTACACCCGGGCTGCCAAACAGGTAATGCGCGCACGCGCGCGTTGACGCTGCCATACCCGCGTGCTACAATCGTTTTGTCGGTAAACAAAGGAGTTTCATGGGCCGCAAACATACGATCTATCTCGATCACGCCGCGACGACGCCGGTTGATATCCGCGTGGTCGAAGCGATGCAGCCGTATTGGTCGGATGTGTTTGGCAACACATCGTCCATTCACGCGATCGGGCGAGCAGCTCAGCAGGCGCTCGATGCGGCGCGACAAACAGTGGCGGACGTGCTGCACTGCCAACCCAGCGAGATCACGTTTACGGGCTGCGGCACGGAAAGCGACAATTTGGCGATTCGGGGTGCGGCGTTTGCGGCGCGACAGGCGAAACGCGGCAACCATTTGATCACTATTCCGATCGAGCATCATGCCGTCGGCGCAACGTTCGATCAGCTGCGCGATGTATATGGCTTCGAGGTAACGATCGTTGATGTCGATGAGTATGGCATGGTGGACGTAGACGCGATCGGCCGCGCCATCCGATCGGACACGGTGCTCATCAGCGTGATGTATGCCAACAACGAAGTCGGCACGGTGCAGCCCATTGCCGAGATCGGCGCGCTGGCACATTCGAAAGGCATCGCGTTTCACACCGATGCGGTGCAGGCTGGCGGCCAAATGACGCTTAATGTCGATCAACTTAACGTCGATTTGCTCGCACTTTCGGCGCACAAGTTTTACGGGCCAAAGGGCGTGGGGGTGTTGTACGTCCGATCGGGCACGGAACTGCTCTCCGCTTTGACGGGCGGTGGACACGAACGAGGTCGACGACCGGGCACGGTCAACGTCGCGGAAATCGTCGGTTTGGCGACGGCGTTGAAGTTGGCGCACGAACGCCGCGAAAGCGAGAATGCGCGGGTCTCGGCGCTGCGCGATGAGTTGGTGGCGGGTGTCATTGAACGCATTCCTGACGTGCAATTGACGGGTCATCCCACGCGGCGACTGCCGAACAGTGCGTCGTTTGCGGTGAAGGGCGTGGAAGGCGAGATGCTGTTGACGGCGCTGGATTTGGAGGGCATTTGCGTCAGTACCGGCTCGGCTTGCACGACGGGCGAAGCGGAACCATCGCACGTGCTCACGTCGATGGGGTTGCCGCGTGAGTGGGCGCTGGGTTCGCTGCGAATGACACTGGGACATCTGACACAGCCGGAAGACATCGCGGCGACGTTGGATGTGTTGCCGCGTGTAGTAGCGCAGCTGCGCGAGCATGCGTGATGCGTAATGCGTAACGAGTAATTCTTAGTGGCTATTAACGATTCTAACATCCAATCTCCAACTTCCAATACTCGCGTTGTCGTAGCCATGAGCGGCGGCGTCGATAGTTCGGTGGCGGCCGCGCTGTTGAAGCAGCAAGGCTACGATGTCGTCGGTCTGATGCTGAAGTTGTGGAGTGATGGCGACGTGGAGCATGGCCGCGCCAATCGGTGCTGCACGCCCGCTGATGTGGATGCCGCGCGGTCGATTGCGAATCAACTGGATATTCCCTTCTATTTGATCAACATCGCAGATACGTTCAAAGCGACGGTGGTTGATTATTTCGTGAGCGAGTACGTGGCAGGTCGCACGCCCAATCCGTGCTTGATGTGTAATCGCCACATTCGCTATGAATTGCTATTGAACAAAGCGCTTGGTCTTGGCGCACAGTATTTGGCAACGGGGCATTACGCGCGCGTGCGTCAAGTTGATGGCACCTATCAACTATTGCGTGGCGTTGATCCCAATAAAGATCAATCGTATGTGCTGAGTGTGTTGGGGCAAAATGAATTGTCACACGCATTGTGGCCGCTAGGTGAGATGGCCAAGCCGCAGGTGCGCGAACTGGCGAGCCAGTATAAACTATCGGTGGCAGAGAAAGCCGAAAGTCAGGATCTATGTTTTCTGGCTAACGGTGACTATCGCGATTTTGTGACCCGTTACGCGCCCGATGGATCGATCCAGCCCGGCGCGATCCGCACCACAGCTGGTGACGTGATTGGCCAGCATCAAGGATTGCCGTTCTACACGATTGGCCAGCGTAAGGGGTTGGGGATTGCTGCGTCTGAACCGCTGTATGTCATCGCGTTGGATGCCGCTGATAACAGCGTGATCGTCGGAACGAAGCACGAACTTGGCCGCCGCGAATGCATTGTGCGCGACATGCACTATGTAAGTGGCACTGTGCCGATCGAGCCGTTTAGGGCGACCGCGAAGATTCGTTATAAGGCGTGTGAAGCGGCGGTGACGGTCTATCCCGATCGATCCGTGGCGCGCGTCGAGTTTGACGAGCCTCAGCGCGATATTACGCCGGGGCAGGGGCTGGTGCTGTTTGATGGTGAAGTCGTCATCGGGCAAGGGTTTATTGAGTAACGAGTCGACGTGAGGCGTTTTTACTCATTGCTCGTTGCTTGCTAGCAAGCCATGTCACCTGCGCTACTGCTGTCCATCTTCATAGCCGTTGGACTCGGGCTCGTTTACCATCTGTGGCGAGGCGGCGGCTTCTTTCGCCTGATCATGTCGATCGTCGCGGCGTGGGTCGGCCTGGCGATTGGGCATTTCGTCGGTCAGTTTTTCGGTTGGCGCTTGGTGATGGTCGGTGAACTGCATTTGGCTGAAGGCCTTATCGGTGCGTTGCTGGTGCTGATGCTGGTCAATCGGGCCGACTGAGCGCCGCCGCTGCTAGGCAACGCTTTTGAACCATGCTATAATGCCGCGCGAGGCCAGTATGAGCGACGAATTTCCAAGTGAAACCGGGCATTTGCCGGATGAAACGGTAACCAGCAGCGGCGCGGAGAAAAAATCACGCCGGACGATGACGATGGTAGGTGTCGGCGCGGTGGTGCTCGTCCTATTGATCATCCTCGGCTTTGTGTTGATGATCGCGGGCGGCGTGACCGGTGTCGTGCGCGACATCGTTATCATTTTACTGGCGCTTGAATCATTGGTGCTGCTGGGCTTGACGGTCTTCATGGTGATTCAAGTCACCCTGCTAGTGCGCATGATGCGCGATGAAGTTCGACCGTTGATCCAGTCGGCACAGGAAACGGTCAATTCGGCGCGGGGGACCACGCAGTTCGTAGCCAAGCATATCGTCACACCAACGGCGAATGCGGCCGGGAACACGGCGCGCGTGACGCGCATGTTCCAAGTGCTGTTTAGGGGCAAATAGTAGACTTTTCTGAGCAAGGAGCCAAACATGAGCGATAACAACAGCGGCGGTGAGACCGGCGCTTTTCTGGCAGGGTTTATTCTGGGCGGTTTGGTGGGCGCGGCAGTGGCGATGATCATGGCCCCGTCGCCGGGCACTGAGACACGCAAGCAGTTGGTGGATAAAGGCATCGAGTTGCGCGGGCTGGCCGAAAATCGTATCGAGGAAGCGCGCAAACGAGCCGAAGAAATGACAGGTGATGTGCGCTCACGCGCCGAGCAGGCAGCTGGCGATGCGCGTCGCCATGCCGAAGAACTGCAAGAACGCAGTCGTGTCGTGCTGGAGGAGCAGCGCTCCAAATTAACCTCAGCATTCGAGCAGGGCAAACCGGCCGCTGACAGCAGTGATACCGCAGCCGCGACGCCCAACGGTGAAACCCCTACTGCGTGATCGTGCAATACGTCGCAGATCGTTTTAACTCTGGCAAGCAAGACGCTTGCCAGAGTTTTTGTTTATCGTAACTCATACTGAATTTTCACTTAACTTCCACCTCGGTTTAACCTACGCTCCGCGAAAATGTGTTACTC
>JAXLWI010000078.1:0-18288 GCA_046328575.1 Anaerolineae bacterium
CAGCCGGTTCAGGCGCGCCGTCTCGGCTTGCGCGGGCACGACCCAGGCTTGATAGGCGAGATAGATCGCAACGCCAATGCCGACGATGACCAGCAAGACAAACAACCGGGACGCGACGCTTAACCAAACCGATCGGGTCTGGGCTTGCGCGGTGCGATGTAAGCCAGTACCAGCCGCAGCCCGCAGTTGGGCCGTTTCCAAAAACTGTTTCACGCGTACATCGTCGGGATGATTGACCTGTAATTGCGTGAAGCAAGCAATGGCTTCCGACCACTGGCCCAGCCCGAAGTGCTTGAGTCCTTGTTGATAAAGCGGATCGTTTTCCATGTGAATAAACCCAGCCTCTCGATTTAGCCCCCGCCCAGATTCGAGAACGTCTCCATAATCAACGGAATAGCTGGACCCAGCAGCACGGCCAGCATGGCCGGAAAGATTAGGAAGACCAGCGGAAACAGCATTTTGATCGCTGCTTGATGCGCCAGTTCTTCGGCGCGTTGTCGGCGCAGCGTACGTAACTGTTCGGCTTGCACGCGCAGCACTTTACCAATGCTGACGCCTAACTCGTCGGCTTGAATGATCGCAGCAATCAAGTTGGACATCTCGGCCAGTTGAATGCGCTCCGCCGCTGACGACAAGGCCTGGCGGCGAGTGCGGCCAAAATGAATCTCGGTCAAAATACGGCTGAATTCTTCCGTCAGTGCGTTTTGCCAGTAGTCACTGACGCGGCGTAAAGCCTGATCGAAACTTTGTCCGGCTTCGGTGCACACGACGATCATATCCAGCGCATCAGGCAGTGCACGTACGATAGTGTGCTTGCGCTCACGAATGACCGCGCCCAGCCACACATTCGGCAGGTAAAAACCCAACACCGCGAAGATCAGCAGGAACACCAGCGCCAGTGGCGTCGGTTGCTTGAGCAGCACTGCGAACAGTAGGAAGCCGGCCACGCTCATGAGAATTGCGGCGATGAACTTGAGTCCTAGAAAATTCAGTACATTCAGGCCATTCGGCCGCCCGGCCGTTTCCAGACGCTGAGCCAGGACATCGACGTTATAACTCGGCGCTAATCGCCCCAAGCGTTGTAGGATGTCACGGCCGAGTGGAATCAAGACCCGATCGCGGAAGCCCGGTCCGCGCGGCGCGAGATAGGCCGAATCGACCAGCACCGAATTGGGATTGTCACTTAAGTAACGGGCTAGCTGATCATCGCCGGTCGTTTCTGGCCGTGTAAATCGAAAACCCAGCCAGAAGAACAGCACGCTCAAGCCTACCGCAATCCCCAGCCACACGTTCAAAGACATGTAAATACTCCGCGCTCAGACTTCCAGTTGAATCACCCGGCGCATGATCAAGAAGCCTAACACCATCATCACCAGCGCTCCGACCGGAATGCACAGCGTTGGTCCGGGCGTAAACAGCCGCGACTCATAAGTGGGATTCAGTAACATCAGGATCATAAAGACAATGATGGGCAGCGCGGCCAGCACATAACCAGCCATGCGCTGCTGCGCCGTCAAGGCGCGCAGCTCGCCTTTGATGCGCACGCGCTCACGAATCGTCTCGCTCACGTTATCCAGAATCTCGGCCAGATTCCCGCCGATTTCGTAATGAATGCGGATAGCCGTAACGATCAAACGCAGATCGTCGCTGGGGACGCGTTCCAGCATACTGTCCAACGCTTCCATGACCGTTTGACCCAGCCGGACATCGCGCAGCACTTGTCCAAACTCCTTGCCAGCCGGCGCAGGCATTTCATGCGCGACAAAATCGAGAGCTTGTTGTAAGCCATACCCGGCCCGCAACGAACCGGCCAGCTGCATCAACACATTATTCAGCTGATTATTGAAGGCGCGCAGGCGGCTGGCCTGCCGCGACTGCAAGATCACATACGGTAGCACGGCGCCGAGCAGACCACAGAGCACAGCCGCTAGAGGATTGCGTGTCAGGAACAGTCCGATCAGGACACTCATAGCAATCGCAAGGATCCACAACGCCAGATACTCAGTCACCGTCATTTGCAGATCAGCTTGCCTCAAACTGCGTGCCAGGTTTTCACCTAGTGTGGCCGAGCGCACGATCTTATCGACGCCCTGCACGAGATCGCCGACGTTACCCGATCGGCGTGCGCGATAGACCGCCGAATCGCCAGCAGGCAGTTCATCGCTGAGGTAGCTCTCCAACCGATTGGACGGTGGCGGCTCGATCGCGCGGCCCAATCCCATGAACACGGCCAGCACTGCCAGCGCGCTAAGCACACCCACGATGATGGGGACTTCCATGCAGACTCCTTTAGGCTCCAGCTGAACCCGGCTTCAAGCGCAGCAGCTTGCTGGTGCTGGGACGTAGCACAGGCGGTGCAGACGGCTTTGGCTGCTCCAACGGCTCGGTTGCGCCGGCCGCCGGCGAGGTGCCTAGATAGCGCGCTAACTTGATGATGGCTTTGGAGATCGGATGGTTACGGTCGCGCAACACGATCGGTTGACCCTGATTCAACGCCAGGCTCATCGCTACTGGATCGCTCGGAATAATGGCTGTGACTGGCCAACTCAAGTGCCGTTCGATCTGCTCCACTGGAATATCATCGCGGCGATAGCCACTGAGGACTAGCACGATCTTGTCTTTTGGATAGTCCATCTTTACGGCGAGCTCCAGAAAGCGCTTGGTGGCGCGGAGCGAAGCGACCGAGACCGTCGTAACCAGCAGCACACGCTGCGCCACATCGAGCAGGTTTAGCGTCGATTCACCCAAACCGGCGGGTGCATCGACGACGACGTAGCCGGTGCGCGTGGCCGCGATCGATTTGACAACATGCGCCAACTGGCCTTCGTCGGCCGTTACGGCTGGATCGAATTGTGGCGGCGCGAGCAGCAGATCGATGCCGCTGCCATGCCGGATAAGCGCGCTGTCGATGAGTGCCCGATCGAGCTCGTTAACGTAGACGAGCAGATCGGCGATCGATTTACGGGCCATTACGTTCAGCGCCACATCCACATCGCCAAATTGCAGGTCGCCATCGATCAGCGTCACCTCCTTGTTCGACTCTTGATACAGCGCAATCGCCAAACTAGTGGCCAGCGAGGTGCGGCCAATGCCACCTTTAGTGCTAAACAACACGCAGATCTCGGCGGCTTCCTCGACCGGCGCAGTTGGCGCCTGCGTGCCGAGCATCAGATGGCGCTGTTGTGACAGAAGATCAAACGTCTGGTGCAGGCTGCTCATCAATTGCTCTTGTGTAAATGGCTTCAACAAAAAGCCACGTGCACCAGAAAACAAGGCTTGTTGCACAAACGGCATCTCGGCAGCGCCCACAATCAATACTACGGCCGGTGCGCCAGGCATGGCTGCCACGGTCTGAAGGCGATCGAGTTGGTGCGCGTCAGGTACGGCGCTGTCTAGCAATAAAATGTCAGTTTTGCGCTGCGCGACGATGGGCATAGCGCGTTCCAACGATGGCACCACGCCGACCAACACCACGCCCGCTTCAGCCCGCAGGGTAGAGATCAACCATTCGGATACGGGTTCACGCGTCACTGCCACTAATACATGAATCAACTTATTTTCAGCCATACATCCTCCGCTTAAACAATCAGTCCCGATAATATGTGCTGCAGGTTCGCGTTAAGGCAGTGGCTCCGGCACTTTGATGCCAAAGCGATCGGCCAAGTAGTTGATCGTGACCGGAATGACCTGGAAGATGTTCGTTAACTTGGGCGGTCGCACTGCGATGCTGACATTCGCACCTGAATCGACGAAATATTTCAAGGCCACGGCATCTTGCGGATCAACCGCCACCACCAGCCCCAAGATCTTGCCGCGGGCCGGAGGCTGATTGGAATTGCTCTGCTGTTGCACGACCTCCTCCAGTGTCTTAACGACAGACACGTTTTGCAGCGTCAGCATGGTCACTTGGCCGCCTTTACCCTCGGCTGCGCCGACAACGCTGAGTGACGCCAGAATGTCGATTCGATCGCCAGTGTCGATATCGCCGGATTTGCTCAACAGGTCGTCAGCCGGCAGCACCACGCCGATTTTGTCGGACGGCAGCAGCGCTGCTAATTTAGCCGTGGATGTGATGGCCGATGAGCCCCCTTGCGACAGCGTGACCAGGTTTTGAGCCAACAAGGGCTGACCTGGCTGAACAGCCTGCAATGAGAACTTACCGGCCGCGTCTTCCACGCGGAAGATCGCGCCGCTGGGGATCTCGTCCAGTTGATAGTCGCGTACTTCAAGCGCGTCCACCAAGACGACTTGCCGCGCCTCGATCGCTTGCTTAGCGACGATCACAGGGCGAGTGGCAGGCCGGGCGGGTTCAGGAGCCGGAGTCGCCTGTCGCAGTGCTAACACCGCGATTACTCCGGCCGCAATGGCCAGTAATAGACCAGCAAGATACCAAATCCAACCTCGTCGCAGTTTCATAATTGGCCTCGATAAGTAAAATAACTAAGCGGTTCAATAACTGCCCGAATCGCCGCATCATTACCACGGAATCAGACGCGGTCTAAGACCGATTCGAATGTCGTTGTACGATTGATACAACGGGCTGATCGCATAACCCCAGACATCGTTGGCATCCACCCGGCTGATGCGAAAGACGGCATAGCCTTGAATGAACACAAAACGATTCGGCGTGGCTGTGGGCGCTGGGAGCTCGATCGAGATCGGTACATCCACCGAGTGCGCGGGTATAGTCAGACTGTTGCAGGGCGAATTCACCGTCACGCGCACGACGTAATCGCCAGTCGGCGCACTGGCACGGGCATTAAGTGCCAAACTTACCAACTTATCTTGATTGCGCCGAATTCGCACGTTTGAGTTTTGCGCGGATGAGAAGTAGGTGCCCCAGGGTTGGATGGCACTGTTGAGCAGGATGTCGGCATGCACCGCCGCACTACAACCCTGGCCGCTATTGGGCAGGGCCGTACCCACACCGAACGTGATCAACCCGACCGAATTGCTATCACCTTGTCGCACATCCAGGTGGGTTGAATCCGTGCGCACGCTGTAATCGTTAGTCTCTATGGCTCCAAACCCGAAATTGCTGGACGATCCGCGCCATAATCCCAGGCTGGATTGAGCTCCAAGATTTAGGCCGGTTAAGTACTGGCCGATAGTGATGGCTTCAGTATTCCAGATGCGCAACGTCCCAGTCCAACCAGCCTGAGGAACGTTCAAGATGGTGTAGCCAACATCCGGCGTCACCGGATTGCCATTCAGTGTAATCTGCGTACCCGCTGGTGCCGGTCCATTGCTGAAGTTCAAGAACAGATTGAAGTTCAACAACCCGGCCCAGTCTTGCGGTCCATCCTTGACGATATTTACCGTATAGACGACCGCTGTGCTTGAATTGACAGGCAGGGTAGTCGCGATGCCGTTATTCGCTGCTGGCGTCAAAGTTACCTTGTAATCGGGGACGGTCCACACATAGCCATCGTAAACGATCGTCGCGACAACATCGCCGGGGCGATAGCCAGCCGTGTCCATCGCCCGCGCCGTGAAGTTGTTGCTGGCTCCATCCAGGATCGCAACTTGCGACCCGATTTGCGGATAAGGCCCTGGATAGCCATGCTGATAAATCCAGTACTGCGACATGTTTTTAGCCGCATCAGCTTGCGAATTGGCGCCGTTGTAATATTCGAGCGCTGTCTGTGAACCGACGTTGCGAATGTCTAACAACACTAAGTCGCGCATGCTGCTGGTATTGTTGTTAGTCTCGGCGCTTTGACCCAACAGTAGCACTTCTGGTCCAGTGTTGGTATCGGCTAATGCACCATCCGAAGCGGTATACTGCGCCAGTGGCACTGGCACTTGAAACGAAGGCGGGTAACGAGCAGGTGGCGACGAAATTGTGACCGTCGCGGAATCGGTCGGATAGATTGGCGCGGTCTTGTTGGCGACGTAATCCGTCATCGTCCCCCCAGTGGCGCCGTCGTAGCGTTGAACAGCAATCGGCATGAGACCGCCGCCAGCACGCAGGTCGCAACGCGCTTGGGCGACCATAATTGAATTGCCGCGACCGAGAAACTGAGTCAGCACGGTCGGTACCGTGCGTTGCACGGCGACCCGCACTTGCGGATCGCTGACTTCAATCCCTTGGACCATACCTTGACCTGTGCCGATGTTAGTGCCGGGCGGATTCGCACCCACGAATGGTGCATACGAACCGAGGTTGGCGGCCACTACCGATGTGGCTGTAATCAACGCCGAGTTATTTGTGCCGTTGTTCGTCAAGTCGGTGCACGCTGCCAACGCCGCGGCATCGGCGACATTTTGTAAGTCGCGTCGCACCAGGTACGTCATGGCTCCATCTAGCGCCAAAGCCGCAAACGCGATGAGACCCAAGAACATGAGCAGCGCCACAAGCGCCGCGGCTTGACCCGATTCATGGTGAGCGGTGGATTTGTCCATCATTGAATCTCCATGACGACACTACGCCGAATGACCAACGGCTGCGGAAACACATTGAGAAACGCCGATAAAATAGGCAAAGTGTACCGGTATGTGATGTTCACCGTCAGGCGGTCGCCAGGACGAGGGTTATTCACATCGCCCGAGGCATTGTTGGGCGTAACCAGCGCAACCGTTACGTCTGACGCCACGTTGAAGCTAGTGCCCGTTGGCGGTAGAAAGCCCAGGGCCGATTGAGCCGGTGTGACGCTAGGATCGTAGATCGCTTTCTCTACGGTTTGTTCCAGACAGTTGCAGCTGGGTAATTGCGAAATCCGATAGACCGATCCAGCTCGCGCACCTTCACGTGCGGCATTGCTGACTTGAATGAAGGCATAAAACATGAACCCAGATACAGCCACGCCGCCTAACAAGATAAGCAAGACCGGCAGGATGAGGGCAATCTCGACGGCGGATTGACCGCGTTGTTGTTTGTGTTGTTGCTGAGTATCTTGAAACATGGCGTTGCTCATGGTGTCGGCGCAATTCCGCCGGGCTCTATGCGCATGGTCGACTGACCGGTTAACGTGATGGTCGAGGCGCTGACTAGGCCAAACAGCAAGCGCCGCGGGCAGGCCAGTTGAACCGTCATCGAATCCAACGCTCGGTACGGATTGCCGGTTACGGGTACGGTTGGACTGTAAGAGATCATCGTTGTGCACTGAGAAAAAGCCACCAGCGGCCCCAACATGCCGCGGGCTTGTTGCTGAATGAAGGTCGAGCGTGCCGCATCAATCGTCGCAACCTGATTAGCGAACGTAACGTCGGGATCAAAGCCAGTCGGATATTGGTAGATCGAGCCGCCACGCGCTGCTTCGCGCGTAGCGTTGGTGACATTGGCCAGGGTGAACAGCGTAACGGCCCCATCGACCAGCACAAACGTCACCGGCAAAATGATGAACAGGAGTACAAACGCAAACTCCACCAGGGCCTGGCCATTGGTGTCTTGCTCCTTTACATGGAGAAGAGTAAGAAAACGGGCTTTAAAGTTTGCCATTAGTTTGTTTGTGACTCTTCATGAAACCTGCCAGCATCCCATGACGGGGCTGGCAGGTTAGCTGGCAATTCTCTAGCGAATTTGGCCACGCATTGAAACTCCAATTGTGAGTGTATTCGAATCTTGGCCAAACGTTTCGATATGACTAATGTCATCTTACAAACCGATCAACCATCACTATAGTTACGTGCTTAAGGTATGAACTCTGTCTAAAACGATATTGCGGCTCTCTTTATGTCTGGCGCTGACTGGCTCGCGTATCTTTCGAGAGACAGTGTGCGGTATAATGATTGCACGATGTGGAACAGAGTGAGATCCGTTCGTGCGCCCTAACGATGAAAGTCAACTGATCGATCGGGCCAAACGGCATGATCCGGAAGCGATCAGTGAGCTGTACAACCGTCACGTCGACCGCATTTTCCAGTACGTGAAATATCGGACCGACGATGTAGCCGTGGCGGAAGACATCACTGCTGACGTTTTCGTACGTGCACTGGAAGCGCTGGCCCAATACAATGACTACGGGGTGCCGTTTGTTGCCTGGTTGTATCGGATTGCCCAAGCGCGCGTCATTGATCATTGGCGGCGAAGGCAGCGTCGGACGACAGTGCCGCTTGGTGATGCCGAGTTGGTTGAGCCGCCAGCCGACGACGATAGCAATCTCGACATTTTGCAGCAACGACGCTTGGCCGAAGCCATTCGGCTGTTGACTGAGGAGCAACAGCAGGTTATCACGCTAAAGTTCATTCAGGGGCTAGGAAATGCGGAAATTGCCCAAGTTATGGATAAAACCGAAGGGGCAGTCAAGGCGCTACAGCGGCGGGGGCTGGAAGCCTTGGCTCGCGTCTTGAAATCGTAAAGGCTTATGACTGACGATTTTGATTCCATTCTCGATCAATGTGTCACGGCCCTCGCCGCCCATCAGCTCACGGTTGATGAATGCCTGAGGCGTTATCCACACTATGCCGATCAATTGGCCCCACTGTTAAGAGCGGCCAGTCAGGTATCTATCGCACCTGCCATACCTGCGCTATCGCCCGACACACGCCGCGCGATTGAGCAGCGAGTCCTCAGTCGCGCGGCTCAATTATCGAGCGCGAAGCCACTGCCACAGACCAGACAGACGTCCCGGCAACCTCTGTTTCGACGCTGGCAAACCTGGGCTGCCATCGCCCTTGCCTTGATCCTAATCAGTGCCGGCACAGTGACGGCTTCGGCGAACAGTTTACCGGGTGAAGCGCTGTATCAAGTCAAACTCTGGTCGGAGCAGATCTCGTTAACGTTTGCCAAGCCCGCTGACGAACCAGCTGTGTTGGCCCAGATTGCTCAACATCGGGTGGCTGAATTTAATACGCTGGCCGCACGTGGCGATTTTCGTCCGGAGTTGATGGATGAGGCAGCGGCGACTATTGCTACTGCTTTGCAAAAGACTGAGACACTGACTGGCGATCAACAACAGGCCGCATTACAGACTATCTTGATTGTGGCGGACGATCAACTGGCTGCATTAACAGATCAAACTGATTTGGCACCCAGTAATGTCCAGTCGCAACTACAATCATATTCACAAACTGTTCAGACCGTCCGAGATCGTGCGTTAGGATTGACGCAGTCGGATCAAACACCCAAGCACACACCTGAGCCGGGCAAAGACAAGACTCCGACTGAAACGACCGATGCCACTGCGGCCGGACCGCAAGACACCGCGACACCTAAGAAAACCTTGCCGGTAGTTGCCGCTACCGATCGACCAACGGTGCCGACGCATACACCCAAGCCGACAAACGCGCCGCCGGGCCAGTCGGGTAACACACCCAAGCCTAGCAATACGCCGCGCCCACCCAATACTCCGCCAGGTCAAGTGGTCAATACACCTAAGCCTAGCAGCACGCCCAAACCGCCTAACACGCCGCCGGGACAAGTTGATAAGACCCCCAAGCCCACCAAAACACCCAAGCTCAAGTAGGTTGGGCGACTGAAAACATCAGCGCCGGAGTTGAAGATCTTCCTTCAACTCCGGCGCTGTGCATTTAGACTCATCTGTAACTTACGGACAGGCGTCTCCATAGCAGAGAGTGTTAATGGCGGCCCCAGCGCGATTACGCAGCACCGCTTTATCGCCGGCATTCCGCCAGATCGGATCGGTGGACCACAGCAGCGTGACCGGCGGATTGTTCGTCGCGCCGGTATAGCTTTCGATGCGAAGGGTGGCGCTGGGATTCAGTGTCAGACCGATCGGGAAGTTGAAAGTCTGCGATCCTACCGAGCTTTCCAGATACCAGCCGCTGAGGTCCTGCGGTGCGGTACCAGCGTTCTGAATCAGCACAAATTCTGGTGTCGTCGAGCCGCTTAACTGCGTGATCTTCACATCGGCCACTGGTACAGCGCTAGGCGTCGGTTTAGCGACAGGCGCGGCGGCCTGCGTAACGATGAAGACGATGGCGGCGATCACAACCGCGCCGATCGCGATCAATGCCCAGCGGGGGACGCGGAACCGATCGGGTGGCAAAGGCCGATCGGCTTTGTCTGCAGTCCGATCGAGTTCCGTTTTCAACGCGCGTGTGTCTAACGCCGTCGATGTGATCTCCGTCGCCGCCACTTTGAGCGCGGCTCGCATATCTGCGGCGGATTGAAACCGCTTGGTTCGATCGAGTTCAAGCGACCGCAGAATGACGCGTTCAACGCTGGCTGAGATGTGCGCGGCGTGGGCGCTGGGCGGTTGAAATGAGGCCGGATCGGCCATGCGGCGGGTGGCGGTAGCCGGGGCATAACCGGTGAGTAGATGATAAAGCGTAGCACCCAGTGCAAAGAGATCGGAGCGTTGATCAGTGAAACTGTCACTGGTGTCGTACTGCTCGGGCGGTGCGTACTCCGGCGTGCCAATGCCGCGCATCATGGTGAGCGTGTGCGGGTTAGCGGCGTCGTAGGCTTTGACTAAGCCGAAATCGACTAAGAAGATGCGGCCATCCGGTGTAAGCCGGATGTTGCTGGGCTTGATGTCGCGATGAATCAGATTTTGCGAATGGATGTACTCCAGGGCCGACAACAGCTGATCGGCCCAGCTAAGGACCTGCGCTTGATTCAATCCGTCGGGCTGCCGGTTCAGAATGTCCTGCAGCGTCTGGCCGTCGATAAAATCCATGACGAGATATTGTAGGGTATTATCGCTGAAGAAGTCGGTGACGCGCGGCAGATTAGGATGATGCAGGCCAGCCAGGCTTTGCGCTTCGCGCAGGAATTGCTGCTGAATCTGATCCGGGGCCAGTTCGCCGGTGATGGGGTTGACCTGCAGTTGCTTGATGGCTACTTTCCGATTTAGGACCGGATCGAAGGCTTCATAGACAGCGCCCATCGCACCTTGGCCCAATGAGCGGACGAGGCGATAGCGGTTGTTTAAAACCTGATCAGGTGTGAAATCCATCGGCTTCAGTATAACATACCATGTCTTTTAGGCTGAATTACAGTTCAATTTCTAAGATCGAATCAGCGTATTTTAGGTCAGTTACTTCTTACTGTTAGGGTTGTTGGGCGGATTCTTAGTGCCACCGCCACCTTTATTGCTATTGGTGGGCTTGGGCGTTGGGCGGTTGGCTTGTCCGGGCGGCTGGCGTGTGGGCTGGAGCGTCGGCTGACTTTGCCCGCCGGAGGTTGGTTTGGTCCTAGCCGTTACCGTCACAAGCGGCGGAGTTGAAAACAATGTTGCCGTAAGCATTCCGGGCGGCGTCACGGCAGTTGCAGCTGTGAGCGTGATCGTCGGCGTAAGCGATGGCGTGACTGTAGCCGTGCCTCGCCCATCACTGCCCACTGAATTCTGAAGGTTGCCGTTGCTCACGTTGCCGGGCCGATTAGCGAAGACGAGGGCGATTGCCGCTAGCGCCGCAGTTGCCAGTAGACCGGCCAGCAGTACTCGACGGCGCGAACGCTGTTGAGGCTGAGGAGCGATCGCGATAGGTGCTGCAACCGGCGACTGCTCGGCCAGATTGATCGTCCCGGCTGTTCCCGCCAGAATCCGTTGCCGCGCCAAGCGTAGCGCAGCCCGCATATCGGCGGCTGAGGCGAAGCGCTTCTCGCGTTCCATTTCCATGGCCCGCCCGATTGCGTTGGCGAGTTCAGGCGAGACGTTGGGCATATGTTTTTGAAGTGGCTGATACGCACTCGGTTCGGCGATGCGCCGCGAGACGGCCACTGGCGCCTGACCGGACAATAGGTGATAAAGCGTGGCGCCCAGCGCGTACAAATCCGAGCGCTGATCGGTGTGCCCGGCGGCATCATATTGTTCGGGCGGCGCATACTCCAGCGTGCCCAACGTGTGGATCATCGTCAGCGTTTTGGGATTGTTGATGTCGTAGTGCTTGACTAAACCAAAATCAACGAGATACACGTGACCATCGTCCGTTAGCCGGATGTTGGCTGGTTTGATGTCACGATGAATTAAGTTCCGGGCGTGGATGTACTCCAGGGCCGATAGCAGCTGATCGGCCCAATTGAGTACCCGCTCTTGATCGAGGCCGTGATCGGTTTCGCGCAGCACATCCTGCAGCGATGTGCCTTCGATGTAGTCCATCACCAGATAATGCAGATCATCGAACTCGAAGAAATCGGTGACGCGCGGTAAGTTGGGGTGATTGAGGTTGGCCAGCGCTTGAGCTTCGCGCAGGAACTGGCGGCGCAGTTGTTCTGCCGGCCGCTCACCCGTAAACGGATCGAGCGGCAGTTGCTTGATCGCTACAGTGCGGTCGAGCACCGGATCATATCCCAGATACACGGTGCCCATACCGCCCTGACCAATCAAGCCCTTGATTTCATAGCGCTGGGCAAGGATGTGACCGCTTGTTAACTCCATGCGACGCCCCCCCTGCGTCGGCCTGAAATTCAGTATAACATACTTGTCACCTCTCTTTTGCCCGTTCCGCATAGTAACTAGAATAGTTGCCGATGTAATCGCTTAATAGACCACCATCCAATTCGACGATGCGTGTTGCGATCCGATCGAGAAAATACCGATCGTGTGATACGCATATCACGGTGCCCTCAAAGTTGCCCAACGCATTCTCCAGCACTTCGGCGGACGCGATGTCGAGGTTGTTGGTCGGCTCGTCGAGCAGCAAACAATTCGCGTCACTCAGCATCAGCAACGCGAGCTGCAGACGGCTGCGTTCTCCGCCCGATAGATCGCCCACGCGTTGACGACCCTGTTCGTATGTGAACAGGAACTTGATCAGGAAGGCGACGGCTTCACCTTCACTGCACAACTTCGCGTGGCGGATCACGTCGATGAGCGTCTGTGATCGATCGAGCGTTTCGTGCTGCTGCGCGTAATACCCGATCGACACACTTGGCCCGACGATCACCTCACCGCGATCGGGTGTGATCTCGCCCAGCACGATTTTGAGCAGTACACTCTTACCCGCGCCATTCGGCCCGACCAGGCCTACACGCTCACCGTGACGCACCAGCAGATTGAGGTCGGTGAACAAAGCGGCCGCGTCCACATCGCTCACTGACCGCGTCCTCGCGGTCGGTTGTGAGGATGCGGTTGGCGCGAAGGCCTTCGCCAGCCCCTTGATTTCCAGCACTTTGTTGCTGCCGCGCCAACCGTTGATCTGCAAATCCATCCGTTTGGGTTCCAGCACCGGCCGATCGAGTTTGTCGATCTTTTCGATGCGGCCTAAGATCGCTTTACCGCGCTTGATGAACTTCTCGTTGTCGTAGGTGCGGCCCCAGATCAGCAGCTGCTTCGCTGCCGCCTGCAAGCGAGCGATCTCGCGCTGTTGGATGTCGTACATCTGCTGCGCGCGCGCCAACCGCATCTGCTTCTCGTACGCGTATTCTGAATACGTGCCGGGATAAGTTGTGATGCGACCAGCTTCCAGTTCCGCGATCTCGTCCACTACACGATCGAGCAGATACCGATCGTGCGACACGATGACGACCGCGCCCTGATAAGTATTGATGGTGCGTTCCAGAAACGCCTTGCCTTCCAAGTCGAGATGGTTGTCTGGCTCGTCGAGCAACAGCAACGCTGGTTGCGTAATCAACAGTTTCGCCAGTCCGATCAGTTTCTTCTGTCCGCCGCTCAGCAGCGCGCACTTCGTCGCGAAGTCGGCTTCGTCGAGGCCGAGGCCGCGCAGCGTATCGCGCACGCGCTTATCGTAGTTAGCTCCGCCGAGTTCTTCGAACTTTTCGAGTAGGTGATGTTGCTGATCGAGCACGCGATTGAGTGCCCGTTCGTCGCTGTAGACGGCGGGATCGTTCAACTTCGCTTCGATCTTTTGCAAATCAACCTCGATGGCGTGCAGTTCGGCGTGTGCAGATAATGCTTCATCCAGCGCGGTGCGATTTGGATCGAGGGCGGGTTCTTGCTGCAAGTAACCGATCGTCAGCCCTTTCGCGCGCGTGATTGCGCCGCCGTCGGGCGGCAGTTCGCCAGCAATCAACTTCAGCAGCGATGATTTGCCCGCGCCATTCGCGCCAATCAGGCCAACGCAGCGATCGTCGTGGATCTCCCAGTCCACTTTGGTCAGGATGGGTCGCGCAAACAAATCGAGTTTGAGGTTGGTCAAGTTAACGGCAATCATGTTGATTCTCCACAAATAAAAAACCGCAGGACGCGCCTGCGGTTTAGTCAGTAAAGTTCGAATACAGCTTCACGAACACCGATCACGAGGCGCAATACGACAAGGACAGGCCGAAATTGGGCCACGCGCCGCCGTGCAGATAAGAGTTGTGTTGGGTGTTGAGAAGTGCATGAAGGTGATTATAGCGTAGAATGGCGTAGGCGTAAACCCGAACTGAGGTTGTCAACAATCGCTCGTTTTTCAGCCGACCGTTGTTGGTGTAACAAGTAAGCAGGCTAAACTCAATGCAAAACCGCAGGCGAGACTATCGCCTGCGGTTTTTTATTTTCGTTAATAACGAACAATGGTGCGGATGCAAGTCACTCTTCTGGTTCTTCGAACGGAATCTTCAGAAATTCCACAATCGATTGAGCCGAGTAATGCAACTTGACCATATCAGTACTCTCGTCAAGTTCAAATGCGTGCCGACTGTAAAACTCTAGAAGTAGGTGATAGCGGACGCCGCCTCTAACACGTTCACTCTTGATTCTCATTTGGGCAATGTCGCTTAGTGCCGCCAGAGGGTGGCGATTTAGCAGGACGGTATTCTGTGTTTTGTTGAAGGTCAATTTTCTACCTTCGACGATCAGTCTGAGATCCCCAAACAAAGGTATGGTGAATACCAGCGGTACGAGAAGAATGACAACGGCCCAAAAATTGGTCTGGGCCATCGCGAGTACTCTAGTTATTGTCGCTCCGTCCAAGTATTGGGAGCCACTCAATACAGCAAACAAGCACATATACAGAAAAGCGATGCAAGCTACTTTGAATATAGCAGCAAATAGTGCCAACCGACGTGGGGTAACTACAATCAAGCAATCATGAGATGCCTGTTCCAATTCCATCCCAGATTCTCTAATGTCTTCAAAGGGTGGCTCCAAGCCAGTAACGGGTCCCCTAGGAATTTGGCTCATTGGAATCATCTGATAATATCTGGTCCCAAGCAATATGGAGTCAGCTTAACTTTACCTGTGGCTCCACCGTATACGCCGGATTCATCCGGCACAATTCATCCAACACCGTCGCGAACAATTCAAACAAGGCCTTCAATCGTTCGACATCCTTGACGACGCCATAGGTCGAAAAATACAGTTCATCCACGCCTTCAGGAAACTTCGCGCCGAACCAACCTTCATCGTCCTTGATCGAAAAGTGGATGTTGGGCTGAGCGTGAATCAGTTCGCGGATGCGGCCGTTTTCGAGCAGGCGTTTTACCATGTCTTCAGGCCCGCCTTGAATGACAAATTGCTGATCAAAGAACGCGTCGCCGATCTCGATGTCTTGCAGGCCTAGCACCTTGCCAATCCCCGTGAAGACGCCTTCGCGATAAATCTTCAATCGAAAGCCGTCAGGGTTCACGAACGGCGCGCGGATGCGCGTATAGGTGCTGGATGTTTTGCCATCGCTCACCGTGTAGGTATCAAGTGTGATCTCCCACTGCCGATAGGCCAGCCGGACAGCGCCTTGTTTGAAGAAGCCGCCTTCGTCGTAACTGGCCCCGATCTCTTGGCTCAGTTGTGACCAGATTTCGCCCTTACTGGGGCCGAACAATTCTCGAAGGATGCTCATCGTATCGACCTTTGACAGGGTTAGCCGTTAGCGCTCAACCCCATAGAGATCATGTACAATCCAAAAACGATCAGGCCTAAACCGCGCAGAACTTGCCAAAAATCCCACAAGTCCGTCCGTTCAACGCGTTTGCCCCAAAAACCGTCCATCATTTTCACCCAACTCCAGACGCGGTCACGAGCGAAAATGTTGTACAGCCCGCCCAAGATGGCGAAGGCCCCAATGACAAACGGAATCTGTCCGAAGCTCATGATTCACCTTACAGCGATCATCTGATGTAGAAATGTTGTGCGGCAATTCAATGTTAGCGGCCTATCACATCTCGATCGATCTATTTAGGCCTATCCAGCGATCTCGCCGCCAGTGCCGGCCCGACGATCATCACCAGCGCGGCGATGGCGCGGCCGGCCTGCGTCGCGGCGAAGATGTCGGCGTAACCGACGGATGCGCACGTTGAGATGTAGTAGAACGCGTCGATGTAGGTCTTGATCCGGGGGTTCATGTCTTTCTCGGCGGCGTAGAAAGCGGCTGAGGAAGCGGCGAGGAACGTCACCGCTGCGTCCAGCGGATTCACTTCAACTTGATCGAGCAGCCGTTGTTCAAACTCGTTCTTCTTGTCGAAGAGTTTGAGCAGCTGCGCCTTCAAGTCGCCGCCGGACAGGCCGAGCCACGTTTGCAGCCAATCGCCGGTCGATGACGCGCCGTTGCCGTTGGTCGGCTTCGGTACTTGCGACAGGAGTTCGTCTAGGGCTTGTTGTTGTTCAGGTGTGAGGGACATAGTTGTTATGAGTAACGAGTAATGGGTAAGGCGTAACAAGCGACGAGGTTTACTCGTTACTTGTTGTGCTCCACGTCGTCTCGCGCCGACAGGCGATCTTCCCGCTTGGCGATCTGCTCTTCACGCGACTTCAAGTCGTCGCGCAGCGTCGCCGAGTCTTTGCGCTGTTCGCGCTTGAGTTGATGCAGTTGTTCCAGTGAAGCCGCACTCTGTTCGCGATCGGTGACGCTGGTACGGCGGCGCTGCACTTCGTCGATCTGTGCTTGCAGGGCGTTGACTTCTTCGCGCAGCCGCGTCGTCACCCGCACAGCGGCCTGATAGCGTTCGCTCAACTCATCGGCTTTGACTTGCGCCCGCGAGACTTCTTCGATCTTCGAGCGCGCCACATCGTCCTGCCCGGCCCGCAGCGCCGAATCGATCGCCGCGTCGAGAGCATTGGCCTGTTCCCAGGCCGCGCGCCAATCGATCTCGATACGCTTTTCGCGGGCAACGGCCTGCGCCAATTCGCTGCGCAAGACGCGCAAGCGAGTCTGCGCCGTGTCCAGCAACGACTCGACGCGTTCGGCTTCTTCCGGCGTATCTTCTTCGCTGAGCAGATCGCGCGCGGCGGCACGCAAAGACGTAAGAATGCGATCAAACCATTTCATAATTCATCATGCTCCCCTCTCCTGACAATTGTTTCTTCAGGAGAGGGGTAGGGGTAAGGCAAGTTACTTCGTCGTTGCCCGCAGATACACTTCTTCAAAGGGCAGGTCGTTGATGATGGGCAGATTGGCCAGCGCCTTCTGCGCTTTCTCGACCGCCGCCTTGTCATCGCCGCTCGATTGCTTCGCCAGCAGTGCCATCACCTGCGCCACGCTTTGGCCCTTCAACTTGTTCATGTCCAGCGTGCGCTCGGCGATCTTCATCAACTGCGGGACCAGCAGGGCCAGATCAGTCACATCGGATTGCTGACCGTTACCGTCGCCGAGTTTGATCAGGCTGTCGCCTTCCGAGCCGGTCGCTTTGTTGATCAACTGCTGCCCTATTTCACGTACGGGCAGGGGCGCGGCCTTGACGACTTCGCCTAGCCCATCGGCCAGCGTGACCATCTTGAGCAACTGCGAGGCCGCCGTCGGATCGCCGATGAGTTTGATGTTCATCGAGGCGAGGGCATTGCCCAGCGCTTGCGCCTTCGCGATTTCGATCTGCACCTGCGCGTCGAGTTGCAACTTGGTGATCTCCACGCGCTGCGCCACACCTTCGTACGCGGCCAACGCTTCGGCCTTGGACTTCTGCGCTTCGGCTTCGGCCAAACCCTTGGCCTTCACGGCCTCGGCTTCGGCCAGACCGCGCGCTTTGATGGCTTCGGCTTCGCGCATGGCAGCATCGGCCTTGGCCTTCAACACATCGGCTTCAGCCAGACCGTTGGCCGAGGTCTTGGCCTTCGCACCATCGGCGCGGAGTTGTTCGGCTTCGCGTTCGGCGGCGGCCTGCGTGCGGAGCGTATCCGCTTGCTTCAAGGCGGCTTCGGCTTCAGCCGCAGCGATTTCCTTCAAGGCCTTGGCTTGCGCTTCGGCTTCGCGCTGCTTGCGCAGGGCTTCCAGTTCAATGCGGTTCTTCTGCTCGATCATGGCTTTCTGCGCGTCGCGCTCGGCCTCGATAACCTTGATCTTCGCCTCGCGCTGCGCCTGCTGCGTGGCCTCGACGGTCTTCACAGCCTGCGACGCCTCTTCACGCTGCGCCGAGATGAGCAGGCGCTCCTTGTCGGCATTCTCACGTTTCTGCTGTTCCTGCGTCACGATGATCTGACGCTGTTGTTCGGCCAGTTCCAGCGCCTGGCGGCGAATGACCTCCGCGGCCAGAATCTCTTGCTGCTTGCGCTCGTTCTGGATACCGATCTG
>JAXLWI010000079.1:0-18079 GCA_046328575.1 Anaerolineae bacterium
CGCCAGCCGCCAGATTTGCCGCAGTGAATTGCTGATAGGTCTTGCCGGAGATATCCTGTGTACCCGACGCAACCAGCTGGCTGCTGTTCACAATGGCTTGTGTGGCATCGCCTTCAACCAGCAGGTTAACGGAACCGACGTTGTAGGTCAAAGCCCGATCGAGCGCGAATGGCCCGGCTGGGACGGCATACTGCACGATGATCTGCGCTGCATTTGTCCCTACAGGAATTGCATCGAAGAATTCGAAGCCGTCACCGTTTTGAACCACCGTATCGGCGCGCATATTCTGATCGACGCTAAAACTCTGGATGTTCTTAGGCAAGTTGAAGTGCATCACCGGCTGACCAAAGCCTGCAACGATTTTGTCGCCGTTGTTGGACAGCACGTAAATCTCGCTAACGCTTAAACCGCCATTGGCGTCCGGCATAGCCACCACGTGGAGCGTATCAACCTTTACTTGCGAAGCATCCGCCGTGCTCTCATAAATAGTAATCGGCACAGTGACGCGCGGCGCGTAATTTTCCAGGCTGCTAAAGAAATTGAGTTGCTTGTATTCAGTGGTCGCCGCGATCAGATCGCCCGTTTTCGCTTCTGTCGTCGTGATAACGAAGTGGCCAGCGGCATCAGTTTGGTACGTATGGGTGATCGAAGTATCGCCAGTGCCGCCCGGGAAGATGTAGAACGTAATCGGCAGATTGCCGGGCACAGGCTGACCAGATGTGCCGTTGACTAGATAGCCCTCGACTGTAATCGCATCACCCGTGCCGGCGGGCGCAGGGGTCGTGTTGGCGTTGGGCACAGGTGTGCCGTTTGCACTGGCAGCAACAGGGGTCGATGACGCGGCGGCCGTTGATGTCGAGCTAGGCGCGGCGTAATCATAAGCGAAGGTGCGAATGTAGTCGATTGAGGCGCGGCGTTCCAGTTCGCTGGTCGTGCCTGCAAATGACGGAATGTGCGTTGAGGCGAGTGCCTGATCCCAGCGGCCAGCTTCGACCGGCGCCAGCGTGGCAAACTGACTCAGATCTGGCAGTGTACCCTGCGCATCTTTGCCGTCGCCTTTACCCGTGTCACCGTGGCACTGCACGCACTGCTTCAGATAGACTTCCTTGCCCTTATCGACCTGGACTTGCGGCGCCCCCAGCGTCCACAGATAGGCGATCACATCCCAACGTTGATCGACCGTCAGCGAAGCAAAGGGTGGCATACCGGTCTGCAAACTGCCGTTCGTGATCACGCTGTACCAGACTTCTGGGGCTTGCGCACGAGCCACTACATCCGAAGTGAGATCGGCGACGGGTTTGCCGAATTGCGATTGGATCTGCGCGGCCATCTCACCATCGCCGCGACCCTGCAAACCGTGACAGCGTACGCACTTCTCAGCGTAGTACTTGGCGCCCTCCGCCGCGCTGGGGCGACGCGAAGGCAATTCCACTGGTTGTGGAGTCGAATTGCCTTGAGCAAAAGGTGCGGCCGATGAGCCGCTGCCCATACCATTCACATTGACCGGCGCAGGCGAGGCCAGCGAACACGCGGCCAACAACAGACCCGATAGGCTGATCAGCGCGATCGAGATAAGAGATGAACGACGAGGGGTTGGTGCCGTCCAGTAGGCTAAGATCGAACGAAATCCGTGACGAAACAAGATGCTCTCCTCCCACTAATTCGTGACCGAAATCAGGCAACAGGTTGCTTCTTCAACGCCGCGCCGCATTTTGAACAGAAAACGTCGTCGGCGGTGAAGGGCTTGCCACATTTGTGACAGAAGCCGGTAGCTGCAGGCTCAAGGTTCTTATCACGCCCAACCACATCACCTTCAATCTGCCCATTCTCCGCCACAATCGACGGTTTGCGTCGAGCTGTGATCAAGGCTTCGATATCCTGATCAGATTTGGCCTCAGGTGCCGTCTGCACTTTCCGTCGTTTGGCGATAGCCGCTTCGACATCATCCGCCGCCGGTTTGGTTGCAACCGATTTGGCCGCCGGGGCCGATCGGGCTTTGCGCCGCGCCGCGATGATGGCTTCAACGTCATCTTTGGCCGCATCGGCCGAAGCCGGTGACGTCATCGGCGCGTTCAGTTCGGGCATATCGACGAACGGCTGAGAACTCACCGTATCGATCTTCTTGAGAATGCCCGCCGCTTGCGCTACCAGTTCGGCGCGAATGCGTTGATAATCTTCGTCGTTAGTCTTGCCCGTCGCGTGATCCATATCCAGTTCACGGATCTGGGCGTAGACGGCGTCGCGCTGAATTTCCAGCGTGGCGATGGTCGTCATATCGGCGGCGGCACGGCGTTGTGTCAATAGCGGCCGGCTGACATAGAACGCAATCGCGGCCAGCAATACAAGTCCAATGAGGATGGCGATGATTTGCACTGTGATCTCACTTAATGCGGAACCGTCTGACTTTTGTCAAACGTTCATCGTTCCGCGTTCCGAATTATTCTTTCAATAGTTTCTCAAACTGCACAGCCAGTTCGTTGGTAGACACCGGACTGATCTTAGTGAAGCGGACGTTGCCTTGCTTGTCCAGAATGTACGTCTCGGGCACGCCGCTGATATGATACGTTGGGCCGATTTTAGTCTGCAAATCCGGGCCGTTGGCAAATGTGATACCGAATTTCTTCAAGTAGTTGCGCGCATCGGCTTCGTTGTCCAGCCAGTCAATGCCCAAAAACACTACGCCCCGATCTTTATAGGCCGCATACGCCGCTTGTAGATCGGCGGCCTCGTCGGCGCATGGAATACACCACGACGCCCAGAAGTTGATGAGCACCACTTTGCCGCGCAGATCGGCCAGATTGATCGGCGATTGCTCGACATTGCCGTGATAGCCATCATACAACGTCAACGTAAAGTGTGGTGCGGGACCAGAGGTCGGCTGCGTTTGATTGCGCGTGAACAGCCCCCACGCCAAAAAGCCGACGAAGACAACGACGATACCGAAGATCACATAGCGTCGCGTATTCGATCGAGCAGGCGTAGGCTCTTCAGTCTCGATCGGTTCGAGTTGAGTTTCAGGTTCGAGTTCGCTCATAGTCGTGGTCGCTAATAATTCTTCAGATCTTGTTCAACTCGATCGACATACGCATCCCCGCTGGTCTTGACGGGCGTCACCGGGGCGCTCGCCGCAGCCGCGCCGCGCGCCCGCATCCGACGCATTAACACGGTCACATAGATCGCGCCAGCGATCAGACCAACGATGGGCAACACCCACAACAACAACGAGTTACCCTCAGCGGGCGGCTGCGCCAGCACACGCAGACCATAGCGATCGACGAAGTACTGCTTGATCTGCTCTTCGGTCTGGCCGTCGCTCAACATCTGCGCAATCTGCGCGCGCCACTGCTGGCAAGCCGCCGTGCGGCACGCATCCAGCGGCTCGTTCTCGCACACCGGGCAATACATCTGCCGCGCAATGCGGTTCACATCGTCGGAGGTCACTTGGCGTTGGGGTACGGGTGTACTTGAATCTTGCGCGGATGCCACGCCCGCCAGCACCGTCAGGCTAATGACGAGTGCCACCCACACAACACCGCTGAAAAAGCGTAACGATCGATTCATCTACTTCACCGTTTGGGAAGCCAGGGCGGCTCGTTCCGGCACAGCGATGCTGCGCCGCTCGGCAGCCGACGGCCACATCGCCACCAGCGTACCGATGACCAGGATGATGCCGCCGACCCATAGGAACTGAATCAGCGGATTGATGAACACCTTGATCGTGCCAAAGCCGCTTTGTTCGCCCAGATACAACAGATACAGGTCTTCGCCTACCGACGACAACACACCCGGCGGCGTTAGTTCGCCCGTGCCGTTCAGGAAAATCTCGCGATAGGGCGCAACTTCAACCGGTGCTTTGCCCGGTTCCGACACCGTCATATAACCCGCGACAACTTCGATGTCACGCCCGCGATCGGTGTACCACGGGGCGCAGTCGGGGCTGATGCCCATCGTCGGATCGCATGTCAGGCCTCGATTATACGTGATGGTGTACTGACCAATCGTTAACGAGCCGCCCGGCGCGAGTGAGCGCTGCGTCTGCTGCTGGAAATTGATCGAGCCGATAACGCCGATGCCCATCACCAGTACGCCAACGTGGATCAGATAGCCACCATAGCGGCGGCGATTGCGCTGGAACAGCCGCACCAATGCCGTCAGGTAACTCTCACCCGATAGTTTGTGCCGCGCCTTCATGCCCCGATAGTATTCAGTCACCGTAATTGCACTGGTGAACGCGATCAGGCCAAAGCCCAGCAGGATCGTGATGATCTTGATCCCGGCGACAAAGAGGAGCACCATGACGGCCACCGCAAAGATCGCGGGCTTCCACGTCATCTTGCCCAACAGATCGGTGGACGATTTGCGCCACGCCGCCAACGGACCAACGCCCATCAGCAAGATCAACAGCGCGGCTTGCGGCCCAATCAGTTGATTGTAAACGGGTGGCCCGACGGTGAGTTTCTCATTGACGAGCAGTTCCGAGAACATCGAATAGTACGTGCCGACGAAGACCGTAAAGGTCAGCGTCATAAACAGGAAGTTGTTCAACACGAACATCGCTTCACGCGAGAGGATCGAGTCGAGTTTGTTTTCGCTCTTCAGCAAATCCGAGCGGCTGATAATCAACCCGACCGAGCCGACGAAGACCACCGCCACAAACGACAAGAACGGGATGCCCAGGCTCGATCGAGCGAAGGAGTGCACCGACGAGATGACGCCGGTGCGCGTGACGAACGTGCCCAACACCATCAAGCAGAAGGACAACAGGATCAGCACCATGTTCCAAATCTTGAACATGCCGCGCTTTTCCTGAATGATCACCGAGTGCAAGAAGGCTGTCGCTGTGAGCCACGGCAGCAGGGCCGAGTTCTCGACTGGGTCCCAGCCCCAGTAACCACCCCAACCCAACACATCGTAGGCCCAGCGTGCGCCGAGCAATAGACCGAGGCTGAGGAAAAGCCACGCAACCAACGTGGCACGCCGCGAGGCTCGGATCCAACTATCGGTCTTGTTACGCGCGATCATCGCCGCCATCGCATACGCAAACGGAATCGTCAACCCGACAAATCCGAGATACAACATCGGCGGATGGATGATCATGCCGGGATGGCGCAACAGCGGATTCAAGCCCTGCCCGTCAGGCGCGGTATAAGGCCGCATGCCAGCAGGCTGAAACACTGCCGCGCCGACGTTGCCCGCCGCGCCGACCCACAGCCGCGCAAACGGATTCGCGAAGAAGATGACCAACAACAGGAAGAACGCCTGCGTGCCCATCGACACCGCCAGCGTCCACGGCAGCAGATCACGATTGGTGCGCCACTGCTTCCAGAACGTGAAAAAGATGTAGATCGACATTAGCCAGTTCCAGAACAGAATGGAACCGTTTTGGCCGCCCCACAAGGCCGTAATGCGCAGGAACGTGGGCGTGGAGTCGTTGCTGGTGCGATAGGTATATTCGATGCTGTAATCGCCAACAAGGTTGGAATAGATGATGGTCAAGCACGCAATCGTCAGCAACGGCATGACGACGATAGCCGCGCGTCGCGCGCTCTCGACCAGCGCATAACGCTTCTGAACACCCCCCATGATGGCGGCCACGACCGAATAGAGCGCCGTCAACGCGGACAGAATCAGTGTGATAAAACCCAGATCTGCTACCACTCATTCACCTCCCAAGTCTATTAACCAGGACATAGAAAGACGGAGAGATTAAGAGCCGGGCTCTTCATCTCTCCATCCTGTCCCGCCGTTAAACTTTCAACACCTAGGCTTAACCTGCAGACGGTTGCTTGTCAACCTGATTTGGAAATTGTTCTTCGTAGCGTGTCGGGCACTTCAACAACAGTGTATCGGCATAGAATTTGCCATCAGCCCCCAAATGACCTTCGACGATGGCGACCGCATGCGGCTGCAACAGGTCGGGCTTGGGGCCCTTGTAGACGATGCGCAGCGGAGTCTGCTTGCCGATCTGATCTTCGGCATCCACGACATCAAATTCCAGATAGGGCTCGTTGTTGCGCACCTCGTACAGCGTTGATTCGTAAATGACCGCGCCTGAAACACGCACGCTCTGATCGACCATGCTCTGGCCTTTGTCGCGCAGCTGCGTCACGGTGAGAAAGTACTGCGCGCTCGCCGTCATGCTGGTAACGATCAGAAAGATCGCCGCCGCCGCAATCAACGACCCACCCAATAAATACTTCGGCTTCATAGTTGAGATTTCCTCCGCTGGACTGTGATCTGGTTTATTCGGTTGATCGCATCGGTAGTGTACCATCGCCACTACCGGGTGTCAACGCACGGTTAGAAAAAGAGGCCAAATGACTATGCATCCATAGTCCATTCATCACGATAAACATGAAGGGCAGATTAATAATTCTTTCTGCCTGCATGCTGGTGATTTGGATCAAGACTAAAGTCGTCAAATCTACCCTAAGGTTACGCGCTAATGACAAACTTCACAATGATCTAGATCACATGCCGTTACGCAACGACGATCTTGGTGCCGCCCTCATTGACAACGAGCAATGCATCTTCATATGGTGCGACAGGTTGCGACCATCGATAGACCCACCGCGCGTCGGCGGCCAATACGTTGACACAGCCGTGGCTGCGCGGATGACCAAAATCATTGTGCCAATAAGCGCCATGCACCGCCGCGCCCTCTTGCGTAAAATAGGTACAGAATGGCACGCCAGGCAGATCATACTCATCGGGGCGGCCGATGAAGCCCATCATGTGCCGCGACGGTCGCTTGCGCACGACCGTATGTTCGCCCGTCGGCGTGGTGAAATCGGCGGTGCCACCTTCAATCGAGAACGTGGCGCCCGTAGCACATCGTGCCGTAAAGACTAACGAGTTCTTTTCGTACGCGTACAAGTTCTGATCTTTGATGCTAACTTCAATATACTTGTCAGTCACATTTGGCGAGATCGGCGCCATTTCGGCCGGTTCAATCTTGCGCAATGCTTCAGCGCGCACGTACTCCACGCGATTCGTGTACTGATCATCTTTCAACTGATACCAGGAGCCATTGTTGGCATCGTCAACCCGGCCCACCACCAAATGCACACTGCTGTAATACAGTCGATACCAACTGATCGCGCGGTCGGTCGGCGCCACACGCATCTCGACATACGGCACGGTGACCTCGGCCCAGAAGCCCTGCGCTGGAATTCGCTCCTCTACTGGATTCAACTGCCGTTCAACTGGCTGCAACCACGACGAATACACCCACCCGTATTTCGTCAGATTCCAGACCGAATTATGCGGCCAGATGCCTTCAGTGCTGACTGTATCCAGAATGCTTACAACCTCATCTCGCGTCAGAGCAACTTCACGCCGAGCGCCCGGTCGAGGATCCTTATAGGCCCACGTCCGCCAATCGGTAACGCGTCCCAACCCGATCGATTGGAAGCGTGTATCATCCGGCGGCAGTGGCTTCAAAACTGCGGTCGCTGCGGCTGCCCCGGCCAATTTGAGAAAATCTCGACGGTTAAGATTAGTCACAAGCCCCAAACCCTGATCGCAGAATCCACCTAAGTATACCTAAACTCGATGCGTCTTTACCTTAAGGGTTGATAAGTGCTGATGTCGTCGGTTCAGCCTCAGCCCACCGACGGAGGACAAATAGCGCCGCTATGATGACGGCCAGGCTCCACACTTGAGCCATCCTCACGCCATTGACAAGCGTTGAATCGCCTCGAAAGCCCTCGATGATCAAGTACGCGGCGGCGTATAGCACGATGCTCAACCCGAACCGATAACCGGCGAAAGGTCGATCGGTTTTCAGCACGATCAGGCTGATCAGGCCGATCGCCAACAACATGTAAATCTGGGTGGGATGCCGCGCGGCGCCCCACAACTCGATCGACCACGGCAGCGACGCTGGCATGCCATAGCCATCGCCACTGGCCAGATCGGCCAACGCCAACCCAAAGGCCAACACCAGAAAACCCGGCGTCAGCGCATCCAGCAACGTGCGACTGGCGATACCTTTGCGGCGCGCATAACCATACGCAGCCAGGCTGGCCGCCAACGTCCCCCACGTCGCCGACAGCGTATTCAAATCGAGCGCGACGAGGGCCGCCGGGTAATTCCGATAGATCGTGAAATGATCAAGCGCGTAGCCAAGGCGCGCGCCGACCAGCCCGAAGATCCCCGCGAGTAAAGTCAGGTTATAGATGGCGTCGCCACTCAAGCCGAGCCGCTTGGCCGCACGTTCAGCCGCTTCGGTCGCGAACCAAATCGCCGCCAACAAGATGACACCGCGCGCTTGAACAGATAACGGACCAACCTGTATCACCGGGAACATAATCACCTAAATACGCGCAGAGAACGCGGAAGTTCGCCCCACGGCGTCAGTCTCCGCGTTCTCTGCAATTAGAGCTTACTGTTCGGCCAACAATTTTTCGATCTTACTGCTGATCAAGGCTTCCGTCATTGGCCCACCAAACAACATATCGCCGATCGTACCGTCGCGCTTAACGAAGAACGTGGTGGGCATGGCTTGCAACGCATAGCGTTTACTCGTCACGCCATCGCGATCGAAAGCGATTGGGAAGTTGACACCGAGATCCTTGACGAACGAGCGAGCGTCGGCTTCGCTGTCCTGGAACGTTGTGTTGATGGCGACGACTTCAAGTCCCTGTGCGCGATATTGCTGATAGACCGCATCGATGGCGGGCATCTCGGCACGGCATGGATTGCACCATGACGCCCACAGGTTCACCATCACCACTTTGCCGCGCAAATCCGATAACTTGAGCGAACCACCTGTCAACGCTTCAAGATCGAAATCGGGCGCAACAAAACCGATCTGCGGAGCCGGAGATGTCACCACGCCCGATCGGGCAGAGAAGTCCCGCGAGCCCAAAATCACGCCGCCACCAAACGCAATCACGCCCAGTAACAGAATGGTAAAGCGCCGCCTATCCGTCAACCACCTCATAGCCTTCATCTACCATCAACATCGATCTGTGTTCATCGTTTATTGACTCAACGCTTTGTCGATTACCGCCTGGAATGCTTCCAGCGGCTGCGCGCCGACCAGCGCTTGTCCATTGACAAAGAACGTCGGCGTACCGCGTACACCCGCCGCCGAACCTTCCTGTGTATCGGCCTTCACGCGCTCAAGTGTCTCATCGTTCGTCAGGCACGGCTCAAACTTGGTCATATCCAACTTCAACTCATTGGCAAACCCGATGAGTTTGTCTTTGTTGAACGCGCCCTGATTCTCGCCGTTCTGTCGATCGAACAGCAAGTCATGATATTCCCAGAATTTGCCTTGATCGGCCGCACACTCGCTGGCTTGCGCGGCCCACACCGATTCTTGGCCTAAGAAGGCTGAATGTTTGTAAACGAAGTTGACCTTGCCAGTTTGAACGTACTGTTGAAATAACACCGGTCGCACGGACTGGTGGAACCGCTCGCAGTACGGTCACTGGAAGTCGCTAAATTCGATAATCGTTACTTTAGCGCCGGCACTAGCGACTTCGTTGCTGGCGCGGATCGTGAACTTCGACTGATCCACCACAGCCGGTTCCTGGCTTTCAGCCGACGGTTGCTGCTGACCGCCGCCGGCCTGCAGCGTAGCGATAGCCTCGATGACACCTTGCCGGGCCGCGCCGCGCATGGCCGTCGCGTCGATGGTGGGCGCGGGCTTGGCGGTTGCCAGTGTGTAAAACGCAAAGGCCACTGCCCCGACGATGACGCCGAACAAGAACCACGCGGGCGCAATCCAACGCGGTGTCCGGCGTGCTGAATCTGTCGCGGCAAACTCTTGCCCGGCTAAATCTGTGTCTTGCACAACATCAGTTACTTGTTCTTCTTGGTCGCTCAACCTCACTCCTTTCTAATAACATCACAAGTTAAGTACGGAGCCAATTATAATCGGGTTTTCCATTCAGGCCGAGGGACAAAAGTCACCTTTTGAGACTGCCAAGACCAACACACCTGGGACGCAACGCGCCCGATGTCAACTTTCAGCATCGGGCGCGTACCTCGATCGGGTAGTGCAACAACCGCTGTTATTTTTCTTCCGCCAACCACACCTTGGCCGCTTCCGGTTCATCGAACGAACCAGTGTCCGAACCGGCCAATCGCGCAAAGAAGTCCAAAAACATTCGGCGAATGCCTGTCATGCCGACCACCGCAGTTCGCCGGACATAGGCCCGCGTATCGGTCACACGTTCGGTCAAGATTTGCAGTGCCCGCTGGGTCATCGCCGTGTTACGCAAGTCAACCAGCACCGGCACCGATCGAACCGGCTGTTGATACATCTCCGGACCGAGCGTGGCCAACACCGCCGTCATTTCCGCTTCAAAGCCGACAATGTCTTCGCCAAAGTTGGCGGCGTCGATATAGAGGATGCGTTTACTATTAAACTCTATCCAACGGGATTTCAAGTTTATCCCCCTGCCTACGATTCCCTACTAGATATAGCGTAGCAATTGTGCTATGAATCAACTGGATTGTCAATTGGCAAAAATGCGCCTATGACTGCCCGCGCTATTCCATACACGCACTACTGTGCGCCGTTACTTTCCACCCGACCGTCGCGGAGTTTGATCACGCGGCGCGCATAGGCTACCACGCGCGGATCGTGTGTGGCAAAAATGAAAGCGGTGCCGGTCTGCTGATTGAGCCGCTGCATGATCTCCATGGCTTGCTTGCCGTTCTCGGTGTCGAGATTGGCGGTTGGCTCGTCGGCCAGCACCATTACCGGTCGGGGCGCGAGGGCGCGCGCAATCGCCACGCGCTGTTGTTCGCCGCCGCTCATCTGATCGGGGCGGTGCTTGGCGCGATCGGCCAACCCGACCGCATCCAACAACTCCATAACACGCTCCCGGCGCTCACTCGCCTTGACATTGCTGAGCAACAGCGGCAGTTCTACATTTTCGTACGCCGTTAACACCGGCACCAGCGCAAAAAACTGGAAAATAAAGCCAATTTCATCCCGGCGCAGATCGGCGCGTTGATTGGCATTGAATCGTGTCACATCTTGCCCTTTGATCTTCACCACGCCTCGATCGGGTTTGTCGAGGCAGCCGATCAATTGCAGCAGCGTCGTCTTGCCCGAACCCGATGGCCCGACCAGCGCCGTAAATTCACCCTCGCCAATGCTCAGGCTGATGTCGTTCAGCGCGTGCGTTTCCACCGTGCCGATGCGATAGACTTTGCTCACATTTTCGATTTGGATAGCATCCATGATAATTGTCCTTGACCTTAATCTCGCAACGCGTCCACGGGTTCGAGCCGGGCCGCATACCACGCCGGATAAAGCGACGCCACCAGCACGACGATCAGTGTCGCCAGCGACAGATTGACAAACGAGTTCACATCAAACCGACCGTACATCGTCGCGCCCAACGCAAAGTTGCTGCCGGCGACGGCGGCCATCTTGTCGCCGATCGGGATGCCCGACGTGGCCAGATAAGCCACGCCCGCAGCACCGATCACGATGCCCACCACAATGCCGACCAGCCCCAACGTCGCCGCTTCCAACAAAAACATCAACTGAATCTGGCGCCCCTTCATACCCAACGCGGCCAGAATACCCATCTCGCGGAAGCGCTCAAAGACCGACATTAGCAGTGTATTGACGATGATGACCGCCACAATCAGAATCACGATGCCATCCAGAATGGCATAGAAGCCTAGAGCCGTCTGCATCGTGTCCACAAAGAATTTATTCAAGTCAGACCAGGTTGGCACCGTTAAGCCCGGCCCGCTCAACGCCGCGGCCACGTTGTTAGCGTCATTCTGATTGTTAAGCAAAATCATAATCAGGCTGGCGCGGCCGCCCACCCCCGTAAAAGCCTGCGCCTTATCCAGCGGCATGAACACGGCACTTTGATCATAACTAGGAATGCCGGTTGAAAACAGGCCGCGAATAGTGAACGTGCCCTCATCAGGTTGTCCGTCCGAATTGACAAGCGCCAGATTCACCTTCTGGCCGACGCCGATATTCAGACTTTCGGCCAGCCCGCGCCCGATTAGAATTCCTTCCCGATCGTCCGCCGTCAGCCAGTTGCCCGTTACCACCCCGGCGCGGATCGGATCGTACAGCGGCGAAGTAATATCGATACCCAAGAGTTGCAGTCCAGCCGATTCGTCAATCGTATTGAGGATGACGCTGGACCACAGCACGGGCGCGGCCGCTTTCACTTCACTCAAAGCCTTGGCCTTAGCCACCAGTTCATCGGGATTGGGCAGCAAGTCTTTGGCCTGCAGGCTTAACTGATCTTCCTGAAAAGACGCGCCGCGAATCTGCACATGGCCAGTCCGTAAGCGGATGCTGTTCGCCAGCGAATCAGCCACGACGCCAGAGATCAATCCATCCAAAGTCAACAGCAGACCCAGGCCCAACGCGACCGCGAGGAGTGTAAAAATCGATCGGCGGCGATGACGACCGAGGTCGCGATAAGCAATCACCCACAGTTTAGAAATCGGCATTTTCCCTCCGGTCACACATGATGCAGCGCCGTAGATGGTTCTTTGCGCGAAGCCTGCCAGGCCGGATACAGCGAAGCGATGGCGGCAATGACCACGACAATGATCGCGCGGATGATCAGATCGGACGCGGTGATTGTGGGATAGATCTTGCCGCTCATTAACACGCCCACCTCCCCCATGCCAGTGGTCATCTTGGAGAAGTCAAGACCGGCAGTGCCCATCAGCACGATGAACAATAAGCCGAGCGCGCAGCCAATAACAGCGCCGACCACACCGATGAGCGAACCTTCCAGCAGGAACAGCCCCATGATCCGGCGGCCTTTCATGCCGAGCGCGGCCAGCACCCCCATCTCGCGCGTGCGTTCGAATACGGCCATGAGCATCAAGTTCAAGATGCCGATACTGGCGATGACGATCACCACGATGCCAAAGAAACTGGTGTAAGCAAACTTGGCATCCAGTGTTTCCTTCAGATCGCCTTTCAGCGTCTGCCACGAATCGATTTCGTAATTCGGCAGCTTGGCTTGTAACGCCGTCATCACGGTCGCTTCACTACCGATTTGCTTCAGGAAAATCGGCACTTCAGTCACCTGATCGCGCAAGTTGTAAAGAGTCTGCGCGTCGGTCAGCGGAATGAACACGGTGCCCTTCTCGGCGTCGGGCGTGTGCAAATCAAAGATACCGACGACCGTGAAGTTGTGCTGCCGCATCGATTCGTTCCGGCTGCGCCCCAGCAATGTCACGTTATCGCCGACGGTAACTTCCAACCGATCGGCTAATGCTTTGCCAATGTAGATTGCATCGCCATCGTCAGGCAACAGAAAGCGCCCCTGCGATACGTTCTCGGCTTGCAGGCTGATCGGGGCCTCGACATCGGGTTGAATGGCCGTAATCGCCACCGGCACCGATGTTCCACGATTGATGATGATGCCCGCCGTATTGATGCGCTCGGCCACCGCCAACACCTCGGGTAGCGCACGTGCGGCATCTACCACTGCCGCTGGATTCGCTAACGGCAGCATTGGTAGGCGGGCCGCCTTATCGCGATAACCCGGCGCGTGCACCTGAAGATTACCGCCATACACTCGGACGGCATTGCCGAAGATGGCTTGATCGGATCCACGGATGATGCCATCGAACATCAATAACAAGATCAGACCCAATACAATCGCCACGACGGCAATGATCGTGCGGCGCCAGTTGCGCCACATGTTACGCCAGGCCAATTTGAATGTTTGACCCATCCTTCACCTCTTTGATGAAACTCTCAACCTTAGGCGCTACTGCCGCCTTACCACACGTGCGGCAGCAAGTGATAACGCACCTGCTGGCAATACTCTGAATACCCAGCCAGATTCTTCCTCAAGAAATTTTCTTCATCGAGCAATCTGATCGCAATGATAAGGATCATGAGTCCCGTCAACGGCAGTGCGAACCACGATCCTAATGCGAGAGGTGTCATGAGCAGCATGAACAGCGCGCCTGCATACATGGGATGTCGCACAAAGCGATAGGGACCGCTTGTAATGACTTGCTGCTTATCTGACACTTCGATGGTACCGCGTGTATAACTATTCTCTTTGAAGGTCAGGAAGACCATCAGAAAACCTAACGCCACACCACTATCGGCGATTAAACTAATGACCGGAGGTACGTGTGACCAGCCAAACCGATAATCCAAGCCGGGGACGACGAATAGGCCCAGAAAGAACAGGCTTGCCAAACTTTGAATGATCCTTTGCGATGTCCGCGTCTCAGCGGCTGCGCCCGATTTGATCCGACCGGCCAATAATTCTTGATCGTTCTTGATTAAGTAGGCAGTGATGAGGATTACGCACACGGCCCAGTCTGCCAGGTAAAGCCACGCCTGCCAGAAATTCAATGACCCGGCTGGCAAGAAGATCGCCAGGGACAGCATCACCATCAAAAAGGCGAAGCCTACAATTGTTTGCACCATTAATTTACGCATGACCATTTCCTGTTATCAATGTCTCCTGCGGCCCAAACCAATCTTCTAAGATTGAGTTATCCATCAAATGTAGCGAACCAGGGCTAGCTCCCAACATGCGCTCCAGAGCGACGTTGTATGCCTCGACGAGATCAATGGCGTGCTGCAACTCGTGGTGAGTGTCGGCGTTGTCGAACAACAAATCCATGTAGGCATAGCCCATATTCACCAGCAACGCAAACGCCATTTCGGCCGTCTGATCGGGAAAAGGCGTATTCATCACGCCTTCAGCGATCCCTTGCCGAATGATCCCCGCCAGCATGGGTGAAAAATGCTTGATCATGCGCGTCTGTGACTTTTCGCGCATCAGCACATTCTCGTCAGCATACCAGCCTTGCATCAGCGCCAGAAGATACTGTTTGCGCGCCGTTTTCCAGCGAGCGGAAGTGTCAAAGAAGCGATGGAGTTTTTCAAGCGCTGGCAACTGCGGATCAGTCACAACCGCCGCGATAATCGGCTCGGCCTCGGCCATTATCCGATCGATCAACGCCTCTAACAGGGCCTGTTTTGAACTGAAATAGTGGTAAAACGCTCCTTTGGAGATTTGAAGATCGTTCAGGATGTCCTGAATCGACATCGGCTCAAAGCCTTTAGTGTAAACCAACCGCTGGGCGACATCAAGGATTTCCTTGCGTTTGACGGCGTATTCGTGTTCTTTGACGACCCGTGCCATAGCGATTCCCTTTATTAGACCGACGGTCGGTTTATTAAAAGTGTAACGCAGCCGCTTCGACTTGTCAAGTGAGGCAGCCTGGACGCAAGCCTGTCAGTTTTGCAGCAAGCCATCCTTCGCCCACTACTTTCCGCGCAGGATGCGCCCACCGCGCAGTCGAGCCATGCAGGTCAAGGTTAGCCCACCCTAAGAATACATCGAAGATAGATATTGAGCGCAAGCTATCCGCTTGGTCTATTGCGAGATCGTTAGGATGCGAGGAAAGAAATCGACTACAAAATGCATTTGATCATGTATCTAAGATTGATCAAGATTCAGAATCACGCGCAATACTTCACAGGCAGAGTCATTGGTATCTGCATTAGGTCGATACTAAGCCATGGCGAACGAGGCAAAGAGCATGACGGGCTAAAACAGTCCTGTTGTCCTGCGACCTAAGCCGAACAACCAACGCCGCTTCTCTTACAACTAGTTTCATATCTACTTCAGTGCCGGGACTGCTCAACGTTCTACTTTAATATTTGAGATTTGATACCATTAACTCATGCCAGTGCATTAAATGGATCAGCACGACAACTCGCACGACTTCGAATATTACTTGAAGCGACGGTGTTGAATTTGCAACCAAGTTCTGACCGTCATCTAACCATGAGTGTGCTATAGTGAAGAAGTTCTTGAAAGATGTCTTCGATCTGGATCAGTTATCAAGCCGCACGGTCCATTTGTCGGAGGAAAATAGCCTGAAGCATTACGCCGATCTAGGGAGGCATTAAGACCTAGATCGGTGTTATTTTTTTGCCGGGAAAAAGCGAGCTAGTCCTTGCGGACTAGCTCAAGGGGCCAAGTCAAGCACACCGCCATCACGTTTACTGGCATAAACGTGACCGCGACGATGGGCAGCGCTTTTTAGCGCCACCGCTCGTTCATGGCGCCTGTCTTGGTAATGGATATTTTACTTGTCTGTCAATAAAAGTCAATGACTTCAAACCGATTGTGTTAATCGCTTTATTCATCCAATCTCAATTCTTATACCGCTGATTGACTGACTTGCGATACGCAATACTTATTGCCACGATCCGATTGGCGTCGTCTGAAGTCAATTTATATAACGCCTAAGCCCGAATCTCGTTACGAAGTTCATTAATTTTTAGGCATGCACTTGAGGGTCAAGACGATATGCCCACACCTCCGAACTCGAATTCATTCGATGTCGTCCCGGGTACGCTCGTCGAGTTGCTGCGCCAGCGGGCACACACTCAACCCGATCAGGTCGCCTACACTTTTTTGGGCGACGATGAAACCGAGGCAGCGCCACTCACCTACATCGAACTTGATCGCCGCGCACGCGCTATCGCAGCCGAGCTGCAACGCGACGACGTTAAAGGCCAGCGTGTCTTCCTGCTTTATCCACCTGGATTAGCCTATATCGCGGGCTTCTTCGGCTGCCTGTATGCGGGTGCAGTCGCTGTGCCGGCTTATCCGCCCGATGTTGATCGCCTGAATCGCACTTTGCCGCGGTTGCTGGCGATGCTCGCCGATGCACAGGCGACGGTCGTGTTGACCACCACCGAGATTCTGGGACTGGCTGAATATGTCTTTGAAGAAGCGCCTGAACTGAAGGCCTTACGGTGGCTAGCCACTGACGACTTGTCCAGTGACCAGGCTGCCCTCTGGCAATCTCCAGCGCTTGACCGCTGCGACCTCGCCTTCCTTCAATATACATCCGGTTCCACACGTCAGCCACGCGGCGTAATGTTGAGTCACGCCAACCTGCTGCACAACTCAAAGTTGATCGCGCAAGCCTTCGAAACTTGTTCGGACAGCATCGGCGTGATCTGGCTGCCGCCCTATCACGACATGGGCCTCATCGGCGGTATTCTGCAGCCGATCTACGGCGGCTTCCCCTGCGTCCTCATGTCGCCGATCTCGTTTCTGCGTCAACCGCTGCGCTGGCTGCAAACGATCACGCAGCACAAGGGCACCATTAGCGGTGGACCGAACTTTGCCTACGACCTGTGTGTCCGCAAAATCACGCCTGAACACCGTGCCACACTCGACCTGTCCAGTTGGCACGTGGCTTTCAACGGCGCAGAGCCCGTGCGGGCTGAGACACTCGATCGGTTTGCCGAAACCTTCAAAGACTGTGGCTTTCGGCGCGAAGCGTTTTATCCATGCTATGGTCTTGCAGAATCGACGCTCATCGTATCGGGTGGCTCAACGACCGAACCGCCGATCACGTGCCATGTGCACAAGACTGCGCTGCAGCGACATCAGATCATCGAAGCCGCGACGACCGATCGGGCCGCCACCCATCTGATCGGCTGTGGGCGGCCGCTGGCTGATCTACAAGCCATCGTCGTCGATCCCGATGCGCTGCGCCCCTGCCCACCGGATGTGATCGGCGAGATCTGGCTGGCCGGGCCGAGTGTCGCACACGGCTACTGGAATCAGGCCGAAGAAACCCAGCGCGTTTTCCAGGCCCGATTGGCCGACGATGCCCAACAGTCTTTCTTACGCACGGGCGATCTGGGCTTTGTGAAAGATGGCGAACTGTTCATCACCGGCCGTTTGAAGGACCTCATCATTCTGCGCGGACGCAATCACTATCCGCAGGATATCGAATTGACCGTCGAGCGGAGTCATCCAGCGCTACGATCGGGCTGTGGCGCGGCCTTCTCAATCGACGTCAACGGCGAAGAGCAATTGGTGATCGTTCAGGAGGCAGACACCCGTCAATCGCTCGATGCGACTGAGATCGCTGCGATTATTCGACAGGCCGTGATCGACGCTCACGATGTGCAAGCGTACAGCATCGTGTTGATCGAACCGCGCAGCATCCCCAAAACATCGAGCGGCAAGATTCAGCGGCACGCCTGTAAAGCCGAATATTTGTCAGGCACGTTGAGCGTCATCGGTTTAAGTGTCCTCGCTGTGAGCGAGTCTGC
>JAXLWI010000008.1:0-94976 GCA_046328575.1 Anaerolineae bacterium
CGTACGCCAACCTCACGTTCACGGCGCGCGGTGGCGGCCTCTCGGATGCGAGCAAGCCGACGGCTGGTCTGCCGCCTGAGCAGTATTTGCCGATCTATAAGTTCAGCACGCCCGAAACGACCGCGACCGCGGGCAACGTCAACAAAGACGATCCGACACGCACCGAAGTCATCGCGCTGCCGAAGGCCTTGGATACAACGCAAGGCGAGTTGACGGTAAAGATTGATGCGTCGCTGGCGGCGGCTTCGACGGATGCGCTGAAGTATCTG
Source organism: Anaerolineae bacterium (assembly GCA_046328575.1). GTDB lineage: Bacteria > Chloroflexota > Anaerolineae > Fen-1058 > Fen-1058 > JAGOBP01. The sequence continues at coordinate 270 of JAXLWI010000008.1, forward strand.
GAGCACTTCCCGTACGAATGCACCGAGCAAACGATCAGCCGCTTCCTGCCGAACGTGTTGACGTTCCGCGCGCTGAAAGATCTGAATCTCGTCGAGCCAGAACTGGAAGCGAATCTCAAGGAGCAAGTCGGCACGGGCTTGCAGCGCCTCTACAATCAGCAGCACGCCGACGGCGGCTGGGGTTGGTGGCTGGAAGACAAGTCGGATACGACCGTCAGTACGTATGTGGTATTCGGTCTGGTCAAGGCCAAGCAAGCGGGCTTTGCCGTGGACGCGGGTGTGATCGATCGGGGCGTGCAATATCTCATTAGCCGCATCAAGCCCACGACGCAGCTCAGCCAGCCGTGGGAGGCCAATCAACAGGCGTACTTGTTGTACACGCTGGCCGAAGCCGGTCGCAGCCAGACCAGCGAACTGGTCGCACTGTATGACAGCAAGCGGCAACTGCTCGGCAACTATGGCAAGGCGCTGCTGGCCTTGGGCCTGAAACTCGATCAACCGAATGAGACGTCGCGAGTGAAGACGTTGCTGAGCGATCTCGTTAGCAACGCGAAGGCCAGCGCGACAGGCATGCATTGGGAAGAGACCACGCCCGATTGGTATTCATGGAATACCGATACACGCTCAACGGCGATCGTGCTGGACGCGATTGCCCAACTCGATCCGAAGAATCAACTCGGTCCGAACGTGGTGCGCTGGTTGATGATGGCGCGCACAGCGGGCCGCTGGGAGACGACGCAAGAGACCGCGTGGGCGTTGATCGCACTGACGGACTGGATGAAGGCCACGGGCGAACTCAACCCCGATTACAACTGGGTCGTGAAGGTCAACGATCAAACGATCGGGAACGGGACAGCTAATCGGGATACAGTGAAGCAATCGGTGACGTTGTCGCAGACGATCGCCTCGTTGCTGCGCGATCAAGGCAATGCGTTGACTATCGAGCGTAACTTCAAAGCGCCGCAATCGGGTGATGGGCAGTTGTACTATTCGGCCTATCTGCGGACGTTCATCCCGGTGACTGATGTGAAGTCGCTGTCGCGCGGCATCTCAGTGTCGCGCCAGTATTACGCCGCCGATGACAAGTGCTTCCTGCCGTTGAAGCCGGGCGAAACGCCGATTCCGTGCACGCCGGTGACGAAGGCGAAGGTGGGCGATGTGCTGCAGGTGAAGTTGAGCATCGTCGCGCCGACCGATTTGTATTACGTGCTGGTTGAAGACCCGCTGCCCGCTGGAACGGAAGCGGTGGATACGAGCCTAAAGACCACGACGCAAGTCGGCGAAGGGCCGCAGTTGAATCCAACCGATCAGACGTACTGCTTCTACTGCGGTTGGGGCTGGTGGTGGTTCACGCACAGCGAATTACGCGATGAGAAGGTGGCGTTGTTCGCCTCATATCTGCCGTCAGGCACGTACGAGTACACGTATCAAGTGCGCGCTGGTATCGATGGCACGTTCAACGTCATCCCCGCGCACGCAGAAGAGATGTACTTCCCAGAGGTGTTCGGGCGGAGTGACGGTGGAACGTTCGTGGTGGAGAAGTAAGTAGTGACGAGTGATGAGTGACGAGTGAAAAGTGATGCGGAAAGAACGAGTAATGAGTAACGCGTAAGCAAAGTCCGGCCTTGAGGCAACTTGAGGTCGGGCTTTTTATCTGTGTTGGCGTGGTCTATAATGGCCGCACTTTTTCTCGGAGCCGACCACTATGAATGATCAAACCATCCTCGTCTTCAGCCGCAACGGCTTAGGCCACGCGCCTGAAGACCTACAACAGAAACTCGCGGCGAAGTTCTTACAGCTCAACCTCGACGCCAGCACGCTGCCTGCCAAAATCCTGTTCTACACCGACGGCGTAAAGCTGGCCTGCGACGGATCACTTGTAATAGAGACATTGCGCGCAATGAAAGAGCGTGGCGTGGAGCTGATCTTGTGCAGCACGTGCCTCGATTACTTCGGCCTGCGCGAGAAGGTTGCGGTGGGCATCGTCGGCGGGATGCCGGACATCATCGAGGCGATGAACAGCGCGGGGAAAGTAATCAGCCTATAGCAACCTAAAAACACAGCGGCCCAAAGTTTGCAATTCTCTGGGCCGCTGTGTCTCTATAGCTAGTTTTACTTCGCGAGTCGAACTACATCGCCGGTTTCATCGGTGTGGAACTCGTATTCTTGGCCGTTAGCGGATAGCACGACCTTGTAGCCCGTCACGATGATCTGCGCGCACATCACGCCTTCCTGCTTGATGCCCATGCACGCATCCGGCCAATCCACTTGCTCCACGCTCACCAGGCCGATAGTGTCAACATCCACTTTCAACTGATCGACCAACATCTTCCGCGCATTCAACGCGGCTTGCGGCGCGTTGTTCCATTTGGCTGATTCTGGCTTGGTGACCAGGCCACCGCCCGGGCGCGGCGCAACCGGCGTTTCAACCGGCGAGGTGATCGGCGAAACGATTGGTGTGCTGGTGGGTATCGGCGATTGCGTTGGCGACGTACTCGGCGCAGCTGCGCCGCTGCAGGCGGCGAGGCTCAACGCGAGGAGCGCTATCAAACTTACGAATTTGGTTTTCACTGTGTCTCTCCCTTAGTGATTCAGCGATATTGATCTGAACCACAGTTAAGACGTTGCCGCTGTGCAGAAGTTCCAGTCGAAAACAAGGCTCAATTCTTAATGTGCAATTCATCAAGCCCGGCAGTCACTGGGCAGCACGGGTTGCGCCTTGAGAGTTACGATTTCTTGCGCCGTACTTCGCCCAGGCTAGCCGATAAACCCAGCAAGCCACCGATCACCGCGCCGGCGATCAGCTCGATCGGGGTAACGGGCTGCCGCGCGAAAAAGGCAAACATCACGGCAACCGCTGCGCCCGAGATCGCGCCAAGGAGTGCGATCGCCAGGCGCTTGCGACCGGTGAGGTGACCATATAGATCAGGTGGGGTGCCGCTCATACAGCCTCAATCTAGCGTAAGTTACAGCCAAGTATACCATCACCATACCTTGGTCACACTTCACTTTTCATACGTGACATGCTATACTAAACGCCGTTGATCAAGATCGACGATGTTTTGTGCATCACGAGATCATGACTATCACTCACACGCTTGCTGACGAAGATCAAGTCTGGATCACGCGGTTTCAACGCTGGGGCCTCGGCGATATTGCTCCGGTGCTGTTGGAAGCCGCGCGTCCGCTGGGCACGATCGGATCGGCCTTGCTGGCGTTCACGTCGCCGGTGTTGACTACGTTTGTCGATCGCGCCGCCCTCGATCAATTTGCGGCGTTGCTGTCCGATCCGGTCCGACTTGAAAATCTGCGCCGCAGCTTGACGGACAAGGCAGAGCAGTGATGGAACCACGTGCGTTCCTGATTGGCGTTGCCGTACTCGGTGTCTTTGCGCTGTTGCAAGCCTGGTTCTTTGTGCGCATTGGCGCTGGTCTGCGTCCCCGCTATCGATCGATTCCGTTGTTTAGCTTGTTGCGTGGTCAGATGGGCCGCGCGATCGAATCGGGCCGCGAATTGCACGTCTCGATCGGTACCGGCGGCATCAGCGGCGAGGACATGGCAACTACGCTGGCGGGCTTACAGGTAGTCGAGTATTTAGCCGACGAAGCCGCCGCGAGTGGTATCGCCCCGATCATTACTACCGCCGATCCCGCCGCCCTGCTCCTGGCCGAAGATACGCTGCGACGTCCGTACATCCGTCAGGGCAACCTCAGCAACTATCCGCCGCTGTCCACGCGTATGTCCGCGTTTAATCCGGTGCCTTATGCCGCCGCCACGATGGACTATCTGGTTCACGAGCGCGCTCTGGCCAATGTCATGTCGGGCTCATTCGGTCCTGAGATTGCGTTGATCGAACACGCGGCGGCCAAACGTGATATGTTGAAAGTCAACGGCGCCGCTGATCCACGAGCGCTGGCCGTGTTAGCCACGACCTCAGAGCATCTGTTGATTGGTGAGGAGATGTTTGCCGCGCGCGCATATTTGCAGGCCCGGCCTCAACATCTGGCAAGTCTGCGCGCACAAGACTTGGTTCGCTGGCTCATCGTCGCCGCTAGCCTTGCGATATTTGTGATTGGCTTGCTCAGTCAGGTGGTGCGGCCGTGAGACGCGTCTTCACTAGCATCGCGCCGACGATCATGACAGGTATCGCGGGGCTGATCGTATTGATCAGCTTCGTCGTGACCGGCCTGGCGGGGCTATTTCCGGATTGGGCGGGTCTAAGTGCGCGCTTGTTGACGCTGCGCGTGATCCTGGTTGATATTGCGGTGATCATTGTCGGTGTCGCTGTCGTCATGGGCTTCTTCCACTTGCTTTACGTACACGCAAACCGTGTCCGGCGTGGTCCCGGCGGCTTCTATAGCATCATCCTGATCTTGTCGGCCCTTGTGGTCGGCGCGATCATGATCGTCGAACGTTTATCGGCCGGCGATCAGCCCTTGACACGGTTCATCTTCAACAGCGTGTTGGTGCCGTTGCAATCGTCGTTGGGCGCACTGCTGGCCGTCCTCTTAGGGTTGGCTGCATTGCGTATGTTGCAGCAGCGCCGCACGGTTGGCGCGGTGTGGTTCTTGTTATCCGCGCTCATTGTACTCATTACGCAGATTCCATTGACAATCTTTGATGATCTCGGCTTAACGCCAGCGCTGAGTGCCGTACGTGAGGTGTTGAACGCCCTTACGACAGGCGGTATGCGCGGTCTGTTATTGGGCGTGGCGTTGGGGACGCTGGCGACAGCGTTCCGCGTGTTGTTCTTTATCGATCGGCCGCAGAGCGAATAGACGGGACCCATGATCTACTGTCCAAAGTGCGGTATTGCCAATCGCGAAGGTTCGCGCTTTTGCAACGACTGCGGCACTAAGCTGCCGTCGTCGACGAGCGTGCACTGTCCGCAGTGTGGCACACCCAATCCGCCGAATAATGTCTTCTGCGAACAGTGCAACGCGCGCCTCGTGCCGACGCTGGCCGATGAGACGCCCGAAGCCGAACCACCTGCGCCCGTAAAGAAAGGCCTCTCGCTACCGACTAAACCGGCTTCGGCTGAATCAACACCCGCCACCGATTGGCTGGGGCAGTTGCGCTCTTCAATGGAAGAAGCCTCGGAAAGCGATGTGCCACCCGAAGAAGAACCAGCGGCCAGTATTCCCGATTGGTTAGCTCGGCTCAACGGCCCGGCTGCTGATTCAACTCCGACCGAACCGGCCGCGCCCGCAGCGTCTGGCGATGAAGTGCCTGACTGGCTGACCTCATTGGGGATCATCAACCCGACCGAACCTTCTGCGCCAGCGGCTTCGCCCGAGGCGACAGAGTGGCTGAATCAGACACCGCCCGAAGCGCCGTTGGAAGAGCATCCACCCGAACCTGAACCGGCCGAATGGATCAGCAGTTTGCGCGAAGAAACTACACCCGCTGCCAACGACGGTGTGCCTGACTGGTTGCGTGAATTAGGCACGGCTCCCCTCAAATCCAAATCGGCTGAACCACCGCCGCAACCTACTGGCTACGAAGAAGAGATTCCAGACTGGCTGCAAAGCTTGGGCACAGGCGCTTTGGTTCCGCCGCCTTCAGCGACAGAACCCGCGAGCGTTCCACCGAGCCAACAGCCACCTAGCCCGCCCCCGCCTGCACCAGCTGCAGAAACTCCGGCTTCGGCTTACGACGCCGAAGTGCCCGATTGGTTGCGTGGCTTGGGCACAGGTATCTTGAAACCATCCGAGCCGGAAACGCCCGCGCCATCGGCTGAATCATTGGCTGCGGCTGAACCGTGGTTAAAGGCATTGCGTGCCGCTGCGCCGCAACCTCAGGAAGACATCCCCGATTGGTTGCAAAATCTGGGCACGGGCGCACTAACTCCGCCTGAGGAGACAGCGGCAGAAGCAGCTGCGGAATCGGCTGAAGACGTGCCCGAATGGCTTCGAAACCTTGGCACAGGCGCATTGACTCTGCCGCCAGAGACGCCGTCGGTTGCCACTAAACCGATCGAGCCGGCTACACCCGCTGCTGAACCAGCTGAATCGGCAGCGCCTGAAGACTGGCTCAGCGCTTTGCGTGCCGCTACTCCACCAGCTGTTGAAGCACCTTTGCCAGAAGAACCTGCTGAAGAATTGCCGGATTGGTTGAAGGGCCTCGGCACCGGTGCGCTATCGCTAACGTCTGCACCTACGGAGAACGCTGCTAAACCGATCGAGCCAGCTGCGCCCGCCGCTGAGCCATCTGAATCAGTAGCGTCCGAAGATTGGCTGGGCGCGTTGCGCGCCGCTACGCTGCCTGCTGATGAAGCGCCATTGTCGGAAGAACCCGCTGAAGAGTTGCCCGACTGGTTGAGGGGGCTGAGCACTGGTGCGTTATCAGTATCTGCTACGCCGACTGAAAATGTGACCGAACCGATCGAGTCAGCTGCGTCTGCCGCTGAACCAGCTGAACCGGTAGCGCCTGAAGATTGGTTGGGCGCGTTGCGCGCCGCCACGCCGGAGATTGAAACGCCTGCCTTAGAAGTGTCGGCGATTGAAGAACCGGCGGTTGCCGCTCCAGCCGAAGCGGTTGAAGCCGAAGTGCCCGAATGGTTGCAGGGCCTTGGCGCAGAACCAAACGCCTCGGCTGAAGAAGTGCCGACGGTTGCTGAAGAAGCGAGCGTGCCGGTAGTCGCCCCAGCTGAGCAATCTCAACCTGACACCGATGATTGGATGAGCGCGCTTCGTGCGGCAGCGCCATTAGCTGAAGAGGAACCAGCCGCCGAAGAAGCATCGGCCATCAGCGCTGAACCTCAGGCTGAGGCGGAAGTCCCTGACTGGTTAAGTGGTTTACGCGCGACGGTGCCGCCGTTTGAGCCTGAATCTCAGCCCGGACCGTCGGCTGAGGCCGACGAAGTGCCCGATTGGTTGCGTGAGGCGGGTGCCGCCGAATCGGCAGCCGAGACGCCGATTAGTGAAGTCCCTGATTGGCTGACAGCCGAGCCTGAAGTCTCACCGGCGGAAACGCCTGCGGCGGAACCAGAGCCAATTGCGCCGAGCGGTGAAGAAGTGCCCGATTGGTTGCGTGATTTCGGTGTGGCTGAGCCAGTCGCAGCGCCAGCGGTGGATGAGAGCGAAGTCCCCGAGTGGCTGCGCGAAGCGACACCAGCGCCTGTAGCCGAAGCACCCGCTGCTGAAACATCCGAGGCGATGCCGGTCGCTAGTGTGGAAGAAGAGTTACCCGATTGGCTGCGTGAGGCGGCAGCCACCCAGCCAGCCAGTCTGGCCGAGATTGAAGAAACGCCGCCGTCCGAAGAGCCAAGCGCGACAGCGCAGCCGGCGACTGAAATACCTGAATGGCTGGCCGATTTGCGGGCTGAGCCAACAGCGGCAGTCGAACCGCGTCGGCCTGAACCGGTGCGAAGTGGAGAGTCGACAACACCCGTCACTAATCTGGGGGCCGCCTTTGCGACCAGTGAGCGCAATCTGCGTGAAGCCGAAGCCGCACCTGCCGCTGAATTGCCAGATTGGTTGAAGTCGTTGCGGGCCGGTCAACCTGCTGGCCAGCCGGCGGTGCCGAGTCAATCTGCTGAACCCTTGCCTGGGCTCACACAAGCCGAGATTCCATCATGGCTGGAAGCGTTGCGGCCTAAAGAAGGTGCGGCCGAAGCAACACCGGAAGGCGCGGAAGAATCTGAAACAGAAGGCGTGTTGGCTGGCTTGGCGCATTTGTTGCCAGCCGTGCCGAGCTTGAATGCGGTTCAGGGTGCGGCCGCCTCGTTGCAGGTCGAACCTTCGGCGGATGATCTGGCGCGGGCGGGCATTTTCCAGGAGTTGTTATCAAAACCGATTTCAGCGCCAACGCAAGTGGGATCTTTGCCTAGCCGCGCGCTGCAAATGCGGCGCAGTTTGACGCAGGTGATCGTGGCCGTTGTATTCCTCATTGTGGCGGCGATACCGTTCTTGGTCGATGAGCGGTTGCCCTTCCTGCCACTGTCTGATACGCTGCCTGCATCGCCGACTGTGCAATCGGCGGTGGATGCTGTTGCGAACTTGCCGTCAAGCGCTAATGTGTTGGTCGTGTTTGATTACGATGGCACTCAAGCTGGCGAGATGGATCAAATCGCGTCGATTATCCTGCGGCATTTGAAGGGTCATGGGGCAACGGTCACGGTCGCTAGCTTGAATCCGCAAGGGACCAGCCTCGCTCAATCGGTGTGGGAATCGATCGGGTTGACTGCCCCACCGGCAATCTTCGTGCCGGGTCAGGCGGTAGGCATTCAAAGTCTAATGCTTGATACCGGTCCATATGATCTCGTCATTGATCTCTCAGCCACAGCGGATAACGTCCGTTGGTGGGTAGAGCAGATCGCTGTCAATAACTGGTCAGTGAAGTTCGTAGCGGGTGTCAGCGCGGGCGCGGAACCATTAGCTTTGCCGTACGCGCAGTCGAAGCAGATTGCCGGCCTCGTCAGCGGCGCGGTCGGTGCGCTGCAATATGCGCGTCAAGCTAAGTTGTTGCCCACAGTTGAAGAGGCACTGCAAGCGGCGCAAGTTTCGCGTCAGACTTCGCTGGACGTGGTGACGGCCATCCGCGGGCAGCTTCGCTTAGAGTCACAGACACTGGCCCATTGGGTCATGATCGGCTTGATCGTGTTGGGGTTGATCGGTGGGTTAGTCACACGCGGCGGGAGGCGATCGGCATGAACCTCGATCAGATTGGCCTCATCGTCGGCGCGGTGTTGACCGTATTGATCTTCAGTTATTTGCTCGGCGATAACTTCCTGTATCGTCTGGCAACGCACATTCTCATCGGGGGGCTGGCCGCTTACGTCACCGTGACCGTCGTCGCCGATGTGCTGATCAAGCGTATCTGGGTGCCGATGGTTCAGCGCTCGGATCCGGTTGCCATGATTGTGGCCGGGTTTGGCCTGATCTTTGGTGCTATGTTGCTGTTGAAAGCCGTACCGCGTCTGGCGTGGATCGGCAACATGCCGATCGGTTATCTGGTCGGCGTGGGCGCGGCGGTGACGTTAGGGGGCGCACTCTTTGGCACGCTCGGCCCGCAGGTCGTCGCGACGGCCACCCCGCCGCAATTGTTTAACGCCGGCATCTTTGATGCCAAGTCGTTGTTGTTGAATGGTCTGATCCTGTTTGTGACGGTGACGACGTTGATGTCGTTTGGCTTTAATCGTGTTGCGCGCGGCGGCATATTGAGCGGTGTCAATTCGATTGGGCGCTTCTTCCTATCGATTGCTTTGGGTGCGACCTTCGCGTTGGTATACGTGGCCAGCGTGACACTGCTGGTCGATCGGGTGCAGGGTATCTCTGACGCGATCAATTTGTTTATTCTAGGCCGTTAACGGATATGGCACAATCGGCTCGCATCGATTCAATTCTGGCGCTGGACATCGGCAGTGTGAACACGCAAGCCGTGTTAATTGCGCGCGTCGAGGGCGCGTTCCGATTTGTGGCGCGTGCCCAGCAGCCGACGACGATGGAAGAGCCGTGGTCGGATGTGGCGGTTGGCGCGCGGCACGCGATCGAGCAGTTGGCTAACATCGCCGCGCGGCCGTTGTTAAGCGAAGCGGGCGACGTGATCACGCCGGAGCAGGAAAACGGCACCGGCGTCGATGTGTGTGTGATCACCAGCAGCGCGGCCCAGCCGCTCCGATTGATCCTCGCTGGCCTCGTCGGTGATTTGAGCGTGGACAGTATGCGCCGCGCCGTGGCGGGTACCTACACGTGGGTTGAAGACGTTATCGCGTTGCTCGGCGCACAGCGTCTCAGCGATGAAGCGCGCGCGCGTAAAGTCATTGCCTTACAGCCAGATGCCGTGTGCATCGCGGGTGGATCAGATGGCGGGGCTGAAACGCCAGTGTTGGAATTGGTGGAGACCCTGGCGCTCGGCGCATCGCTGATCGAACCGTCGTCGCGTCCGGCGATTGTCTATGCCGGTAACTCGAAGCTGCGACCCAAACTGCGCGATCTAGTTGGCAATGACGTGCCATTGATTGCGGTCGAAGGCAACGTGCGGCCCAGCCTTGAAACAGAAAACCTCGGACCACTGCAAGCCGAATTGGAAGCGCTGCATGCCAACACAAAGATGGCGCGTATTCCAGGTCTGCCGACAGTTGCGGCGTGGAGCACACTGCCTGTTCAACCTACTGCGCGCAGCTTTGGTCAGGTCGTGCAGTATCTCAGTACGACCGGCGATTTGAAGCGCGGCGCGGTGGGCGTGGATACCGGAGCGGCAGCCACCACCGTCGCGGCAGCCTTCAGCGGACAATTATATTTGACAGTGCGTAACGACATCGGTTCCGCTTACGGCGGGGCGCGCTTGGTGCAGGAAGTCGGCCTCGATAATATTGCGCGCTGGTTGCCCTTTGAGCTCGATAGTGGCGAGCTACAAGCTTTTGTGATCAATAAGGAATTGCGCCCATTGAGCGTGCCCGCGGATGCGCACGAATTGCTGATCGAACAGGCGTTGGCACGCGAGGCGATCCGCGCGACGTTGAAGGTGGCCCGCCCCGGCTGGTTACGTGCCGGGGGCCGATCGGATCTGCTGCCGCCGGTGAAGCCCATCGTCGCTAGTGGCGCAGTGTTGGTGCGTGCGCCGCGCGCCGCTCAAGCGGCGTTGATGTTGCTGGATGCGTTGGAGCCGATCGGACATACACAGCTCTGGTTGGACGTGTATGGACTGATGCCGGCCCTAGGCGCGACTGCTATTGCCTCGCCGTTGGCCGCCGTGCAGACGATCGAGAACCAAGGCTTATCGCTGCTGGGCACGGTGGTGGTGCCGACCGGTCGAGCGCGTCCCGGCGAGGTTGTGCTAGGCGTGAAGATGAGTTACGAAAGCGGCGGCGATATTGAAGTCGAGGTGGCCGCCGGCACATTGGAGATCTTGTCGTTGCCGTCCGGTCAGGCTGCTCGTTTGGAATTGCATCCGCGGCGCGGCATTGATATTGGCTTGGGACCAGGTCGCGGCGGCAAACCATTGCCTGTGCAAGGTGGCGCAGTGGGCGTGATCATCGACGCGCGTGGGCGACCTCTGGTGCAGCATTTGCCGCTCGACAAGGGCGAACGATTGCAGCGCATGCAGCAGTGGCTGTGGGACATGGGGGCGTAATGAGCAGCGAAACCGTCGCTTATTTCCCACCTGAGACCCGCACTATGCCGTTGACGTTGATTCGGACTGAGCGGCTGCTGCCCGTGCCCGGCAAAGTTTTGGTGTCGGCCGGTGAACGCGTGCAGGCGTCACAGACAATCGCGCAGGCTGAGATCAGCGGAGAAGTACGCATCGTTAATGTAGCGCGTTTGCTGCGTGTGCCGCCTTCACGCGTGGCTCGATGGTTGAAGGTGAAAGAAGGCGACGACGTCACGACGAACACCGTCATCGCGGCGCGCGGTCTGTTACCATCCGGTCGGGTGTTATCACCCACCAATGGCTTTGTGTATCGCGTCGATAAGGCGAAAGGCCGCGTGTTGATCAAAGTAGTCGTGCCGCCGTTTGACCTAACGGCCTATTTGTCTGGCACCGTGGCGAATGTGATGTCGGGCCGCGGCGTGGTGATCGAGACGACGGGTGCGCTGGTGCAGGCCACTGTAGGATTCGGTGGTGAGGCGTTCGGTGTGTTGCACGTCGTGGCGCATGATCCGGCCGATGTATTGCGCGCCAAGTCGGTGGATGTGACGGCGCATGGCGCGATTCTGGTGGGCGGCGCGTGGATCGAAGAAGGTGCGTTGCAGCAGGCCGCACAGTTGCAAGTTCGCGGCATCATCGCGGGCAGCATGGATGGCCGCTTGATCGATTTGGCGCACACACTGCCGTTTCCGATTTTGTTGACTGAAGGCCTCGGCCGTATTCCGATGTCGCGGCCGATCTTTAAGTTGTTGCAGAGTCAATCGGGCCGCGAGGCTTCGATTAGCGCGTTGACGCGCACGCGCTGGGGTGTGCAGCGACCAGAGATTTTGATCCCGCTGCCAGCCGATTCGAAGCCAACTGCACCGGTCGCGTTGGGGACGCCGTTGACGATCGGGGCGCGAGTCCGCGTGGTGCGCGGCTCGTTGCAAGGGGCAGCGGGTACAGTCGCCACTCTCCCTGATCGACCGATGCAGATCGGCAGCGGCGCGCGCGTGTATGGTGCTGAGATCGATCTGGAAGATGTCGGCCGGACGTTTGTAGCATTTGCCAATCTGGAGATTTTGCGCGGCTAGCGGTGGACGGCTCACCCGCTGCCGTTTGACATTTTGCCTTTGCCGCCCCTTTTGTATTACAATGGAGCCACGCATTCATCAGCGGCAAGGTGATTTCTAAATAGGAGCAGAGGACGATGGCGCTCGAAGATACTGATAACATGGACACCGGTCCGGACACGGGCGGGAATGGTAACGGCGACGAACAATCCAATCGCACGTTCCGGATTTTGATGCTGGTCATGGGCGGGATTGGCTTATTGGCCGTCATCTTGATTGCTGTCGGCTTGATTAGCAATCAAGGACAGCGGCGACAATTTGAGGCGACTCAACAGGCGGTGCAGTCGACGAATGAAGCCGTTGCGCAATTGTCGGCGATTACTCCGGAACCGCCGACGGCGACTACCGGCCCGACGGATACACCCGTTCCGCCGACGGCCACTCTGCCGCCGACGGCGGCGCCGACCAAGGCCGCGCCGACAACGGCCCCAACCGTAGCGCCTACGTCGGCGTCGTCAAGTGGTACGTCCGCAACGGCTGAACCCACCAAGTCTGGATCAGCAACGGGTTCCACGGCAAGTGGCACGCCCAAGGCTGAAGCGACATCGAGCGGCCAGAAGCCGGCGGCGACCAGCGCCGCTAGCAGTGGCTCGTCCAGCACGAGCGGCACACCTGGCCCCAAGGTGACAGTTTCGTCCGGCGTAACGACCACCAAGCCGACGTCAGGCACGGTTGGCAGTGGCGAGACGCAAGTACCCAAGACGGGCGCAGGTGACTCGCTGGGGATGATTGCGTTGGCCGCTGGTCTCGTGGCTGTGTTTGTTATTGCGCGCCGCTTGCGCACTTCTCAGGCTTAGAAGCGACATTCGATTCTAGTAATGGGTCAACCGTGGGGGTAATGTCGGTTGACCCATTTTTGTTTAAGACTATGACTGACTCTATCTTTCTCCGTTCAACTGATTTAGCCACCTTGCAAGCTGCGCTGAACGAAGGCGCGTGCTGTTCGGTCATCGGGCTGAGCAACATTGGCAAGTCGATGCTGCTGCGGACCGCGGCCGAAACTACGGCCGAGCCCGACGGTACGCTGCACGTCTACGTCGATTGCAACTTGATGCCCGCCTTGACCGATCAGGCCTTCTATCAAGTCACGCTGCGCGCTGCCCTTGACGCCGTCAAACGGCGCGGCAAAAAAATCCCGGCCGAACTTGTGGCGCGCCTCGAGGCGTTGTATCAGAAACTGATCGACGCCGAAAAACCAATCGTAGCGGCGTTGAGCTTCAACGATGGCATCGCGGTGTTGTGTGAGCAACTCCCGCGGCGCGTGGCACTGCTGTTCGACGAGTTCGACGATCCGTTTGGCACACTGGATGGCCGCGTATTCTTAAACCTGCGCGCGCTCCACGATAAGTACGAATCACTGGTGTATGTCACGGCGACGGGCATGCCGCTGGCCGATCGGCGCGGCGATGCCGACGCGGGTGAGTTTTGCGAATTGTTTGTTGGCCATCAAATCGCATTGGGTATTTTGCCCGCTGATCTAGCGCAGCGCGCCGTCAAGACTTGGGGCAAGGAAGATGGCGCTACGCTGGACAAAGACGAGATCGAATTTGTTGTCAGCCAGGCTGGCGGTCACCCCGGCCTGCTGCGCGCAGCGACACGCTTGCTGGTGAAGTTGGCCGCGGGTGTGCCCAGCGGCGCGCGCGCGCAAGCCCTCAACGTGGTGCGTGAACGGCTTGAAAGTGATTCGGTCATCCGCAGTGAGTGTGCTAAACTGTGGGGGCAGCTAGGCCCGATCGAGCAGGAGACACTCCTCAATTTTTTGATCGACGAGAACGAACTGCCGACGGGTAATGTCAAAGTCGATTTGATCGCCAAAGGCATCTTAACGGAAACCGAGCCGCCGCAGGTTTTCGGCAAGCTATTTGCGGCGTATGCGCGCCGGCAGCGTCACACGCGTCAACCCGCTCAAGGCGGTGTGCGTGTCGATGTGGACGCGGGCGAAGTGTGGGTCGATGGCGAGCGCGTGCCCACGTTGACGGACCTGGAATATCGACTGCTGTTGTTGATGTACGGCCGCATCGGCAAGATTTGTGATAAGTACCAGATTGTTGAAGCCGTGTGGGGGCAGGAATACATCGACGAAGTGGACGATGCGCGGATCGAAAAACTCATCAGTCGGCTGCGCAGCAAAATCGAACATGATCCGGCTAATCCGCGCTATTTATTGACCGTTCGCGGCCGGGGCTATAAGCTGGCTTCAACCTAGCGCAGAGCGAGGCGCGCATGAAAGAACAAATCCTCATTGTCGAAGATGATCTGGCGATGTCGGCGGGTATCCGCGATGTGCTGGACATGGCCGGTTATCGCGTGCAGTTGGCCGAGAACGGCCAGGAAGCTTTGGACGTGCTGAAGACTTTTCGGCCCGATCTGATCATCTCAGACATCATGATGCCGGAGATGGATGGTTTTGAGTTTTTGGAGCAGGTGCGCCGTCGATCGGAATGGGCGGCGATTCCGTTTATTTTCCTCACGGCGAAAGGCCAACGCTCAGATATTCGTGCGGGCAAGCAGCTGGGCGCCGACGATTACCTCGTCAAGTCGGTTGACCTTGAGGATCTGTTGGTCGTGGTGCGCGCCAAACTCGATCGCGCGATGGTGTTGAAGCAGCAGACGCGCATGGAGATGGAAGCGCTGAAGAACAACATCCTGAACATGCTCAGCCACGAGTTTCGCACGCCGCTGACGTACATCACCGGTTACGTCGATCTCATGCAGGAAGGCAACTGGTCCGTTGAGGATCTGCAGAAATTCCTGCATCGCATCAAAGGTGGCAGCGCTCGTCTCAATCGCTTGGTGGAGGACTTCCTGCTAATGGTGCGCTTCGAAGCCGACGATGCGCGGCAAGCGTATGCGATGGACAAGCGGCTTTTCAAAGATTGGGATGCGCTGATTACCCGTACATTCAACATCGTGCGTGAGTCGGCCACGCAGCGGGGGCTGGAACTGACCTCCGATGTGGCATCGCGCCTGCCCGTCATCGAAGCACACGAGGGCTATCTTGAAAACGCGCTCCAGCGCTTGCTGGAAAACGCCATTAAGTTTTCGCGGTCGGGCAGCGGCCAAATCACCGTCACCGTCCGATCGGATAACGGCAGCGTCGTGCTCAGTGTGATCGATCAGGGGATCGGCATCCCGACGGCTGAGATCCCCCGTATCTTCGAGAAGTTCCATCAGATCAACCGCGAAAAGTTCGAACAGCAAGGCGCGGGCATCGGCCTGGCGATTGTGCGCAGCATCGTCGAACTGCACCACGGCGAGATCGAGTGTGTCAGCCAGGAAGGCGTGGGCAGCGAATTCAGGCTGCGCTTCCCGGTGGCGTGATTGCGTTGCTCAGATTGTCAGAAGGCTGTCCGGCTCTCGTCAAGTGCGGGAGCCGTGGCGGTGTTATTCTATCCACGTAACTCATCCACAGGAGGGATTCCATGGCATCACTGCTTGAAAAAGTTCGCACGTTGATTTCGGCTAACTTACACGCAATGGTCGATTCGGCCTTGCGCTCCAACTCCGTCGCCGTCATGGACGAATACATTCGCCAGGCGGAAGACAATCTGGAAAAACTGGAAGACGCCGCCGCAACGGTGGGCGGTGAAGTGAAAACTCTGAAGCGCAAGTATGACGAATACGCCGCGCAGGCCGCCAAACTCGATCACGACATCGATGCGTTGCTGCAGCAAGGTCGCGAAGATTTGGCGACGGCCGCGCAGGCCAAGTTCAATACCACGCAGCGTCTGGCTCAGCAATATCAAGAGCAGTATGATCGTCAGCAAAAGGAATATCAGTCGCTGCTGGATGCCAAACTGAAATTGGAAGCTAAACTGACGACGACCAAGCAAGAGCGCGAAGAAATGTTGGCGCTGCTTGATCTGGCCAAGTCCAAGGAACTGACCGTCAAGACGATGAAGTCGATCGACGATATCGTGGGCAGCGGCGACGCCGACATCGCCCGCATCGGCGAATCGATTCGCGCGCGGCTCGACAAGGCCTCGGCCAAGAGCGAGATGATGGCCAGCCGCCTCGACGATCAGATGGATGAAGTGTTGGGCAAATCTGAATTAGACGGCCAGTTGGCCGAGCGCAAGAAGCGCCTGGGCCTGGGCAGCTAACAACCGCCACCGCCACACCTCGGCGACAGGTGCATAGCACACAAGCGGGCGGAGTCGCCAGTCGGCTCCGCCCGTTCACTTGCCACTTGGTTGTTTGGGCTTACAATAGAAGCAGTCCACGCCGCAGTCACCCGACCACGGGAGTAAGATCGAATGAACCGCACACGTCTCATCTTCTTTGGGGTTATTGGTCTGGCGATCGTGATTGTTGCGATCGGCCTGATTACACGCGCCACCGGCTCGACCAACAATCCGATCGCGCCGGCGGCCTCTAACGACCCGATCGAGTTACGCATCGTCACCGCGCTGCCGATCGAGCAGTGGGTCACCGAAGCCGCTAACGCCTACAACGCCGAAGCGCGCAAACTCGACGGCCGCCCGGTGCACGTCACCATCATTCCGATGGACGGCCTCACCGCGCTGAATCGTTACGACAGCGCGTCGTTTGAGCAGACGCCAACCGCGTGGATCCCCGATTCGCGCTATCTGGTGGAACTGGCGAACGCCGCGTATAAGGATCGCTTAGGCCGCGACGTCTTCCTGACCGACGGCGAATATCGTGCCAAACCGATCGCGCTGTCGCTGTTTGCGTGGGGCCTGTATGGTACGGCGCGCCGCGGCGCTGGAAGCGAAATTCGGCACGATCGATTGAAGATCATCCACGACGCGGCGATCGCGGCGGGTGGTTGGCCTGAACTGGGCGGCGATGCGGCCTGGGGCTTCTTCAAATCTGGTTGTGCCGAATCCGCGCAAAAACGTGGGCGGCCTCGCGGCGATGGTCGCCGCAGCCGGTGAATATTACGACAAGCCCAACATCTCCGTTGAAGATGTGACCAAGCCGGAATTCCAGAGCTGGCTGAAAGAGTTGATGGGTTCCGTCACAGCGATCAGCGGCGCCAGCGCGTACACGGCCGAAGACTTCGCACTATTGGGTTACTCCGTTGGTGACGGCGGCCAGATGCTGGAGAGCGATCTGGCGAACATGGGCGGCATCGCCACGCGCTGGCAAGATCCTTTGGCGGTGCGTTATCCCAAGTACGTGACGTGGTTCGACTTCCCGTTCAGCGTCTGGATTGGCCCAGGAGACGAGCGCGGCTGAAAAGAACGCGGCGCTTGATTTCCAGAAGTACTTATTGAGCAAGCCAGCAGGAAAAGGCTGTGACTTACGGCCTGCGCCCGGTGAACGCCGAAGTCAGCGTCGATCGGCCTGACAGCCCGTTCACGCGCTGAAGGATGCAGGCATCACGCCGGTGGTGCAGCGCACGTCGGCCATGCGCTCGCCCTGATCGGGATGTGCTGCAAGCCCTGCTGCGCTGGTTTGATCTCAACATCGCTCAACGCTACAATCAGGTAAGGTGTGCGTGGTCTGCAGGGTCTACTCACGCATCACGCGCTACGCATCACATTCACGGATGCCGCCCATGTCCTGTTCTGCTTATCGCCCTGGTTAAGGTGACGCCCAAATTCAACCCGGCGGCTGGATTACGATTCTCACTATTCTGAATGGCGCGTGTGCGTTGTGCTGGCCAATCACGTCCGGTCTCGTGAACGGTGTGGTCGACAGCGTCCGTGGCACGGCCGAAACGGTCACGCAAGGCCCCCAGGTCTCGTTGACTGTCGCGATTTCGCCCAGAAACCGAGATACCACGGCGCTGGTCGCTTCAACCAGCAAAATGTGAAATCGAGCAAGGGTGAAACGCTGTCGGTCGGCACCGTGCCGTTCGACGCCGAGAAGATGCTCGATGCAGGTAGCCGTAATATCAGGCCGTTTCGCCTGATTCACTCAATTTGGCTCAATTAACCTTGATCGGGAATACCAGACCAGCCAGAGCACAAGCGTCGGTGGTGGGCCAAACGGTGCGTTATGCCGTCACGCCGATCGTAATCGCGATGGCGCGATAAGGCGCAGGCACTGGGGTGGCCAAACACACCGATCGGGTGGAGTGACCTCCTCAAGATCGCGCAGCAGGATCGCACCCCAAGTGGAGCCATCCGTCGACGACGTCGGCGTCGGGCGTGCTATCAACGCTGGCGATGTTTTACGCGGGCGCGGGCAAGACGCGCGGCTTGACGTTGGAAGACGTGCGATCGCAGTTGCAGGTGCTCGATTACGTCGGCGCGCTGGAAAAGACGGTGCGCTATTACAGTAGCGGCGAACTGCCCATCGCGCAACGCGTGGTGCAAAACGGCCGCGATTATCTGGATGCTTTTGTCGCGTCCGGAGAGATCGTGATCTGGGCGAACCAACAGCCCAATGTGCAACTCGTTGCGATCTATCCGAGCGAAGGCGTGCCGTGGCAGGATCATCCGCTGGCGCTATTGAAAACCAACGGGTTGAGTGATCTCAATCGGGAAGCGTTCCGCCTTTTGCCGCTTACGTGACTTCGGCGGACGCACAGAAACTGGGATTTTATCGAAAGGGTATCGCCCCGCCGATCTGACGATCAAACTTGATAGCGCCGATTCAGCCCATCTCCATTGAAGAACGGCGTCGATCCCACGCAGCCGCAGACCGCGCTGCAAGTGCCCGGCTCGCAAGTGCTGGACGTGGTGCGCGAATCGTGGCTGGCCTACAAGCGCCGCACGAACGTGATGCTGGTCGTGGATATCGCTCGGCAGTATGGACGGTGAGAAGATCAACAACGTCATGACCGCGCTGAAGACCTTTGTCGATCAGGTCAAGAGCGACGACGAGCGCGTGGGCTTGATCGAGTTCTATAGCAGGTCGATGAGTTGGCGCCGATCAATGTCCTGAAGCAGAATCGCAGCACGTTGATCTCGCGCATCGCCGAACTGAAGCGCGTGATACGTCGCCGCTCGACGTGCGTCGGTATCTACGATCGATTGCAGGCGCTGAACGATCCGGAACGCATCAACGCGATTGTGGTGATGACAGATGGCAAGGAAAACGCCTCGAATTTGTCGCTACGGCAGTTGACGGCGAAACTGGAAAAGGGCATGGAAGGCAATGTGCCGGTGGTGGTGTTTGCCATCGCTTACGGCAGTGACGCGGATATGAACACGCTGCAGGCGATTGCGTCTGCAACCAATGGTCAGACGTATCGCGGCACGGTGGAGACGATTAAGGGGCTGTATAAGATTTTGTCGACGTATTTCTAACGAGTAATGAGTGACGAGTAACGAGTAACGAGTGACGAGTGACGAGTGACGAGTGAACGTGGTGCGTGAGGGGCCATGGCCGACCTGATGACGCTGACCTGCCCATCGTGTGGCGGGCAATTGCAAGTCACCAATGAGACGGATCGCTTTGTGTGTGCGCACTGCGGCAATAGCCATTTGGTTGATCCGGGTCAACGAGTCGAATCGCTGGCTGGCGAACTTGAGCAGATGCGATTGAAAATGGATATTCGCCAGGCGGAAGATAGTTTGATGGTTTCAGGCACGAAAGGCGGAGCTTGAAAAAGTAACTGCTGATGAAAGATATGCGCTATTAAGGTTATTATGAATGTTATTCTGCCTATCGGCGTTGTTGTCACAGGTGTCAGAGACGGTGCGAATACTCTATTTACCCTTCTGCTTGCCGCATTTCTGGGCGGCCTTCTGTTGTTGATTAATTTGTACTTGTCGATGTCGGGGCGTCAGCAGCCTGAGCAATCAGAGCTCAAGCGATTAAATGAAGAGATCGTGTCTGGCAGTCACATGTTGGACATCTTGCGACGAGAACTACAACGCATATGTGTTTAGCAACAGACTTTGAGGGATAGTCGACGGCGCGGGCAGCGCACGACGCGAAGGTTTTGACGTTCCTGCATGAGGGGCCATGGCCGACCTGATGACGCTGACCTGCCCATCGTGGTGGCGGCAATTGCAAGTCACCAATGAGACGATCGCTTTGTATGCGCACACTGCGGCAACAGTCACGTCGTCGATCCGGGTGTGCGGATGGCTTCGTTGGCAGCGGAAGTTGAGAGTTTCAGCATACCGAATCATGAATCCGGCAACTGGAGCGGAACTCGACGAGTTCGCCAAACAAGAGTATTCGCTAAAGTTCGAGATTGAAGGCTTAAGATCTATGAAATCAACGGGTTGCACTTATCAGTTGGTACAGTCGCAGCGTTCATTTCGGCGGTGGCGCTGACGGTTTACGCGGTCTCTGAAATCCCAAAGGGACACACCAATGTTGTTGCGCCAGTATTGGGCATGGCTGCCTTTTTGGCCGTGATGGGAGTGGTTGCGGCACGTGTTTACCCAACTGTGAAAATCGTGCCTAATCACGATGCCCAACTTCAGCAGTTGGTCGTTGTTGAAAGACGAATTGCTCAACGCAAACGCGAACTGGCTGCGCTTCAACAACAGGTGAATCAAAGTTACACCGATGATTCAATAAGCGACGACCTAGAACCCGCCGCACGCATCAAGCAGTACGCATCACGTACTACACCTTCATGACCACGACCGACGTCACCACCTGGCTGCAAGAGGGCATCGCTGCTGCCAAAGCGGGCGAGCAGGCAAAGGCGCGCGGCTTGCTGCAGAAAGTCGTCGAGGCTGACGAAAGCAATTACAGGCGTGGCTGTGGCTCAGCGGCGTCGTGGCGACGTTAAAGATCGCGGCGTGTTTGAGGAACGTGCTGACGCTCGATCCGTCAAACGAAAAGGCGCGTCAGGGGCTGGCATGGGTGCGCGAGCAGATCGCGGCGACCTGGAGATCGAACCGGAATCGATTTGCCGCACGTCGAGACGGACGAACGGCGGATCTGGGCAGCCAAAGTTACCCTCGATTTTTCGGACGCTGAGTTCGACGATCCGTTGTTGTGTGTGTATTGCGCGGCGCGCACGCGCGATGAGGATCGGCATTGTCCCACCGCAAACGCAGCCTGTATCACTCGTTCCTGAAGCGCGAGAAACCAGCCTGCCGGGCGGGTTGGACACTGAGCATCGCCGACGTGTTCGTCACGCTTGCCTGGGTGCTGATCCCGTTGACGATTTTGTCGTACACAGACCGCGGCCAAATTCGACGCTAAGCCGGTCGAAGTCGGGCAACTGATCGACCTGTATTTCGGCCGCCGCCGGCCTGCTGCGCGCGCGAAGTGACGGCCGTGTTCAACATCCTGCCGCGCGAATTTTTCCTGGCTGGGCTACGGGCGCTTTACGACCCTGATAACCTCTGGTTGCCGCTGCGCCGTCGGGTGTTTCACCTGTTATACATCGGCAGTTTGGCCGCATCAGTGATCGGTATCTGGTCTGATATTGAACATGACCGCGTCTATCGCTATGCGGCTGCTACGCCGATCGAAGCGATTTTGCAAGTGGTCCTGAATGAACTGTTGGGTCTGTTCGTGCCGATTGCGGCTGGCGTGGCCGGCTTCATGCTGTTGTTGCGAGTACTGCTGGGCTTCTTGATAGAAGAAGATTTTGCGCGCGTGACGGAGCGGTTGCGGTGCGTCACCGGATCGATCGAAAGTGAAGCGTTGACGGCTTTTGTCCGGCGCGAACGCTACATGCATCGCGGCATGTGGACGCTGGCGGCGCTTCACTTGCAGCGCCGTCAACTTGCAGCCCACCGCCGTCGATTATCAACTGGCGCTGGCTGAAGCGTATGCGCTATCAGCCGCCATCGCCGCAGTCTCGACACGTTGAGTCAGGCCGAGCAATTGCAGCCCGGTTCACCGTTGGTGATAACCCAAAGACGGATTCTGGCGATGGAAATTTAGCGCGCGCAAGCGGCGCCCGCGCGAACTGCTGAAGAAACTGCCCGCCCTGAATTGTGGGAGGACCATGACAATCTCGATCAACCTGAAGCCACGGAAGCGACGCTGCGTCAGCGCGGCGGCGTATCATTATTTTGCCCACGCCCTGTTCGATTGGCGCTGGCATTATCCTGGCAGTCTCGATTTTGCTCGGTTTTTTTCGCTCGATTTGTTTCCTGCTCCTCAATGGTGGTGGTGGCTGGTGGTGGCGCGGCGGCCTGGGGCGCGTTAACGTTCAGTATCATGAAGGATCCTGAAACCGGCGCACAGGTGACGGCGAACTTACTGCGTCAGAAATACGAGCCGGACACACTCCGCAGCCCCGATTCGAAAGAGTGGCCGAAGGCGTTTGATATCGCGGTCGCATCGGCGGCGGCGCTGGCGAAGACAAAACCCGGCGTGCTGCGCTGATCATCTCGAACAGACGGCGAATGAGATCGACGACTGGACGGGCAACCTATTTTTACGCCGGCTCAAAGCGCCTCGATACGTTTGAGGGCGATTCACTGGATCTGGTGAACGATCTGGAAGACCGTCCCGGCAGCGATTCAAAAGACGAGATGCGCCTGCGCACGACGGTCGATGCGTCGTTGAAAAACAAATCAGCACAACGCTGGCTTCGCGCCGATCGCATTTGGATTCGCTGCAGAACTTGCAGAGCACCATCGAGCGCAAGTTGCAGATGGACCAGACGCTGGCGTCGATGGGCACGGTACTCGCAATTGCTGTTGATGGATGCGAAGGATACCGACAGCGGGCGCTATCAGCGCCTGCGCTACTATTATCGCCGAGGAGGTGAAGGGCCCGCATGAAGTCGTCGAGGCGATGGACGAGGTGTACAAGCGCAATTAGCAAAGTGATGAGTGAATGGCCTAAAGTTAGCCAACAACGCCACTTGGCGTGTCATGCTCGAATGCTTCTATCGGGCCTCCAGAATGACCATTGATAAGTAACGTTGATTGGACGATAGATTTACGCCAAAGCATGCGACAATGTGATTGGGTGGCGGATGAGTGAAGTATGTCTGACATGGCGAGCGAATCGATCGAGTATTTGGCACCCGATGAAAAGATTCTGTGGCAGGGCCAGAGTAAAAGCAGTTCTCGGCGGTTTCGCGGTTGAAGGCCGATAATGTTGGCCGCAGCGCTGCAACACTGGGGCTGGCCTCATGCTGGTTTACGTCGGGGCACCGCACTCGGTGTGTTGAATTTGTGGGGCATTGGTTTGCCGTGGTCGCTCTTGTTGATTGTGCTGTTTGCTTTTGGACCGGTGACCGTCATGTTGGCGCGCGCAGGCGCCAAGATTGACAGACGCAATATCTGGTCACAACTCAGCAGCGATAATCGTTGGGGCAAGTAGCCGCGCGTCTCAGCGGGCGACGATTCTGCCGTTAAGAAACCTGACGGCTATTAAAGTCAGCCGGAATCGCGACGGGACTGGCACTTTGCACTTCAATTTTAGCCCGGAGATGCGGCCGCAAATGACTTGTTCGTTGAATCGACGCCGGCTTTCGTGAACATCGAGCAGCCGTTGGCTGTGTATCAGTTGATACGTCAACAAATGGGTAAAGGGTAAATCATGTTTGAAATGACTGGTGAGTTAACTAACTATCTTGCGCCGAATGAGCGCGTGGTGTGGCAGGGTCAGGGCAAGCGTCGTTTGAACTCGGCGGCGGCGGGCGGCTACTTCTTCATCGCGATGTTTGTAGGCATGGCGCTGCTCTTCGGCGTGATCTTCGCCGCGACTTCGAGCCGCAGTCGCACTCGCGCAGCGACGACTTTGTCCCGCTGATTATCATGCCTATCATCTTCATCTCAGTTGGGTTAGGGGCGTGGGCATCCCGTTGGTCGTGCTGAGTCGGCGCAGTTCCAGCAACGCCCGTTACTATGTCACCAATCAATCGGCCGTGATCGTTTATCCGTCTACGGGCTGGTCAGGCAAGCGGGTGACAATTATTCCGCTGAAGAATGTGCAGCAGCGACGCTGAGCGAAAATCGTGACGGGACTGGCACACCGATTTTCGGTCAGAGCGTGTATAAGTTACGGTCGCTATGGGCAATAGTTGCCGATGGATTCGGTCACGGCTTTCTGGAATATCGAACAGCCGCAGGATGTGTATCAACTCATCCGGCGACAGCTGGCCGAGGTCAGCCGCCGCGTGTCAGGTCCATGTCGTGAAAGGCACGGCCATTCGTGGCACAATGAAACTGGCCCGCTGGCTGACTTCTGGCAGGCCGCGAAAGGATCGAGTATGTCTGAACCAACGCCTCATCACCTGCGGGCAGCAAACTGGGCATGGGCGTTGCCCTGGGTGTGGCAATTGGCGCGGGCTTGGGTGTAGCGCTGAACAACATCGCTATGGGTGTTGCGGGTAAGCCCGGTAATCGGTGTCGCGATTGGTGCGGCGCGTTGGATCGTCAAGCGAAACAGGAATCGTAAGCGACTGATCGTCGCCGGAGGTGC
This sequence comes from Anaerolineae bacterium, assembly GCA_046328575.1. Taxonomy (GTDB): domain Bacteria; phylum Chloroflexota; class Anaerolineae; order Fen-1058; family Fen-1058; genus JAGOBP01. The sequence continues at coordinate 24,749 of JAXLWI010000008.1, forward strand.
GCGATGGATCTTGACAACAGCCAATTGGTGAGCAATCCCAGTATTGCCTACTTGGCATTGATCGTGGGCTTGTTCATGCTGTTTGTGGCCGTGACGACACCGGGCACGGGCGTGGCTGAGGTGATCGCCTTTATCGCTTTGGCTATTGCCGCGATCGGTTTTGATCAACTTGTCGGCCAACTTTTCGGGCGTGCTGTTCATCGTCGTGAGCTCGTCTTGTTTGTCATTGATGCGACGGCGACTGCGGCGCGTTGACGATTGGCAGCGCGATCTCGCTGCTGGTCGGATCACTGTTGCTGTTTCCGGTACGCGAAGGCTCGGAAGGTCTATCCGGGTTGGTTGATAGGCGGCGTCACTTTGGCGACGGCCGGTTTCGCGCGGTGATCCTATCGGCGTTGATGCGTGCGCCAGCAGAAGCGCGTCGATCATGTGGCCTGGAATATCGTCGGCACCCGCGGTGATCAAGACCGAAGTAGAAGCCGAATGAGCCGGCACCGCGCAAATCGGCGGGCAGTTGTGGACGGTGGCCGCCGACAAGCGAACCGATCGAGCCGGGCGCCGAGGTCGAAGTCGTCAACCGCGTGGGTTTAACGCTGCAAGTGAAGCGGCTCGTTGCGACGGACGCTCGTCCGTCTTGAGCCTGGCTTGATCAAGTATTTACTCTGAATCGCAACTTACTCTTCGCGGGGAGGTCTCTCTATGGACGGTAGTTTGGTGGCTGCATGTCGTCGGCGCAATTGTGGTCGTAGGACTGGGTTTGGTGTTGAGCGCGATCCGCGTCGTGCCGCAGTTCCAGCGGCTCGTCGTGTTCCGCTTTGGTAACTGCATCGGCCAGAAGGGGCCGGGCCTGGTGCTGCTGTATCCGTTCGGCATCGATCGGGCCATCACGGTCGATCTGCGCGAGGAAGTGCGCAGTGCCGCATCCGACGAACATCACGAAAGACAATGCGCCGATCGGCATTGACTACCTGATTTATTGGCAGGTGGTCGATTCGGTGAAGAGCGTGCTGGAAGTCAACGGCTTCCGACAGGCCGCGTTGGGTATCGCCACCACGACCTTGCGCCGTGATCGGGCGATGTGCGCTGGACGATGTGCTGGCGCAGCGTGAGCACATCAACCAGGTACTGCGCGCCAAACTCGACGAAGTGACCGAGGCGCTGGGGCGTGAAAGTAACCGCGGTCGAAATCCGCGAGATTGTACCGCCGCGCGGGGTAAAGATGCGATGACGCGCCAGATGAGCGCCGAACGCAGCCGCCGCGCGGTCGTCACTGAAGCGTTGGGTACGCGCGAAGCCGCTGTGACCGTGGCCGAAGGCCAGAAGCAAGCGGCGATTCTCCGGCGGAAGGCGAAAACAGGCGGCCATCCTGCGAGCCGAAGGTCAGCGTGGATTTCTGGGCGTTGGTGGCCGAAGGTTACTCGGTCGCCTTGGATAAGATCTTCAGCGTGGCCAAGGACGTCGATTCCAAGACGATGACGCTGCAATACTTCGAGGCGTTGAAGGCGCTCGGTTCCAGCCCGGCGACGAAGTACATTTTCCCGATGGAATTTACTAACCTGCTCAAGCCGCTGGCGGCGATGACTCAGGATTCGACCAAGTAATCGTGAACGATCCACGCTCTCAGCCCGCGTCTGCGCGGGCTGTCCGCGAGGACGCGGACGCCGAGCAAACTACACAGATCGTACGCGCCACGTGGCGCGATACGCGCGCGCTGGTGAAACTCGATCGGCGCTGCTTCAAACCGATCGATGCGTTTGGCTGGTACGAGTTCTTCGGCCTGAGTGTCTGGCCAGGCGTGATCGCGCTAAAAGCGATGAACGGTGATCGGATCGTCGGCTTTATCGCCGGCGATCCGCGCCGCAGCGAAGGGCACACGATCATCGTCACGATCGGCGTCGATCCCGACTGGCAGGGGCGCGGCCTGGGCGAACGCTTAATGCGGGCAGTCGAAGCCCGATCGGTTTTGCCGCGTTTGCAGTTGATGGTGCGCGTCAGCAATCGGCCCGCGCTGGGCCTGTATCGCAAACTGGGCTACCAGATCGTCGATACGTGGCGGCGCTACTACGGCGACGGCGAAGACGCGTATTTGATGGAAAAAGACATCTCGCCCTTACCCCAATCTTCTCCCTAGCAGGGAGCGAGAGCGCGAGGTAGCGCGGGTGAGGGTTGAATTGAGGGAACGCAATGCGATACCGAAACTTGCTGCGTCTCACATTAGTGATGGTGGTTATCTCGCTGCTGGTGTCCGCCTGCGGTGGATCGAGCGAGCCGACGAAAGGCGATCTCACCGTGTACGTCGGTGCGCCGTTGTCGGGCTTTCAGGCCAATGGCGGCCAGACGGTGCTGGGCGGCGTCCGGCTCGCGGCGGAAGAGTTCAACCGATCGGGTGGCTTGCTGGGCTACAAAGTTGTGATCGTGCCGCTGGACGATGAAAGCGACAGCGATGTCGCCGTCACGCTGGCTCAGCAGGTGAAAGCCGACATCGAGGCCGGCAAGCGGGTGCTCGGCGTTATCGGCCACTACAACAGCGGCCAGACTATCGCCGCGATGGACATCTACAAAGACCTGCCCATCGTTGTGTTGACGCCCACGTCCAGCGAGATGAGTTTGACGCAGAAAGGCTATACCAACTTCTTCCGCGTCAACGCCAACGATGCCACGCAAGCGCGCGTCGATGCCGCTTTTTTGGTGAATCAACTCAAGGCTAAGAAAGTGGCCGTCGTCCACAACGACGATCCGTACGGCGTGGGGCTGGCGAAGTTGCTCAGTAACGAACTGTCGAAGCTGGGCGCGCAAGCTGTCACTAATCTGCAAGTGAAGGTCGAACAGAGCGAGTATAGCTTCGAAGTGCAGCAGATCAAGACCGCCGCGCCTGATGCGATTTTTTATGCGGGTTACGAAGTTGAGACGCCGTATCTGCGCAATGCATTGGTGAAGGCGGGCGTGTTGCTGCCGTTCATGGCCAGCGACGGCGCTTTCCTCAGCGCCACCATCGACGAGAGCGACAACACCGCGGAAGGCATGTACATCAGTTCGTTCGCGCCCCAGCCCAGCGCCGTCGTTGATCAAGCTTGGATCGGCGCATATCAAGCCGTCGAATATCGCAATCCTGATACGTACAGCGTCAATGGCTACAGCGCGATGAAAGCGTTAGGCGAGGCCGTGAAGAAAGCCAACTCGATCGACGCGAAGCAAATTGAAAGCGCGCTGCACTCGATTGATCTTTCCACTCCGATCGGCCAGGTGGCGTACGATGCCAACGGCGACCTCAAAGATCAGCGCGTGTACATCTTCCAAGTGCAGAAAGTCGATGGCGAACTGGAATTCGTGCAGATGAAGTAGTCGGCGGCTAGTATGAGTCGAGAATTACTGATTGGCACATTGATCGTCACAATTGTCAGTTTGGCGCCGATAGTGGTCTTCCTACAGTCACGACATGATAAGCGCCACATTCGCGAGTATCTGCTGGTCAACGGTGCATCCAACATCGTTGTTGCTTGGTCTGGCGGCGTGGCCTATAACATTGAGTATGTCGATCGGAAAGGCGAACGCTGTTACACAAGTTGCGTCGTGAAGAACAGCTTGTTTGGTGGAACGGCACTCTATTGGCGTGAACCACCTGTGTGTGAATAAAACCCTCGCCGTGTGTCACTCGCGGCGAACACTTACACCTCCGCAGCGGGTGCAGTTTGGTGTTGTCAAATCTACCGCCATCTCGGCCGATAGAAGTTCCGCATTCGGTTCAGACACCAGCCTTGTTATAGGTTAGCAGAGCGCAGTCGATGAGTAATATTCCCCTGCCCATTGCGATTTTGATAGCCGGCTTGTTCATCGGCTTTCGTGTGGCGGTCTTCTTTTACAAAGCATACGAAGACAAGCGCAGCATAGCCATCTACCTTAGCCGTCTTGGCGCGACGAATATCCGCTCCGCGTGGGACGTCGCTGCCGGTACTCGCGATACATACATGTATGACGTAACCTACATCGGAGCCGATGGTCGCCCTCACCGTGCTCGCTGCAAAATCGGCGGATCGTACACTGAAAACGAAATTTATTGGTCAGAACCACCGGAAGTGTGAAAGAAGATCAACGGTGTGTTGGTATTCGTTCAGGTGCCGCAGTAAATGCATTTCGGGTTGTAAGTAGTCGTGGAGTCGGTTACATGGACGTGGTATTGATTGTTGTCACGGTATTCGTGTTTGTGTTCGGAATCCCCTATTGGCTATCACGCGATCATATCCGAACGATTCGTGGATACCTGTTTAGGGAAGGTGCAGCCAATATCGTTGTTACTTGGGACTGGTTTGACGGTGATCGAGACAGTCAGACCTTCAATGTCAAATACACCGATCGGCACGGTCGAGTGTGCCAGACACGCTGCAAAATATCGGGTTGGAGTGGCGAAATCTACTGGTCAGAGCCGCCCGAAGTGTGAACTGTTTTTGAGGTAGATAGCAGATGCGCGGAAATGTGACTATAGAATCGATCGTGTTTGTCATCATTCTTTTTGTGATTGTCATTGGCATGTCCTATTGGCAATCGCGTGAGAACATGCAGACTATTCGCGCGCATCTCACGGCCAGAGGGGTAGTCAATATCACTGTAACTTGGGATTGGTTTGGTGGCGAGCGTGGCAATCAGGCCTTCAATGTTGCTTACACTGATCGACATGGTCAGCGCTGCCAAACACGCTGCAAAATATCAAATTGGAGCGATGACATATACTGGCGTGAGCCGCCTGAGGGGTGAGCCATTCCATTTCCTTAATATGTGAGGTTCGCGGCGGATTGCTAAGTTCATCGAAGGCGGTTCTAATAACATGGAACTTGTGGTGCTTCTATTAGTCCTTGTCTTGGTTGCAATCATGTGGGCGGCAATCAACACAGAAATAACAAGCCATAAGCAGCGTATTGCTAAACACCTCATCAAAGCAGGTGCTTCGGACGTTGTTGTTTCATATGTCTGGTCTTCGGTTGATCGCTCAAACCGAGACTACAAAGTAGAGTATACCAATCCATTGGGTAGGCATCGCCAGATTACGTGCAAAATTAACGGATGGACTGGAAAAATTTATTGGTCAACGCCACCTCGAATATGAACGATTCGCATTCAAATTTTGCGCGGGCGAGTGTGTATCGAAGGCACACTCGCCCGTTGTGTGCCCCGAACGGGTGAGATTTATGGCCTGAAAAGGTCATGTAATTTATGGTACAATAGCTTTAAATCGATGGACTTCGCGCCAATGCGAAGTTCATTTAATCTAAGCGAGGGCATGCTCCATGAGCGTCATCGAACCACAGGCTGAAGCGAAGCCGGGCGGCGCAGCGAATCGGGCGCCGATCATCAACGATTTTTCGATCACGGCGGCCACCGTCAACGGTTCGGGCAGTCAGACCGCCAACAACACGCTGATCCGCGCCATCCATAAGATGGGCATTCCGGCCAGCGGCAAGAACCTCTTCCCCTCCAACATTCAGGGCCTGCCGACGTGGTTCACCATCCGCGTTAGCAAAGACGGCTACATTGCCCGCCGCGAGCGCGCCGAAATCCTCGTGGCGATGAACAAAGCGACGATTGCTGAGGACATCCAGAAACTGGAATCGGGCGGTGTCTGTCTGTACCCGATCGATGATCCGCTCCCCATCAAGCGCGACGACATCACCTACTATCCGATGCCCGTCAACGAATTGGTCCGGAAATCGGGCGCGGATGCGAAGTTGCGGCCATACGTTGCCAACATGGTTTACGTCGGCATCCTCATGTGCCTGCTCGACATCGAAATGTCCGAGATCGAAGCGGCTTTGATGTTCCACTTCGGTGGCAAGCGCAAGGCCGTCGATCTCAACTTGAATGTCGTCAAAGCGGCGTGTGAGTGGTCGCAAGCCAACTTGACCAAGACCGATCCGTTCCGTGTGGAGCGCATGAACAAGACCGAAGGCACGTTCCTGATCGACGGCAACACCGCGTCGGCGTTGGGCGCGGTCTTTGGCGGCGTGCAGTTCGTCGCGTGGTATCCGATTACGCCCGCGACCTCGGTGGCCGATGGCCTGAACGAATATCTGCCCGCGCTGCGGCGCAATCCCGATGGCACCACCAACTACGCCATCATTCAAGCCGAAGACGAACTCGCCGCGATCGGCATGGTTGTCGGTGCGGGTTGGGCGGGCGCGCGTTCGATGACGTCGACCTCAGGCCCCGGTATCTCGCTAATGGCAGAGTTCGTCGGTTACGCTTACTTCGCGGAGATTCCAGCCGTCATTGTCGATGTGCAGCGCATGGGTCCCAGCACCGGTTTGCCAACGCGCGTCTCGCAAGGCGATGTGCTCAAGACCTATTATCTGGGTCACGGTGATTGTCGCCATGTGGTGCTGCTGCCCGCCAACATTCAAGAGTGCTTCGAGTTCGGCGGCACGTCGCTCGATTTGGCTGAGCGGTTGCAAACGCCCATCTTCGTCCTCACCGACCTTGATCTGGGCATGAACCTATGGCCGACTGAACCCTTCAAATACCCAGAGCAACCGTTGGATCGCGGCAAAGTCCTATCGGCTGAAGATCTAACCAAGATCAAGAACTGGAAACGCTATGCCGATGTGGATGGTGATGGTATTGGTTGGCGCACGCTGCCCGGCACTAATCATCCACTGGCCGCTTACTTCACGCGTGGCACCGGCCACAACGAAGCTGCTGGTTACAGCGAACGTCCCGAAGATTGGCAAAGCAATCTGGAGCGGTTGGAGCGCAAGCACGACACGGCGCGTTCACTAGTGCCGCAGCCCATCATCGACGCCAATGCCGAAGCCGAAATCGGCTTGATTTCGTACGGCACCAACGATCCGGCGGTGCAAGAAGCGCGCGATCGGTTGGCGAAGACCGGCGTAAAGACGTCGTATCTGCGCTTGCGTGCGCTGCCGCTTGAATCGGCGCTGGTGGAGTTCATCAAGAAGCATCCGCGCGTTTACGTGATCGAAAACAATCTGGATGGTCAGATGCATTCGTTGATCCAACTGCATGCGCCTGAATATGCCACGCGCCTCGTGTCGCTGGCAAAGTGCGACGGCCTGCCGCTCAGCGCGCGCTGGATCATGGAATCAATTTTGGAACAAGAACGGTAGAGGTGAATAATGGCGACAACTGCAATGCCTAAACCCACTGGTCTCAATCTCGTCGGCCTCGGCAAAGCCGATTACAAAGGCGCACCCTCGACGTTGTGCAACGGCTGCGGTCACGACTCGATCGCCAGCCAGATTATCGCGGTGGCGTACGATCTATCGCTGGAGCCATATCGCATTGCCAAGTTCAGCGGCATCGGCTGCTCTAGCAAGAGTCCGGCGTACTTTTTGGGCCGCTCGCACAGTATCAACGGCTTGCATGGCCGCATGCCGTCGATCGCAACTGGCGCGTTAACGGTCAACCGCGAACTGATCGGCCTGGGTGTCAGCGGTGACGGTGACACGGGCAGCATCGGGTTCGGTCAGTTCAAGCACATGCTGCGCCGCAATGTCGATATGGTCTACATCATCGAGAACAATGGCGTGTATGGTTTGACCAAAGGCCAGTTCTCGGCCACCGCCGACGTAGGCCAAGAACTGAAATATGCGGGCAAGAACGAACTGCCGCCGATCGATTTGTGCCTTGAAGCGATTGCGTCCGGTGCGGGCTTCGTGGCTCGATCGTTTGCGGGTGATCCGAAGCAGGTTCAGCAGCTGCTGAAAGCGGCGATCAGTTATCACGGCACGGCGGTGCTGGACATCATCAGTCCGTGCGTGACTTTCAACAACAGCGAACTCTCAACCAAAGGCTACAACTGGGGCAAGGAACACGAAGAGGCTCTGCACGAAGTCCGGTACGTGATGCCCGCCGAAGAGATCATGGTCGAGTACAGCGAAGGCGAAGTGAAAGACGTGACCATGCACGACGGCTCATCGATCTTGCTGCGGAAACTCGGCAAGGACTATGAACCGCGCGATAAGTACGCGGCGATGCGCTTGCTGGAGGAGGCCCGCGAGAAGCAACAGTTCATCACGGGTCTGATCTATATCGATGTGCAGCGGCCTAACCTGGCCGAACGTGAGCGGCTGACTGAAACACCGCTGGTGCAGTTGCCGTCTGAAAAACTGCGCCCATCGCGCGAGAAACTAGACAAAATCAACGCGTCGTTCATGTAAAAGACAACGGGGCGAGTCATTGACTCGCCCCGATTTTATTTCCCGCTATCAACCCACTCGAAAAACGCCGCGTGATTAGCGCGGATGAACTTCACAAACGCGCCGTTAAGGTTTACCCACACCCGATAGTATTCGCGCAGTTCAGCGGCTGTCGCGTCGTCTGGCGTCGACTGCAATTGCAGGCATTTTACTTGTACCTGCGCGCCTTTCCCCAACGCTGCACTCGACGCCGCATCCAGCGGCTTTACACCTTGAATTCCAGCCGATTCCAGCTCCGTGCTTAAAGTGCTCGCCTCGCCGTTCGCGCCGTCGCGTTGAACAATCGTGCGCGTGAGCGGTTGTGTTACATACGCGCCATCAGCCAGTTGCGTTGGATTGTTGCCATACGCAAACGTGTACCGCACCCACGTCGTCGATGAAGTGGGCGGCCACTCGTCTGGAAACAGCGGCGATTGCAGCGTCGTCCACATCGTCGGCATACCGGATGGCGGTGATGGCGGCTTGGGGGTTGGGGTGTCACTCGGCATAGCGGTTCCTCCACAGGCAGCGATCAATATCGCCAACATCACAACGCTCGTTCGTTTCAGCATGCTCGTCTTACCCTCGGTGGCCGATTTTAGAGTGGGGCACTGTGCACACAAGTATAGCGCAACCGTGAGGTTTGATCATAATTGCCTTGACGAGATTCAACCGGCTGGTATAGTGGCTCAACGTGATACCCCTTCAGGAGACACCATGACTAACACCGACTATGACGTAATCGTGATCGGCTCAGGCGCAGGCGGACTGGCCGCCGCGCTGCCGCTGGCGCAGGCTGGCCAGCGTGTGCTGGTCTGCGAGCAGCACGAAGTGCCCGGCGGCTGGACGCATTCGTTCACGCTCAACGGCTATCGCTTCAGCCCTGGCGTCCACTACATCGGCGAGGTGCAGCTAGGCGGCTCACTGCGCCGCGTCTACGAAGGGCTGGGCGTGTCGCAGGATTTGGAATTCTGCGAAATCAATCCTGACGGCTACGATCACATTTACATCGATCAAGAGCGCTTCGATTTTCCAAAAGGCCGACAGGCTCTCACCGCCCGCTTGAAAGAGCGCTTCCCCCACGAAGCCGCCGGCATCGACGGTTACTTCAACACCGTCATCGGCTTGATGGACAGCGCCAGTGTGTTGGGCCGTGAAAACAAATTAGATCAGATCGCGGGCGCGGTCACGCACGCCCCCTCGCTGTTGCGCTGGGTATCGCGCACCGGGCAAGACTTGCTCGATCACTATTTTTCTGATCCGGTGTTGAAGGGCGTGTTGTCCGGCCAGTCCGGCGATCACGGCTTGCCGCCGTCACAAGTGTCCGCGTTCTTTCACGCCGGATTGGCCAATCACTATCTCAACGGCGGATACTATCCGCGCGGCGGCGGCTTTGCCATTCCCCGATCGTTTACGCGCGCCCTCAAGCGTGCCGGTGGCGAACTGCGCTTGAACACCATGGTCGAGAAAATCTTGATCGAGCACGGCCAAGCGATCGGGGTACGGTTGGCCGATGGCACTGAAATCCGATCGAAGTACGTGATCAGTAATGCTGATCCTGAAGTGACTTTCGGCAAGTTGATCGGCCGTGAACATCTCAGCACGCGTCTGCGAAAAAAGGTCGACAGCGTCAAGTATTCGGGATCGTGTTTGAGCCTGTTTTTCGCGGTGGATATGGATCTGCGGCAAGCGGGGCTGGATTCGGGCAACAACTGGTTTTACGACAGCGCCGATGTCGATGGCATCTATCAATCGGGTTTGACCGATGCCGCGTTGACGTCGCCAACGATGCCGGGCATGTTCCTCACCGTGACAACGCTGAAAGATCCCTCGAAGATGCATCATGGCCATCACACTTGCGAGGCGTTTGCCTTCGTGGGGTACGATGCGTTCCAGAAATGGGCGAAGGAACAATCGGGTGAGCACCGCACCGATTACGGCGCGTTGAAAGAAGACCTGGCGTGGCGCATGTTCCAAACGCTGGACAAGCGCGTGCCCGGGCTCAGTCAGCACGTGGTGTTTTATAGTCTGGCTACGCCGCTAACGAACGAGCACTATATCAACGCCACGCGCGGCAATTTGTACGGCATCGAGAAAAGCCCGCGCCAGATTGGCCCATGGGCGTTTCCGGTCCAATCGGAAATTGACGGCCTGCTGCTGTGCGGATCAAGCACGGAGTCGCACGGTGTGGCAGGCGTGACCAGCTCAGGCCTCACCGCCGCGCGTACGCTCTTGAAGTGCCGCACCTCAGAACTGCTGACACAGCACGGGCCGGAACTGCGCGTCTATCCGTCGGAAGACATTGCGCAGTGGCCGGAAGAGTTGCGGACGAAGATCGAAATCGGACAACGAACCGAAGCCGTTAAGTGACCGGACACTGCGGCGCAAATCGGATATACTTTTTTTATCTTGTCTTTGGAGGAGGCATGTCATGTCCACACCCGCTTCAGATTTAGAAACACGCTTTCATACCTTAGAAGTCCAATTGGCACAGCAAACACGAGAAATCCAGCAGTTGCGGAAAGGCTTGGTGACGGCCAAGCTGCGTGCCTGGTTGGTACCAGGCCTCGTCGCCGTGTTGTTGCTCATCGCCGGGGCAGGCGGCATCTTGCCGGCGGTGGCGAATGGCGTCAAGGGAATTGACACGCCCACAAGTCCATCGGCGACAGGCGGCGCGGTCATACTCGGCGCAGCCAACTCCACGACTGCGACTACCGACTTGACGCGCATAATCAATCCCAGCATTACCGAGCTAATGCCTCGCACACTGCGCATTGGCAACTATTCCAATTCTGATGTTGGGAATAGCTATTCGAGCGGTTTCCGTACCGCCCTGGTTGCCATGACCAGCGGCGTCGATACCAGTTCGGGACAGGTGCGGGTGGGTGTGATGGGCCTGGTCGATAACTCTGGTTATGGCGTGTATGGCGCCAGTCCAGATGGGACTGGCGTCACTGGGATTAGTAACAATGGCATCGGCGGGGAGTTTTCCGGCGGCACGGCGCAGCTCCGCCTGGTGCCGGGTGTGACGGCTGGCCCGCCGACGGGAAGTTCACACTTGACCGGCGAACTGTATCTCGACAGCAACGGCGATCTCTATCTGTGTACATCAGGCGGTGTCGGTGCGAAGTGGGCGAAGCTTAATTTACTGGCGAGTTACCTGCCAACGATCCAGCGCTAGTTGTCGCTGGGCGCGATCTGCGCGCTGGAGTTAGCCGGGAAACGACAGGGAGCGGCCCTAAAAGCCGCTCCCCAACTTTCGATATTGGCCCTCATTACTTGAGCTCGACAACCGCTTGGCCGTGCAGGCCTCACAAGCCAAGTAGTCTGGGCATGAAGTAAGTTGCTGCGGCAGCCGCGATCATGATCACACCGGCGAAGCCCAGCACCCTGGCCACGGGGATGGTTCGCTCTAGCACGGCCTCGGCCGGATTTTCCGGGTTGTAATAAACAGGCACTTGCGCGCCCACGGGATACTTCTGGCTGATGCCTGTCAGCGCCGAACCGCCGAGGAGAGTGCCAAAGTAGATACGCTGGCTTTGATACGACTGACCCTCAACCTGATAGGTGTACAGCACTACCGGATAAAGCGAGTGGCCGCCGCCGCTTTTGCGGCGATACTGTATCGTCGAGACCAGGATCTGGCCGGCGGTGGTCGGCCAATGCTGGCTCTTGCCTGGTGTACGAGCCGTTAAGAATCCAGTTACTAGCAGCGCGCCGCCAATCGCGACGAGCAACAGGGTGACAAGGCCGAAGATCGCGTTCGTGCTTTGCATGATCGAATCAAAACCAGGCATGCCAGTCCTCCCCTGTGACTCTGTTCACGTCACCCAGTGCGCGCCGGGATACGATTGCTGGATCATCATCAACGCTGCGTCGATCAACTCCTCGTCCCACAATGAGCCATCGCTGGGCACTTCTACTTTGACATTGATGACCTGTCCATCTTTGGTGCGGATGTCACCGCTGACCGATTGATCTTCGACGTTGACGGTGGGTTTGGGCATAGAAATTCTCCTATAGGCCTCGGACGTTATTACCAAGTGGTCTCTGGTCGATCGCTCTGACTTTAGGGCTTACCATGAGCCATGATGACGATCAAATGAAACTTCCGAGGTCTGGGCGCAGTTACCTGATCACCAACGGCAGATACAACAGCAGCCCGTAGATCGGATCGCTCGCTTGCCGCTCGACCGATCCGACGTCGGCCCCACCGCCGATCGAGCGGGTGACGCCGCGCTGATCGGTGTATCGAAGTCGCTGCCGATTACCATATCAACTAACGGATCGTTTGGCAGCGTAAATGCACCTGCCAGGCTGCCCACCAATCCCAGCGGATCGAGTTTGGCGGCCACGCCGTTTTGATTGCCCGTACCGCTTAGCGAACAAGTATTGTCACTGCTGGTGCGAGTACTTGACGACGAGAAGGCCTTGCCGCTGCAATTGCCCGCACTGGTGCTGTCGGCGATGACCGTGTTCTTGAGGTACGCGGTGGTGTCGACACGTTGAAGTTAAAGAAGCCGCCACCTGCGGTTGTCGCGCCGTTGTCTTTGATGGTTACGTTGGTCATGGTAATGATCGAGGCATAGGCGCCGCCCGCTTCATTGTAGAGGCCGCCGCCTTGATCGGTCGCGCTATTGCCACTCACCGTCACGTTGATCAATTGTAGCGTGCCGTTGTCGCTGATGCCGCCGCCATCCTGCGAGGCATTGTGATCGAACGTGGCGCGCTGAATGGTGAGGGTCGACCGGTAGGCGCAGGCCGCCGCCATTCCGATCGCTCACATTGCCGCCGACTGCTACATTCTGCCATGACCCCTGGCAGTTGTAAGGTTTATCCCGGCACCGTCGGATGCCCCGGAATCATGCCCGCTGATTGTCACACCGTTCAGCGTGATAGTGCTATCGAGCGCGCGATGCCGCCGCCGACGGCGCTGGCCGCATTGTGCTGTAAGGTGGCATTCGATAGATTCAGCGGCGTTCTGTAGTTCGATACCACCGCCGCTGTACAGACCCGTGTTGCCGCTGGCTGTCAAGCCGCCGATGGTGGCCGATCCATTCTGAAGGTACAGCTTCCGCCACCTGCCGCCGCATTGGTCGCCTTGTTGTTATTGAGCGTGACGTTGTTCAGCGTGGCCGTCGTGCCGTAGAGATGCACGCCGCCGCCGTTTCCCAAATAATCGATCTGGTTGCGATCGATCTGCGCGTTGCTTAGTGTCAGCTTTGATGTACCCGTGATGTACAGTCCGCCGCCACTGCTGTAGTCGTCAGTACCGTCCACTTTGTTGTCGGTGACTGCGCCACTGTTGATTAAGATCGTCGCGTCGCGGGCGTACAAGCCCGCCCCGTCATGCTTCACTTGATTGCCATCGACGGTGGCGCGATAGAGCGAGACGGTGACATTGTTGCGCGCGAACAGGCCGCCGCTGGGTAGCCGCTGCGGGCCTTGTTGTCGAGAAAGACCACGTCGGTCATATAGGGTGCGATTGCTGCCCGCTGCATACGAATAAAATGCGCCACCATCATAGGTGGCCGTGTTTAGCGTGAAGGTCAGGTTCATGCCGTAATCGATGCGGCTCTCTTCCGTGCGCAAAGCCCCGCCATATGCGCCGGTGTTCTGATCGAAGGTGGTGTGGTAGATCTGCATCACGCCGGTATCTTCGTTGTAAATACTGCCGCCGTAGTAACCGTGATTCTTGACGAATTGCTGTAGCCGGTGTTAAGGTTGCCTTCGTTATACAGTCCGCCGCCGTAGGATAACTGGTGTTGCCGTAGAACAGATTGCGTAGATCGAGCCGAAATAGTTGGTCCCGCGGAAATCGCAGACGCCGCCGCCACCGAAGTCGCTGGTGGTGTTCTCCGAGATAATGCCAGATACAGCGCCAGCGCGCTGTTCTCGCTGTACAGGCCGCCACCACTTTTTTCAGCGATGTTGCCGATGAAATAAGCCTGATCGATGTAGGCACGCTGGCCGTGAAGTATGCGCCGCCGCCGAGCTGTCGGCGAGATCGGTAGTGCGGTTAAATCGCATTGTGCGTGTTGTTTTGCAGATTGAGCGTGGGGACTTGCGTGACGTACAAGCCGCCGCCGCGATAACGCGCTGTGTTGCTGGTGAATGTGGTGGCATCAAACGTCACACTGCCCAGGCGTTGATAGTAACTGCCGCTGTAATTGTCGGCTTGATTGCTGTCGAAGCGCAATCGGCTGGCCGACATTGTGGAGTTATAGCGTACACACCGCCGCCATCGCCCACGGCTGTGTTGGAATAGAATGTCGTGTTCGTCAGTGTCACTCGGGCGGTGTTAGCATAGATCGCGCCGCCGTCAGGATAGGTGATGAACGGCGTAGTCCGGCAATACCGTAACGTTGTGGTCAAGGCCGTCAACGCACCAAACACTTGCAAACAGCCACCGGCGCTGGCACTGGTCCTGTGCTCGATGGTAATGTTCGTCAGCGAGCGTCTTGGCCGCGTTCACCACAAACAAGCGCGTGGTATCGCCGCTGCTCAACCGATTGACGCCCACGGCTCGATGGGCAGCCCAGAATGGTGATCGATTTGCTGATGGTCTTCTGCGCGCTAAACGTCAGCGCTCGGCACAATCGGAAACGAGACCGCACAGCGCACATGGATCACATCGCCGTCATTGGCCGGTTTCAGCGCCGCGTTGGCTGGCCTCATTGTGTCGATGACGATGGTGGTCTGCGGCGCTTCAGGTTCGGCGCGAGCAATCGTCTGCGTGGCGAACAACATGACCAATAGCGCTACGCCCGATAGTATCAACGCGGCAACAAGAGTTGTCGATTGGCGCATGGCTTACCCTCCGTGGTGATGTGGTCTTTATGGGCTCAGTGTATAACACTATTTGATGAGAAATCTGTCGAATCCATGACTGGGACAGACCTCAGAGGTCGGCTTGGTCGGCACTCGCCATTACGATCAAATGTTGACGAGCAAACAAAACCTCCGGGAAGCCTTCAGCCCGCCATTTCCTCACCAACGGCAAATACACCTTCGCGTTGGCTTTGACGAGATAGAGGCCCAGATCGAATACGTCGGCGGCACGCCAACCGCCGGACTGATCTTCTCTTCTGAATACATAACCTGGCATCAACAACGATGAACCAGCACCCCAACGCCACATCCCATCCATAGTGACCTTGATCGTCCGTTAACTGCGGATTGACCGGCGGATCGATGCGGGCCGGTGATAGCCCCGCGTCTTCAAACAACCCGGTTGCCACACCTTCGCCGGCGGTAGCGCACGTGCCACTGATACCGCCGGGCCGCGTCTCGATGGTGCGCAATCGTGCGTCAACTGCGCCGTGTCCGGCAAGGCATATGGCACTCGATATAACGACACCGTCGCATTAGCAGATCGGCTGATTGGTGCTGGAGGTCGCGCACGTAGCCGCTGGGATCATACAGCGAGCCGCACGCGATCAACTCTTCGGTCGTTGAGCCGTCCGACCAGTGCACCACCACCACGATCGGGATGGAATCCGGCGTCCGATAGGGATTGTCCGGCCCCGGATCGCAGCGTTCCGCTTGGCAATTGTTGATCGCACGATGCCCGGTTCCCAATGATGGTACGGTGGTGGATCGGCCCAGGTGGTTTTTGGGGCGCGCTTTGCGACGCGCTCTCCGTCCGCGTCCTCGCGGACGGTCCAACCGCGGGGACGCGGTTGGTAAGCGAAGATGCCATCAGCGTCGGTAGCGTAATGGGCGCAGTGCCTGCTGCCAGCGTACGCATAACCTGCGATCTTCAACGTGACCGAGAACAGATCGGTGTTGGGATCGCTACACGTCTTGCCTGACGGACAACCGATGCGCGTCTCCACCAAAACCAATCAGACGCCACGCCGCGCCGATGGTAATTGCAGGCGGTAAATTCTCGCGTGTGATTACACTGCCCGCCGTCACAAATATTCGATTCAGTGGTGGGCTGTTGCACCAACAGGCGTGGCGATACCAGTCACGGTTACATCATCTTCGCGCTGGCGCTGGTGCGCACGGCGATCGTCGAGGTGTACGTGCCAATCGGCGTGGAGATGTTCGCCGTGGCGCGGAACTTGAACTGCGCCTGGCTGGTCGCGTTGATCGTCGTGCCCGGACTCCAGCGCAATACCTGTCGGTTATTGATCACGGTGATGGTTGGTCGCCAATACCGAACGGACTGGAGCCGGGTTTGTACGCAGGAAACTAATCGGCAGCGTGGGTCAACGCTTGCAGCGTAACCGCTTGCGTATACGGATTCTCCATCACGAGCGTATAGCCGACTTCAGCGCCGGGATAGATCGCGTATTGATCGGACTTGGCCCGCAACCCGATCGCCAGTTTGCTCCCTTCGACCAGTGCTGCATACTGGGCAAAGGCTGCCGGGACGAAGGCTGGTAGAGAAAGCGTTGTTGACAGTGCTGAAGAATCCGTTGCGCGTGTTGAACGTCATGAAGCGGATGTCATCGCCACTCTGCGGCGTGAAGCCGTTGAGCGCGTTGAGGTTCAACCCGCCGTTCAATTCGGCGCGGCCCGGATAAAACGACTCCACGCCCGAGTTGATCACCTGGAGTTGATCATACGTGCCGGTATGCCCCGCCTTACGTCGATGCTTAGTGTGGCCGTAGGACTTTGCCGATAGTAGTTCTCGATCGCGAGCGTACCAACCTGATTCGATCCGCCGGGCGACACCACGCCGCCGACGTTATCGACTGAATCAGAAATCACACCCGTGCCGTTGAGTGAGCCGCCGTACAGCGTTACCGCATAGAAGTTCGTCGTGCGCGTGATGGTGCCGTTCAAGTTGATCGCGCCGCTGTACTGTGTGATCGGCACGATGCGATTGGTGCCCGTGATGCTGAGGAAGGCGGTTGGTGAAACGCTGCCTGACGTGGAGCAGCAATACACATTGCCGGTGAAGTTCATCACGCCGCCGCTTTCGTTACTCCACTGCGCGGTACCCATATCGGCCGCGTCTTTGGTGAACGTGCCGTAGTTACGGATGCGAGCGTTCACCACATTAACAACGGCGGATGATGTGCTTTGCACCGTGCCCACCGCGCCCGGTTGAATGACCACAAAGCCTGTGCCGTCCAGATTCAGCGTCCACGTCAGCGTTGCGTCACCGTCAAAAACGCCGGACTGATCACAAAGAAGGAAGTTGTTGACGTTGAGATTGGGATTGAGATTCGCGATGTTGTCGTCGAAGACGGCATTGGCCGTGCCCTGCCCGTACAGATTAAACGAGCCGATCACGCGCAAGCGATTGATCGTCATCGTCGTCGTGGCATACATCTGTGGCACAACACCCGATGTACTTGGCCGCCCGATCACGGCATTGTCACCCGCCTGCGGCACGGTGCCGCCGCAGTTGCTCCAGTTGCGAGTGTTGGCCCAATCGTCGCCAAAGGCCGAGGTGAAGATGCACTCGTCGGGCACGCCCAACACCGTGCGCGGCGAGGAGGAACTGATTAAAGAGTAGCCTGTACCGAGCGCTGCGCCCGCACCCCAACACTTCATCAGGCCCGAAGCCAACAGCGCGCACGTCGAGCCATTGGTGGCCGCATTGCCTGCTGCAATCGCCACCACGCCGCTCGACAAGCCGAGCACATCCGTTGGCACCACCGTGTCCGTGATGTTGCCGGTGCCTAATTGGCCCACGTTGTTGCGCCCCCAGCACTTGACGCCGCCGTTCAGCAAAGCACACGTGAGATCCGCCCGTGGCGATCGACGTAACACTGCCGGCCAAACCGATCACCTCGGTCGGCGTGTTGGTATTCGTGAGGTTGCCCGTGCCCAACTGCCCGAATTGATTGCTGCCCCAGTACTTCACCGCGCCATTGGCGAGCGCGCACGAATGAACCGCGCCGTTCCTGATCGCAGTGACGTTGCCGCCTGCTGGCAAGCCGCTCACATCAACCGGCACTGGCGACGGGAAAGTGTCGCCGCGTCCAAGTTGACCGCTGCCATTCGCGCCCCAACACTTGACACCGCCGTCCACCAACGCGCAGGTATGATTCTCGCCGCGCCGCGATGGCCGTAACGCCACTCGACAAGCCCACTACGTCCGTCGGCACGCTGCTGGGTTGATTGAGCATAAGGCTGACCGTTATCGTTGAGACCCCAGCATTCGGTGCCGCCGTTGATAATCGCGCACGCATAATCTACGCCCGCCGCGATCGACGTAACGCCGTTCGCTGACCCACGACATTGGTGGGCACATTGCTAACCGTGTTATTCCCTGTGCCCGTACTGGCCGCGATCGCGCCACCCCAGCACTTGACTGCGCCGTTGATGAGCGCACAAGTCACCGCGCCGCCCGCGGCCACTTGTGTTGCGCCGTTAGTGATGCTGACCACATCCACCGGCATCAGCCGCTGCGTCGCCAGGCCATCGCCCAGCACGGAATTGTCCCGCCCTGCGCCCCCCAGCACAACACGCGCCCATTGGTCGACGCCACACAGGCGTGATCGCCGCCTACGCTGAAGTTGAGCACCGTTGGCGCCGCCGTTGCCGCCGGGCGCAGCGCCACGCTTTATCCGCCTGCACGTTTGCTTGCCCGATCGACAACACGGCGGCCACGGCCACCAGCCCGATCGCCCCACACGCGATCACGCGCCACATTTTTGAAGTGAACATGCGATTCCTCCCTTGTGTTATCCCTCTCGTGCGTCATTGCGAGCTGCGCATCCTGAGCGGACGCTGAGCAGCAACGCGAGACGAAGCGGATGTCGAAGGACGCGGCAAAGCAATCTCGTGCTGGCCGACCTTGAGATTGCTTCGCAAGAAGCGCCTTGCAATGCGCGCCTACACCACAATCACATCCTCCGGCTTATTCGGATCGAATTTCACCCGTACGCCATCACCTCGGTCTTGAATCGCCACGCGAGACGCGGCTAGCGTCTTGACTTCGGTCTCGTAGGCGGCGAGGCCGATCGGTTCCACGCGCAGGCGCAGTCACATAGGGATTCTTGTTGATGGTCACACCGGTGTCGCGGATGGATAAGATCGTCGCCGCGGCTTCAACGCCGTTCGCTTTGATGCGGCGATAGCCGCCCGGCGTTGTCAAGAAGCCGCTGAACATACTCCACAAGAACAAACTGCCGCCCGCCGCCAGCAGCATCAAATACAAGGCCGTGTTGTTGTTGCGCGGCCCGCAATCGCGATGATGGCGAAAATGTACGCAGTGTATAATGCTATGCCAAAGAAGATGCGTCGTAAAGAAATCATCGCCTGCTCCGTCATTTTGGAAACCACGGAGGACACGCGTTCACAGAGAAATCTCCAAGAGACTCAGCAGATCCAAATTTGCTCCCTGCTGGATGAAAATCCAGCGGTGGAACGCGGCGGATTTTCATCCGCCTTGATCTTGCAAACTGGATCTACTATGCCGCCGTGTTCTCCGCGCCCTCCGTGGTTAGACTACCGCCGAATCAGCGGCAGATACAGAGGCTTCACATCCAGCACATCCACCATTTGCGACTCATTGCCGTACCCATCGCGCGCAGATGACGCCAAACGCGATCGGGGTGCCATCCAGCCAAGTCGATCGATCTGGTGACTATCAACTGCCGTCAGGCTGTCTTGACCACACTCAGGAAGACGGAGTCGTCCTGAGCGGTCCCTGCTGCACATCGATGTTAAAGCCGATAACTGCCCACGGCGCGAGCCTGCCCCAAAGCACTGCACCGCAACTCGTCGGGCGAGGATGTTCGAGCCGCAGACTCGCACCAGGCAATGCGAATAGGTCAATGCGAGTATATCGAACCTGCGCATTGTTGTCTGTATCAAAAGTCGCTAAATTCGGTAAGAACTGCGTTTGTATACGACTTATTAACATGATCTGTGAGCAACTGAATCAGAATCAGGCTATAGAGAGCCACTGAGTCTCTTGTATGCGATGAGCGTTTGTTGATCGTGTTCGGCGATTTCGAGGGGAGCATGGGCGATGATCAACCGCTGCAGTGACAATCACCTTGACCGGACGTGCGCCGGAGCCGCGTTCCGCTCAGCACGCGACTTGCGAAAACTTCCACATGCTATAATCGCCGGGCATGCGAGATTGATCCTCTGTTACTTTAACGAAAGGACTGACTCTCATGACTCCCCGTGTCACAGACTACTACACCGGCTACGTGCGCAAAGAATGGCGGCGATTGATCAGAGATCCCTATCATCGGCTGGAGTTTGATACGACGCTGCATTTCTTAAAGAAGCATTTCCCGAAGAAAGGCTTGCTGCTCGATGCGGGCGGCGGGCCGGGACGCTATACCGTGACCTTAGCGAGCCAAGGCTACGACTTGATCCTGCTCGACCTGACGCCGGCTAATTTGGAGTTCGCCAAACGACAGATCAAACGCTCGGGCGTCGGGGATCGCGTGAAGGACGTTGTCGAAGGCTCGATCGTTGACCTGTCGCGATTCGACGATAATACGTTCAACGGGGTACTATGTCTCGGTGGGCCGCTCTCGCATGTAGTCGATAAGCGCCAACGTGCTAAAGCCCTTCGAGAGTTGGTGCGCGTGGCGAAGCCGGGCGCACCCATCGCGGTGTCGGTGATGAGCCGTTTGAGCGTGTTGGTGGTCGAGTTGACGATGTTCCCAGAGGAAGTGACGATGCCGCACTATCAGCAGCTGCTCAACACGGGCGATTATCTGGGCCAATATGGTTTTACCGCGTGCCATTTCTTTTTGCCAGAAGAATTCCGCGCAGCCTTCGATGATAAGGGTGTTGAGGTGCTGGCGATGGCGGGGTTGGAGGGGATCAGTTCTCATCATCGCAAGGAACTGAATCGTATTGCGCGAAATGAGCCGCAGTGGCAAGCCTGGCGTCAGACACATTTCAAAACCTGCACGCATCCCTCAGTCGTGGGCTTGAGTGAACATATGCTCCTGGTTGCGAGGAAAGGATAGCTACAATTATGCCGAAGATTTTGCCGAGTTTTAGCGATCCGGTGTTGACAGGCCGTGCGAAGTTGATCGCGGTCACCAGCTTGGGGCTGATGCTGGCTGCCTGGGCGTTGGTGTTGACGTGGCTGATCAGCGGTGACCTGGAAGGCATCACGGTTGTGGCAGCGCTGATCTTTAGTGGTGTGATGACGGGCTTGCTGGCACTGGCGCGCAGCGGGCGCATGCACGCGGCAGCGTGGCTGCTGGTGGGATTGCTGTGTGTGTTGATTCTGGCCGACACCGCCGATTATGGCTTAGGCTCGCCGGCCATTATCAGTTTCGTCGTGCCGATCGTGCTGGCAGCGTGCACGTTAGGCTTCGCTGCATCGATCGGCGTGGCCGCGTTTGGTTCTGGTGTGATCTGGCTAATCGCGATTGCGCTGTCGGCAGGCTGGTATCAGAGCAGCGCGCCGTTCCAGATCGATCACCTGACCTTTAACGCGCCTGTCCTGACGGTGATCTTTTTGCTGGTGGCCAGTATCGTCGGCTGGTGGAGTCGGTACATCACCACATTGATAACCCCGCTCGCGCGATGATCAATCGAGCGGCAGATACACGCTGAAGGCCGTTTCTTGCTCGGTTTGTCGCACCACTTCGATGTGTCCGCCGTGAGCTTCGACGATCGTCTTGGCGATCAGCAGGCCCAGACCACTAGCCGCATACCCCAGGCGGCGAGCGGCATCAGCCCGATAGTAATTCTGAAAGAGTTCGGCCAACTGTTCCTGATTGAGTGCGCGACCGCTGTAGGTGATGCGCACCACCGCCTGTCGGCGCTCACTACTGAGGCGAATGTCGACGCGGCTGCCGGTGGTGGCGTTGCGCATGGCGTAACTGAGCAGGTCGTAGATCATGCGCTGCACGCGTTCCGTGTCGGCCTGTAAGCGCGGTGGCACTTCCGGCAGATTCAGCGCGACATCGATCTGATGGAGATCGAACAGTGCGTCGAGCATATCCACCGACTTGCGGATCAGATCGTTTAAGTCGCAATTGGTCATGTTCAACGCCAGTTGACCATCTTCAATCTGATCGAAGTCAAACAGCCCCGTGATCATGTGACTGACTTTGTCGACTTGCGCCCGGATGACGCTGGCATATTTACGCTGATCGTTGGTAAGTGCGGGCACTTCACGCAGCAGCAAGTCGGCATACAAGCGGACAACGGCTAACGGCGTTTGCAGGTCTTGCGCCGCGATCGAGAGCACAGCCGTCTTGAAGCGACTGAGCCGCTGCAATTCCAGGTTGGCCTGCGCCAGTTGTTCCTGCACCAGGCGAAGTTCATTTCGATCTTGTGTTAGCCGTTGCTCCAATTGGCTGGCGCTGGTGGTGTCTTCGATCATCAACAGCAGCCCCGAACTAAATTGGCCGTCGTCGTACGGGACGACTTGAAAGGTAAGGTAGGCATTTGAGCCGTCGGGTTGGCGGCGATTGACGCGGCGGATGACGTATGGCGGCGCTTCACCGCGCATGATGGCCGACAGTGTGTCATCGGCGCCAATGAATTCCCAGAACAGTTCGGCCAGTGTCCGGCCTTCCACGGGCAGCGCGGGGGTGATGGTGAGCGTCCGCAAGTTTTCTGAAGCGCGGATGATTTTCAAATCGGCGGCGATGTGGGCAAAAGCGATCCGATGATTGCGATTGAGTAGTTGCGCGACGCGCGCGGCTAATAAAATGTCTTCGGAGTTGAGCGGTGGTAGCAGCATGATCACACCTCCAGCTGTTCAGCGAGCAGGGTGAAGGCTTGCTCGACATTTTCGCCGGTTTTGGCACTGGTTAATACCGCTGGCGGCGCCCCCACCGATTGGCAGATGGCATTCAGTTCAGCCTGATTGATTTTGCGGGCCTCGGCTAGATCAGCTTTGTTACCGACGATCACCAGTCGGGCGTTGGCATTGACGGCATGAACTTGGCCAATATAGCGCTCCAACACCAGCAATGTATCGCGCCGCGTTAAGTCACAAACGATAAGTGCACCAGCCGAACCCAGCAAATAACTGTTTTCCGAGCGGATAAATTCGTCGCTGCCCGCCAAGTCCCAGATGAATAATTCAATGTTGCCGGTGGGCCGCGTCAAGGTGCGATGGGAGATCTTGACCCCGATCGTGCTGAGATACTGATCGTTGTAGATACCTTCCACGTAACGTCGCACCAAACTAGTTTTGCCGACGGCAAACGCGCCAAGCAGGCAGATTTTCTTTTGTACAGTTCGCATATCGTACTCCTCAAAATCAAGGCGTCGCGGTCGGAGTGATGCGCTCCGGCGCGATCGGCTCACGCAATGTGATCCAGCGGCTGGGCACCCAACCGCGTTGCCAGCCAAAACTTGTCAACCATTCAACTTCCAGCCAGTCGCCATACGCGGCGAGCACGGTAACTGGTGTGTCTTGCAAAAGCACGATCTGAAGCGGCGCGTTCTCATCGGGCGCAGGCCGAGCCCACACATGGCCGGCTGCAAAGGCCGTGACAGGCGTGGCCGTCGGGCCGGGCGTGCTGGTCTGGGATGGCGTCACAGTGGGTACCGGCTCTGACGTCGCCAAGGGTTCCGGCGTCGGCGTCGATGTCGCTGGTGGCGCAATAGGCAGCAGTGCCGCCTGTGTCGGCTCTGGCGTCGGTGTAGCGGTAAGCGTCACGGTCGGCGTGGCCGTCGGGCCAGGATAAGCGATCGGCCACAAGACGATAGTGAATTGCAGATAGAAACACGCGACGGCAGTCGCCAACAACCCGAGCGTCCCACACCCGATCGCGATCAGCCTTGTTTCGCGGCGCATGGGCCTGGGCAGATCGATCGATTCGATCGGCGCGGCCGTGCTGGCCATGAAACGTGCCAGATCAGCCTGCAAGTCTGGCGCGGTGTTGAGATCGCCTTCGTAGGCGCGCAGCACCTGGCCGTGCCGCACGTGCAGTTCGGACAAGAAGTCGCGCATTTGGGCATGAAAACCGGCCGGCTCGATGCCGGTGATCACGACTGCCAGGTATGCTGCCTGATCGCTCTGCAGCAAAATACTTTGGTTGCCATACTGGATCGTGTTGAGTTCTTGATCGGCCAGTCCCGCCCCAAATGAATCGTGCGCGAAACTGCGGATCGCCGTCAACATGCCGCTGATCAAACCCGAATCAACGGTCGAGCTGTCACCCGCGTGACGGTGCGCGATCAACAATCCCGATTGATGCTGAATGACAAACACGTCCTGAACGGTAAACGGGATCGAATCGCGCAGAATAAGTTGCGCGGTCGACACCCCGCGCAGCCGCGCCCACAGCGAGCGCAGCATGCCGCGCGGCCCGACGACGGCTTTGAGCCGGGCGTCGATGTTGCGTTGAAGTTCGCGCCCAAACTCGACGATGGCGCGCTGCACCGTGGAGCCGATGACGGGATACAGTGCCTCGATCATGTCTTCGCGCGAGTTACGGATCTGCACACGAATCGCTTCACCCATGACCGGGCCTAACGCTTCCGCCATCTCATCGCGTGAGTCGTGCACGGTGCGGCGTATCATCTCGCCCATCACGGGCGTGACGCGCGCCATCAAGCCGTCGGCATCGGCCTGCGACTTGTGCTGCAAGATGCCGAGCTGCATTTGCAGATCGCGCGTCAGATTCTCACTGTCGCGGGCTGCCTGCCGCAGCCGCTCGATTTCGAGCCGCAGTTCGCGGACCTCGATCTGAGCGGCATCGTTTTGAGATTGATGTTGAAACTGAATGGATTTGAGCTGGCGCTCAACCGTCACCAGCCGATCGTGATCTTCGTCTTTCAGGGCCAGCTGTAAGGCGGCGAGCAGCGACTCGACACTGTCACCAGACTGGCCCAAATCGGGCGGCGTGGCGCCTGCGAAAGACGAAGCCATGCACCATCTCTTTGCTTAACGATTCGAATTAGCTGCGTCGCCATCATTGCGGAGTCGTTGACCCAGTTCGACCAGCATCTGGCTGAGATCCTGCCGTGAGGTCTTCTTGGTATCCAACGAAGTCGCCAGCGTCAACAGTTCCTGCCGCAGACTATCATCACGCTGGCGGGTCTCGGCCTGCAAACTGCGCACGCGCTCGGTCTGTTCCGCGCCAAAGCGATCGATCCGATCCGTCAGATCCTTCTGAATAGCCCTTAATTGCGCGAGCAGATCGGCGTAGACATTCTCAACCCGATCGGACAACTCGCGCTGAGCGGTGCGGAGCTGCGCCGCTTGATCGGCGCTCTGCTTGTCGAGCCGATCGATCAGATCTTTTTGTGCGGCGCGGAGTTGGGCCGTCTGCGCGGCTTGCTGCTCATCGATCCGGCCGCCGAGGCTCTGCTGGGCCGCGCGGAGTTGCGCTGCCTGCTCGGTGCTCTGCCGCTCCAGTCGATCGGTCAGTTCCTTGCGCGTATTGATCAGCTGGCTCACCGTGGACTCCGACAGGCCGTTGACCTTCTCCAGCAAGGCATCTGATAGTTCGCGGCGAACCGTTTCTACCCGGGCATCCAGATCGTTTAACCGCTTCTCAGTGGTGCGCGATTGTGAGCCGTATAAAATCTCGCGCAAGCGATCGAGTTCGTTGCCGGTCGGTTCGGCAACCGGTGCGGCGGTCGGCATAGGCGTAGGCTCGACGACTTCTTGAGGAGTGTGAACAACTGGGATGGCTTCGGACGGGCTGGCGGCAGCGGGTTTGCGGAACATCTCTTTCGCTCCTGATGGATGAGTGTAGATTAGGCAGGCTGAGCTGACTTCGCAGTCAGAAGGTACGCTAAGAAATTATCTAGTCCATTCAGGGATAATGCTCGAACGTAGCTTAGTATACTACAAGCCGACTTCATATCCAATACTTTTATTCGCAATGTTGCGCAAATTGGGGGTTTTAGCCGATTTGTGAGTCTGAATCCGATTATGGATGAGCGTACCACATGGAGGTTGGTTTCAAGTTGGTAACACCACCAAATTGCGGCAGAAATTGGCTAGAGATCGGTTGCAGGATCGGCACGTGGATGATTGCCGATTAATGCACTCGGAATGGAGTGCGCGTGGGCGCGGGTGTGTAAATCGAGCCGGGCCATGATGTTGAATTAGGTGTGATCCAGGCCGTGGGCCATGACGCAGGCGTTGCTTGCGGTGGACGCGTAGCTGAAGTGGGTGGTGGCGGGAAAGTGGGCCATGCCGGTGGGCGCAGCGTCGGCAATAATGTAGGCAACCAGGTCGGCAGTAATGTCGGCCAATGACCGGCCGGTAGTGTTGGCCAGGCAGTGGGCACGTAAGTCCGCCAGCGCGTGGGGATCAGTGTGGGCGGCAAAGTTGGCAGCACGCTCGGGTGCGGCGTTGACGTTGCTTCAGGAGGCCGCACGTGGGTCGGCTTGACTGTGGCGGTCGGTATGGGCGTGCGCATCGCCGCTGGCGTGGCCGAAGGTGCAAGCGTCGGCGCGGGCGGTTCGACGGGCGGAGTTTCGACCGGCGGTTGGCGCAGTGCTTCATGCGCACGTTGCAGCGCGGGCTGAGCCGAGGGTGGCAGTTGCGGCTCAGTCGCCTTCAAGATCGCCTCGGAACGATCGAGTGAGGAATACAACCGTGAGAGCAGCGCCTGCCGTTCGGCGCTGTCGGGCAACTCGGCAGCCAGCATCAGCGCCGATTCGATTTGGTCGGCAAAGCCCGTTAACGCTTGAGGTGCTTCAGCGGCTCGGCCACGATCGATCAAGCGTTGAACTTCCGCCAATCGCTCTGAAGCAAAGCTTAAACTCAATTCACTGCGTGCCAACCGATCGGGCGACACGGCGATCTGGAATTGTTCGACGGCCAGTTTGACGGGATACAACGGATCATTAGGCAGTGCCTGAGCGGAAGCGACGAGCACACTGCTACTCAGCGCCACCAGCACGATCAACATGACCAGCCCGCGCAGCCAGATTCGACCCCGGCTCTGTGACCATTGCGGCCAGTGGAAACGCCGTGAGTGAGGGCGCTGCTCTGGCAAACGCGTAATCAAACGGCGGCGCGCATCGACTCTGAAATCCAGCGAGGGCGTAACGATCGGGGCGGCCGTGAGTCGCTGCGCCAGTGGCACTAAATCAGCCAGCACCGCGCGGTGTTCAGGCTGGCGTTCGACGTAATCAGCGAACGAGACTTCACCGCGTTCAAGGGCCGCGAGACAGTTGGCTAGGGCAAGAGCCGGATCGTTACTCATCGGGTTTCAGGCTTCCGATTAAGCACTTGACGCAGGGCGTTCAAGGCTCGATATTGCAAAACGCGCACCGCTTCTTCGCTGCGATTGAGCACGCGGCCGGTTTCAGCATGGCTAAGGCCGCTGATGAAGCGCAGAGTGAGTACCTGTTGATAGTCAGCCGACAGTTGCGACAGCGCATGCGCTAATGTTTCGATGTTCTCCAAGGCATCGAGTTGATCTTCGGGACCGCTGGTTTCATCGGGCAGCGGCAGGACGCTTTCCAGTGAGACAGCCGCTTTGTGGGTGCGATGCCGATCGATGACGACGTTGTGGGCAATCCGATAGAGCCACGCGCTGAACGGCACCTCGCGCACTTCGTATTTGTCGAGCGCTTCCCACGCTTTGAGAAACACCGTCTCAGTCAAATCTTCGGCTTCGGCCACGTCGCCGACGCGATAGAACACATAGCGATAGATCGCGGTGAGATAGTGCTCGTACAGATCACCAAACGCGTTGGCATCGCCACGACAGGCACGCGCAATCAGGGCATCTAAATTGGGACCTGACTTCTGGGCTGGCATCGCGATCCTATGTGTAATGAAACGAAGCAGCTAACGAAGCGTTACAGTTGAAACAACGACGTCGCGCCCGGCACACTGGCCGGACGCGACGTATTCTAAACCCTGACGCATCAACCCCTGTGGTTTTACCGCGTTAGGGTGGGCAGGAAGACGGAGTACGGAAACACAATCGCCGACGGCTCAGCCAGCGGATCGACGCCGCTTTGCGGCAGAACCGCATCGTAAGTCAGATCGTCGGTCTTGGCAGATGGGGCGCTGGGCGCCGTCAGATTGATCGAGCCTGGATCTGACGTCGCCGTCATCGACCACCACGGCCACGGCACGCGCGGGCCACCGGCCGGCTCGATGGTGAGATCGTAAGTGGATGTCACATAGCCGCGCACGACGAACAGGTAGACGCCGGCGCGTTGGGTCGTGAACGTAATCAGGTCGGTACCCGAGATCGGATGGGTACTCTTGAAATCAGGCCCAAAGTGATTGTTGGGCCGCCACAGGTAGAGATCGGCATCGCCGGTAAGCGTGGTCAACGTCGCGGTGACGTTCACGCCCTGATCGTAGTACACCAGATATGGCACGAGACCGCGCTGAGCCACGCTCGCGCCCGGTTGAACCAGGCTGGCAAAGTCGAAGGCGCGCCGTTCGAGGCGCGAGATGTTGTGAGCGGCATCCTGTACCCACACGCCGACGAAGTGTGTGCCGTCACGTGAGCCGAGTCCCCAATCGTAATCTGCCTGGTAAGGCACCCAGCCGCTGGAGCGCGTCACTTCCCAATGCGGGTGCGGTGACGATGTTAACTGCCATTCGCGAATGAACATCTGGCTAACACTGATGTTATCGGTCGCCGAGATGTGCAGCGTAACGGTCGGGCTGGTCAACACGTCCTGATCGTCGATCGTCAAACTGCGTACCACCGGCGGCCAAACGTCACCGTTGATGCCGCTTGGCACGAGCAACACGTGGGCCTCGCGGTGGAGGACGTTCGGCAGCGTCGTCGTCATCGGATTTGCTACCGTGATCGTCGCCGTATTCTCGACGGGTGTCGGCCGCGTGATATCGGTTGTGGCACTGACGACAAAGGTAAGCGGCAGGCTGGTCCCGGCGGGCACCGTGATGGCGTTCCACGACACGATCTGGTCCGCCGAATCGTAGACGCCGCCATTAGAGGCTGAATCGAAAACGTACGTCAGCTGATCAGGCAGGGGATCACTCACATCGGCGATTGCGTCTTCGGTGCCGCTGTTGATCAGATTGATGGTATACGTGAAACTATTTCCGGCGACGACGATACGCTGCGAAGCCGCCTTGTATGATCCGCCCAGTATGGGGTGTGGTGGCGGCACCGGCCGATCGAAGATCACCACGTAGGCGCGGCGCTCGAACGAGTGTGAGCCGGACGAGATCGTCGCGACGTTGGCGATCAGCGTCGGTGAGACGATGCTGATCGGCGCGGTGGCCGCAAACGATAGCGCCACATGCCCGAACGGCGGCACATTAATCGCACTCCAGCTGAGCGTCTGGCTGCCAGCATCGTACACGCCGCCACCTGTCGCCGAGCCTGTCACGTAGGTGAGTTGACTTGGCACGGGATCGGTGACATTGGCTGTGACTGCGAGTGGGCTGGAGTTGATCAGTTTGATCGTGTAAGTCACCAGATCGCCCGGCGCGACGACAGGACGCGCTGCCATCTTGAATGATCGCTCTAAACTGGAGGGAAAGCCCATCTCGGGAACGATCATCACCCAGGCAGGTACTTCAAATTTGTAGTTGCTAACGGCGATCTTTGCCACGTTGAGGATGGTGAGTGGCATATTGACGGTATCCGCCGTCACATCGAACACAAGCCGCACATCGCCATTCGCTGGCACAGTGACGTCGGCCCAGACCAAGGTGCGAGTTCCGGCATCGTAAGTGGGTGAACCCGTCGCTGAGCCGGTAACATAGGTCACGTGCAGGGGCAATGGATCAGTAATAGTCACGGTCGCGGACACGTTACTCATATTGTGCAGCGCGATCGTGTACGAGAAAGTCTGACCGCTCGCTACGATGCTGGATGACGCCCATTTCCGCGCGCCCAAATTCGGGCCGGGCATGGGCGGGCCACCGTTCAATTCGGCGGCGGTTGCCGTTTGGCCAATGTATAAAGCCACGAGAAAAGTGGCCGTCAAAGTCAACACCAACAGTAAGGTGCGTTTCAAATTTGCAGGCCGCGGGTCGGTAAATGGCTGCATGGCTATTCTCCTTAAATTATTCTTCAGTGATCGGTTTCAACCTTGGCAGACCGTAACCTGTAGTATGGCGTAACTTGCGGTTACGGTTGCACAATTAAACGAAGCCTGCCGTGTTTCGTTACAGATTCGCGCCCGCTTGTGGTAGGACATTGGTCATGCCTTTGGACGATGACGATTCGTTCTACCCGATTGGGTGGTGAAGCGCGGAGGTTTCTAAGTTCGGGGTGAAGTAGTTTATACTAAAGGCTGGCAAGGTAATGACGCAGCATTTTTCAAGTAAACGTTCACGGTTTTTTTGACGGAATATGCCTTGAAAAATCAACGGTACAAAGACCTTAAGCGCCAATAGATTCGCAGTTACATCAGTGCTGGTTTTCGATCGGCGATGTTAACGGAGGACATATGTCTCATCACTTTCGACAACGACTCATTGCGGGTGAGCGCCTGCTCGGCACGATGATCTCACTCGGTTCGACGGAGATCGCTGAGGTCTTGGCTCATGTCGGCTTCGACTGGTTCTTCCTCGACGCCGAACACAGTTCGATGGATGCGGCCGCGCTTCAGCGTGTGATGCAGGGTGCGGGCGACACGCCGTGCATCGTGCGCTTGTCGGACGGCGGCGAAGTGTCGATCAAGAAAGCGCTGGATGTTGGCGCGGCAGGCATCATCGCGCCGATGGTGAACTCGGCGGAACAAGCCGCGCAAGTTGTGCGCTGGGCCAAGTACGCGCCGCTTGGCACACGCGGCGTTGGCATTGGCCGCGCGCACGGTTACGGATTGAATTTTCAGGCGTACGTTGATCACGCCAATGAAAATACGGCCGCGATCGTGCAGTGTGAGCACATTGATGCGGTGAACAACATCGATGCGATCGTGCGGGTACCCGGCGTTGATGCGGTGCTGATCGGCCCATACGATCTATCGGCGAGTTTGGGTCGGTTGGGCGAAGTGAAACATCCCGAAGTTGTCGCCGCGATCGAGCGGGTAACGGCGGCCTGTCGGTCCGTCAATATGCCGTTAGGGATTTTCGGCCTATCGGCAGAAGCTGTGCGACCATATATCGAGCGCGGTTACACGTTGATCGTAGCGGGTATTGATTTGACACTGCTCGGCACGGCCGCGCAGAATTTGCGTGCGCAATTGAGCGCGATTTGAAATGACGGACGTTGTCGCGCCGACGGTTGGCGAAGTCGATCGCATTGCGCAACTGACCGAGCCGGTGATGCGCAACTTGCAGATCACGCAGTGCTATCACGAATTGTCAGCCGTTATCGCGGCGCGCACAGGTCTCAATGCCAATTGGTGCACCTTTGCGACCTGGGCGTCGAAGCAGGCCGGACAGACGATTCGTAAAGAGGATCTGGCAGGCACGTTGGAGATGCTGCTGAACGCGTCGACGGCGATGACCGCCGCGCAGGGTATCGTCGTTTCAGCTCAACGCTTTGGCACAAAGCACGAACCGCGCAAGATTCGTGAGTGGGTGTGGAATGTGTTGAATCCCGCAGCGGCGATCGATCGCGCGAGCGTAGCCGTGGCGCGTGGCAATCAAAAAGTCTTTGAAGAGATTGGTCGCGAGTTTGCGCGCTTTATAGTGAGCTGCGCGAATGATGCTGACTACAACGCCGAGCGCATCGCGCGTTTCATCGACGGACTACGCCCTGGCGATCCGCCGAAGGGCCAGCGCTATTTGAAGCAGGCGTTTACGCGCTACTATCGGGCGTTTTTCGAGGCGGATTTCAAGGCGCGTTTGGAGTTATTGTTGCTGGCAAATCTGGAGATTGGCTTTCATGAGCAGACGCGTCTGCAGCCTGAGATCGCTGCGCGGCGGTGGCTTTCATTAAGCCCAAAGACTTCACGCGCCGATTGCTTCGGGCGTTGTTTCCGTATCGCGGCTGGCAGGCACGCTTGCGCTTGTGACGCGCGGCTGTTCACTGGCCTACGCCGTTCGATGCGGCTGTCAACGCGCTGTTGATCGAAGTGCGACACCTGGCGCGGTTGTTCATCACTGAGCACATGATGACGATCGATCTGGCAGGGACGCGTTTGAAGTTGGGCGACGATTTGCGCGCAGGTTTCCGGTGGAATTACGCACCATCACCAACCTTGATCTGCGCGCCCTGCTCGATAGGATCGATCCGACGCCAGACAACCTCGACGGTTCGGGCGCAACCGATTGAGCCGTTAACCGATCGATTCATTCATCGCCGATATGTTTCGATGCTATCAAACAACGCCAGCGTTGTTCGATCCCCCGTTCACGGCCGAGCAAGTGATCGCTCTTAAAGCAGGGGAGCAAGTGCCGATCGGGCCGTTGTAAAACCCGGCGCCGCTACAACAAAAAGCCGCCTCGTTTTTTACGAGACGGCTCAACTTCTAGCTAACATCCAAATCTACTTCGCTTGGATCTTGATCGTGCGCGGCTTGACGGCCTCGGCCTTGGGCGCACGGACGGTCAAAATGCCGTTTTCCAAATTCGCCTCGATCTTGTCGGCCTTCGATTTCCTCGGGTAGTTCGAACGCGCGGTTGAACTTGCCGTAGGCGATTTCGTTGCGCAGCGTGCGCACCTTCTCATCGGCTGAGACGGCAGGCGCGATCACTTCGCCGCTGAACTTGACCACGCTGCCTTCCGCCTCGATGCTCAACTCGTCCGCCTTGACGCCGGGCACAACCGCCACGGTGTAGCCCCAGCATCCGCATAGATGTTGACGGGCAAGCGCGAACCCACACACACGGTCGCCCAGTCGCGGCTTTGCGGGCTGACCCACGCGTCATTGAACAGCCGATCCACTGCCTCGCTCAGCGGCGTATAAAACGGGTTGGTACGAACAATCAGAGTGCGAGCCATGGTAAAACCCTCCCAGTATTGAAGTTTGATTTTGGATTTTTGGTGGCGTCTCTGCGCCAGAACTGTGGATAGAATACCCGAGGCGTGTTAGAGCGATGCTGGCGATGTGTTAGCGTTGTATTAGAGCGCAACATACAAGTGGCAGGAGGTGAACATAAGTGCTATAATCCCAGCGTCGTCCAGCCTGCATCGTGCACCTCGAATCATGTCTTTAGAAGCCCTACTAACCAACTCCGTGCCGATCGATCGTTCATGCGTGACGTGGCGGCATGGCGGGAGCGCAGTGCCGCTCGACCCGCACGCTATGCGCCCTTCAACCAGTCTCGATCGACGATTGAGTACAGCGTTACGCGCGCGCGGCATCGATCAACTTTACGCATCAGGCGCGATAGAGGCTGTGGCGCGCGGGCAACATCCTGTCGTCGTCACTTCAACGGCATCAGGCAAGACATTGTGCTACAACTTTGCCCGTGCTGAACTACCTGATGAACGATCCCTAAAGCGACGGCGCTCTATTTGTTTCCGACGAAGGCACTGGCGCACGATCAGCTGGTGACCGTTAACGAACTCATCGCCGATCTCGGCCAACCGATTGCGGCACAAGCCTATGATGGCGACGCGTCGCGCGAGCGGCGCAAATCAACCCGCAGCGCGGGCGGCATCCTCATCACCAATCCCGATATGCTGCACACCTGGGCATCCTGCCCCATCACACACAGTGGGCGGCGTTTTTTCAGGCGCTGCGCTACATCGTGATCGACGAACTGCATACCTATCGCGGCATCTTTGGCAGTCACTTCGCCAACGTGATTCGGCAGCTCAAGCGCATCGCTCGATTTTATGGCAGCGCCACAGTTCGTGTTGGCTTCTGCTACGATTGCGAATCCACGGCAATTAGCGCAGCGTTTGATCGAAGAAGATGTGGCGCTGATCGACGACGACGGCGCGCCGCGTGGCGAAAAACATTCGTTTGATCAATCCCGCCGTTGATCGATCCGCTTTATCGGCCAACGCCGATCGGTGGTGCTACCGGCAGAGGATCTCGCCGCACGCTGTCTCCAAGCCGAT
This sequence comes from Anaerolineae bacterium, assembly GCA_046328575.1. Taxonomy (GTDB): domain Bacteria; phylum Chloroflexota; class Anaerolineae; order Fen-1058; family Fen-1058; genus JAGOBP01. The sequence goes on from JAXLWI010000008.1 coordinate 58,713, forward strand.
GTGCAAACGATCGTATTTGCCGCGCCCGATCGGTGACCGAAGTCCTGTTGACGTACTTGCGTGAGGCCATCGCAGCTGACGGTGGCGATCCTTCACGCATTCACGGTTATCGAGGCGGCTATCTGGCCGAGAAGAACGACGGGCGATTGAGAAGGCCTGCGTGACGGCTCGATTCATGGCGTGGTGTCCACCAACGCGCTCGAACTCGGCGTGGACATCGGTCAACTTGATGCGGCAGTACTGGCCGGATATCCCCCCTGGCGCGATTGTCGACGCTGCAACAGGCAGGCCGCGCCGGACGGCGCACTAACGTGTCCGCGGCATTGATCGTCGCCAGTGCCTCGCCGCTCGATTGGTTATCGTCACGCATCGCGCTATTTCTTTGAGCGTTCGCCCGAGCACGGCCTCGTCGCGCCCGATAACCCGATCATCCTCGGTAATCATCTGAAGTGCGCGTCGTTTGAACTCCCGTTGAGGTCGGCGAAAAGTTCGGCCGCTTCGAGCGGACCGATGAATTGCTGGAAGCGCTGGTGGAAGAAGGTGTATTGCATAAGCAGGCGGCCGTGCGGCCCAACCTGCCCGATCGGTATTTCTGGATGTCCGATCAGTATCCGGCCAATGGCATTACGAACAGGCACAGCAGACACAATCCGTCATCCTCGATCGATCGAGAGCACGCCCACCGATCGATCGGGCAGATCGATCACCTGATCAGCCGCAGACGCACGTGCATGCGGGCGCGATCTACATCCGCGAAGGTCAATCGTTTTTAGTGGAGAAACTGGATTGGGACAACGGTCAAGCGTTAGTCACGCCCACATGTAGACTATTACACTGGAAGCGAGCACTTCGTCAGCGTGGACGTAGAGAGTGAAGATCAGCGCGTCGAAACCGGCTCAACCATCAAAGGCCTTGGCGAAGTGCGTGTATAAATCGTTGACGACAGGCTTTCGCAAAATCAGCTCTACACACACGAGACACTGGGCTGGGGCGGAATCACGTTGCCTGAGCAGGAAATGCACACGACCGCATATTGGTTCTGCGTCGAACCCGACGTCGCCGATCAACTCATTGATGCCGGGGTGATCTTGCTGCGGCTACGGTCCGATTGGGTACGTTCAGACGAGATTCCCGGAGCGCGATTGGGCATCGCTGTCGCAAGTGCGGCGCGGCTGAACCACCTGGTCGCTCACACGATGTACATCACTTGCGGCCCTTCCTGGTTCGGTTATCGGCGCGGTGCGAATCACAACGATCAACTGGCGAATGTGCCCGAAAATCTGATCACGTTGTGCCGTGCTTGTCATCATCGCGTGGAGACGGCCGTCGGGGTGCGTGGCGCGTTGAGCGGCTTGGGGCATGTACTGGGCGAGATCGCGCCGCTGTACCTGATATGCGATCACGCGACATCGGCGTGATCGCCGAGAATGAATCCGGCGTTCTGAACTCCCCACCCAGTCACGATCTGCGATCGCGTTCCGGCCGGTATCGGCTTCAGCGACGAGTTATTTGAACTCCCGCACTCAACTGTTGACTGCGGCGCGACATCGTCGCCAATTGCGGATGTGAATCGGGTTGCCCGGCCTGTGTCGGCTATGTCGCCGCAAGCCGCTGACGCCGATGTTGACGGCAATTCAGTCTGAATGTCAGGATTCTGACACTTAAATTGCTACAATCCCTTACACAATAGAAAAACCCGGACGCCAATTTTGGTGTCCGGCCTGTTAACGGCCAGCCCTAGCGGCGGGGGTTGCTAGGGGAGCGGCAGCCAAGGGAGGAGACTCAGTCTCATGCGTTGACCTTTGAGGTCAGCATAGACTCGTTGCGGTTGCTTCGTGCGTTATATTACTCCTACATAGGTTTACCCAAGTGACAAAGGTCATGATTCGCGTATGACGCTGCTTGATGAGCATGACAATTATGCATGATGACCTTTGTGTAATTAACAGAATCGATTGGCCGTAGGCAAAACGGAGGTTGCAGGGGTAGTCGGGACTTAGTAGCCTTTGTTATAATCGTGTTTACAGCCGTACCATTCCGGTAAGGAGAAGGATCATGCGCTTCATCACTCCACAGCGTCAGTTATCAATCGTTCTCGTCGGATTGCTGATCAGCACTTTAGCTTGTTCGCTTAGCACCAGCAGCGCTGTTCAATCGACAGCCTCCCCCGCCACTCAGCCGGCGCGAACATTGCCACTGTCGCGCGCGTGTCGCCAGTGATTCCAGCGTCCGCCTACCGCCAGCCCAACTCCGACTGAGACGCCGCTGAGTGGCACTGGCCCGGGCGGCTGTGTCCTGAAGAAGAATTTGTGGCGGATGTAACCATCGATAATACCGTGCAGGCCCCAGGTTCAGCGTTCGTGAAAACGTGGCGAGTCAAGAATACTGGCACTTGCACCTGGGACGCCAGTTATCAGTTGGTCTTCGCTGAAGGCACCCAGATGGGTGGACCCGCGAGTGTGAACATCGTGACGACCGCCCGAATGCCACACTCGATGTATCTGCTAAAGATCTCACCGCCCCGACCGCACCCGGTAACTATACTGGCCCGCTGGCGTTCAAAGCCAGTAACGGCATCATCTTTGGCGGCGTGATTGTGGTGATCGTCGTACCGGCCACCGGTACCGACGGTGACGACCACGCCGGTGCCAACCGTCAACGCCGGTGTCTGGAGTGGCAAGTGGGAAACGAACTGTGGCGCGGCCAATTGTGGCAACATGGCTCTTCCAGACGGGCAACGTCGTTACCGGCACTTATGGAACAAATGGCACGATCAACGCGACGGTGAACGGCAATCGCTTGACCGGAACGTGGTCGCGCAACGGGTCAGCTGGCTCGATCGACTGGTGGATGGGCGGTACAGGCCTCAAGTGGCGCGGCAACTACAATGCACACCAATGGCTGGTGCGGTCATCGCGCTGGTGAAACTGATCGGCGCCATGCGGCGTGGGAACTTTCGAGGGTAATTGGAACGTCTTGTGTGACATGCGATGGCCCCATGTCAATTTCTCCAAGATGGCCGCACGTTTACTGGCGCGTACGTGAACGGCACCATCGAAGGTACGATCGATGGCGTCACTGCGACTGGCACATGGAAGACGACCGGCGGGACATCCGGGCCCGTTCACTTGGTATTTGCTGAACGGTCTGCAGTTCAATGGCAACTACGGCGGCACCAATCAATGCGCTATCGCAGTGGGTCAGGCGCACCCAGTCCGTGTTTGAAATAGCGAGGTCGATATGAAGCAGCACATGGCGATCGGAATGTTGATCCTGATGATGAGCGCGGCGTGCAGCAGCCCGATTGCGCCGCTTGCGCCAACGACCTCAGCCAACGCGATCGAGCCGGTGGCGGCGACCAAAGCCCCCGCCGCAAATGCTCAAGCCACGCTGCCGCCGACCGTCTTCGCCCACCTTACCACCAATGCAGCCAACGCCGACGCCAACCGCATGCGTCAACGATTCGAAATTTGTGGAAGATCTCTCCGTGCCGGATGGCACGCACTTTGCGCCGGGTGTGGCCTTCGATAAAACCTGGCGGCTTCAGAATACCGGTACGTGTCCGTGGGATACGACGTACCAATATCGCTTGATCAGCGGTGTATCGTTGCGGGCAAAACATCACTTTGCCCAAAGTCGTTCAGCCGGGCGAAACGATCGACATCACGATCAAGATGGTATCGCCTATGACGGTTTGTACCTATCGGTGACAATGGCGTCTCTTCGCACCGGGCGATGTGCCATTTGGGCAAAGGCCGTTTGTTGAGATTATCGTGCCATAAAGTCTGACGAGTAACGAGTAATGGATAACTTGCCGTTACTCATTACTCGTTACTCATTAGATTAAGGTTTCAAGGTACTCGCACAAGCGCCGGAACCGCAAATGGGCCATTCGCCAAATCGTCCCAGAAATTCCCCGCGTTGAGGCCGCTGTATGAAAAGATCGCCACGCCGGGCGAGCCCATCGATCGAGCCGCATTGATGCGATCGAATAACGGCGTGGTCTCCGTGTATGCTCCACTAATACCAGGGATCACCAACGTCCATGCGCATCGTTGAGGGTTTCGCGTGCGCGTAATCCACTTGTCGAGATCGTTGAGGATGTCACCGGTGTACAGCATGGGCATATTTGCGTCCATGTAACCATCCGCCAACCACGCTTTTGAGTCTTGATAGAAGCCGCCATAACTGTCGGCGTAATTGGGCCAGCGCTACGGCGGCGCTGACCAACAGATCGGGTTTGAGCGCGTGACGGCTGAATAGACCGCAAGACAAGTTGATTGATCTGTGCGCGTTGGAAGCCGGGCCGCCAATCGGTAATAGTCAGCGACGGCGAAATTTGAGTGCTTCACTGAAGGCCGCCATCGTAAATGGATCGTACGAGTAGCCGGAACCGCAGCGAATCAGATCGATGTGCAAGCCGTCTACGTCATAACGATTGACGATGTCGGCGGCGACGGCGGTGATGATCGCGCGTGAGTGAGAGCGCTGGCGTAGCCCACAAATAGTCGCTGCACGTGGCGATGCTTTGCGGTGTATCCGGCGCGCGAACACGCCACGCGCTCCAAGTCGTTGAATGCGACAGAGTCCAAAACAGATGTGACGGAACGGTGGTCGTCGGGGCGCCGACATTGCATAACCACGTCGGCAGCATGTTGACGTAGGCGTGAACTTGCAGACCACTGGCATGTGCGCGGGTGATCGCGGGGTTAACGGATCCCAGCCGGGATCAACGCCGAGGGTCTTTGTCGTCTGGCCGGTCAAGCGCGCTGCCCACGGTTCCAGCGCGGACGAATAAAACGCGTCGGCGGTACCGCGCACTTGAAACAGCAGCGCGTTGAAGTGAGCCGAAGCGGCATTGTTCACGATCGTATCGAGATCGGTTGTGGTAACCGGTCGGCCAAAGAAGGTCCAATCGAAACGCGTGACCCACAGGCCGCGAAACTCGGTCACGTTGGGATAGTGGCGGCTGACGAGCGGTAGATAAGTTGTGTAGGCGAGCGTATCGGTCAGCGGAGCTGGAAGTAATGAGACGCTGATCAACGCTGATCAACGCTGATGATGGGGTAACGTCAGCGGTCGCTTGCGCCAGCGCCCACCGCACTCCAGGCCAAGTGCCAACGTTAGTATCATCACCAGGGCAAGGCGTTTGAGTTGGAATTGGAAGGGTAGTCATGCGTCAAGTATAGCATTCCTTCACTCGTTCCTCAGCGCTTTTCACTTTTCGCTTGCTTGACACTCCCGCGTCAATCGGGTACAATCTCGCTCGCAGTCCGGGCCTGTAGCAGTTGGGAGCGCGCCTCAATCGCACTGAGGAGGTCGGGGGCTCGAATCCCCCCAGGTCCACTGCCGCACTTTCATGGCCCATAGCGCAGTTGGGAGCGTCTCATCACTTGAGAAGGTCGTGGGTTCGAATCCCACTAGGTCTGAGCACAACAGGGCAGGTCTTGCGCCTGCCCTTATACATCTCAGCGTTAAACCGGAGTAGTAGATCATCTGTCAGAGAGCGAGGTGCAAGGGCAGCCTCGCAGGCACCGTGCAGAGTGCCAACAAGATCGAACTCGCCGGAGAATTCAAGCAGGACGCTGATTGACGCGGATTTCCGCCAGATTTTGAGCCTGTTTGAATTGCGCCTGTAGGTGAAGTAGGCAACTTGCAGTTGGCCTTCCTGCCGACAGCGGGTCAGCCCGATACAGTGACACGAGCGGTCTCGACGCAAAAGCGGAGGCAAGCAGGGTGGTACTCAACGGAGTCCCCTTCGTCCCTGATCGGATGAGGGGGATTTGTATTTGTGTCAATGAATTTCGAATCGGCTAGTTTTCTGTACGAGAAGATGATCCGTGACAGAGTTGCCGCGTCCTCCAAAAGATGGTAAGCCGGGATTACAGCGCTGACGCGAGATCGAGATGGCTGATTATTCTTGGCATTCTTGTTATGGGTAGTCTTCGCAGCAGCATATTCTTTTTCGAGAAAGCGAATCAACCGATATTATCAGGCTTGGCGCTTACAAGTGCTTTGGTAATCTTATACATTGGCCTGAGTCGTCTGATTGCTCCGCGCCTATCTCGTTGGGTGTGGCCGAATAATCGTTTGCTTACACGCCTGAGTGGTGTGTTATTTATCGGTTTCAGCCTGATGGTAGGTTGGAGTGCGATACAGAGATTGTTGGCATCTTTCCAATAGCGACACTGCTGCAAGAGGAGTGTTCATCAAACTATCAAATCCAAAGCAGTGTTCGTTGTGTCTGGCAACGTGACAAGGAGAAGAATCATGGCAACTACATCGAAGAAGACAACGCCTACGGCTACAACGTCATGTTCCTTATCGGCTTTGATGCGTTTGGTCTGCCCGCCGAAAACGCGGCGATCAAACGCGGTGTGCATCCCAAGACGTGGACATATGCCAACGTCGATCGGATGCGGAAGCAGCCATGCTCGATGGGCGCGATGTGGGATTGGGAACGCGAGGCGGTGTCGGCGGACCCCGAATACTACAAGTGGACCGAATGGTTCTTCGCGCAGTTCTTCGCCACGGGCTGGCTTGGCGAAAACTGTCGCCCGTCGATTGGTGTCCCAACTGCAACACCACGCTGGCCCGCGAGCAAGTGTGGGGCGATGATCGCCACTGCGAAACCGCTGCGGCAACGCCCGTGATCAAGAAAGACCTGGATCAGTGGTACTTTAAGATCACCAATTACGCCGAAGAACTGCTGGACTTCACGACCATCGATTGGCCGGAGCGCGTGAAGACGCTGCAAACCAACTGGATCGGCAAGAGCGAAGGCGCGCACGTCACTCTCAAGACGGAGCGCGGCGATGATGATTGTGGTGTCTACGACGCGGCCTGATACGCTGTGGGGCGCGACGTTCATGGTGCTGGCCCCGGAGCATCCGCTGGTCGATCAGCCGACCACGCCCGATCAGCGCGGCGAAGTCGACGAGTACATCGCCACGGCCACGCGCCAGACGGACATTCAACGCGAGGCGACCGACAAGGAAAAGAGCGGTGTTCATCGGCGCGTATGCGATCAATCCCGTGAATGGTGCGCGCATTCCGATCTGGATTGCCGACTATGTGCTGATGACGTATGGCACCGGCGCGATCATGGCCGTGCCCGGTCACGATAAGCGCGACTTCGATTTCGCGCTGAAATTTGGCCTGCCGGTGCTGCCCGTGATCGATCGCAACGACGGGCTGACCAAGTCCTTTGCGCTGGGCGGCACGATGAACGAAGGCTTCGCGCAGGCGCTGAAAGACGCGGAGATTCCGTTCTTCGATCGGATGGGGTCGCTGTACATCACCATCCCGTTTGAGAAGGTCGATCGCTACATTGAGATCGCTGGCACTTCGCGCGGCCTGACTCGTGGAATGAGATCGTCGGCACGCGCTGGCTGTTCATCTTTGCGGACGGTGTCAAAGAGTGGAACTCGGTCGAGGCGGGTCAGCGGCATTCGCGCGCTGGCGTAAGGAACTGAGCCCGATGTCCGCAGCAAGCGCACTCCATCATGGAAATGCTGTGGAGTGTGGAGTTCTATCACGACGCGCTGTATCGCGCGATGAATACGGCACAATCATCAATTGAATGAATTGACACGGGCACACCCGGTGATGTTGCCAAGTCGAAGGTCATCAAGTATTAAAGAACAGGGGATCGGCAAGGGGGCAGAACCACGGTTGCGCGATTGGCTGATCCTCGCGTCAACGGTATTGGGGCGCGCCCATCCCGATCGTGTATTACCCGAACACGGCCAAGTCGCCGTACCGGATGATCATTAACCCTGCCGGTGCTGCTGCCCGATGATGTCGAGTGGAAGCCCACGGGCGAGAGTCCGCTGAAACTGCATCCGACGTGGAAGCACACGACGTGCCCGATCTGCGGTCAGCTCGCTGAGCGCGATACGGACACGATGGACAATATCTGTATGTGCCCGTCGTGGTATCACCTGCGCCATTCGAGCCCGAAGTACGACAAAGGTCCGTTCGATCCGGCTGAGTACAACTACTGGATGCCGGTCGATTGCTATACGGGCGGCATCGAGCACGCGACGATGCATCTGATCTACACACGCTTCTTCCACAAAGCGCTGCGCGACATCGGCGTGACGGAAGGGCCTGCGCCAATGCTGCAGCTGCGCAATCAGGGTATGGTGCTGGGCGAAGACAATGAGAAGATGAGCAAGAGCCGCGGCAATGTCGTCGCGCCCGATGAGCCAGTGAACAAATACGGCGCGGATGTCGTGCGCGCCTATTTGATGTTCATCGCGCAGTGGTCGCAGGGCGGCCGTGGAACAGCAAGGGCATCGAAGGCCCGGCACGTTGGCTGAATCGTGTGGAATGGCGCTGCCGAGCGAACATCCGGCGGCAGCCTCTGAGCCGTCGGCCGAGAAAGCGCTGCGTCGCGCGGTGCATCAAGCGATCAAGAAAGTCACCGACGATATGAACGCATTTGAGTTCAACACCATCATCGCGGCCATGATGTCGCTGACCAACAAACTGTATGATTATCGTGCGGCGACGGATAGGCTCGGCGGCGTGGAACGAAGCGATCGAGACGTATCTGAGCTGCTGGCCCCGATCGTGCCGCACATCGCCGAGGAACTGGCGCAGCGTGGCCGGGCTATTCGATCCATCAACAAACGTGGCCGCAGATGCAGATCCTGCTGCCGCCGCCGAAGATCTGATCACGCTGGTGGTGCAGATCAACGGCGGTGCGTGATCGCATCGAGGTTGCGGCCGACATCAGCGAGGATGAGGCGAAGGCCAAAGCGCTTGGGTCTGAGACGGTGCAGAAGTTTATGGACGGCAAAGAGCCGCGCCTGATCGCTATGTGCCGGGCAAAGCTGGTGAGTATCGTCGTGTAAAGCCGCAAGCGTTTGCGGAGGATATGAAGTCCCCTGTATCTTGTGTTATGATGCAGGGGACTTTTGCATACGGGTGATGGGATGTCAGACTATCGCTGGAAGGTGACTGAAAAAGAACAGGCCCTGCCTAAGCTTCGCCACCGCTGTTAACTGGAGTGGCAGGCTGGCTCGCGGTGGCAGCGGTGACAACGTTCGGATTGGTGACGGGCATGTTGTTCAACGCCATCACCACCGAACTGCTGTTAGCTTGATCGCTGCGGGTGTCATCATCGGCTGGACGCAAAATGCTGATCCTCAAATCGGTAGCGAGCGCGCGGCCGTTGGACGTGATCTTCAACACGACGTTGGCCTTTGCGACGTGGGGGGCAGCACTGCCCGGCTTCGGGGGCTTCAACGTGGTCAGGTCTGACGCTTGACTCTTGCTGGGTTTGCTTCAATACCTGATGCTGCGCTTTAGAGTCGAACGTGCCAGTTGGTGGATACTCGTCAATCTACTCGCCTGGACAATCGGGATTACGCTGTACGCCATCCTCACCCCGGATCGTTGGTACCTGGCTGATCGGGTTTACGGTGAGCGGCTGGATCGCCGGGGGCTGACGGGCGCCGTGCTGGTTTGGCTGTTGCGCTGCCCCGTCATCGAACTACCAGCCGAAACGCCGCTGAAAGATGATTATCAAAGTTAGGCTTCAGTAAGAAGTCTGTGTCTTTGCGTCAACAGACCTGTTCAGGGCGGATGAATCCGGTAAAATAGCTTTAGCCAGGCGAGGAGATAAGCCATGTCTGCCGACCCCCAGAATGCCGCTCAGCCCAAACTGTTGAAATGCCCGGCCTGCGGAGCCACCGTCGAAGTGATTGATGCGCCATCGGTGCAGTGCCGCTATTGCGGCAGTGCCGTACCGATCCCGGCCGAATATCGGCCGCAGAAACCACAGCCGGTCATCATCCAGCAGATTACCACGCCCGATTACACGCAGTACGCCCAACAGATGACGCGCGCCAGTTCGCGCCTCGGTTGCATCATCACCGTGATCGTGTTGGTGTTCACGCTGGGCATCGTCGGCTTTGCGTTCCTCTCGGCCACATCGAGTGTGCAAACGGTCATCGATACCGTCCAGACGGGCTTGCAGGATTCCGGTGTCAATGTGCAAATCCCCGGTAGCGATCAATCGAAAGCGGCGAATGCGTTCGCGTCGATCGTGCTGGAGTTCGGCGACAAGGCAGCGGTCCCGGCTTGATGGGCGATCCGCGCTACGTGGCGCTCGATAAGGATGGCAACATCTGGACGGCGGACTATCAAGATGGCCGCGTGCAGAAGTTCGATGCGAGTGGCAAGTTTCAACTGCTCGTGCAGGTCGAAGCCGATAAGAACGACAACACCATCGAAGGTTTAGCGGCGGATTCGCTGGGCAACGTATACGTGAGCCGTGGCGGCGACATTCTTCGCCCAGCGCGGCCGATGGGTTGCCGAAAACCTTCCCTGGCAAGTTCTCAGCACGCGCTATCAGGCCTTAGCCGTCGATGCGACCAACACGCTGTATGCGATTCATAGCACGGCCAGTGACAACTCGCCGATCGGGTTGGATGCGAACGGCAAAGTCCTAAAGCGCTGGATAAGATCGTCACGAACGTCAACAAGAAAGATGCCGCGATGGACTTGGACGTGGCCGTCGACGGCCTGGGCGGCATCTACATTGCCAGCAAGCTTCGGTAACCAAGTTCGCGTGTTTGACAAGCAACGTTGCCTGTCGATCGCTTCGGCCAGGAAGGCACCGAACCTGGCCAGTTCAGCAGCCCCGGCCGGGTCGTGGTGGACGGCAAAAATCAGGTGTACGTGCAACTTCGGCAAGATCGATCAGTTCGACACGGCGGCGCCATCTACAGCCTGCCAAGCGATTATGACCAAAGGCACGCCGATGGGCGTGACGGTCGATCGCGAAGGCTTCATTCACGTCGTCACCAATGGCGGCAAAGTGCTTAAGTATCAACTCACCGGTAAATAACCCGCGCCCGATAGGCCGTACAGGCCTATCGGGTGTTCCATCTCCGACTTTAGTCTGAGTCGGGCTTTCCAACATCTGCCCCATGACAGTCCGGGCGTGTTTCCATACAATGAAATCAATCTAAACTCATTGGGCAAAGGACAACACGCCATGACACCTTCAACTCCGCGACGCGGCCCCGATATTCTGGCCGATCATCCTGATCGGCGTGGGCGTTATCTTCCTATTGGCGAACCTGGGCGTCATCCCCAGCAACCCCTGGCCGGTGATCTGGAATCCCAGGGCCAGTGATCTTGATCGTGATCGGCCTCGACATCCTCTTGACGTGCCGATCGGTTTTAAGCAGGCCTCGTCGGCGCCGTGCTGGGTGCGGTGCTGATCGTCGGCCTGATTTTTCTGCTGATCGCGCGACCCAATCTGCCGGGCTTCAACTTCAACATCGATAACGCGCAACTGCAGAATCGGCACATTGAAGCGCCGTTGGCCAACATTCAGACGGTCAACGCCACCTTCGATTTCGACAGCGGTGACTATCACCGCACGCGCTGAACGATTCCGATAAATTGAGCCGACGGCGACGTAAACTACTACGGCACCCTCACGTTCGACGTGAATGCTTCGAACGACCGCGCCAACGTCCGGCTCGATTCCGGGTTCAGTGGCATGTTCTTCGGCTTTATGACGCCGGACGAGCGCTGGGACGTGGGCTTCAATCCCGGTCGCCTCCGCCGATCTTGATTCGAATTTCGGTTCGGGCGGTGGTCGCGCCGATTTGAGTCAGTTGACGCTATCGGCGGTCAGATCAACGCGGGTTCCGGTCATGTAGAAGTAAGTTCGCCAGCGGCGGGCAAAGGCACACTGCGGGTCGATTCAGGTTCGGGCGGCATGACGTTCCGCGTGCCGGGTAACCAGCTGCGCGTCGAATACGATCATGGCAGCGGCGGCATCAACCCGAGTTCGCGTGTGCGGCTTGTCAGCGGTGATCACAATCGATACAGCATCTATGAAACCGAGAGTTTCGGTTCAGCCGATAACGCGCTCACCCTGATCATTAACGGTGGATCGGGCTCGATCAACATTGTAGATGGGGAATGAATTCTAACGAGTAACAGGTAGCGAGTAAACTCGATTTGTTGCTCTCTACTTCGTTACTCGTAACAGTCATAAGGAGTTAATCATGTATAGAACTAATCCACGTTTTTGGCCGATTGTGTTGATTGGGGCGGGTGTGATTTTCCTGCCTAACAATCTCGGCGTGATTCAGGGCAATCCCTGGTCGGTGATCTGGCGCTTATGGCCGGTGCTGCTCATCGCGTTGGGACTGGAGATTCTGATCGGCGCAGTGGTGCCGCCGGTTCGATCATCAGCGCAGTGCTGGGGCTGCTGGTTGTGGGCGGTGTGCTGTGGATCTTGATCGCGCGGTTTGCCTGGCTTGAACGTCAATCAACGGGCGAGCGAAAACCGATCAGATCGAGTATGCGCTGAAGGACGTCCGTTCAGCCAATGTTCCGATCGGGTTTAGCACCGGCACCAACGAATTGGTGCGTTTTGACCACCTCCGATAAGTTGATCGAAGGTACGGATTCGGCACTACGGCGCGTTGCAGTTCGATCCCAGCGATTCAGGCAGTCAAGCCAACATCCGCCTGCGCACGGGCGATGTGTCGATTTCGACGCTGTTTGGCGGCAGTGAAGAACGTTGGGTGTCGCGTTGAATCCGAGCGTGGCGTACGAACTCGATCTCAACATGGGTGTCGGCCAATCGACGATCGATCTGAGCAAGTTGACGGTGACGGGCGGCCGCCTAGATGCTGGCGTCGGCACCACCGATTTGATGCCGCCAGCCAAGGGGCGCTTTACGCTAAACATCGACGGTGGCGTAGGCACGATTCGCATTCATGCGCCGGGCAAAGGGCGCTGCGCGTGGAAGTGGACACTGGCATTGGATCGTTCAATCCGGGCGGGCGGCTGCGTTCGATCGGCGGCGATACGTATGAGACCGAAGGGTTCGTTTCGCCGAGAATGCGATTACGCTCCGCGTGAAAGTGCGCAACAGCGCCACGACAGCGAACAGTCTCAAGCCAAACACAAGCAACGAGGACGATTTGAGCTGGCCTGTTTTGTTGTTATTGATCTGGTTGCCGCACCCGCCGCAGGCAAGGTGAATTCTCGGTCGCGCAAGATCACTATGCGGCGTCCGTCTTGAGGATTATGCTTTGCGCCGATTGAGCTGTTTCTCGGCCTGTCGAAGTCTTCCAGCGTTTTTTAGCGGTTAGCACGATCACCGGTAGATCGCGTGCGCGGATCGCTGCGCAGCGCGGCCAGCAATTCAAAAGCCATTCATGTCCGGCATCATCAGATCGAGGAATCATCAAATCGGGCGGCTCCGCCATGATTTGGTCGATGGCGTGCGCCCCGTTAACAGCCGCTGCCGCCTCAAAGCCAGGTGGCGGCAGGATGGCGCGCAGTAGTTCGATCGAGACGATCGTCGTTGACGACGAGGACGCGCACCGGCCGATCACCTGCGGTGCTTCAAGCGATCGATAGCCTGCACCAGCTCGTTCTTCAGCAGGGGTTTGGGCAAATACTCAATGCGCCCGGCAGTGACTTTCGGCCTGGTTTTGTTCCAGCTGGAGATGATGATGCCAGCGTCGCAGTTCAGGCGCAGCCTTCTTCGGCGTTCACGCAGCAGCGTCCAGCCATCGCCGTCCGGCATGACCATGTCGAGTGTAAGCTTGAGTGACGGCCGAAGTTCCCGGCACGCGGCTAACAACTGTTAGCGTGATACCGACGAGTGCGATAGAAGCCGGCCTGCCGCAAGTGCAATGTGAGCAGTTCGCTTAGTCTCGATCGTCTTCACGATCAACGCTACAGGCCGCGCGGCCTCGCGCGTCGCGGTTTCGGCCGATTTCTCGGGTTGGACTGGCAACGGTGAACGTCGCTTCCAGACCAGGCTGACCCGCACTCTCCACCCAGATTTTGCCGCCGTGCATTTCGATGAGGCGTTGGGCGATTGCCGGGGTTGAGGCCGGTGCCTTCTTCGCGATCCAGCTTATCAGTCACTTGGCGGAACTCTTCAAAGATGGCTGCTTGCGCCGCAAGCGGAATGCCGCGGCCGGTATCGCTGACGCTAACCAGCAGCAGATCCTTATCAATCAGGCTGACGCGCAGCGCGATAGCCCCGCCATTCGGCGTATATCGGTACGCGCGTTTTGCGCAGATTAATCAGCACCTGTTTGATGCGGAGCGATCAGCGTTAATGGTGGCAACGACTGCGGCATTGACGGTGAACCGCTGCTGCTGGCGAGCGGCCAGCGGCATCAGATGAAGGTCTGAGCCAGCGATCAGCGCGTCGATGGGCAATGTCCTGCCGATCGAGCGTCGCGTCCAGCTCCGGATCTTGATGTGAGATCGAGGATGTCGGTGATGAGCGATAGCAAGTGACGGCCGCTGGTGTTGATGCTGCCAATGTACCGGTGCCTTGATCGGCGTTGAGCGGGCCAGCCACACCATCGCCCAGCAATTCGCTGAAACTGATGATGGCGTTCAACGGCGGTGCGTCAAAGACCACAGTTACGCTGGTGAACTGTCAATCGATCCAGTTCTTCAGGCGTTCATTGGCGGCCCGCACTTCTTCCAGCAGCTGAATGTTATCGATACGATTACCAGCGCTGAGCGTCGAGCATTGCAAATCACGTTCGGCAAAGGCGTTCAGTTCGTGGCTTTCGACGTTGAGCACGCCGACGACCTGATTACCGCCGCGCAGCAGCATTACACAATTCCGATCGCACTTCGGGATCGACGCTGACATAGCGCGGATCGGTCTGATGGATTTAATCAGCGTGCTGGCCGGTTTGCGCCACCCAGCCAGTAACGCCCTGCCCGATTCTGATTTTGATCCGCCTGACTTCCCGCCGAAAAACCGCGCTGGCGCGTACGACCAACTCATCCTTGTCGGGCGCAAGCAACAAGGTATTATTTCTGAGACGTCGCCCAACGCATCACGCACGGACTGCGCGACTTTGAGCAGCGCCTCAGAGTGCGTAGTGCTATCGGCGGTGGCGATGGCCGCTCGTGTGCAGGATGGATAGCTCGCCGAGTTGTCGGCGTGTTTCATGATAAAGCCGGGCATTTTCAAGTGCGACTCCGACTTTGTGCGGCAATCGTTTTTAATCGTCGACTTCGTCGTGCAGCCAGTAAGAATGCAACACTATGAAAACTCAACGCCCCCAGTGCGTTGCGGACTACATGGGGTGGATAAAACTGCTCGATCCCTTGTTGATACAGCGATGATGAAGATACACGCGTATCATCGATGCTCAAAGTCTGCCGCGCCATGATGCGTTCGCGGATACCTGGCGGTACCCGATTATCTACCTCAGCGGTTCGATGCCGGGTTGCGTGAATTCGTGGGCGATCGGCATAAAATCGGCATCGGCACCCAGCCGTAGCAAACATCGTGACGTTTCAGAATCCGCCCTGTTCCACCCATTACCGTGGTTTTGACGATGGCGTCGATATCCATCGAAGCCGCGAATGCGATTGGTGATCTGGTTGATGAGGCGCTCGCGTTCAGCCTGACGGCGTGTTTCGCTAACCAGTTGAGCGTTCTTAACGGCTGTGGCGGCCTGATCGGCAAAGACCTTCAAGCGCTCGCCATGAACGGGTTTGAAGAAACCGGGCGTGGCACTGTCGAGATTAAGAATGCCCACCACTTGGCCGTTGACTTGAATGGGTACACCCAGATACGATCGAATCCAACGCGTCTGCGGCAGTTCATACCAGCGTGATTCGGTCCGTGTATCGCGTATTGTCGAGCAGCGGGACCAGGGTATCGATGAGTACATCAATGCCGAATAAATCCCTGATCGACACTGTAGCCAGGATAGCTGAGCCAATCGTGCAGGCCGCGTCGAGTATAGCCACAGCGCGCGCGCGATATGCACCATGTCGTCTTCGATCAACATGAGATTGACGGCATCGTGCGGCACGACGCCCGACGTTATCCAGAATCCGATCGAGGATCTCGTCGAGATTGAGGTTGTTGTTTAGCGCGGCGGGCCGCGTTCACGTAGGGCTTGCGCCAACATCCGTTGTTCGTAACCAGGCTTCTTCGACACGTTTACGCTGAGTAATGTCACGCACAAGCATCAACGCTTCATTGGGACCACTGGCTGTGATGCGCGTTTCGTAATAATTCAGTCGGCCGTTAATAGCAGCCGATAGTCGAAGGTTCCGGCTTGACCGCGTTTCGGGGCCAAGCATCGCTGTAATACTTTGCATCACCCGCCGGGCAGTTCCCCGGGCATCGACATCGACGACACGTTTGCTCAAGAACTGACCGGGTGGTACAAACAGATCGACTTTGTCGCTGCTCTTGAAGTCGAGATAGGTACCATCACGGTTGATCCGGAACATGAGATCGGGGATGGCATTCAGCAGGGCGCGATTATCCGCGATGTTCACGCACGCAGCGCCTCTTCGGCGCGATGTTGTTCCGTAATATCAAGGCCGGTTGCAATGAGATACCGGGGGCGGCCTGTTTCGTCGGGCAGCGTACTAAACGACCACGCCAGTAAGCGTCGCTGACCGCTCTTGGTCAACCAGTGATTCTCGTCGGTGACGGCAACTGTTCGGCGTACCGACCGAAACAGCGGGCGAATGCCGGGCGATTTCTTCCGGCGGGACCAGTTGGTCCCAGAAATTGCGCTCTATGACTTCGGCACTGGTATAGCCGGAGATGGTTTCGCTGGTGCGATTGAGCGCACGATACGTCCTCTGGCTGTTAACACATAATCAGCGCGCGATGTATCTTTAGAATTTGCTGCCACCAAGTCGCGTTCTTCACGCAGGGCGAGTTCGGCCGCTCGACGCGCTGCAGGATGCCCTTTGTGTGCGATGAAATGCGTGATATGACCGTCGGCATCTATGACTGGCGAAATGAGTGCCGATTCCCAATAACCGCCATTTTTCTTATTGGTGAAAGGTGCCATGCCATTCGCTGCCGGCTAGAATCGTGGCCCTACAGCCGTTGATATTCTTCGGGCGAGGTTTCGCCAGACTTTAGCGCGCGGGTTCTGTCCTAGCACTTCGGCTAGCTTCGTAGCCAGTGGTTTCCCCGGTGAACTTGAGTTGACGTACTCGATGTTGCCCAACACATCGGTGATGACAACCGCCAGGGGGCTTTGTTCCACGGCTCGCGACAGCCTGTGTAGTTGGTGGCTTCGGTCTGGCGTTGTGCCGATAGATCTTTGAAGAAGGTACTGTCGCCGACCGTCGGCTAGTTCGATAAAGCGCACGATGGCTTCCAGCGGGACTTCATGTTGATCTTTGTGCCGACCGATGATTTCATAGCGGCCCAAATCCTGACCGATCGGTAGTGAAGCGGCAACGAACTTCTAGGCGAGGGCGTAAGGTGCCGTGCATTGATCGGGGACAAGGATCTCGAACGGTCTAACACCTCAGCCGCGCGATACCCGAAAACGGCCTCGGCGGCTGAGTTGAAGAATATAATTTGAAATTGGGCGTCTAAGCCGACAGGTGGCTTCCTGGTCTGCTTGTCGGGGTTGGTCGTCAATGGGCATGCCACCAAACTCTGGCACTCAAAATATGAATCAGCGAATGAACAGACGAACCTGATTGGGCAAAGCGCGCGTGTATCGACCGGTTTGGTGATAGCCGTCGCAACCGGCAATCCGAACGTGTCGATCGCGCTCAGTGGGCAATCGCGATTCCGCCGTGATCGCCAATCGGGATGTGACGGGTTGCCGGATTGGCTTTGATCTTGCGGGTGGCGTCGTAGCCATATTCATCACCGGCAGCATCACATCCATCAGGATCAAATCAGGCAAGTCGCGGGTGGCAGCGTCTACGCCAAGTTGGCCGTTCTCGGCGGTCATCAGCCCATAGCCTTCGGGCTTGAGAATGGCCATCAGCAACGCCCGATTCATGGCGTTGTCTTCGACGATGAGGATCTTCTTCACAGTAACAGTGTCCTTATCCACGCTCAGGCCAATCGCCGCCAGTCGACGGGCATGCGATACTGATCGGCAAACGTTTGCAAGTCAATCTGGCTTGAACTCGGAAGTGCCCACCCGGTGTGGTATAAGCATTTAAGCCACGATCTCGAATCCAATTGATGACTGTGGCCTGGCTAACCCGGCAGGCTCGCGCAATATCACCGGTCGTAAGTGGTTTGAACATTCTTGCCCATCTCGTAGCTTTAGTGCTGGCTCTTGTTCATTGTATCTTACGCGCTTTTTGGATTTTTGTGTGTTTGCTTTCCGTTGGCAAAGCGTTGGCGTTTTCTTTGGCGGGTCGGCGGTCGGTTCGTTGACTAATCAAGTGCGGATGCTATAATGAACAGCGCCTGAGTCGACGGTTACCGCCGTGTTCGTGCCCCATCCCGGCCGCTATGGTTGGAAGTAAAGCCGAATTACCGAGGAGGAGCGAATATGATGCGTCATCACCGTAATGCCCCGTGGCTGTTGAGTGTCTTACCATATTGACCGCGCTCAGTTTGAGTTTGGTTGCCTGCAGCGGAGCAACTACCTGATCGCCACCAATCTCCACCGCTCCACGTCCGCCTCACCACTACTGCGGCAGCCCAGCCTACCGAGCCAGCCGCCAAAACCGACCGAACCACCGGGTGCCGACGGCACCGGCTAAAACCGAACCGGTCGTTTTGAAGGCGCTGGTTGGGCAAACCGGACACGCTGAATCCCGCTTATGCGTTTCTCACTGAATCGTACGTCGTCTTTGATCTCATCTATAACCCGTTGGTGACCGAAGATCCATCGGGTAAGTATGTCGGTGCGTTAGCCAAGGAATGGAAAACTTCCGAAGATGGCTTAATGGACTTTCACGCTGAAGGATAACATCAAGTGGCATAACGGCACACTGCTGGTAGCGCCGACGTGGCCTGGGCGATTAATGCAGTCATGAAAGATCCAGACGGTTGGGCGTCTTCAGCCAATTACGCCGCGGGCTTCAAAGAAGTTACGGCTCCTGACGATAAGACAGTTAAGATCGTGATGGACAATCCGATCGGGAATATGGAATACCGCCTGTCGTTCCTGTATGCGATCTATCCCAAAGACTTTGAACAATTCAAGACGCCCGAAGATTTGCAGAACTTGCTAACGATGCCGCCATTGGCACGGGGCCGCTTGGTGATCCAGAGGTTCGATAAAGATCAGGGCATTTTGATTCTGGACACCAACACCGACTATTTTGACGGCCGCGCCAAGATCGATCAGGTACTGCCCCAGACGTTCGACAACGCGGATGCGTTGGTGCAGGCTCTGAAAGTCGGCGACGTGGACATGATGAATGAAGTGCCACAGACCGCGTTTAATACCGTAAAAGGTTTTGAAAACGTCCAGGCCGTGCAGCAACCTGGCCGCTATCTCAGCGAATTGATCATCAACTCAGCGCCGGCCGATCATGATCCTGCGCCCAAGCGAAATTCGGCCTGATTGATCCGCAGGTGCGGCTGGCCATGGCGCACGCCATCAACAAGCAAGACCTCGTCGATGTGGTGCTGCAAGGGTTGGGGTCACCCGGCACGACCATCATCCCGCCCACGCTCGGTGGCGGCTTCTGGCACAACGGCGATCTCAAGAACGTCGAGTTTAATCTCCAAAAAGCCAACGACACTGGAGGCGGCCGGTTACAAGAAGGCATAAGCGGTGCGCGCTAAGGGAGATGTGCAGTTGAAATCTCGGCTGCAATCTCTGTCGGATAATCCCTTGTATCCGCGCGTAAGCTGATTTGCTTTTACCAGTTGGTTCAAAGAGATCGGCATCCAGACCACGCCCGAAGCTACGGATCCCGATGCCGCCTTAACGGCCGCGATCACCCCCACGGGCGACTACGATCTCGTCATCTGGGCTGGGGCGCGGACCCAGATCCCGATTTCATGCTCAGCGTCATGACCACCGATCAAGCCGGATGGCGGCTGGAGCGACAGCGGCTATTCCAACTCTGATTACGATCAACTGTATCACGATCAGCGCGTACCGCTTGATCGAAACGCCAGAAGATCGTCTGGAAGATGCAGAAATGGTGTTTAACGATCGACCGTACATCGTCAACTGGTATGAAGATGCCACTGCAAGCCTATCGCAGCGATAAAATTCAAAGGGTTCATCGAATCGCCGTTAGGCATTGAGACGCAGGCGTCGCTGTTGCAAATCGAGCCGGTCATGTTGGTGAATATGGAAGGCGGAATGTGGGTCACCACACTCCGCCTTCTTCGCTATCTGACCTTTATTGATGAATCGACGCGATTATCTCCTTCGCAAATTGTCTTTGCCATTGTCACGCTGGGCATCGTCGTGACGATCGATTTTTCCTCTTTCGCGTCTTGCCGGGCGATCCAGTCCGCGCGGTGATCGGCCGTAACATTCGTATCACTAAAGAGGCGCAGGAAGCGCTGCGCCAGCAGTTTGGTCTCGACAAGCCCATTTTCCCTGATCACCTCTTCGATACCGTTGGGCTGCGGGCGCAGGGCAACCTCGGTATTTCGTGGTCGCTGCGTCGCCCGGTCGGCGAAGTGCTGATGAGCAAACTCGGCTACACGTTGCTGTTGATTTCGAGTGGTCAGATTCTCTGATCGTGTTGGGCATTGCGCTGGGCTTGTTTGCCGGTTGGAAGCGCAAGACCGCGGTCGATGTCGGGGCGTTGACGTTCTCGCTGGTCGCGTGGGCTACGCCGACGTTTTGCTGGGCATCATCTTGCTGGCGTTGGGCAGTTCGTGGCTGGTTGCTGACCGGCGGTTCGGTCGATCCTTGCCAACGTCAGCAAACCCTTCGTCGAAAATTTGCCTGATGCGCTGCGCCACTTGATTTTGCCAACTTAACCTTCACGATCGTCTATCTCGGCGAATACATGCTGATCATGCGCTCGTCGATCTTGGAGGTGCTAGGCGAAGATTACATCCTCACCGCCAAAGCCAAAGGTTTCAGTCACTGGCAAGTGCTGCGAAAACACGCGCTCAAGAATGCCATGTTGCCGATCGTGACGTTGATCGCGTTGAATCTGGGTTTACGGTCTCCGGGGCGATTTACATCGAGACAGTCTTTTTCGTATGATGGCCTTGGTAAGTTTCAGAACGCGCTGGAAAAGCAGGACTTTCCGCTATTGCAAGGTGCGTCTCTACCGTTGGCGGTCAGGTGTTATCATCGCTAACATGCTGGCCGATGTGCTGTACACGTATCTCGATCCGCGCGTCAAAGAGAAACGTGAAAGGCGGTGAGTGACGCGTAATGCGTGATCGTTGGTTGTTGTTCAAACGCAATTTTGCCAACTTCTGGAAGATCTTTCTGGCGCAGCCGCATGGGCAAGATCGGCGCGTTTCTGCTGATCACGGCGCTGGCTTTGGCAACGTTTGCGCCGATCCTGACACCCTGAAGGCCAATGTACGATACGATCCGCGATGCCAATGGGCGCGGCCTGCATCCTTCGCGCCGCCGTCGGTACACGGACCGTTGGGCACGGACGACGCTGGTCGGGATGTGTATGGACAATGCTCGTATACGGTGCGCGCATTTCGCTATTGATCGGCTTTGTGGCCGGTATTCTAGCGATGTTTATTGGATCGACATTAGGCATCGTCGCCGGTTATTACGGCGGCAGTTCTCGATACGTTGTTGATGCGCACCACCGATGTATTTTTGGTCATCCCCGATCTGCCATTGATCATCGTGCTGGTCGCCGTGATCCGGCAGTTGAATCTGGGCATCCCGCCAATTGCGGTGTTGATCGCCGTAATCGGGTTATTGTACTGGACGCAGTACGGCGCGTCTCATCCGATCGCAAGTCCTGTCGATTAAAGAGCGGCAGTTTATCGCGCGCGCCCGCGCCATCGGTGCAGGCAGCGGGCACATCATTCGCAAGCATATTCTGCCGCAAGTGCCGCTGATCGTCGCTGCCAGTACGGTGCTGGATCATCTCGACATCAATCCTGGTCGAATCTGGTCTGGCCTTTCTGGGTCTGGGCGATCCTACGCAGCCGTCGTGGGGCACAATGTTGAACTTCGCCTTTTCTGCGCAGCGCTATTTCCAACGGGGCGTGGTGGTTCTATCTGCCGCCCGGCCTGGCCATCGTATGGGTAACACTGGGCTGTGTATTGTTAGGCAACGTGTTGGAAGAGATGTTTTTAATCCGCGATTGACATCGCATCACCTGGAAGGCGATCAGCATAAGGATTGCCCGGACAAGCGACATGCCCACGCAGGAGACGAACGTTCGCGAAGATCATGCGGATTTCTTCATGAACTGGTTGACGGCTCATGAATTCTATCGAACCTTGCTGCGCGTAAAACACTTAAGCACCGGGACTTCATCACGACCGATGGCACCGTCATGCACGCCGTCGAGGATGTCGTCGACGTGTCGCCAGGTCAGACGCTGGGCTTGGTTGGCTAATGTGGCCGCGGCAAGACGACGACGATGCTGTCGTTGATGCGGCTGCTGCTCGCGGCGGGCCGCATCACGCGCGGCGAGGTGCTGTTCGACGGCATCGATCTGTTGGGCATCAGCGAGCGGCAGATGCGACATCATCGCTGGAAGGAAATGGCGATGGTGTTTCAAAGCGCGATGAATGCGCTCAATCCGGTGCGCAAGGTGGGCGATCAAATCAGGAAGGATTTTGCTGCACGGCTTGATGGATCGCTTTGTGCCGATCGGCGCGTGGAGGAACTGCTCGATCTGTCGGCATCGCCAAGTCGCGCAAGGAGCAATATCCTCACCAGTATTCGGGCGGATGCGCGCAGCGCGCCATGATCGCGATGGCGCTGGCCTGCAAGCCTAAGTTGTTGTTCGCCGATGAGCCGACTACCGCACTCGACGTGATGATTCAGGCGCAAATTTGAATGTTCGTTGAAGAACATCTGAAAAAGAACTGGGTCTGGCCGTGATCTTAGTCACGCATGATCTGGCATATCGTGGCCGAAATCTGCGATTCGGTGGTGGTGATGTATGGCGGCAAAGCGGTGAATACGGCTCGATCGATGGAGCATACAACGCCCTGCAACATCCCTACACACAACGGTTGTTGCAGGCCTTTCCCGATTTGAATCAACCCGCCGACAGCTTCGCTCAATTCCGGGTTATCCGCCACGGTTGAATGATCTGCCGCCCGGTTGCCGCTTCGAGCCGCGCTGTCACCTCAAAGTTGAACAGTGCGCAACTATTTCGCCGAAGCTGGTTGAAGTTTCAGTCCTCAACCCTCAGCCTTCATCTCTACCACATGTCGCGGCCTGTCACCTGCTCGCTGGGCCGGAGGTCACCGACTGATGGCGACGCCGATGTTGGAAGTGCATGATCTAAAGAAATATTTTCCGGTGCGCCAAACGATCTTCGAGGCGGTGCGTCGCCGACCGCAAGGGTTCGTAAAGGCGATCGATGGTGTGACGTTCAGCGTGGCTAAAGGCGAAGTGCTGGCACTTGTCGGCGAATCGGGTTGCGGCAAGACGACAATTGCCAAGACGTTGTTGGGACTTGAAGAACAAACGGCCGGCTCGATCGCGTTTGACGGACAAATATTGGAAGTACGCGAGCGCCGCCGTCGCGCGGGCCTGGCGCAACTGGAAGCCTCGCAACAGCCGGAAGTGGTCACGCGCGAACAGATGAGTTCCCCCACCGTATCGTTGAAACATCTGCGGCAGAAGGCGCAGATGATCTTTCAAGATCCTTATGAATCATTGAATCCGCGTTCGACCATCTTCGACATTGTGGCCGAGCCATTGGAAGTTCACGGCTTAGCGCGACCGCGACCAGCGCGGGTGGCGCGCGTAAAAGCAGCGCTGGAAGATGCAGGCCTGCGTCCCGCCGAAGATTACTTCTGGCGCTTTCCGCATGAACTATCGGGCGGACAACGCCAACGCGTGGTGATCGCTGGGGCATTGGTGCTTGAACCGGAACTGCTCGTTGCCGATGAACCCGTCTCGATGTTAGATGTGTCGATTCGCGCCGACATTCTCAACTTGCTGCGCGGGTTGCGCGATTCGCGCGGCATCAGCATCTTGTTCATCACGCACGATTTAGGCACCGTCGCTTACTTCGCCGATCGATTAGCCGTGATGTATTTGGGCCGCATTGTCGAGATCGGCGCAACTCGCGAAGTGTTATCGAATCCACAGCATCCATATACCAAAGCATTGCTTTCAGTGGTACCGGTTCCCAATCCGCGCCTCCGCCGCGAGCGCGTCATCTTGCAAGGTGAAACACCCAATCCCATCAACTTGCCTACGGGTTGCCGCTTCCATCCGCGTTGTCCAGTGGCGATCGAGCGGTGCCAAACGATCGATCCGCCGTTTATCAACGCCACTTCGGATCACAAAGCCGCGTGTTTGCTGGTGAAATAGCCGGATCAGCCCTGCGAGACGGCTATTTTTCACTCAAATTTCACCGTTTACTATGTGAACATTTTGCGGTCTGAAGCCCCATTTGTGGGTGACCGGGGGCGCACAAGCGCCATATCTAGCGCCTAAAATTGCCTCTTGACGGCCTGTCCATGCTGCATGATAGAATTAGCGCGCAGGTCGCAGCAACGTTAGTTTTCCCCTGGTTTTGCCGAGAAAATCGGCGCTTTCGCAACACTCTGTGACTAAACGTCAAACAAAAAATTCTCGCCGTTGGCACACACTGCCAAGGGTGTGTTGTCTTTATCGTCGGAGGCCGAAGTGTTAGATCGGCTTATTCACGCTTTGCGACAACTCGATACACCATACGCCGAGATCCGCCTGGAACGGCGCGAATTGACGTCGCTGGTCTTTCGTGGCGATCAACTCGAAACGATCGATACATCGATCGATTACGGGGGATTCGCGCGCGCGCTAGCACCGCAAGGTGGTTGGGGTGCGGTGACGTTCACGGGCGATACGGACCTGCGCGAGCATGTGGTTGATGCGATCCGACTCGCGAAAGCCAGCGATGCTGATCCCATCACGCTAGCCCCGATCGCACCGATCACCGATCGGGTGTGCGCCAACCTCTCGATCGATTTTCGATCGATCCCGTTGGCTGAGAAGCAAGCATTACTCGCTAACTACAACGATCAGATGTTGCGCTTCGATCCGAGCATCGAGTCAACTTATGCCACCTATCTCGATACGTTCAGTGCCGTGTGGTACGCCAACACCGACGGCACCGCGATTTATCAAGAACGGCCGTTGATCGATCTGCAACTCACGGCAATTGCGCGCGATGGTGACAACGTGCAGCGCGGCAGCAAGTCGCTGGCGTTGTATTGCCGGGTATGACGCCGTGCTCGATCGGTCTGAGCTGGCCTGCGCGGCCGCGCAGTTAGCGCTGGAACAAGCTAACGGCGAAGCGCGTGCGCAGTCGACGATACACCGTCGTGCTTGATCCGATCATGGCAGGGTTGTTTACACATGAAGCGTTTGGGCACTTGTCTGAAGCCGACTTCATCGCTGAGAATCCGCAAGCGCAAGAAATGATGACGCTGGGCCGCCAGTTCGGACCGCGCAACTTGAACATCTTCGACGACGGTTCGGTGCCGCGGCTGCGCGGCAGCGTGCGCTACGACGACGAAGGCGTGCCGACGCAAAAGACGTGGCTGATGCGTGACGGCGTGTTAGTCGGACGACTGCATTCGCGCGAGACGGCCGGTTTGATGAATGAACGACCAACCGGCAACGGGCGCGCGACTTCGTATCGTTATGGGCCGCAAGTGCGCAAGCGACGAACACGGCCATTGCGCCGTCGGATGGCGGTTCGCTGCACGACTCGGATCGTAAAGATGTTGATCTCGCATGCGTGCGATTGGGCGGGCGGCGAAACATTGTTGGAAGACTTTACGTTTGTCGCCAAGCACGGGTACATGATCCGCGCGGGCAGTTGGCGGAACTGCCGCGCGCGATGACGCTGACGGGCACCCGGTTTGAAACGCTGAAAAAGATTGACGGTATCGGCAGCGACTTTGCGTGGGATGACAGCAGCGGCGATTGCGGTAAGGGCGCGGAAGGTCTGCCGGTCTGTGATGGTGGTCCGCACTTGCGAATGCGGAATGTTGTAGTGGTGGAGCATAAAGCGTAACGAGTCATTGAAACGCAGGTCACTCGTCATTTGTCACTTCGTTACTGGTCAGGCTCGCAGAGGTTAGTCAGATATTCAAACTGAACTCATCGAACGTCATCTGGATGTAACCCGCGTCGGTTGTCGGTTTAGCCGCGTCAAAGCGATCGAGCGGCAGAGACCTTTCACGGACGGGCGGCGGCCATCGCACGCGGCAAAGCTTGGCCACGCCAGCACCACCGACGGTCTGACGAACGATCAGGCCGATTACGCGTGCTATCGAGACCGCGCACGTCGCCGCGCCGGACACTTTGACCTTCCCGACCGGGTACAGCACTGAACGTCACGATTCGGCACTGTATGGCTTAGAAGAAACCGACACCAGGATAGTAGCCGATGCGCATCAAGGCAATCAACCGGCCATTGCTGAGCCTGGAATTGCGCCGCACCCGCGAAACGATTCAACTGCGTAACAGCAACGGCGGCGAGGCCGAGCACAGCAGCACCTGGTTGGGAAGGTGAGATTTGGTGAAGCCACATCGGCGACGACGTTGGTGGCGTTGACGCTTCGCGACAGCACAGTTGGATGAGAGTCATCTGGATTTTGCGCGGCGAATGGCGCGTCGACTGCGCTGGGCTGAGAAGCCGATCGAGCCGGTGCTGGACCGCAGCGCGTGATCTTTTCGCCAGGACGGCGTTCGCTTCGCTAATGCAGCCGATGTTGTACTGGCGTATACGCCACTTCAGGTGGTTCGCGGGGCAACAAACGCCGGGGTTTGCGACGAAGATCGGCAAGCCGCTGTTCGATCCGCAGTTCAACTTGTACGATGTGATGCCACCTTGCCCGATCGGCCGTACAGCACCGTCGTCGATCACGAAGGCGTGCCCGTGAAGTACCGCGCTGATCGAGCGCGGCGTGGTCAAAGGCTTTATCACAACCTTGTCCCCGGCGGCGCAGGCCGGGACGATCAGCACCGGCAACGGCTATCGGGATTTGATCGGACCAGCCGGTGGCGGCCTCGACCAACGTGCGTGTCGCCAGGTTCGATCTGCTCCGTATGGACATGCTGAAGCAGCTGGACGACGGCCTGTTGATCGATCTGATCGGCGACAGCGACGCGTCGATCGGGTTGAGCGGCGATTTCTCGCGCACCGTCATCCTCTCGCGCATCAAATCAACACGGCAAGGTGGCTGGTTACGCGTGCGTGCGGCGCTAGTGTCATGGCGATCTGCGGCCAAGTCGCTGCAAAAGACGGACGCGCTTTGCTCGCGATGGTTAATGCTGGTGCGGTGATACATTTGCGCCGTACATTCAACTCAATGGGGTGACGGTTACGGCTTAACGCGGGTCAAAATCCAACGGCGAGGTGATTATTACAGGATCGCAGAGAGCGCTGCCATAATCTCTGTCCGGAAAGTGTTTCAGCGCGGTAACGCCCGAAACCGTGGTAGAATTGCCGTAGCAGACTTCGTTTGCCACCACATATTTACCGCACAGAGCGGAGGGAACCATGCAGAAAGAGATGTAGGCACAGTCGTTAAGCGCGGTCTGGCGCAGATGTTGAAGGGCGGTGCGATCATGGACGTGGTAACGCCGGAACAGGCCAAGATTGCCGAAGAAGCCGGGGCGTGTGCCGTGATGGCGCTGGAACGTGTTCCGGCCGACATTCGCGCGCAGGGCGGTGTGTGCAGCCTCCGTATGAGCGATCCGGAAATGATCTGAAGATCATGGACGCCGTGACCATTCCGGTGATGGCTAAATGCCGCATCGGTCACTTTGTGGAATACAGGAAGCGTGGAGCCAATCGGTGCGCATTGACTTCATCGTGATTGCGAGCGAAGCGCTGACACCCGCCGACGAAGCCTATCACGTCAACAAGCACGATTTCAAAGTGCCGTTCGTCTTCGCGGTTGCCGCAATCTGGGCGCGAGCTTTTGGCTGCACGAAGCGGCGCGGTTACGATCCTGCACTGGCGGGCGAAGCGGCACGGTGATGTCGTGGAAGCCGTGGTGGGTGTGTACAGCGTGGCACTGTGGCGAAGGGGCGAAATTTCGCCGCTTGCAGAACATGCCTGTGGAAGAGGGGCGTTGATGACGTACGCTATACGGAAATCGGCGCGCCGTATGGAGCCAGCCGAAACGCGCGAACTCCGGCTTCGCTCGCCGGTGGTCAACTTCCCGCTGCGGGCGGCACGCCACTGTTTTCGATGCCGCGTTGATGATGCGGAAGCCAGGGTGTTGACGGTGTTCGTCGGTTCGGGTATCTTCGCGAGCGTGGCAATCCGGCGCATCGCGCATAACAGGCCATCGTCGAAGCACACGCACTTCCGCGATGCTGCATCATCGCTGAAGTCAGCAAACGTAAAGAAGGAGCCGATGGTAGGCCGCACCGTTCAATCACCGCCAGAAGCAGAGCGCATGAGCTGCGCGGCTGGTAAGATACGTGGTCCGTGCTGTGCGGACGCGCCGAATGGATACGCGCATCACGCGACACGTTGTGCCAAGAGGTCTTTCATCTTGGAATTGCGGCTTGGGTATTTGACGACATCCCGACGCTGTCTGGCATCGGCGCGGATGTTCGTTGATATGGATGCGCTCGCGCCGCGTGTTGGTCCAATCCAGCGCAAGCTGATGCGATGGGATGCCGCTTACGCAACCTTTGGTGCGTGAAACGATTGCTCGATGGCCGGCTGCAAGCCTGATTGTCACGGATGGCGATCGAGCGGCGGCCAGCGGCGCAACTTTGTACACCGGACGGCTCCGCGGCCCGACGGTAAGCACTGGTGTTGGCGTATGCCCGCAGCGTCTACACGGAACTGGATTATCGCCGATCGGGTTAGCGCGGCGCGTTCTCAAAGCGCTGATGATGGCTTTCGTGAAGTCCGCGCGCGCGGATTGCCACGTTTGACGCTCCACGCCAGCGATCAGGGTCGGTCTGTACGAACAACTCGGCTTTGTGCCGACGGAACGAAATGCGATTGGAAGCGAATCATCATGAAAATCGGGGTCTTGGCGCTGCAAGGCGCGTTTATCGAACACGCAGAAGCTGAAGCACTTGGGAGTTGATGCGGCTGGAAGTGCGGTTGCCGAAGGACTTGGAAGGCTGTGACGGCGTTATTATTCCAGGGCGGCGGAATC
Organism: Anaerolineae bacterium; assembly: GCA_046328575.1. Taxonomy (GTDB): domain Bacteria; phylum Chloroflexota; class Anaerolineae; order Fen-1058; family Fen-1058; genus JAGOBP01. Next base: position 87,755 of record JAXLWI010000008.1, read on the forward strand.
GACAACGATTTTGGGAAGTTAGCGGTCCACTATCAATTGATGGAGCCGCTGCGGCAATGGCGGATGCAGATGGCAGCGGTGTGGGCACCTGTGCAGGCCTGATCTTCATGGCGAAGGATGTTGGCCGCGATCAGCCGCTGTTGGGCCTAATGGATGTGCAGTGGCTGCAATGCGTTTGACGGCAGGTCGATTCGTTTGAAGCCGATCTGATCGTGAAAGACATCAACGGCAGCACGCTCTTCCATGCGATCTTCATCCGTGCGCCGTTGATTGAAGCGGTAGGTGATGGCGTTAAAGTGCTCGCGAAGGCCGAGAAGGATACACCGAAGTGAATGCGGCTGCGCAGCAAGATAACTTATTGGTCACGTCGTTTCATCCTGAATTATCGAACGACGATCGGTTTCATCGGTACTTTTGAGCATCGCCTGGCATCAGAGCTGACGCGGTCGCGCTGCTCACGGCCATTTATCACGCATCTGCGCGATCAAGCCGTTTGATCTTCGCGATCTGCTGCTGGTGTCTCAAATCGAGCATCAGGGTATGCCGTTGTTCGCCGAGCTGCTGGCGTTGACGCGGCAGCCGCGTCCCCTGCAAACCGCGCTGGCCGGATTCTTCTCACTCAATAGTCGGCGGCGTGCGCACATATGTGTTGCGAAATGGCACCGACGCCGAGCGGCTGTGTGTCTGGATTCAGGCATCATGACGGCGGCATGGCGTCGTCGCCCACGCGTCAGACCGCGCCAAACATCACACCGCCGAAGCGTGGGGGCATTGCTCGATCACGCCGCGGTCCAATCGGGCCGATGGGCATTCAGCATCTCATCGCGGGAGGCGCCGGAAGACAGCCAAGCGATCGAAGTGTTGCAGCGGGCGGGCTATGCCATCTATCTGCGACAAGACATTATGCGCCTGGTGCGCACCCGCTTAACGATTCAGTCCGAGCCGATTCTATGCCCGGCCGAAGCCCGCGATCAATGGGGCGTGCAGCAGCTGTATATGAACACCGCGCCGCGTCTGGCACAGCTGGCAGAAGGCCAACCGCGGGTCTATCGCTCGCGTCAGCAAGCCATGTGCTGGAAGATCAGCAGGAAATTGTGGCTCATTTGCAGATTCGACGCGGCCCGGTCGGCGGTGGTTCAATGTTTTTCTGCACCCGCGCGAGCCGAAGGCGGTGCAGGTGATCGAGTACGGCTTGAGCCTGTTCAGCGCTAATTTAACTGGAATGTTTCCATCGGCTTGCAGCGTGCGGCGTTATCAGGAGTGCGGCTGCACCGGCCGTTGGAATCATTGGGCTTTGAGTCTTACGGCCTGACGGCGGTGATGGTTAAACATCTGGTCAAACTGGATCTCTGAATCTGAACCTTCGATGGTGCCCGCGCTGGAAATGCGCTGGCAATTATGCTGTCGCGCGCCGCGCGGCTAAACTGAAAGATCTATGCCTCAACAATATATTACCGATTACTGGATATCTTATTCAGCGTGCTGCTGCCCGATGTGGTCGATGCGGTGCGACAGGCCAATCAGAACGAGAATCTGCTGGAATCAGCTCGACTGGGCCGCAAGCCTGAGGCGCGCTACACAAACCGTGAAGTGACGCTGAACGATCGGGAAGAGACCCAGGCCGATCTCGATCTGGTAGTGGGCCGTATCGGCGAGTTTGACGCAGATAATCGCGCCGGCATGGAACGCACGCTGCGTTCCGCATCAGCGCCATTCGCAACCGGCGCGGCATGTGGTGGGATTGACATGCCGCGTGGGCCGTGCCGTGTATGGCACTATCGACATCATTGAAGATATCGTGGCGTCGGGCAAAGCATTCTCGGATGTTGGGCCGCCCCGGTGTGGGCAAGACGACGATGCTGCGCGAAGGGCCCGCATTCCCGGCGGACGGCAATGCGCCCGATCGGCCTCGTAAAAAGCGCGTCGTGATCGTGCTCGATACCCAACGAGATCGGTGGCGACGGCGATATTCCGCATCCAGCGGTAGGACGTGCGCGCCGCATGCAGGTGCGTCAGCCAAACCTTCAGCACGAAGTGATGATCGAGGCCGTGGAGAACCACAACCCCGAAGTGATCGTCATCGACGAGATCGGGCGCGAATTGAAGCCGAAGCCGCGCACCATCGCCGAACGGCGTGCGAAGCGATCCCGGCACCGCGCACGGCAACACGCTCGATAATCTGCTGCTCAATCCCACGTTATCGATCTGGTCGGCGGGATCAGCGTGACATTGTCGGACGAAAGAGCACGCCAAGCGCGGCACACGCAAAAGACCGTGCTGGAGCGCCGCGCTCCGCCAACGTTCGACGTGCTGATCGAGATTCAGGAACGCCAACGGTTGATCGTTCATCACGACGTGGCGATCTCGGTTGACAATCTATTGCGCGGGCGCGCGGTTGAAACCGAACTGCGCGAGCGCGATGAACACGGCAAATTCGGCGCGTGATGCAGCATCCGCCTGAGCCTGCGGCGCGGCGCAGGGGCGGTCGCGGCCGCGAATTGCCACTGGAACGCGCGCATGAGATCGACACCAACGGCCACCAGCCACATGAGGCCGACGAGGAATCCACGGTCAGCGAACCTGGCGATGATCCCGCCGACCACACCGCGCGGTTCGCTGCGGCCGATTAAAGCGTTCGCTTATGGTTTAGGCCGCAACAAACTCGAAGAAGCCGCGCAGCGGCTTTGCGCGTACCGTTGACGGTGGTGGCCGATCTGGACGAGGCCGAGATCGTGGTGACGGTGAAGAACTACTATCGCAAGCGCCCCAAGATGATCAACCTGGGCCTGAAAGAGCGGCGACGGTACATGTGCTGCGCGCCAGCCTGGCTATGCAGATCGACAAGTTCCTCAGCGATCTGTTTGGTCTGACGACGCAGACACCGATCCGTATTCGCTGGCGCTGAGTGACGTGCAGGATGCCATCCAGCGGTTGAACACCGGCGTCCGATCGGTTGATCTGAATCCGCAGCCATCGCACATTCGGCGTATGCAGCATGAGATGATCCGCGAAGCGCAGTTGATCTCGCACTCGTACGGGCGCGAACCCTATCGCCGCGTGCGCATCTATCGCGAATAACGCCAGCGGCGTACCCATCATCATGAGTCTATTTGTTACGTTTGAAGGCCCGGAAGGCAGCGGCAAATCTGACGCAAATCAAACTGCTGGCTGAGGCGTTGATGGCGAGCGGCTGCGCGGTCTTCGACACTGCGCGAACCGGGCGGCACCTGATCGGCGATCAAATCCGCGAGGTGCTGCACGACCTGCGCAATCGCGAGATGCATCCGCGCGCGGAGATTTTGCTCTACAATGCGGCGCGCGCAGATCGTGGAACAGCAGATCAAACCGCAGTTAGCGCGCGGCGGCATCGTGCTGCGCTATGCGATCGGTTTGCGGACAGTACCGTGGCTTATCAGGGCTACGGGCGCGGACTGGATTTGGACGACGTGCGGCACATTGTGGCCTTTGCGACGCAGCATCTCAAACCCGATCTGACGTTGTATCTGGACATCGACGTGGAAGCGGGCCTGGAACGACGGCGGGTTGGCGGTGGCGAGTGGAACCGCATGGACGATCAGGCCGTGGAGTTCTATCGGCGAGTGCGGGACGGCTATCTGAAGTTGATGGCAGACGAGCCGCAGCGCTGGGTCAAGATCGATGCAGCGCGCAGCGTGGCTGAAGTACAGCAGGAGATTTGGAGAGTAGTCCAAAGTCGAATAGTCGGGTAGGCATTTGCTGACTACCAGACTACACGACTAATGACCACAGGCCTAAAGATCATCCGGCATGGCGCTATCTGCGCCGCCCTCATTTCGCCCAATTCGGGCATGGACTTCTCAATCGATTCGAGGTCTTCGCCTTTTTCGAGGCGGCCGACCACTTCGCCGAATTCAGGACCAAGGTCTTCGCCGGATTCATCGGCCATCACGGCGCATCATGCGTCCCAGCGAGCGCGGGTCGTTTTCATTCACATCATCGAACATCGAATCGTCAAAGTTGTCGCCGGACGCCGACGACGTTCCACCGCGAATGACACGCACTTTGGAGATCAAGCGTGTAAGGTGTTGGCCGTTGCAGATGGGACAGCGGGCGGCGGCAGATCGACCCTGGAAAAGCTGCGGAAGAAGACCGAGACTTTCTTTTTGCAATCAAGCACAGCGATACTCGTAGATGGGCATAGTTGAATCCTATTAAGATGTAAAGCATATACAACGTGTGCGTGGCCGAGCGCAATCCAAAACACGCACCACCCAGCACGGTTTAATTATACACGAGGTAATCATCTTGACTGAGTCCGATCCCTTCATGCTGACACATTCGTCGCTCTTGGTGGTGATCTCGGGTCCATCGGGCGTGGGCAAAGACAGCGTGCTGCGCGGCCTGAAGCAGGCTCCGGCCTGCCGTTCCGCTTTGTGCCGACGATGAATACGCGCGCTCGTCGGCCCGATGAAGTAGACGGCGTGGACTATCACTTTGTCAGCACCGAAGAATTCGTCACGATGGTGGAACAAGGCGAATTGCTGGAGCACGCGGTGGCGGTGTACGGCGATTACAAGGGCATCCCCAGAAGCAGCCCGTGCGTGAAGCGCTGGCCTCCGGTCTCGACGTGATCCTGCGCGTGGACGTGCAGGGCGCGGCCATCAAGCGACTGCTGCCGCAGGCGGTGTTCATTTTTCTAACGACCGGCAGCGAAGTCGAACTGGTGCAGCGCCTGTCGCAGCGCCGCACGGAAACGCCCGAGTTTGCGTTTACGCATCGCCACCGCGCGCGAAGAAATGGCGCATCCCCGAATTCGATTACGTCGCATTCGTCAACCATGCCGATCAGTTGGAGGCGGCTGTGCAGGATGTTGTCGGTATCATTCGCGCCGAGCATTGCCGCGTGCAGCAACGGATGGTGGCGCTGTGAACTCGACGCCGCCACCTGCCCCGCCACCTGTGGCGCTGCGTTTACCGCTGTCGAAGCCGCGTTGGACGTATGCCTTTCTAGCGGCGATCAGCGTAATGTTTGTGGTTGAGATTGTGACCGGCGCCAGCAATTTTGCCGGCACTGGTGATCCACAAGCCTTGATTGCCCTTGGCGCAAACTACGCGCCACGAGTGATAGCGGGTGAATACTGGCGATTGTTCACGGCGAACTTCCTGCACATTGGGCTACTCCGCATCTTTTTCAACGGCTATGCGTTGTATGTCCTGGGCCAGGAAGTCGAGTCGCTGTATGGCTCATTGCGTTTTAGCGTGATTTTTCTGGTGGCCTGTGTGTCCGGCGCGGTGGCTAGTTTCGCGCTGACGTTCGGCCTGTCAGCGGGTGCGTCGACGGGCATCTTCGGCTTGATCGGTACGCTGATCGCCTTCTTTGCGCGCAATCGCAAACTGTTCGGCCAGCTGGGCCGGGCGCGATTGAACAACCTGCTGATCATCGGCCTGATCAACGTGGTGTATGGCCTCAGCAACCCGGAGATCGATAATTGGGGACACGTGGGTGGGTTCATCGCCGGGTTGACGCTGGGTTGGCTGCTCTGCCCGTGGTATCAGATCGAACAGCAGATCGACGGGTCGCGCCGCGTGATCGATCGGAATTCATTACAAGCCGAATGGATCGGCGTGGGTTTGTTCGCGCTCCTATTGATCGTCGCGTTCATCGCGGCACTGTCGCTCCATCAAGCCTAATCGCCCCGGCATGTTGAACGACTGGCTCGGCATCCTCATCGTTTTCGTGCTCGTGCTGATCAACGGCTTCTTCGTCGCCGCCGAGTTCAGTTTGGTTAGTGTGCGCAAAACGCGCGTTGAAGAATTGGTGGCGCATGGCAATCGCGATGCCAAAGCCGTGCAGCACGCCATTCGTGACCCCGATCGTTTCATCGCCGCAACACAGTTGGGTATTACGCTGGCGAGCCTGGGCCTCGGCTGGATCGGCGAACCGGCGCTGTCGCACTTGCTGGAACCGGTATTTATGTGGCTGCCCGGCGAGATCGGCGGAGTGGCCGCGCACGTGGCGGCCGGCGGCGCGCTGGCTTTCTTCTTGATCACCAGTATGCATGTGGTGATGGGCGAATTGATGCCCAAATCGATCGCGCTGCAAAATCCCGAACGCGCCGCGCTGGCCGTGGCGCGTCCCACCCTCTTGGCCGAACAGATCTTTCGGCCGTTCATCTGGCTGCTCAACGGCACCGGCAACCTACTGCTGAGATTGCTGGGTTTTCAACGCGCCAGCGAGCACACACAACTGCACTCGGTGGAAGAACTGAAAATGCTGGTGGATGCCAGCCAGCAGGGCGGCGTGATCGAATCGACCGAGGGCGAAATGCTGCACGCCGTGTTCGACTTCGGCGACATGCTGGCCCGGCAGGTGATGGTGCCGCGCACCGAAATGATTACCACCGAGGTCGATCAGGCGTGGTCGGACGTGATCGATCTGGTGCTGCAGCATCACATCACCAAAATCCCCGTGCACGAAAACGACCTCGATCACATCGTGGGCGTGCTGCACGTCAAAGACCTCGTGCGTGTCATGCGCATTCCCGCCAATGCGCGCCCGGCCTTGCGCGACCTGATGCGCGAGCCGCTGTTCGTACCGGACACGGTTCGCATCGACACACTGCTGGCGCGCTTTCGACAGCGCAAGCAGCACCTCGCGATTTTGCTGGACGAATATGGCGGCACGGCGGGCCTCGTCACTTTGCAGGATTTGCTCGAAGAAATCGTGGGTGAAGTCAGCGACGATTTTGAACCGGACGAGCCGAGCGTACAGCGGCTGCCCGATGGCACGGTGCGGCTGAACGGCTTGATGCTGCTGGAAGAATTCAACGACACCTTCAACCTGAACCTCGACGATCCCAATTACGAAACGATCGCCGGTTACGTAATGGGCCAACTCGATCGCATTCCCAAGGTGGGCGACGAGATCGATCTGCACGCCAGCGAACAAGAAGGGCTGCGGCTGCGCGTTGAAACGATGGACGGCAAACGCATCGCGCGGCTGTTGCTGCGGCACGTCAACCCGACCTAATCTTCAGACCTATGACTCGCTTTGTCGAAGTGGCCGTCTTCCCCCATCGCGTCGCCATCACCAGGCGCGTCCCGGCCGCTTACACGTACGCCGTGCCCGACGATTGGCCGCCGGTCGAGCCGGGCAGTTTCGTCCTCGCGCCGTTCGGCAAACAAAGCGATTTCGATCGGTTGGTGTCCGGCGTCGTCGTGCGCGTCAGCGATCGATCGGACGT
>JAXLWI010000080.1:0-17745 GCA_046328575.1 Anaerolineae bacterium
TCTTTGGCGGCTACGGTTTGAGACTTCTCCGGCACAGTCGGATCCCACGAAGAGGCCATGGCCAATGGAACGGGGAAGATTGTTCGGTATCCGTGGATGACATCCAGGGCAAACAACAGCGGAATGCCCGATGGGCTTTCTTCCACGGCGATCTTTTGCAGTGCGTTGAACTTCTGCGTGTTGTTGAGCCAGAGCACCGAGCCTGCTCCGCCCCGGCGAATTTGATCCTCGGCTTTTGGTCCGGGGGCGAATTCCGCTCCGCCAACCTGGTTGAGCTGCCCGATCTTTTCAGCGAGGCTCATTCGCTTGAGAAGCGCCTCGACGCGCTCAGTCACCTCGGTCTCTGACGGAACGGCTGCAGCCGCCCCAGCCTTATTCATCGCGCTCATGATACCTCCGTGGTAGTTGTTTTGAAGATCAGATTATTGATCTTTAGTGTTCGCGTAATAGCTTGAGAAACTGTTCAAATAGACGCGCCATCTGGATGTGTGCTGGATCGTACAGCCATTGCACTTGCAAGCCATCCATCATGGCAAACAGCAGAATCGCCAGATCTTCGGCGGGGATATCGGTACGAATTTCGCCGCGCGCCTGCGCCTCTCTCAGAACCGCGATGTTGTGCTCTCGCAAGTTCTGATAACGCTGCTTGAAAAATTCATGCGCGGGATGTTTCTCATCGATACTCTCAGCGACCAGCACCGTAAACAGCTGTACTAGGCCGGGCACGGTCTCGTTATACTTCGCCAATTCCTGCAGAGATTCGAGGGACGACTTGATCTCAGTGTGCAGCGCGGGATCAAACCGAATCCGATCGATGCGGTCGCGCTCAGCGAGCACATCCATCAGCAGATGCGCCTTGCTGGGGAAATGGTGCAGCAGGCCCGGCTCGGTTACACCAGCGGCTTTCGCGATGTCGGCCAACTTCGCGCCGTGGTAGCCGTCCTGTCCAAAGAAGCGGATCGCTTCGCGGATGACCTGCTCTTTGCGCTGTCGGGTTCGCTCGGCCTGCGTACGCCTAGGTTTTGGTTTTTCGCTCATGCGGCCATTATACTCCAACTTACCTACCGACTACTAGGTAAGTTTTCTTAAAAAAGAGAGACTCCCGTTTCAACAGGAAACGCTCCCGATGGATTGCCAAATCCATCGGTCAATCTTTGAGGATGACTGTCTTGAGCCTAGCAACGGAGTACTAACATCAGCTGCGTACCTACCAGCCAATCTCGGCCCACAACGCCGGATGATCGGAATCCGGCGCATCGAGATAATCCGCGGCGTTGATCGTCGTGCCCAGCGACACGAAAATGTGATCAATCCGATCGTGGATGTCCCGGTCCTGATCGTCCACGCCGTTGGGCCACCGCAACACCCACGCATCGTCTAGCTTCGTGCGCGTCAGCTGATACTGCTCGGTGTCCGATCGGAAGTTGAAATCGCCCATCGCGATCACGGGCAGATTGGGATCGATCACCTGCAATAGTTCTTGCTGTTGCACGATCGGCCCGTCGTTGCCCAAATGTGTGACGATCACTTGAAAACGTTTGTTGCCCGCCGTGGTATTGGCAAGGATGGCGGCGGTCTGTTCGCCCTGGCTATAGAAATAGACGGTGCGCGGATTCTCGATAGGATACCGCGACAACAATGCAATCCCGAACGTGCCCGCGCCCACCTTCGGCCCGTAATAGGAGTTAAAGCCCAGGCGCGTAGCGAAGTAACGCACCAGATCGACGTTGCCGCCCGCGATGCGATTCGTGTCTGATTCTTGCAAGCCAATTACATCGGCCGAAGCATCACGCATTAGCGCCAACTGCCCCATACAATTCAGCTGCCCGTCGGCGCTGTAGCCTTGCTGGATGTTGTAAGTCAGCACTCGCAACTTCGTCGGCTGTTCGGGCACACTGGCCGGTTTCGACCAAGACCAGACAGTGTTGAACATTGCAGAAGCTGCGATCAGTACAATCATGAATTGCCAGTATTTGGAAGGCCGTTGATCACTCGCTGGCGTGGTCGAATGAACTAGAAACACAGGCAACACTATCACGATACCCAATACTGCAAAGACCAACCAGAACCGATCGCGAAACAGCGGCCCGACGACGGGAATGTAGTCATACACCGTGGTGAAGACCTGCGCGAAGATCATCAACAGCAGGAACAGACCAGCCAATGTAAAACTGCCGCCCAGCGCTCGCAGCGATGGCCGCCGTGCGATCAGTTCGCGACTGTAGACGCTCACATCGACCAAAATCACCGGGAAAAGCAGGCAGGTTAGCACCAGCGTTACTGTCGCCCACGCTGGCGCGATGGGCTCGGCCAGTGGATAACCGCTCGGCGTCGTGGGAAAATCGATGTAATAGGCCAGCAACGTCGCCGTAAGGGCGATCACAAAAGCGACGTTCCAGATCAAAATTACGTTGCGAGGCAAACGTATCACGTAACGGTAACCAAGCGCAAACACGCTTAACGCCAGCACGATCAGACTGATGATCAAAACGTAATCGGCTCCCGTCCAGCGGGCGATGACGTTGGGACTGGTAAAAGCAAAATACAACATGACCAGCGCGGCCATCAAGCCAATGACTAAGCCGGTGACGGAGAGGAAGCGAGGCTGAATTGAAGCGTTCGGAGGCAGGTCTCGATCGGGTTGGCGTACCCATGTCCACAGGAACGGGGCTGCTATAATTACGATAAAGGCATTTGATCCAACCCCTAAACTGCTAGATCTTGCCGCTTGCAATATGGACCAAGCGAGGGCAAAACTCACGCCCAAGCCAAAATCTCTTGAATCGCTAATTTCGGCAGTACGACTTCGAACAAAGAACCACAGCGACAACCAAATGAGACCTGCGCCTACTCCCAATCCAGAGACCAACAGGCGGCCACGCGTATCCAGAAATATCTCAGCAATACTAGTTAAAACGATTACGCCAATCAGGATCATTTGCCCGCGCCGGCCCGGTGCTCGCCGCACAATGAGCCAAACGATCGGCGCAAATAACACGAGCACCGTCACGATCTCCGGCGGAATGTCGGTGCCCAATAAACCAAAGGCATACACCGCGGCAACAAAATCGGTGAGCAACTGGAAGAGGTAAAAGATAACAACGCCCAGCCATACCCACTCATAGCGCGGCGCGGTCGATGGTGTCGATGTCGTATCCGTCATGATCAAACCTCAGGCGGCAGAATCTTGTAGTAGATGGTGGTGGCGTGCAGCGTGCCGTCCTCGATGCGGGCGTAGTTGGGAATCTCGCCCTGCCGCGTCCAACCCAGGTGTTGATACACTTTCTCTGCGGCAGAATCCGTCAATGTGTCGAGGACGAGCAACGTACGGCCATCACGACGCGCAACCGTTTCGAGTTCGCGCATCAACTGCGAGGCGATCCCCTGCCCGCGATAGGCGATGTGTACGAGCAGCTTCTGCACTTCGGCGCGATGGCGGCCGTTCTCTTTCAGAACTGGCGCGAGTTGCACCGTCCCGACGATCCGATCGTCCTGTTCGGCGATCCATAAGATCAACCCCGGGCCGAGTGAGGCGAAGATACTTTCCCAATAACGCGTAGCCGTCGACATCGACAGCGGGGGCAGAAAGCCGACCGATGCGCCGCCAGCCACGCTGTCGATCAACAGTTGAGCAAGCCCTGTCAGTAACTCCGGTTCGAGTTTAGCGACACGTCGAAGCCAGAGCATCGATCGGGCCTAAGCAGATTCGAAGGGGTATTTGACACCAATCGCAGCGCGGATACTGTCCATCAATTCCAGATTGGCTAACGTGTCCGCGTGCGACATCGCCGGGCTTTCCAGCAAACCCGCTCGGATGCACCGCATCGCCTCTTCGGTTTCGTACTCGAAGCCGCCGCCGCGAAACGGTCGGCTCGCCGTTGTCGCCTTACCGTTGACAACCAGCGTGGCCTGCGTCGATGCCCAGTAGGCGGCATGTAAACGGATGTGTCCGGTCGAGCCATAGATGAAAAATTCGTTGACGCCATCGGTGACAAAACTGCTGTGGAATTGCGAGATCACGCCGTTTGGATATTGCAACAGCCCGGCGGTCAGCATGTCGACGCCGGTGCTGGATAACTGCGCTTGAGCGTGAAAGGCGCTCGGATTTTGCTGCATCACCCACTGCGACACGGCGATAGGATACACGCCCATATCCAGCAAGGTACCGCCCGCTAATTCGGGATTGTACCAACGATCGGTTGGGTCTTTGGGTACATTCCAGCCAAACGTCGAAGTGAGCAATTTCAACTCGCCGATTGAGCCTGCGTCCAGCCATTGTCGAACCTGCTGATAAATCGGCAGGCAGCGTGACCACAACGCCTCCATCAAGAACACCTTTTTCGCGCGGGCCAAATCGATCAATTGGCGCGCTTGCGCGGCGTTGACAGTCAACGGTTTTTCACACAAGACCGGCTTGCCCGCTTCCAAACACAACTTCATGTTGTCGAAGTGAAAGCGATGCGGGGTGGCGATGTAGACCGCATCCACGTGCGGATCGCTGACTAGGGCCTCGTAGGAACTATAGATCTTCGCGCCGCCATGTTGATCGGCAAAGGCCTGCGCTCGTTCCGGTTGATGACTGGCCACCGCATACAACGCAGCATCGTTAATGACGGCCAATCCATCGGCGAACTGCTGAGCAATCCGGCCCGGCCCTAACACGCCCCAGTTAAAGCGCTTTTCCATGTTCGACTCCTGTTGGATGAGGTGTGAACGAATCAATCAAACTCGGTTGAAGTTGTTACGCGGCCACTGGCTCTGTCTCCAACGGTGCAGGCGCAAAGCGTTCCTGATCGCCCAATCGCCGATGCAGCAGATAAAAACTCAGCGCCGAGATGGCGCACAAACCGCCCCCAATGTACCACAATAAATTGGGATTGTAGTTATCCAAAATAACCCCGGCCGCACCGGGGCCAATCGTGGCAGGCAAAGCCCACGTCAACCCATAGACGGCCATGTAACGACCGCGCATCTCTGCTGGTGCGAAGTTGGCCGCCAGCGCCTGAGTCGTCGGCATGATGATCATCTCGCCAACCGTGATGATCACGATCGCCAAAGCGAACAAGACATACATCGACACGAAGCCAAACATCAAAAAGCCCACCATGTAAAACAGCGTGCCCAGCGCCATCATCAGAAACGGCGGGCGGCGTTTGATCAGGCGCGTCACCGTAAACTGAAACAGAATCACGGTGATGGCGCTGGTCGTCAACAAGAAGCCGTAGCCTTGCGGATCAATGTTGTACTGCTTTTTCAGAAAGACCGACAGCGAGTTATACATTTGCTGATAGACGGTGCCCATCAACATACCCGCGACTAGAAACGCCATGAAAGCAAAATCGCGCAGCACCCGATAGTAATTGCGGAACGTAGCGAACCAACTCTCGGTGGGTTGTTCAGCCGATCGTTCCGGCTTGGTTTCCGGCATCAATCGATAGAACAACACAGCGACGATACAACTCATCACGGCATCGGTGACAAACAACGCGAAGAACGATTTGCTGGCTACGAAGCCGCCGATCGTCGGGCCGATGATCCACGCCATGTTGCCGACCACGCGCAGAATCCCGAAGCCTTCCTGACGCTGCTCTTCCGGCAGGATGTCGGCGATCATCGCGCCGTGCGCCGGTCCGGCGATGTCGGACAACAGGCCGATGATCACCGCCAGTGGATAGAGCAGCGCAAACTCATTGACCGCGCCCAACGTGAGCGTGCTTAAGGCGCTGAAGACCAGCCCGAACAGGATCAGTTTGCGCCGCCCCAATCGATCGGTTAACGCGCCGCCGATCACGCCGCCGAACAAACCGAATAGCGAGAACAGCCCCAGCACGATGCCGGCCTCGGTCATGCCGACGCCAAAGCGCTGCGTGATGTATAACGCAAAGAACGGAAAGAGCAGCGTCCCGCCCACCCGATCGATAAACGACACCCCGACGACTATCCAGAATTTGCGAGGAAACTCGCCGTAAATACTTTGTAGTCTATTCAACTTACACCCCCATTAAAGGCGCTCACCGCCCGCGTCCTCGAAGATGCCGAATGCCGTTGTCGGCACGCGGACGGCTAACCGCGAAGACACGGTTGGTGAGCACAAATAAGTAAGCAACATCTTCACCGATCAGTCGAACGCAGCCTGAGTGGACGCCGAGTGATCAACACGAGACGAAGCGGGAGTCGATGGACATTCGATGGGATAGGTGGAAGCCGCCTACATCTCCAGCAAAATCTTCCCGAAATTCTCGCCTTGCTGTAAGCGCACCTGCGCCGCGCGCGCGTCCTTCAGCGGATACACCGTATCAATCGGCACGACGAGTTTGCGGTCGAAGATCAGGCTCATCACCTTGGCAAAGTCAGCGCGGGTACCCATCGTCGAACCGATCAGCGCGATGTGCTTGGCGAACATGAAGCGATTATCGAACTCAAACTTTGGCCCGCCGGTATTGCCAACCGTCAAAATGCGCCCGCCGCGCCGCACGGCGCGTTGACTGATGGGCAGTGTGCCCGCGCCGACGTTATCGACCACCACATCGACCCCGCGCCGATTCGTCAGTTGGAAGATCGTCTTGCCCCAATCGACCTGCGATCGATCGATCAGCACGTCGGCGCCCAGATTTTCGGCGCGCTTCAGCTTAGCGGCGTTCGATCCAACAACGTACACCTTAGCGCCCGCCAACTTTGCGATCTGGATCGACGCCGTGTTGACGCCGCCGCCCGCCCCGACGATCAGCACGGTCTCGCCGGCCTGCAGACCGCCGCGTGTGATCAGACTGTGCCACGCCGTCAGATACACCAGCGAGGCCGCCGCCGCCCGATCGAATGGAAACTCATCCGGCAATTTCAGCACATTCCGATCGGATACCACCACATACTCGGCGTACGTGCCGCGCCGTGTTTCGCCCAGCAGGCCCCAATTCACACATACGTTATCGTGTCCCGCCGCGCAAAATTCGCACGTGCCGTCACTGAGGTTGCTGTTAATGACGACGCGGTCGCCGACTTTGAAGTGCGTTACGCCCGCGCCCACCGCGCTGATCGTGCCCGCGCCGTCCGCGCCGGGAATGTGCGGATATTCCAACTTGATGCCCGGCCAGCCGTCACGCACCCACAAGTCGAGGCGGTTCAACGCCGCCGCCGCCAGTTGAATTTGCACCTCGCCCGGCCCCGGCTCAGGTGTCGGGAAGTCAGTGTACTCTAGCACGTCCGGTCCGCCATGCTGCTGAAACAAGATCGCTTTCATGTTCCGCCTCTGCGAACAAGATGTCTGAATTATAGCCCAATTAATCACCGCCATTCACGCCCACTCAGCCTCATTTGTTACCTGTTCGTAGTCATCCGTTGCTTATCTGTGAATTCGTTGACACCGACTTTTGCTCTTCATCCCTCGAAGTTGTATAATCATTTGCGACAGGATACTGCCAACATGCATGATATCTTCACGCAAGCCATTGCGCTATTGACGACCATTCCAGGCGATCTGGTCTATCATCTCGTCGTCTTGTTTTCGATCCAGGCCATCGTGGGTCTCGTGATCGCGCGCGTGCGCCGATCGGGTTGGACATCGCCGCTGCGCCACATCGCCATTACCGGCTTGGTGCTCCTCCTGGGACGCGTCGTACTACTCATTGTGGCTTTGCTCGCCCAGCAAGGCATCCCGCCCAACGTCGCGTTGGCGTCGGCTGTCACGCCGCCGCTCGAACGCGCCATCGATCTGATCAGCCTCGGTTTTCTGGCCTGGGCGTTGGTGCCGCTGCTACGCGATCGCGGTCAACTCGGCGTCGGTCTGCTCATCGTGAACACACTGGCCGCACTTGTCGCGTATGGTCTGCTGGCAAATACGTGGTTTGTCCAGTCGCAGGCCACCCAGTCGATGTATACCAACTCGCTACAAGAGACGATCTGGCAAACGTGGTCGCTGGCGATTGCCGCACTCGCCGCGTTGGCCGCCTTGTTCTCGCGCCAAGGCCGATCGGGCGCCACGGTCGGTGGGTTCCTGCTATTAGTGCTCGGTCACATACTGCAACTGGCCGATCCGATCTTGACGATCCAAGTCGCGGCCTGGGTGCGATTCACGCAGCTAGCGGCGTTTCCGTTGTTTGCCGTAGCCGTCTATCAACTCACGTCGATCGAAGTACCAACGCCGGTGGCTGCGCCCGTCTCGATCGAACCGCCTGCCCCCAGCGAATTCAATTTTGACGATCCCTTATGGCAGACCTCGCACGCGATTCACGCCGTCATGGAACGCGGCGATCTGTCCGCCAAGTTGCAGATTATCGTCGCGCAACTCGCCACAGCCTTCAAAGCCGATCTGGCCGCGATCGGTTTGCGCGATGGCGGCACCAACTCGATCGAGTTAGCGGCGATTCATCATCCCGGCGCGGCACCCTCGGTGGGCGCACGCTTCGCCCTCGATCGGCAACCCGCGCTTCAACGCGCCTTTGAACGCCGCCGCACCATCATCATTAGCAAAAGCGAAAACGCGCCGGAATTAGCTGAAGTGTTTGGCTTGCTTGGTTCGTTCGTCAACAGTTCGCTACTGGTTGCCCCGTTCTTCGACGAAGACGAGGCGTTGGGTGTCGCCCTGCTCGGCGCGCCCGCCGGTGATCGCGAATGGAACGCCGTCGACTTGCAACGCTCCGAAGTCTTGACCTCGCAGTTGGCGGCGACTCTGGCAGTCGTGCTGCGCAATCGGCAGTTGTCGGCTGAGGCTCGTGATTACGATCAAGCGGTGCGCCGTATCGAAACGGAAGCCAATCAACGCCGCGCTACGTTGGAAGCCACGCTACGCCAAACACAAGACGAAGCGCAGCGTGCCTCGATCCGCTTGGCCTCGCTCGCTAGTTTGCAGGAAGAACTGGCCGCTCAGCGCAAGGCTGAAGAAGCACGTCGCCAACAGGAACAACAGTCCTTGATCGAAGAACGGGCTCAATTGGCCGAGGCGCGTGTGAAAGTTGAGCAAGTCGCGCAAGATCGCTACAACGAAATCGCCCGTTTGACTCAACTCCAAAACAAATTAGAGACTGAGCTTAAGACAGCGCGCGACAAGATCAACTCACTGCTGACGACTCGCGAACAGCGCGCCCTAACACCAGACGAACTCAGCCATCAGCAAGAGGTCATCACCTCGATCGTACAAGAACTCCGTACGCCCATGACATCGATTCGCGGTTACACCGATCTGTTACTGGGCGAATCGGCCGGTATTCTCGGCGCGATGCAGCGCCAGTTTTTGCAGCGCGTCAAAGCCAACACTGAGCGCATGGACGGCATGCTCAACGATCTGATCGGCTTGACGGCTATTGATACCGGCGTGTTGAAGATCGAACCGGAACCGGTGGATGTCGCTCAGATCATCGAGGATACCGTGATGGCTTCCGAGGCGCTGCTGCGCGAGCGCGAACTTGAGGTTCAGATCGAACTCTCGGATCAACTGCCGCCGCTTCACGCCGATCGCGACAGCCTGCACCAGATCATGAAGCACCTGATCTCAAATGCGGCTCTGTGCTCGCCCAACAACAGCAAAGTAGTCGTGCGAGCGCAAGTGCCTACTGACATGTCAGATTTTCTGTTGTTCAGCGTAACCGATCACGGCGGCGGCATTGCGCCGGAAGATCGCCAGCGCGCCTTCCATCGCATGTATCGCGCGGATCATCCGTTGATTCAGGGTCTGGGCGAGACCGGCATCGGCTTGTCGATCTCGAAGGCCTTGGTCGAAGCGCAGGGCGGCCGCATTTGGGTGGATAGCGAGATGGGCGTTGGCTCAACGTTCACGTTTGTCCTGCCGCTCACTACCAATCACGCCGTGGCCGCGGCGCAATCATGAACGGCTTGCGTTCGCTGGGACAAGGGTTAC
Organism: Anaerolineae bacterium; assembly: GCA_046328575.1. GTDB lineage: Bacteria > Chloroflexota > Anaerolineae > Fen-1058 > Fen-1058 > JAGOBP01. The sequence continues at coordinate 9,851 of JAXLWI010000080.1, forward strand.
TCCTGAGCGTGCTGGCGCTGAGCACGGTGCTAGGCGCGTTGATTATCGCTACGCAGGAAAGCCGTGCCAACTCGATCGGGCCGGTGATGCCGACCGAGATCGCCGCTGTCACACCGGGCATGTTCGACATTCCCACATTGACGCCCACCCCCACGCCCAATCCATCGATTACGTCCACGCCCACGCCGACGCCGTTTGTCTGCCCCGCGCCGCCGGGTAACTGGCGAGCCATCGAGTTCAAACCGCTCGACGATTCGCTAATCGTGATCGCGCAGACGTTTCAAATCAGCCTGCAGCAGTTGATCGAGGTGAACTGTCTCGATCGGCGGCCGCAGCTCAGCTGGCAATTTCTGTACGTACCCGCCCCGACCGCCGTCTTCGGCGCAACGGCCACGGCCACATCGACCGCCATGCCGACATTGATCGCGTGCGCGACCCGGCCCGGCGGTCTACGCTACATCGTGCGGCCGGGCGACACGCTCAGCAGCATTGCGCAGACTTTCCGCGTCTCGCTCAACGATCTGCTCACTTACAACTGCTTTACGATCAACACCTGGCTGATTGCGGGCACAGCAATCTGGTTGCCGCCCTACGCGTTGCCGATCACACCGCTCCCGTCGCCGACATTCGTGCCGCCCACTTGGACGTTCACGCCCACCCCGATCGTGATCTCACCGACACCGACGGATACGCCCACACCCAGTGTGACGCCGACCACGCCACCGGTTATCACAAACACGTTCACGCCGACGCCAACTGACACGCCGACAGAAGTACCGCCGACGTGGACGGATACGCCGACGCCCACCGCGACACTGCCACCGTCACCCACCGATACACCGACGGAAGCGGCCGTGCCGACCGACACGCCGACACCTGAACCAACCACCGCGCCGACGACCTCATCGCCGGTTGGTACACCGCTGATCCGCTGAATTGGGACGCGCCATTTATGCGCACTGAGCTGGGCCGCAAACTCTCGACACAACTATACGGCGCGTTGGAAACCGTCGTCGTCAAGGGCACCGATCGGCTGCCGTTCGTCAAGCCGGATATGAACGACATCGTCGCGCGGGTCGACACGTTGTCGCGCCACACCCTCAAACTCAACGCGCCCACCGATTTCTTTGACTCGCGCTTGCAAATGGACGTATTGGATTGGGTCGCCAAAGAACACACGCGCAAAGCGCAGTTGGTGGCGATGGGCTCCGGTGCAAGCAGCGGCACGATCGGATTGCCGGGGTTGGCGATCGATGCGCCGATCCTAGTCGCTACGACCGTCGGTTTGGTGCGGCGACATGCGTTGATTTACGGTTTCACCGAGATCGAAGATCAACGCGGCGAAGCGCTGCCGCTGTTGATGGCCTTGGGCGCCTCGGTTGGTGCGGAATTCGCCATCGATCGGATTACACCGCGCTTCGCAGAAAAGATCGGCGTGGACGTAGGCACGGCACTGGTCGAACGGTTCCTAATGAAGCGTATCTCCGAACAACTGGCCGCCAAAATCATCGTGAGTTGGCTGCCGCGCGCGGTGCCCATCATCGGCGCGGCGACGTCGGCTGCGCTGAATTATGGCTTCCTCAGCGTCATCGGTCGCCAGTCCAGCCGCCACTATCGTGAACAACACACGTTAGTGCGGCGGCAACTGCAGTCTTCAGATGCCGATTTGGCCAGCATTCTGGCGGAGCGCCAGACGCGCCCATCACCCCCGAATGAAATCGTCATTGATCCTGAGTGAGTGCACGGCAATGACGCCGGATGAACTTCTCCGAGTAACCTTTCACGAACTCAATCAAAAATCGGCGGCGGCTCTTATGCTCGTCATGCTGCTCACGGATGAGAATCGCGCGCCTCTTTCGCCGGAAAAGCAATCGGAGATACTGTCGTTCTTACGAGCAGAAATTGAAGCCATTCGAAAAATCAACGACCGGATTCTCCACGAACACAAGCCCTTTCCCCAATTAGCCACAAATGAGGATTCGTGAGCAAAATGAATTACTGCCTTGACTACCCCTCAGAGTAGCCTATAATGCCCACAGACGCCCAGCCAGCGTCGAAAAATCTATCCAGGGGAGTGGGGCCATGCGCAAGCTACTCGTCGTTTCGTTGATCCTCGCTGCTATCGTCTTGAGCGTTTTGATGTTGACCGGCCCGGGTACGGCGCAAGCCAGCCCCGCCGTGCCGAATCGGTTGTTGGCTGCCACACTGACGCCTACTCCAGATACGCGGGCCAAGTTGCCGCCGTCCGGTGCGGTACCGCCCACGCCGACCGCCGGTGCTCCCGCGCCCGACAAACTGCCGCCCAGCGGCGGTAGCCAGCCCGACAGTGGCAGCGGCCTGATGATTGTCGTGGGTGGCTTGTTGGTCGTTGGTGGTGGATTGATCTTGTCGCGCCGTCGCTCGCACGCTTAGTTCGAATCACCACTCTTGTCTGCGTAAATCAATCTACCCCGAACGACTTGCTGGTCGTTCGGGGTAGATTGTTTGGATGTGGCTTAGGGCTGTAACGCGAGATCTAGGGCACGTTCGAGGGGTAGCGCTTGGCCTTCGGCCCAGGCTGTCTCGAACACGTCTGGCGACAGTTGCGCTTTCGCGTCAGTGACTACCTGATCGTAGTCGCGCTGATCTGCCTCAAGCAATGCCAGGCCGATCGCCTGACGTTGGGCATGAACTGTCGCGAGGAGGCGTGTGGCTCGATCGGGTTGGCCTTCAGCCAGCAGGACGCGGGCCAGCGCTTGCAGACTGTCGTGAATACCTTCGCGATCACCGGCCTCGTGCCGCAATCGCACGCTCTCTTCAAGGTGACGTCGCGCCGCAGCATAATCGCGCTCGGCACAGGCCGCGTTGCCCAACCCCTCCAGTGCGTAGGCCATGCCGACTCGATCGGCCAGTTCGCGCGCCACGCTTAGCCCTTCGTCGAACGAATGCCGCGCTGACTCATAATCGCCTTGCGATGAAGCGAGCTCACCCAGGCCAGCTAATGTGTAAGCCAGCACTTTCCGATCGCCCATCTCGCGCGTGATGACTAGACTCTCTTCCAGATAGCGCCGCGCGGCAACGTAATCGCCTTGCGAATCAGCAATACCGCCGAGGTTGTACAACGAGCGGCCAACCCCGGCCCGATCGCCCAACTCGCGCCGAATATGGAGACTTTCTTCAAACTGCCGACGAGCCGTTTCGGCATCGCCTTGCAGCCACGCGACTGTCGCGAGTTGATGCAGCGATTGCGCCACACCGCTGGTATTGTTCAACGCGCGATTTAACTCTAGGGCTTCACGCAGCCACGCCAACGCCTGCTCAAACTCGGCCTGCGAATAAGCGATATAGCCCCCCAGATTTAGCGCCTCGGCCAACCCGGCGCGATCGTCGATCGTGCGGCTGGCGGTTAGGCTGTCAGTCAGCAACACCTGCGCGTACGCGTGATCGCCCTGCCGTGCCGCCAAATAACCCGCCCAACGCAGCGCCGCCGCCCGCCACGTCGGCTCCACCTTGTCTTCCAACTTCAAGACTTGATTGAGGAGCTTACGCGCTTCGGCAAAGTGACTGCGAATATCCCAGAAGCGGCCTAACAATCCAGCCAATTTCACCGCTGCTGGTTGCCGGGTTTGCGTAGCCCATTCCAGAGCAAAGCGCAAATTGTGATGCTCAATTTCCAACCGATCGAGCCAGATTTGTTGTTCATGATCGGTCAAGTGCGGTTCGGCTTGTTCGGCCAGCTTCAGGTAGTACTCGAAGTGCCGCGCGCGGATCACGTCTTCTTCGCCGGACTCACGCAGCTTTTCCAGCGCATATTGGCGGATCGTCTCCAGCCGCCGATAGCGCATCTCACCTGCATGTTCTTCGGTGTATACCAGTGATTTATCGACGAGCCGCGTTAAGAGATCGAGTACCTCGTACACCTCGATCTCATCGCCCGCCCCGATCGCTTCAGCCGCGTCCAACGTCCAGCCGCTTACAAAGGCGGCCAAGCGCGCGAAGAGGCGACGCTCTTCGTCGGCCAACAAACTGTAGCTCCAATCGATCAGCGCGCGCAGCGTCTGCTGGCGCGGCAGCACGCCGCGCCCTCCGCCCGTCAACAAACGGAAGCGATCATCCAACCGATCGGCAATCTGTTCCGCCGACAACACCTTGATGCGCGCTGCCGCCAACTCAATCGCCAATGGAATCCCGTCGAGGCGCTGGCAGATGTTCACCACCGCCGCCGCATTGCGGTCGGTCAGCGTAAACGACGGCTGCGACGCGGTGGCGCGATCGACGAACAGCCGCACCGCCTCGATTTGCGCCAGTTGCGTCAACGGCGGCAAATGGGCTGGATCAGGCACGACCAGCGACGGCACATGGAAGGTGGCTTCACCTTGCACACTCAACGCCTCGCGACTGCTGGCGATGATGCGCACATCCGGACAGGTCTTCAGCAATTCTGACACCAACCTGGCCACCGCTTCGATGACGTGCTCGCAGTTGTCCAACAGCAACAGCACTTTTTTGGCGTGCAGAAAATCGGTCAGTGCCTTCGTCATCGATCGATTGGTGTCTTCGCGCAGACCCAGCACCGTCGCCACCGTTTGCGGCACTAACGCCGGATCGGTGAGCGTGGCCAGTTCGACGAACCACACGCCATTCGGGAAATCACTTAGTACATCCGCGGCTACTTGCAGCGATAAGCGCGTCTTGCCCACGCCACCCGAGCCCGATAACGTTACCAGCCGTGACGCAACCAGCAGGCGCCTCACGTCAGCCAACGCTTTCTCACGCCCGATGAAGGCGCTTAACTGGCCGGGCAAATTGTGTGGTGGCGGCGCAGGCTCCGGCTTAGTCGGCGAAGGTTCAACACCCGCCAAGGCCAGTTCGAAACGCTCGGATAGCATCAACATCAGATCATTTTCGATCAACTCACGCAATTCTTCCGGCGTGCTGAACGGCTTGTACGACACCCGATCGTCGCTGCGGATCCGATCGAGCATGTCATTCAACCGCGGATCGCGCTCCGGCGCAGGGCCTTTGATGTAGATCAACTTGGGCCGATCGCCCGACAACAGCCACTCATCTTCGAGGCCGCTGACGGTCATATCGGGCGCGACCCAGCCGTACTTTTGCCAGTAAATGCCGATGAAAATGTGGCTCTGCTCCAGGTAGGCGCGATACAAATCTTTGGGCGGATGCGGCCGCGCGCCGAGTTCAAACATCACTGGAGCCAGATGCAAATCCTCAATCGCGGCGCGCGCGACTTTGCGTTCTTCGGCGACTTCCTGCAACGTCGAACTCACGAAGACACGCAGACGCTGATCGGGCGTGCGGATTAAACGCGGCTTGTCCAGCGGCAGCGCCGTCACGTTGGATGTTTCAACTGCGGGCTTGGCTTGCGGAGCGGGCGCAGTCTTTGCGGACTCAGGCGTAACGTTGATCGGCCGCATCGGCCGCGTGCGCAGCAAGCCGATGAGATACGCCGCAGCGGCTTGCACGGCGAAGTCATGCCAGCGATCATCCTTATCAGGGCTAGCATAATCAGATACGCCGCGCACTTCCAAGAAGCGCGGTCGATCATAGGCGACGGCCGCCGCCCGCGCTACGCCCGCGCCTTCCATCGCTAACGCCGCCAACTTGGGGCACTCGCGCCGCAACTCGTCCAACGTCGTCGCATCGGCTACCACTTTTTCGCCGCTGGCGATGGGACCAAAGCGCACGCGCGGCGGCACCGTGTCGATCGGTTGGCCGTCGGGCCGCGTAAGATCGATCGACTGGCACCAGTCCGTGGCACGATAGGCCCGTGCACGATCGAACAACAACCGATCGCACGGGAGCTGCTGACCGCGCCGCACTTCGCCATCGACCGTGCGTTTAGCCAGTTCGTAGTAGTACACGAAGTCGGCCACGACAATATCGCCTAAGGCCGCTTCACTGGGCACACCCGCACCGATACCGAGCATGATCACGCTGGCCGGATGCCAGCGCTCGATCAGGCGCGTGGTTGCAATCGCCGACTCGTTGTTGCCCATGCCCATCAACATGATGACAATGACTTCGTAACGCTCACCGGTGCTAGGAAGCGTGACATAGCCGCGAAAATACGTCAACGGATCATTCTCAACCTGAACGACCTGATAAGCGTCGAGCTGCTTGAGCACGGCTTCGCGCTCAACCAACAATGCCGTCACGATGGCAAAATCGATTTGATCGGACATGAGCAGAATGAATGGCGAGACAAATTAGCGCGGCCGCGCTTATGCTTCAGATTCTTGCGGTGCGTCCTGGGCTGCGGGCTGCGGTTGAGGCGCAACCCCACGTTTTGGCCTGCGATGCGAGGTACTGATCACACCCATCGTCAACACCACAAACAACGCCGAGATGATGCCAAAAATCCACTCGGCGGTCGTGAACGTGTCAAACTTGGAGAAGCCGATGAACAACGCCACGATCTGGATCACGACGAACACACCGCCTGCCGACAGCACGGCCAAGCGAAGGCCAAACACGCGCGTGCCTTTGCGCGGCCGACTCGCTCGATAGTTTTCCCAACCCATGCCGTCAGGCAGCCGGTCTTCGATATGTTCGTTGATATAGTTTGAAAGTTCACCGATGCGAACATCGTGTTGCAGCCACGCCGTCGCCAAAAACGTGGCGATGATAGGGAACACAAACGCAATCGACGAATTGTTGACGCCGAAGCTCAGCATGACACCGGCCAGCGTCAACGTCGCCAACATGATCTGGTTGCGCAGTTCAATGCGCGACAGAATTTCCCAACGCAATGCGGTATATTCGATTTCCATGCCTGGCGGTAAAGGTTGCGGGTCGGCCATGATGCCCCTCGTTAAGAAGATAACGCTAATTTGACGCGTTTGAAAACTCGATCGAACATAGCCGGAGTTAACAGCTTGGTCGATGTGTTGCGCTGACTGGGATGATAGGATGCGATCAACGTATAGTGCTGCAAACGATACGCGCAATTGTGGCCGAAGGCCGGGCGTGGCTGAGGAATGATCACGCCCCGATCGGCTAGCGCGGCTAACGCGGTTTCAAACGCGATCCGGCCCAAGGCCACAATCACGCACACGTTCTTCAGCAAACGCAGTTCTTCGCCCAGATACGGACGGCAATTGGCTAACTCGTCGCGCGTGGGCTTGTTATCGGGCGGCGCGCAGCGGCCCGCCGCCACAATGTAAGCGTCGATCAACTCCAAGCCGTCGTCAGCACTGATCGAGGTGGGCTGATTGGCAAAGCCTGCGCGATACAGCGCCGCGTACAAAAAATCGCCGGAACTGTCGCCCGTGAACATGCGCCCCGTGCGATTACCGCCGTGCGCGGCCGGGGCCAACCCCACAATCAACAACCGGGCTTGCGAATCGCCAAAGCCCGGCAGCGGCTTGCCCCAGTACGTCTGATCGCGAAAAGCACGGCGCTTCTCACGCGCCACGGCGGCGCAATACTCGCGCAGGCGCGGACATTTCTCGCACTCAACGATGGCGGCATTCACCTCTGACAGTGAGTTGAACCGGTCTGTCATCATTCGTTAATTGTCACTCGTTACGGCGTGCAACCTTCTAATCTCGAACAAAACGCCTGACACATCTCGGCCGTGGTGGCGAGATAGGTGATGTAGAACTCGTTGTCGTTCTTCTTGAGCGTATAGGTTTTGGCGCACGGTTGAATCGTCGGCGCGGCTTGCGCGGATGGACGTGACGTAGTGGTTACACACTGCTGTAAATTTGCCAGATTGGTAACTGCATTCCGATCGACGATGCCGATGACACCCGCCGACAATGGAAAGGTCTTGTCGGTATACGTTCGCACCGCTACCGCGCCGATCTGCTGCAAGCAGTCGATCGCGCCCTGCGCCCGGTCGATTAGCCCGACGAGTTGAGGATTCGCCGCAATCAATGACGCGCCATCGGCGA
>JAXLWI010000081.1:0-17640 GCA_046328575.1 Anaerolineae bacterium
TTTCGGCAGATTCTCGCCATCCCCGATTGGATCGGTGGCGACGACATAGAGCACCTTCGCGCTCTCGACGTTCGTCGCTGGCTTGCCACTCGCGCTGAGCATGTCGTACACGCCCTGCGTATTCGCATGCGCCCATAACGGCAGTAAGCCATTGTTCGCCTTGCCGATGTGGCCCGTCGCCACGACAAGGTTCGCGCACGCTTGCGCGAGTGCGGCGTCATTGCTCACGCGCTCATCGCCAAACATCACAATCAAATTCTGCGCTTCAGCAATTAACTTACCCGCATTCTTAAGCGCGTCATCATTCGACGCGAACTTCTTAGCTTGATCCGCGATCCCCGATCCCGGCGCGACTTCATTCAGCAGCGCGTACACAGTTTGCGTCTCCGTGCCTGCGTTATAGCGTAGCGAAATCGCCGCATAGCGATCCATCTTCGTTTCGCGCGCGTTCGCCACGATCAATTTGGCGCCACGGCCTGCTGCCGCCTTCAAGCGCAACATGTAAACGGGCGCGGTTTCTTCGACATCGCCCGCGACGATCAGCACTACATCACCTTTGCCCAACGCGCCGAGGTTCGTGCCGGTGCCGACGCCGTAGCGCTGCGCCAGATCGAGTCCAGCGGTCTGCGGTCGATTCGCGATCGGAGCCGCGCCTAAGCCTTCGCGGAACAGCTTGCCAAATAAGTAAGCATCTTCGTTCGAGACGCGATCACCGATCAGGCCCGCTACCTTGCCGTTGGCCGCCTTCAATCGATCGGCCACCAGTGTCAGCGCCTCGCCCCACGTCGCTTCGACGAGTTGGCCGTTCTTGCGAATCAATGGTTTTTGCAGGCGATTCGCGCTGCGCGCAAAATGATGGCCAAAGCGGCCCTTGTCGCAAATCCAGATCTCGTTGACGTCTTCGTTCTGGCGCGGCATCACGCGCAAAATTTCCCAATCGCCGCCGCCCTTCGCCGAACGGCGCGTGCTGAGTGAGATGTTGCAACCCACCGCGCAATGCGTGCAAATGGACGGCACGGGCGTTGTCTCCCACGGTCGCGCGCGGAACCGAAAATCTTTCGTCGTTAGCGCACCAACGGGGCAGATGTCGGTCGTGTTGCCAGAGAACTTGGAATCGAAACCCGGCTCGGACATCGTCTCGATCTGAATGGCGCGGCCGCGCTGATAGAAGCCGATAACGTGATCGTCGGCGATCTCATCCTGAAAACGAATGCAGCGCGCGCACTGGATGCAGCGCTCTTTATCGAGGAAGATCAACTCGCCCAACGGATAGTGCTTAGGCAGATGCTGCTTGTCGGCGTAATCAAAGCGCGTGTTGCCCGGACCGAATGTTAGCGTCAGGTTTTGCAGTGGGCATTCGCCGCCTTTGTCGCAGATCGGGCAATCGAGCGGGTGCGAAGTCAGCAGGAATTCCAATACGTCTTTCTGCGCCTTCTTTACCGTCTCGTTCTGCGTAACGACGCGCATGTTCGGTTCGACGGGAGTCGTGCAGGCCGTTTCCAACTTCGGGCCATAAGCGATTTCGGGATTGCCATTCGCGTCGAGCACGGGCTTGTTCGTCGCCCGATCGATCTTCACGCGCCCCACTTGCACCAGACACATGCGGCACATGCCTACGGGCTTCAGCTTGGGGTGATAGCAGAACACCGGAATATCGACGCCCGCCTGCTTGGCCGCATCGGCAATGAGCGTACCTTTGGGCACCGCAACCGCTTTGTCGTCAATGAACAGGTTGATCAAATCAGCCATTACGCACTATCCTCTAAAGAGAACCGACTTACTTCTTGACCGGCGCAGCTTTCGCCGCGGGCTTCTTCGCATCCGTCGCTCGCGCTTCATATTCCGCCTGAAAATGCTTGAAACTTGACAGCACCGGGCTGGTGGCGAACTCGCCCAGCGGACACAGGCATTTGCCGATGATCTGATTCGCCACGTCTTGCAACAGCGTCACATCAGCCAGCGTCGCCTTGCCGCCCAAAATCCGATTGTATTGCTTCTCCATCCAGAACGTGCCTTCGCGGCACGGCGTGCACTGCCGCACGATTCGTGGCGGAAGAAGTGCATCACTTTGCCCGCCGCCCACACCATGTCAATCGAATCGTCCATAATGATCATCGACGCCGAACCAAGGATCGTGCCCGCGGCCGCCACCGATTCATAATCGAGCGGCACATCGAGAACCGCCTCCGTCACGATCGGCCCGGAGGCACCCGACGGTAAAATCGCCTTGACCTTGCGGCCTTCCGTCATCATGCCTTGCCCGAAGTCCTCGCCGTAAATCAAATCACGGAAAGTGATCTTGCCCAGTTCGGCTTCGTAGTTGCCTGGGCGCTTGACGTGACCCGACAGACAGAAAACCTTGGGGCCGGGACTCTTCTCGGTGCCGAGTTGCTTATACGCGGCCGCGCCGTTATTGATGATGTATGGCACGTTCGCCATCGTTTCGGTATTGTTGATGACGGTCGGCTGGCCGTACAAACCGACAACGGCCGGGAACGGCGGGCGCAAACGTGGCTGACCCATCTTGCCTTCCAGCGATTCGAGCAGCGCTGATTCCTCACCGCAAATATACGCGCCCGCGCCCAGATGCAGAAACATCTGAATCTCGACGTCGGTGCCGAAAACGTTCTTGCCCAGATAACCGGCGGCGTACGCTTCGTCGATGGCAGCTTGCATCTTGCGCGCCACCGGCTTGAACTCGCCGCGCAGATAGTGATAGACACGCGTCGCGCCGACGGCAAACGCCGCAATCGCCGCACCTTCGATCACCTGATGCGGATTGAACTCCATCAACTCGCGGTCTTTGAACGTGCCCGGCTCGGACTCGTCAGCATTGACCGTCACGTAATGCGGATAGCGTTCCTTCGGCACAAACGACCACTTCACGCCGGTCGGGAACCCCGCGCCACCACGTCCGCGCAAACCAGCGGCCTTCACTTCGTTGATGACCTGATCGACCGTCATCGTCGTGACGGCTTTCTTCAAGGCGGTGTACTCGCCGTAAACCGACAACTTATGAATATCTGGCGTCTCGCGATGTCGCAACAGAACGTACTTTGCCATTAACTAACCTCGTCACGCGTCACTCGAATCGCGCTTGCTCACGTAATGCACATCAGGATGCACCGCATACCCTAACTTGTTAAACAGGCTTAGCGATGCCACGTTATAATCTTCAATCAACGCCGCTAAAATCATCAAGCCGTTTTCACGCAAGGCGTCTTCCGCTGTGTGAATCAATTGCTCGCCGTAACCGCGCCGCCGATAATCGGGGTCGATGGCGAGGCGATTGATCCAACCCTTGCGCGTGTCACTCGTTGCGACGACCACACCGATCAACCGATCGTTTTCCTCAAGCCCGATTACGATCTGCCCCTGCTCGATCTGTTTGGCAAATTCCGATCGGCTATCGCGACCCGTCGGGCGGACTGTCGGCAAACCCGATCGCTGCCACAGGGCAATCACGGCGTCGTAGTCTTCGATTGTTAAGCGGCGAATCGTCGCCATCGCGATTACTGCTTCGCCCGCATCTCATCGATGATGCGATCGAAGTCCTCGTTGCTCAGCCGTTCGAAATACTCCAAATCGATCTGCATCATCGGCGCTTTATCACACGCGCCCAGGCACACCACCGATTCGAGCGTGAAGTCGCCATCGGCCGTCATAGCGCCGCCGTGCTCGACTTTGTGCTTATCGACGCCCAGCTTCTTGCAGGCGTGATCGAGAAATTGCTCTGAGCCGCGCAGCGCACACGGCAAGTCATTGCAAACTTGAACGACGTGCTTACCAATCGGCTTGTCGTAGAACAGCGTGTAGAAGCCCACCACCGATTCAACTTCGGTTGGTTCCACGCCGACGATGCTGGCCACATCGCGAATCGCTTCCGGCGTGCAATAGCCGTACTCTTGCTGCGCGATGTACAACAGCGGTAGCACCGCTGACCGCTTCCGATCGGGCGGATATTTGTTCAGGATTTTCTCGATCTCGGTTGAATACTTTTCTTGCAACAAGGCAAGCCTCTTCTAAGACAGATTGCGCAGACTTAACGGTCGACGTCGCCCAGCACGATATCGATCGAGCCGATGATGGCGACGAGGTCGGCGATAAACACGCCCTTGGTCATCTTGTGCATCGCGCCCAAGTTGGCGAATGACGGCGTACGGAAGTGCACGCGGCGCGGCTTGGGCGAACCATCGCTATTGAGATAACACGCGAACTCGCCACGTGGCGATTCGACGCGCACATACACTTCACCGGGCGGCGGCGTAAAGCCTTCCGTCCACAGTTTGAAGTGATGGATCAACGACTCCATCGAATACGCCAGTTCTTCCTTGGGCGGCGGCACCACTTTGCGATTGTCGCTGCGGAACGGGCCTTTCGGCAGTTTCTTCATAGCCTGTTCGATGATGCGCACCGACTGCCACATCTCCTGTACGCGCACCCAGAAGCGCGCATATACGTCGCCTTCTTCGGCTAGCGGCACATCGAATTCGAAGTGCTCGTACGATGAATACGGAATCGCTTTGCGAATGTCCCAGTTGACGCCGGAACCGCGCAGGCTCGGCCCAGTGATGCCCCACGCCACGGCATCTTTCGCGGAGATCACGCCCACGCCGCGCGTGCGATCAATCCACAGCGGGTTCTTCTTCAGCAACCCTTCGTATTCGCGAATTTCTTCCGGGAAGTGATCGAGGAAGGCGCGCACGGCCTCTTCAAAGCCCGCTGGCAGATCGCGCCATAGGCCGCCGGGGCGGAAGTACGATACCATCATGCGCTGGCCGGACACCATCTCGAAGATGTCGAGGATCTTCTCGCGCTCGCGGAAACAATAGAGGAACACGCTCATCGCCGCGAGGTCCATCGCGTGCGTGCCCAACCACACGAGGTGACTCGATAGGCGCTGTAGCTCGCTCAAGATCACGCGCACGTACTGCGCGCGCAGCGGCACATCCACGTCCATCAACTTCTCGACGGCCAGCACATAGCCGAGGTTATTCGTCATCGGCGCGAGGTAATCCATGCGATCGGTCAGCGGAATGACCTTCATGTAGGTCTTGTCTTCTGCCGTCTTCTCGATGCCGGTGTGCAGGAAGCCCACATCGGGGATGCACGAAATAACGATCTCGCCGTCGATTTCCAGCAACAAGCGCAGCACGCCGTGCGTCGACGGGTGCTGCGGGCCCATATTCAACAGAACCGTCTCCCCTGCGAGTGCGCGCTCAGAGACCAGGCCGCGCATCTCTTTGAGATCGTCGACGGTCAATTCCATGACTTGAGTTTCAGTAACGGACATATGACCCTACCCTATTCCTTCGCGTACGGCTTCTGGCGCTCAATCTCGTCGAAGTTGTGCGTGAACTGCGGCTCTTCATAAAATTGCGCGGCATCCTTGCGCAGCGGATAGCCCAGAAAGTCTTCGGGCATGAAAATACGGCGCAGATCGGGATGGCCTTCAAAGCGGATGCCCATCAGGTCCCACACTTCGCGCTCGTGCCAGTTCGCGCCCGGATACACACTCGTCATGCTCGCGATGCTGGGCGTCTCGCCGTCGAGCCACACTTTCACCCGCAGACTGAGCCGATTTTCCAGCGCGTGCAGATGGTAATTGACGGCAAAGCGCGGATGAGCGGGATAGTAATCGACCGCACTCACATCCGATAGCAGATCAAAGCCCAACGCCGGCTCGTCACGCAGAAAGGTCATTACTTCGATCAACGCCTCGGGCTTGATCACCAGCGTCGTCTCGCCGCGAAACTCGAGCGTGTCTTGCACCGCTTCCGGAAATTTGTTTTTGATTAGATCGATCATGCGACTCTCACATACGAAAAATGGATCGGACGATCGCCAGTGATTCGATCGCCGATCCATCGGCAAATTGGCCTATACCTTGATTGCTTCGCGAATGGGATGGCTGCGCTTGATCTTTTCGTGCAGCTTCAAAATGCCATCGATCAAGGCTTCCGGGCGCGGCGGGCAGCCTGCTACATACACATCCACCGGCACGATCTCATCCACGCCCTGTACGATGGCGTAGTTATTGAACACGCCGCCGCACGAAGCGCAGTCGCCCATTGAGAGTACCCACTTGGGGTCCGGCATCTGATCGTACAGGCGGCGCAGCACCGGCGCCATCTTGCGCGTGACGCGTCCGGCCACAATCATCAAATCGCTCTGGCGTGGGCTGGCGCGCATCAGCTCCATGCCGAAGCGCGACAGGTCATAGTTGCTGGCCTGCGCCGACATCATCTCGATGGCGCAACACGCCAGACCAAAGCCCAGCGGCCACATGGCGTTGGTGCGGCCCCAGTTGATGAGATCTTCCAATCGGGTGGTGACAACCCCCATACTGCCGAGTTTATTTTCTAATCCCATTCCAGCGCTCCCTTTTTCCAGATGTACACATAGCCTACCAATAAGATCGCCACGAAAATGATCATCTCGATAAAGCCGAACAACCCGAGCGCGCGGAAATTAACAGCCCACGGATAGAAGAAGATCACTTCAACATCAAACAGAATGAAGAGCACCGCCACCAGGTAGAAGCGAATCGACATGCGGCGGGTGCCGGGGCCGATCGGCATCATGCCTGATTCGTAGGGCGACATCTTGCGAAACGATTTACGCTTGGGACCAAAAACCGCGCCCAATATCAAAATCAAGAGACAGATGGCAGACGCAATGATGAACAGAATTGCAATTGGAATATATTCAACCAGCATGTTAACTCCCTACGGCTATGTGGCGCTGGGGTGCGCCAACGGAGTGCTTGTAAATTTTAGCACAGACATATAGGCATGTCAAAGGAATTCTGACCTTTTTATTCATGCTTGATGATTTCGCTAATGCAGGCGTTCAAACCCACTGCTGGCTCATCAAATGTTGATATATACTTGAACTGCCCGATATATCTCCCAAGGAACATGTTGTTACAACCGTCTTTCGTACCTTGCTGTTCAGTTCTACCGTCTTTTTAATTACCTCGTGACCCTCATCGACTGTGCCTCAGGCCAGCACATCGCCAATCAGCACCCCGTCGTGGATGCCATTCTGCAAATAGTTACACCAAGCAGCGCGAAAAGTTACTCGTTAATGATTTGTCGGCCCTGCTTCCAAATACCATCACTATGAATGGCAAGCCCCACAGTCACTCAATTCCAAGCGGTGATAGCGGCACACATCTCTTATTCTGTTACAGGGATGCTCTCATCGGCGCGGAGATGGTGTGGGACGAACAGCGCCTGAGCGGACACGACCTTGAAGGTCAGTCCCTTTCGGGGTCGTGTGTGTGCCACAATCGAATGAAAATGGACCCATCTACGCGATAGCAATTTGCGAACCGTTTGAAGTTTTAGTAACTTCGATCCGCACGGGGAAGGCGTCTTTTAACTCATCAAGGTGAGTGACGACGAGGATGCGCTGGAAGTCATCTTGAATGGCGTTGATGGCCTCCACCAGTTTGTCGCGGCCGGTGCTATCCAGCGCACCAAAACCCTCATCGATGACGAGCGTCTGTAATTGCGCACCAGCCCGCCGCGCCAGCAGCTTACTCAATGCAATGCGCACTGCAAAGTTGACGCGGAATTGCTCGCCACCGGAATAATTCTCATAAGGCCGCGTGCCGAGTTCGTCGGCAATCTTGATATCGAGCGTTTCGACCGTGTCACCTTTCACGGTTTCGCGCTGTGTATCGAAGCGCAGGTGCATGCGCCCGCCCGTGATGCGCGTCAACAGCGCATTGGCCTCGTCTTCGATTTCAGGGATGGCGGCCTCGATGATCATTGCAGGCACGCCCTTTTTGCTAAACGCGAGGCGCAGTTCTTCGTAGACACCTTTTTCGGCGGCCCACCGCTGTCGATCGGCCAGTTTGGTTTCACGCTGTTTAATCAGCGCCTCGCATGCGGCCAGTTTTTGTTCCGCTGCGCCCAGCGACTTGCGCGCGTACG
This sequence comes from Anaerolineae bacterium, assembly GCA_046328575.1. Classification (GTDB taxonomy): domain Bacteria; phylum Chloroflexota; class Anaerolineae; order Fen-1058; family Fen-1058; genus JAGOBP01. The sequence continues at coordinate 7,944 of JAXLWI010000081.1, forward strand.
CTTCGTCGCGCCGGACTTGCTCGTAATCGGCTTGAATCTGCGCCAGATCACCCAGGCCAGCTTGTGTCGCGCCGATCTGTGCTGCGAGGTCAGCTTGCGTTTGTCGATCAGCCGCCAACGATTGCTGCCAATCCGAGCGGCGTTTCTCTAGGTTCTCGATCGATTTGGCCGCTTCCCGCGCGGCTTCAATCGCCGCCTTCAATTCCGCCTCGCGCCGATGAAGATTCGGCAACTGACGCAGTTCCGTTTCGACTTGCGCGAGTTGATTATCGACCGTCGCCGCGTCTAATTGAAGCGCTTTTAAGCGCGTTTGATTCGCCACATACAAATTACGCCGCGCCTGAATTTCACCGTTGAGTTCAGCCACCACCTGTTGGCGATGATCGGGCGTCAACGGCTGACCGCACGTTGGGCACAGTGGATCGGTCGAGGCTTCGAGCAACGCCACGCGCGCTTTCAACGGCTCAGTCTCCGGGCCGAGTTGTTTATTCTGGCCCTGCAGCGTGGCGGCTTCCTCAGCGAGGGCACTCTTGCGCTGACGCAATTCATCGCGTACTGGCTCACGTTGTGCCAATGCGACCAATTTGGCTTGCGTCTCGGCCATCTCTTTCGCCAGCGGTGTATCATCGGCCTTGCCACGGGCGATGGCGAGATCGCGTTCGACAGCGGCCAACTCGCGTTCGGCTTGAATGATACGCTTCGCCAAATCGGTCAACTGCGCGGTGAGCACGCCCAGCGAGCGCTGCGCCTCCTGCGCCTGTCTATATTTCTCTTCAGCAGCCCGCAACTTGTCACCCAATTCGATCACGGCCTTTTGCGCGGCGACAACTTCGGCTTCAAATTGCGGCTTGCGCTTGATCTCGTCGTCGATCTCAGTAAGGCGCAGATCAATCAAACGGAGTTCGTTGTCACTCGATACGATCTTTTCTTTGGCGCGACCTTCGTACTCGTCCCAAATATCGAGGCCTAGAATATCGGCCAACACCTTCTTGCGCTCAGTCGGCGTCTTGACGGTGAATTCGTCGGCGCGGCCTTGCAGCAGAAACGCCGAGTTGATGAAAGTATCGTAATCGAGCCGCAGCGTGTCGATGATCTTTTGCTGCGTAGCGGGCATCTGCGGTTCGGCGATGGTGCGCCACGCACTTTGCGCGCCCTCACCCTCAGCCCCTCTTCCAAGATCGGTCGAGGGGAGAGCGCCGACTTGAAAGTCCAGCATCCCCGCGCCGGTTTTCTTGCCCGCTTTGCGCGCGCGAATGATACGATAAGCGTTGCCACTTAACGCAAACGTAAATTCGATCTGCATTTCGGTCTGGCCTTGATGCACCAGTTCATCATCGCGCTTCGAGCGTGCGCGGCCCCATACCGCCCACGTGATGGCATCGAGGATCGATGATTTGCCCGCGCCGTTATCGCCGGTTAGGCAGCCGATGTGAATGCCGCTGAAGTCGATCTCGGCGTCGCGGTAAGGCATGAAGTTAATGAGGCGAAGTTTGAGTGGAATCATGAGCAATTAACAATGAACAATGTGCAATGCGCAATGAAGTGCTTTAATCGCCCGCTTCAAATAAGCGCTCGGCGTGATTCATCAACAGGTCGATGCGATCATCATCGACGTTCTTGGCGAACAAATACTTCTGTAGCAACTGCTTCGGCGTGAGTCCCTCCGGCGAGAGGCCGCCGAGACGCTCACGCACATCGCGATCGGCTTGCCGATTGACAGCGGCGATGTAGTCCGCATCGCGCAACACGGCGCGGATGTCTTTCTCGCGCAGGCTGGCATCTTGCTCGGGTCGCAGCCGCACGTTGACGCGCACGATTGCGTCAGATACATCATAGTTGGCAATCGCCGCCTGCGTCGCCATTGTCGGATCGTCTTCTTCACGCACATCGACGTTGATAGTAAGGAAGGGACGCGCTTTCACTTCGACAAAGCGCCACGTGGTACTGCCCTTTTCCAGTTGCACCCAGCAAAAACCTTTCGGCTCTTTCTCTTCGCCGAAGTCGATGCGCTCCAAACTGCCCGGATAAACCATCGACGGATAGCGGCTGTCGTTCAAGTCTTGATGCTTGTGAATGTGACCCAGCGCCACATAGTCCCACGGACCATCGGCTAGCACGCTCTTGAGCACAGCCACATCGCGCCCGATCATGACGCTGCGCTCCGAGCCATATACCGCGCCCGAAACGGTGAAGTGGCCGGTCAGGATCGAAGGCCAATCGGGATTGAGTTGTTCCGCCAGTGCGCGGATGTTATCGCCGACGATGTCTTGCAGCGACTTGTCCAGTTCCTCGATCGACTTGCCTTTGTTTTCGGCCTGTGACAATAAGCGATTGCGCATCGGATATGGCGCGGTGGCGACTTGGACGTTGCCGCGTTTCGTCTCGACAACGTGCAGGGCTTCCTCCCAACCGACGATGACATTGGGCACACCTAGCGTGCGATAGATGTCGATGCTGCTGGCTTTCTTCTCCATCGCGGGCAGATCGTGGTTGCCCACCAGCATCACGATCGGTACTTGGGCATCGACGATGCGCTTCACGCGGCGCGCGAATTCGCGCTGCAAAGTAGGGCTGGGATCGCGCGTCTTGAAAGCGTCACCCGCGAAGATGACGAGATCGACGTCATGGCTGAGACCGTAATCGATGACTTCGTCGAAGCGGCGCAGAAAATCGAGCACGCGGCTGTTGATGCCTGTACTCGAATCGATGTGGCCGTAGTTTTCCATGCCGACGTGAATGTCGGCAAAGTGCAAAACGTTGATTTTGTTGGTCATGAAAAAGATTCACCCGATTGGTACGTCAGCGATCCGTCCGGCATGAACTCCACCACTTCGCCCGGCCCCCAGCACGTCCACGTTGAGCCATTCCAAATGGCGGACGTGCGCTCGGCAATGCCGAAGAGGCGCGTGGCACGATCGAGTTGTTGGCGCAGCGCCTTAGCCTGGATCACGCGATCGGCCCTAAAATGCGGCAGCGTCACGATCGGCACGAGGCCGAGTCCATCGATCAAGCCGCCCGTATGCGGATTCCACATCCGCGTGCCAAACGCCATCGCGCCCGCGCTCGCCCCGCCGATCACCGCACCGCGTTGGTGCGCGGCGTTGATCGCCGCCCAGGCTCGTGAACCGCGCAAGGTATTGACGAGGAATGCAGGATCGCCGCCGGGCAGATAGATCATAGTCGCTGTTTCGATTTTGGCAACTACGTTTGGATCGTTTGCTAACGTTGCATCCACGGCCATCGCCGCATCAGCGCGCGCGCCCAACTTGCGAAACCACTCGATGCCGTTGCGCGCTGCTATGTCAGGATAATCGATACCGGCGGCCGTCGGCACGACGATCACACGCGCGTCCGCGCCGCCCGCCGCGACGATCAAGCGCCGGTCGCCAATTTCTGATCCGCGTTGAAATTCACCACCACCGTGTAAGGCAATCCAACCTGACATGTCACTCACCATTTCAATAAGATGGGCAAATACAACCAAGCCATAGGTGTGAAATCGACGGTCGGCGTCGGGGCGATCGTCGACGTTGGTTCTACCGTCGGCACAAGACAATTCTTGGTCAAACTCAGCGAGTCGAAGACGGTGCCATCGGGTTTGACGGCTTGCACCGTCACTCGACAACCATCCACCTGCACATCGACCGCGTGATAGGTCGTTTCAGCGTACGCACTGAACGATTGCGGCACGACGGTGTACAGGCTCGCGCCGCCGCCGCCGCTGACGATGTGGACCACGCCGTTGATTGATTGCGTGCGTTCGTAGTCGTGATCGTGGCCGTTGAATACGATGTCCACGTGATTAGCTTCAAAGATCGGCGCTAAGACGACGCGCTTGTTAATAAGGTATTGCTCGTAGCCGTGCGGGCCGGAGCTATAGATCGCTTGATGATAGAAGACGAATTTCCACCGTTTGTCGGTCGCGGCCAGATCGGCTTGCAGCCAAGCCAACTGTGCCTGCGACGGGCCATCGTTGAAATCGAGCGCGGTAAAGTGCGCATCGCCCCAATCAAATGAATAGTATTTTTCGGAATTAGCCGGATTGTTGTGGGGCAAGTAAAACGCGTCGAGATACGGCTGGCCGCTGGCCGTACCGTAATCGTGATTGCCGAGTGTCAGAAACATCGGAGCTTGACGCAATAAGGCTTGATAGGGTTGGAAGAAAAACGGATCGAATCCATCCACTTGGCCGCTCGGATAAATCACGTCGCCGGTGTGCAGGACCAAATCTGGGGCAAGTGCCACCAACCGATCGGCCACTTCGTACTGAGCGGTGGAGCCGATGCCACTATCGCCGATCACGCCAAAGGAAAAAGGTTGATCGGGCGCAGCCGCGGTGTGAAAGACACCTGAGGCCAATTCAATCTCATTCGACAATACACGATACATCACTGCGGTGCCGGTGATCAGATCGGTCAGCGTGATGACGTGCTCGGTCGTTGGGTTCGGATCATCGATCGAGTGGGAGTAGTCCGTCGTGCCATATTCGACGCGGCTATCGCTGGCGACATCAGTGCGCCATACGATGATGGCGCTGGTTGCTGTCACCGATTGCAGATACGGTCCGCGCGTCAAAGTGGCCGCCGCCAACCCGCTGACACCGATCAACACTACACACAATAGCGCCCAGCGCGACCAAGTTCGGAGCAGATCAGCCATCGATGATTTCTTTAGAGGCACGGCTGCGCTGATCGGTTCTGGAAACAACGCCATCGATCGCATCACGATGACGCTGCACGATCCCTTTCGGCGCTAGCGCAATAAAGACTTGCACGCCCAACATCAGTATCGCTAGATCATCAAGCTGCCCAAAAACAAAGATCGCATCGGGCACAAAGTCGATCGGAAACAGAATGTAGGCGACTGCGCCAAGCGGGACAAACTTGGCGATCAGTGGCACATCTTGATCGCGCAGTAGCCGCCAGGCCAATCGGAATGAGTGGATCAAATTAATCCAAAAACTCGCAGAACGCCGATTTTGTGAAGGGGTCGACATGGTTCACCTTACCTGAGTACCAAGCTTGAGTGTAGCGCTCGCTCTGACTGCACCCTCCAGCGAAACGCCAACGTTATGCCAACGCAATGCCAACTTTATGGAATGAAATTCCGAGTATGCTATAGACAAGATCATAGGGCGTAACGTAATTGTAACTCAATCGTCGCAATTGATTCAGGCGATATTTAAGTACACGCAAGTGGAAAGGAAGTAAAGCTATGAACGCGCAACGAAAGGTCTTTAAAGTCTTATCTATCGTCGTCGTTTGTGCGCTCTTGGCGCTGACGGGAGCGAGTGCCGGGTCCACTGGGCCTACACCACAGCTCGTCCGGGTCATCGTGCAGGGGTCAAATCTCGAGCGTGCAGCGGCGGCAGTGACGGCCCTGGGCGGACAAGTCACCGATCGGATTGAGATTATCAATTCGGTTGTGGCGCTGATTCCGCAAAGCCGCTTGGGCCAGCTAGCGCAAGCGCAGGGTGTCGTCCGCTTGACGCTCGATCGGAGTGTGAAAGTCTCCGGGCTGGCCGCGCATCATCACGATGACGAGGACGTGTTGTATCAGTACAGCCAAGTCGTCGGCGCCGATCAGGTCTGGGCGACGGGCAACTATGGTCAGGACGTGACTGTAGCATCGCTGGACACCGGTATCGATCCGACGTTCCTGAGCTTGCGAGTCGGGCCGCGCAACTGGGACGATCGGTACTTGGCCTACTACGATGCCATCAACAACAAACTCTATAAGCCGACCAAGTTGCTGCAGTCGCCACGCGATCCCAACGGACATGGCACGCACGTTGCCGGTATCATCGGCAATAGCGACAAGGAAAATGGCAAGTTTGTCGGCATCGCGCCGGCCGCCAACCTGGTATCCGTACGTGTGCTGAATGAAGAAGGGGTAGGCAGCTACGCGGATGTGCTCCGCGGCTTGAACTGGGTGGTCCAGAATAAGGCCAAGTACCACATCCGCGTGCTCAACATGTCGATGTATGCAACGCCAGTGGCTCCCTACTGGGCAGATCCTTACAACTTAGCCGTCATGGCTGCGTGGAAGGCCGGCATCGTGGTGGTGGCCAGCGCGGGCAACGGCGGCCCGGCACCGCTGAGCATCGGCGTGCCCGGCAACACACCTTACATCATCACCGTTGGCGCCTTCACCGACAACTATACGCCCAGCAGCCTTGGCGATGACTACATGCCACCGTTCTCGGCCAGCGGGCCAACACTGGACGCCTTCGTCAAACCTGATCTGATCGCGCCTGGCGCGCACCTCGGCTCGCTGATGCGCAACAATAGCTATCTCGCGGAAGAGTATCCGGAAAATCGGATCACGGGCAGCTACTTCAAGATGAGCGGCACGTCGATGTCAGCCGCGGTCGTCTCCGGCATCGTCGCGCTGATGCTGAAAGCTCACCCTGAATTGACACCTGATCAAGTTAAGTATCGGCTCACGATGACGGCTCGTCCACAGTTCAGCGAGTATTCAGGCGAAGCCGCCTACAGTATCTGGCAGCAAGGCGCTGGTCGGGTGTGGGCGCCGGAAGCCGTGTCGACGAACCTGCAAGGTGCGGCTAATCAAGGCATGGACATCGCCGCTGATCTGGCGGGAACCGCTCACTATGAAGGCTTTACCGAATACGACGCCGCTACCAATCAATTCAAGATTCGTGGTGATGGTTACAATAGTTGGGCGGGCGGCTACAACAGTTGGGCCGGTGGCTACAACAGTTGGGCCGGTGGCTACAACAGTTGGGCCGGTGGCACGACGAACTGGTCGGGTGGCTACAATAGTTGGGCCGGTGGTTACAACAGCTGGGCGGGCGGCTACAACAGTTGGGCCGGTGGTTACAATAGCTGGGCCGGTGGCTACAACAGTTGGGCCGGTGGTTACAATAGCTGGGCCGGTGGCTACAACAGTTGGGCCGGTGGTTATTCATCTTGGGCGGGTGGCTACAACAGCTGGGCCGGTGGCTACAACAGTTGGGCTGGAAGTGTCGGCGACCCGGATTGGGCGGAATCTTTCAACCTGCTGCACAACATCCCGTCCAGCACCGCGGCCGTGGGTATCAATTATTGGGTCGACGATGGAGAGTAAGCCCTCCGAGTTCTGAAGGTTATATAACGTAAAGCCCCCGCCTGATTAAAAGCGGGGGCTTTGTATTTTCGTAACCCGATCGGTCTACACGGCCGCTTGACGCTGCTTCTCCGCCACGCGTCTCAAATCAGCGGCGGCGCCGAGTTGAGTAAACACCTCGCTGGCCAGTTTGAGTTCATCTTTAGCGCGATCATTTTCGCCGCGAGCCACCGATAGAATCGCGCTCCAATAAGCCGCTCGCCCGATCTCTAATTGCGAGCCATTCGTGCGGAAGATCGATAAGCTCGTGTCAAAGTGGCGGCGTGCATCCGACAGATGGTTCTCGACCAGAGCGATACGGCCTGCTAACTGTTCGTAGCGCCCCCACTCCACCGATTCACCTTTGTCTGTGCCTGTCACTTTGCGCAGCAATTCGTAACTGCGGGCCGCCCACTGGCGGGCCGCACCGATCTGTCCCTGCTCAAGATTCAACAGGGCTTGCAAATAGTAGGCGTCGTTCAGGTTGAGATTGGCGTTTGCGCCTACTTCCTCATATAGTGGAATCGCCGCGTTCAGGTGACGGCTGCATTCGGACCACCGTTCTTGGAACAAGAACAGCCGCCCCAGATTCATATGAGCCTGCGCCAGCTCATAGGCATGCGCGACGCGTTGCGCGATGGCAAAACTGCGCAGCAAATACTCTTCAGCCTTGGGCCACTCACCGCGATCGGTGTACAGCACGCCGAGGTTCGTGGACGCCAACGCCAGCCCTTCAACCTCGCCGATGTGCTCGTGCATTTCGACGGCGCGTTGATAATCGGCCAATGCGCCATCCCAATCGCCGCTGGCTTGCTTTAGAATACCAAGATTGTTGATCGAGCGCGCATAGCCTACTACATCGCCGAGTTTGTCGCGCAGTTCCAGCGCCCGTTCGACGTACGTGGCGGCTTGCTTCCACTCGCTGCGGTTGTAATAGACTGCCCCCAATCGATTCAACACCGACGAGAGCACGCCGTAATGCTCGGTGTCGCCGACCAGCGCCAAGCCCTGCTCCAGCCATTCACGCGCCGCGGTCAAATCGCCGCGCCGCAAACTCAGCCAGCCCAGATCAGAATACACTTGCGCGCGCAGTTCCGGCGCGGAGCCGCGCGACCGATCGAGTTGGGCCAGAGCCTGGCGCAGCCAATTTTGGGCTTCCTGCAAATTGCCCCGTTTGTCCCAGACCTGTGCCAACTTCAACATCGCCCAGGCACGATCTTCTGAGCTAGCCTCGCGCCATTCTTCAAGCGTGGCTTGATAGAAGGCAATCGCCTCTTCATACTCGCCAATCAGCTGCTCGACTTCGCCCAGCCCGATCGCGGCCTTCCAGCGCGTGGCTTCATAACCGCTAAGGTGCTGTGAGAGTTGCAGAGCGCGGCTGTAATATTCGATAGCTTCATGATTGGCAAAGCGAGCGCGGGCGCGATCGCCGGCCTGCACAGTGTAGCGCATCGCTTTTTCACGCACGCGGGCCCGATCGTAATGCAGGGCCAACGCTTCGATTTGATTGCCCAAATCGCCTGTGTACAAGCTTTCAATCGTTTCGGCCACTGTGCGGTGCAGGGCGGGTCGCTGGCTGTGCAGCAGACTGTTATAAATCGTTTCCTGCGCCAGAATGTGCGTGAACGCATACGCAGGCTCATCCGACTCGCGGCGTTCTTCCAGCATGCCCATATCGATGAGGCGCTCAATCATGGGTTGCGCCGTGGGCGTGCCATGCAAGCGACGCTCCACCTCTTCCAACAGCCGCGCCGGGAATTGTAGGCCCAACACCGCCGCGCCGCGCAGCACTTGCTGCAAATCCTTGGGCAGCCGATCGACGCGTGTCATCATCAAGCCGCCGAGGCTGGTGGGAATCTCGAGTGTTTGCAGTTCGACCGTGGAAGCCACACGCCAACGATCGTCGCTGGGCTTCAACACATCCTTTTCGATCAACACGCGCACAAATTCTTCAATGTAAAACGGATTGCCTTCAGAACGTGCGAGGATGGTGTTGATGATTGGTTCGGGCAGATCGTGCAGTTCAACCAGATGCCCTAACAAGGCGCGGCTATGCTCAGCCGATAATGGCTTCAGTTCGATCTTGATATCGAAGGGCACGGTGACTGTGTGATCGGCTGGTGGAATATTTAACTGCAGCGGCTTTTCAGGCTGCGGGCGCGTCATCACGCACAACAGAACCTGTGCATCGGCTGTGAGGTTGACGACGGCTTGCAGCAAATCGCGCGAAAGATCGTCGGCCCAGTGGAAATCGTCGATGATCAAGATCACCGGCTGCTGCCGCGCTTCGCCTAACACCCACTCACGAAAAGCCAACGCCGTTAACTGCTTAACGCGCTCTGGCTCCAAGTTGCGGAACGTGACCTGTTCCTCAGGCGCTAGCGGCAAGCCCAACATCTGCCGCAAAAACGGTCGCAGCGCGGGCGTCATATGCTGATCCCAATTATCACCGACTGCCGCCGAGCGCAACGCGTCTTGCAGCAACGATCGGAAGGCCGCATAACCAATGCCTTCCGTATACGGCAAGCCATGCCCACGCCACACCACGGCCGGCGTCGATTGCGGCGCGGCCAGCCATTCGCGCACCAAA
>JAXLWI010000082.1:0-17470 GCA_046328575.1 Anaerolineae bacterium
GGCGCGATACTGTCCCTCAGTTAAGGCTAAACCTTCAACCAATCTAAATCCGTAAAGGAGTACCATGTTTGCACGCAAGATCGTTCCCATTTTGTTGGTGGCCGGGGCAGTTCATATGATGATGCATCACAGCCAGCGCAGTTGCGAAGAGCAGCCGGCGACTGAAGGCGCGACCGCTCAGCCGCACATGCACGGCCCGCAGTTCCGGCACGGTCCGTTCGCCCATCGTGGCGAGTGGGCTAATCGTGTCCCGCCGATGTTCGAGATGTGGCACGAGCGAGCGCACGCTGCGCAGAACGCGCCAGCCGCGCAACAACCACCCTCGGCTACGCCCGCCGTGTAATCGCCGTAAAACACAACGCCCCGCAATCGCAGTGATTGCGGGGCGTTACTATTCAGTCAGCGCTGAGTGATTCTTCGTTGTCAAACCATCAGCATTCGCTATGGCCGCACGAATAACATTTGCGGCAGCCTTCTTCATTCACGTACGTCGCCTCGCCGCACTCGGGGCACAGATCGCCGATCTTCAGCGCATGGTCCGGCTGCGCATGTGTCTCAACGGTGATATGTGAGTGACTGGTACTCCCATTGCCGTTGCCATGATTCTCGCCATTGCCGTTTGAAGCAGGCTCAAAGCCGCTGAGAAATTCGGCTAAAGCCTGCGCGACACCATCGGGCAGCGAGCGCACACGATTCGGCCCGAAGCCCAATGATCGCCCACCCCCAATGCCCGCCAACTGTTCGGTGACCAACTTCAAACGCTCGGTCTGATTCATCGGCGACGGCAGCCGCAGCACCAATGAGATGATACGCCCCATCGCTTCCGCCACCGCCGCCGTATCCGATCCTGCTTTACCGACGTTCAGGAACACCTCAAACGGTTGATCGCCGCCGTTGATGTTGATCGTAATGAAGGCCGTACCCAGCGGCGTGCCGATGCGGAAAGTCTCGCCACGCAAACGGCGCGGACGCGGCTTCTTCGTGATCGGCATCGGAATCTCGGCGGGTTTCTCGTCTTTCTTCTCTTCCTTCTTCTTCGCCGTCGCCTTGGTCTCCAATACAACTTTATCGCGTGAGCCGGTCACATACACCGTCAAACCCTTGCACCCCAACTCCCACGCGGTGAAGTACGCCTTGGCCACATCGGCTTCGACAGCGTTTTCTGGGAAGTTACACGTCTTGCTGATCGAGTTGTCGACGAACGCTTGAATCGCCGCTTGCATGCGAACGTGCTCATCAGGCGTGATGTCCGCTGATACGACGAACGCGTGACGCACGCTGTCCGGCACATCCTTGAGATTCTGGCACGAGCCGTGTTCCATCACTTCCTCATAGATACGCTTTCGCGCGGTTTCCTCCACGCCCGATCGGATCAGCGCCTGCTCGAAGAGCGGACTTGCGTACGTCAACGTGGTGCGACCATCTTTGCCGCTGGCTTCAGCATCGACGACGTGTCGCATGTACGCCAGCGCGAAGACCGGCTCGCAACCATACGCTTCACACCCCGCCACTGTAGCGATCGTGCCCGTCGGCGCGACGGTGGTCTGCGCCGCATTGCGAATACCATATTGCTTGATGCCCTTGACGATGTCCTCCCACTTGATCGCGGGTCGGCCCCAATCGTGTTGATAGGGCGCCAGCGGTTGCGGCGGCGTCCACTTGAGATTCTTGGGATCGTACAGGCTGCCTTCGATCGCCGGGAAGGCACCGCGATCCTTGGCCAACTGCACCGAAGTCTTCATGCAATGATAGCGGACGAACTCCATGACTTGTGCGGCAAATTCCTGTGCCTCTTCGCTGCCGTAGCGAATGCCCAGGTGATACATCAGATCGCCCAGCCCCATAATGCCCAGACCAATGCGGCGGGCACGATGCGCCGCTTCCTTCAGTTGCGGCACGGCGGGCACGTACTTGTTCGCCGTGACAACGTTATCGAGGAAGTGAGTCGACAACACCGTCGATTCCTGCAGTTTCTTCCAATCGACTTCGGCCTTATCGCCGACGTACTTCATATGCTGCGCCAGATTGATCGAGCCGAGGCAGCAGTTCTCATACGGGCCAAGCCACTGTTCGCCGCACGGATTCGTCGCCTCGAGCGCATACAGATGCGGCACAGGATTCTGTCGATTGGCGGCATCGAGGAACAACACGCCCGGTTCGCCGTTCCGATAGGCGTTCTTGACGATCGCGTCGAAGATTTCACGCGCGCGCATGGTCTTCGCCACGCTGCCATCGTGCGGCGTAAGCAACTCGAAGTCTTTGTCAGCGCGCACGGCTTCCATGAACTTATCGGTGATACCGACTGAAATGTTGAAGTTGGTGATCTGATCTTCGCTGACTTTGCAGTTGACGAAGTCCATCACATCGGGATGATGCACCGGCAGCACCGCCATATTCGCGCCGCGCCGCGTGCCGCCCTGCGCAATCTCGCCGAAGGCTTTGTCGTACACGCGCAAAAACCCGACCGGCCCGGTGGCCTGTCCCGCGCTCGATGCGACGTACGCGCCTTTCGGGCGCAAGCGGCCGAAGCTAAAGCCGTTGCCGCCGCCTGTCTGCTGAATCAACGCGGCATCACGCAAGGTTTGGAAAATACCCGCGCTATCGCGGCCCATATCGTCGCTGATGGGCAATACGAAGCAGGCGGCGAGCTGGCCCAACGGCGTGCCCGCGCCCGTGAAAGTGGGTGAGTTAGGAAAGAAACGCAGCTCAGTCAACAAGTGATAGAACGCGCGCTCCGTCGCTTCAACAGCGGCCGCATCGGCCCCCGCTTCACGATCGGGTTCGGCCACGGCCCGTGCGACCCGGCGGAACATCCCTTCCGGCGTCTCGACGGGCTTGCCGTCCGGCCCCCGCCGCACGTAGCGCTTCATCAGCACAACGCGAGCGTTCTCGGTCAGCTTCACGGCGCGTTCTTCACTGCTCGCGATTGTCAACTGCGACTCTTGCGACATGACAACCCTCCTGATAATTGTGTGCCTGCTTCTGAACGGTCAATTAACAAACAAATCGCCCTTGCAGTCACGCAGGCTCAACGCCCGACGCAACGCAAGGGCGCATAATTAGCGGTCGAGAATTCGATCGATCTCCCGCCGAACACTCTCCAGATCATCGAGGCCCATATACACCGTGGCAAACCGGATATAGGCCACTTGATCGATGGTCTTCAACCCGGCGATCACGAGATCGCCGATCATCTTGGTCGATACTTCCGCTTTGCCGGTCTGTTGGATCTTTGCTTCGATTTGATTGACAAGGCTATCCAGCGAGGCGCTGGCGATGGGGCGCTTGGCACATGCCATGCGAATGCTGCTCATCAACTTGGCGCGATCAAACGGCTCGCGGCGGCCGTCGCTCTTCACCACCATCGGCGTGTCGAGGATGGCGCGCTCCAAAGTGGAGAAACGCTTGCCGCAATCATTACACTCACGGCGGCGGCGAATACCGGGGCCGGTGGTTTCGTGCGCAGTGTCAATCACGCGCGTGTTATCGGACTCGCAGTAGGGACATTTCATAATGGCTAATGAAGAGAAAGGGTCAATCCGAAGATACGGGGAGATTGACCACAAAAATGAGAAAATGGCTATATTTAGCGCTTACAGACCATAAAACCCCAATATCTGGGGTCTTTGAGCGCGCATAGTTTAGCACAGCGCCGCGATGCGGTCAATAGTTTTACCTTAAAAAACTCGCGACTCACTCACAACTGAAATACTTTTTACCGTGCTGCGACAAAGGGGTAACTGCATCAAGACGAAGCGTTCAAACAGATTCGAAATTGCTTCGCATCAACAGTGATACGCGATTGTACGGATTGGAGCGAACTTCATTTTGCGGGCAAGGTAGACCATGCTCGATTCGATCGCCGATCGAGCATGGTCCCCATCCAGGAGAACAGCACTGCTAGACAGACACGCGGAACTCAGTCGATGAGGCCATCGACTACGGCATGTCTGCTCGATTTGAAATGTAACGCCGCTTAGCGCTTGTGGCGGCGCAAGAAGGCGGGCACTTCCAGATTGTCTTGATCGAACTGGCGCACCGGAAAATCGAACAGGCCGCCTTGCGACGACTGATCGTTGGTCGGCGCAGCCGATTGGGCTGAGCTGGCCGATCGAGCCGCGACGCCCACCGACACAGGTTGCTGCGCGGGCGTCTGCACCCGGCGGCGTACGGGCGTCGGCCCGGCATGATCGAACCCGGTCGCGATTACGGTGACGCGCACGCTGTCGCCCATCTTCTCGTCGATGACCGCACCGAAGATCAGGTTGACATCGGGATGCGCCGTTTCCTTGATCAAGGCCGCGGCTTGATTGACTTCGTACAGCGTCATGCTCGGCCCGCCGGTCACGTTGAACAGGATGCCGCGCGCACCGTCGATGGTCACATCGAGCAGCTTGCTGGTGATGGCTTGCTGCGCGGCTTGCACGGCGCGATCTTCACCGCTGGCCATGCCCACCGCCATCAACGCCGCGCCACCTTCGGCCATAATCGTGCGCACGTCGGCAAAGTCGAGGTTGATCAGGCCCGGCACCGTGATTAATTCGCTGATGCCCTGAATACCTTGCCGCAGCACATCGTCCGCCGTGCGGAACGCTTGCTGCAAACTGGCACGCTTGTCGACGATCTCCAGCAGTCGATCGTTCGGGATCACGATCAGCGTATCGACGTGCTCTTTCAAATTGTTGATGCCCTGCTCTGCCGACGCCGAGCGCTTGTGGCCTTCAAAACCAAATGGCCGCGTCACTACGCCGATCGTCAAAGCGCCTACGTCTTTGGCGATGCGGGCAACCACCGGGCTCGCCCCCGTGCCCGTGCCGCCACCCATGCCGCAGGTCACAAAGACCATATCGGCACCCTTGAGAGACGCGTACAAATCATCGGCCGATTCTTCCGCAGCCTTCATGCCAACTTCGGGATTGCCGCCCGCACCCAGGCCGCGCGTCAGCTTATCGCCGATGCGCACGCGCTTGGTGGAGTTTGACAGCATCAGGGCCTGCGCATCGGTGTTGACAGCCACAAATTCAACACCCTGCAAGCCTTCCGCGATCATGCGGTTGATGGCATTGGTACCGCCACCGCCCACGCCCACCACTTTGATCTGGGCAAACTGTTCGCCGGTCACAACATCTTCAAACGGTTCCATTGCGTGTCCTCCTGGATGTGAATCTCTTCCCTTAAATCTAGCGATCGAGCACAACCATCTACACTCACGCGATCGAGTGCTCCCGTCTTCGCGTGACCTAACCGGGCAGCAGCTTCTTGAAGAAGTTGCGCAAGCCGCCGCCGATGTCCGGGCGATCTTCATCTTTGTGGAACGTCACGGCTGAATGCTCGGCCTGATCGCGTCCCCACACCAACACACCCACCGACGCTGCATACGCGGGCGCATCGATCGTATCGACGAGGCCGCTGATGTTCTGCGGCGTGCCGATGCGCACCGGCATGTTCAAAATCTGGCGGCCCAAATCACGCATGCCTCGTAGCTGCGCCGTGCCGCCCGTAATCACCACACCCGCCGGTAACAAGCCATCGTAGCCGGACCGTTTCACTTCCTGCAAGATCAACTGGAAGATCTCTTCCGTCCGCGCTTCGATGATCTCCGCCAAATCGCGGCGCTGCACCCGCGTCACACCGCCATCACCGAAAGCCTTGACCTGCACGACCTCGGTCGGATCGATCGTTTCGTAGCGCGCGTGGCCGTGTTCCATCTTCAATTGTTCGGCGGCTTCAGCGGGCACACGCAGCCCGACGGCCACATCGTTGGTGATGTGATTACCACCCACGGCCAGCACCGTCGTGTGCCACACGCTGCCTTCAATGAAGATGGCAATATCGGTCGTGCCGCCGCCAATGTCGGCCAGCACCACGCCCATATCGCGTTCGTTCTCGGTCAGCACCGCTGCGCCCGCCGCAATCGGATCGAGCACCAGGCCATCAACGCCCACACCGCAGCTTTCCACACACTTCAATAGATTATGGATCGAAGACGATTGGCCAGTGACGATGTGCGCTTCCACTTCGAGGCGGAAGCCCAACATCCCGATCGGTTCTTTCACACCATCCTGACCATCAACGGTGAAGCTGCGCGGAATGACGTGCAAAATTTCACGGTCTTGCGGCACGGCGATGGCGCGCGCGGCATCCAAGGCGCGTTCCACATCTTCTGCCGTGATGCCTTTGTCGCCCTTCGAGACGCCGACCACACCGCGACTATTGATCGCGTTGATGTGCGAGCCGGTGACGCTGACAAACGCCCGCGCGATCTCATACCCGCTCGATCGTTCCGCCTTCTCGATCGAGGCTTTGATCGCCGCCGCGGCATCCACGACGTTAACGACCACGCCCTTCTTGATGCCGCGTGACGGCGCCACGCCCACACCCACGATGCGCAGATCGTTGTCGGTGGCTTCGCCAACCAGCGTACAGATTTTGGTGGTGCCGACATCAATGCCGACGATGGTGCGTTCCATAGACATCACATTTTCTGGCTAAAAGTTCGGCGCATTATACCTGATGCAATCCGCGTTGTGCAGGGTCCAAATGTCCTATGCACAGACTTCATACCGAATCGTTACGCCGCCGTCACTAACGTCATTCTCCGTAATACGGCGCGAGCGGGTAGCGCACATCCACAAACTTGGGCTGGACCTCGCGCGCAACCAAGTTATCGCGCAGCGCTTTCCAGATCATCACGCGATCGCTCATGTCATCGGCCAGGCCTAGATACACTGGAAAGCCGCGCGCATCATCAAACTCCAGGCCGCGTGCGCCACTATAGCGATAGCGCTTCACGTCCGGCAGCAACCGGGCTACCGACAACGCCGCCGCAATCACCTGCGGATCAGCCGGACGCCCGGCGATCAAAGCCGGACCATCCACCGCTTCGATCGTGACGAGTTTCAGCTCGTCCTTCGTCTCAAGCGGCTTGAACGTCATCGCATCTGCATCGATCCACGTGACGGTTTGACCAAATTGCCACGCGACAACAGGCGCACGCTCTTCAACTTTCAACGTACACTTTGCGGGCAGCTGGCACGACACTTTGGCACTCTTCAACGATGGCGTCGTGCGCAGGATTTGCGCTTCGATCTCGGCCGCATTGACCCACACGATGTGTGTGCCGCCCAGTCCACTGTTGCGCGCAATATCAATCTGCGGTGTGCGCGTCGCGCCCGTGATAGTGACGCTGCTCACATAGAAACGCGAATCCAAACCGAACCACGCGGCGAGGGCAGCGACCACGACTAGCACCGCGCCTGCGATCACGCGTGAATTCGACAGGTACGCGCTCAGATCGAAGCTGGGTCGCGCAATTGTCGTCAGGCGACCGGTGAACGTCGCCGCCGAATCGTAGCGCCGATAGCGTCGAACAGGTCGAGCTTGCGAACGTGATTTCATAAGTCCTTACCTGAATGAAAGCTGCGCTGCCTAATGACTGTAATCTGTGCTGGCGCGTTGCTTGTCCGCGTGGCGCTCCAGCGCCAGTTGAATCAACCGATCAATCAACTCGCTGTATGAAATACCGCTGGCTTCCCACAATTTGGGATACATGCTGATGCGCGTAAAGCCCGGAATCGTATTGAGTTCGCTCAGATATAATTCGCCTGTCTCAGCGGCCAGCAGAAAATCGACGCGCGCCATGCCCGCGCCATCCACGGCCACAAACGCTTTGATCGATAGATCACGGACGCGTTCAGCTAACGCCGGATCGATCGGGGCCGGGATCAACAACTGCGATGAATCATCGAGATATTTCGCCTCGTAATCGTAAAACTCGTGGCCCGGCACGATCTCGCCCGGCACTGAGGCAATCGGCTCGTCGTTGCCCAGCACGCTGCATTCGATTTCACGCGCGTGCGGCACGGCGCGTTCGATCAGCAACTTGCGATCATATTGAGCCGCATCGTTCAACGCGGCGGCAAGTTCATTTGCGTCGTGCGTTTTGTGCACGCCCACGCTCGAGCCCATGTTGGCGGGTTTCACAAAACACGGGTACCCGATCTCGCGCTCGATCAGTTCACGCACCCGATCGGACTGAGTTTCCCACTCGCGCCGTTTGATCACGACGTACTTCGGTGTGGGCAGGCCGTGGCTGCGAAAGAGATCCTTCATCGCCGCCTTATCCATACCCACCGCGCTCGACATCACGCCCGCGCCGACGTAGGGAATGTCCGCCAGTTCGAGCAAGCCCTGCACCGTGCCATCTTCGCCAAAGGGGCCGTGCAGCACGGGGAAGATCACATCGACATCGGGCAGGCCTGCCGTCTGCGTGCCCGGAATCACCTCGCGCCCCGTCGATAGATCATCAACGATCTGATAACCCGATTCCAACAGCTTCGGCATCGATTGCTGCCCGCCTGTCAATGCCAACAACGGATCGCCGCGCAGCAACCAACGGCCTTCTTTGTTGATGCCGATCGGTACCACTTCGTATTTGTTTTTGTCGAGCGCCCGCATCACGTTCTGCGCCGAGTTGAGCGATACCTCATGCTCAGCCGATTTGCCGCCGAAAATGATGCCAACTCTTAGTCGTTTTGTCATTTAGTTTGTAAATCCAATAGCCCGGATGCAAGTCAGCCAGGAAACCAGCCGCCGTCTCACGGCGGCATCGTGTCAGCCGATCAGCTTGTCACCATTCCCCGACCAACTCGATCTCCAGTTCCAACTCAATGCCGAACTTCTGTCGGACCGTGCGCCGCGCCAGATCGATCAGCGCTTTTACATCGGCGGCAGTCGCGCCCGCCTGATTCACAAAGAAGTTGGCATGCACCGTCGAAATTTCCACGCCACCGATTCGCGTTCCCTTCAAGCCGCATTGATCGATCAAACGCCCAGCCGCATTGTTGGACGGATTCTTGAACATCGAGCCCAGACTCGCGCCCGGCGGCTGCGTGCGACGGCGATATTCATTGAATTCAGCCGCTTTCTTTTCGAGTTCAGCCGGATCGCCTGGCGTAAGCCCAAATATGGCTTCTAGGACGACTGACCGCTGACCGCTGATCGCTGATCGTTTGATCCGGCTACTGCGATAGGCGAATTGCAGAATGGCGTTGGACCACTCTTCGACGATATTGCGCTCAGTCAAGATCTTCGCCGAGACTAAATCCGCCGCGATGTCACGACCGTGCGCGCCGGCGTTACCCACCACCGCACCGCCGACCGTGCCCGGCACGCCGACCGCCCACTCCAGGCCGCTCAGTCCGCGCGCGATGCATTCGCGCGCCAGTGTGGGCAGCACCACGCCTGATTCGCACCACACTAAGCCATCAGCACGAAATTCAATCTGTTTAGCTTTGTTAATGATCGTCAGCCCGCGTACACCCGCGTCGCTGATCAGCACATTCGCGCCGCCGCCCAAAATCAAGATGGGCAAACCGGCTTCGCGCGCGGCGACTACCACGTCCTTTAACTCTTCCGCACTCGTCGCTTCGATCAACACATCGGCTGGGCCGCCCAATCGCGAAGTGGTGTACCGGCTCAGCGGTTCCGCAAGTTTGGCTTTCAGATTTGGGATTTTGGATTGGAGAACTTCGATCTCACGTGACCAATCTTTGCGCCCCGATCCTTCATCCTTCATCGGTCAACCCTCAGCCCTATTTCGTATCCAAATGCTTGATCAGCTTGTTCACGGTTTCAGACGACAACGGCGCCGTCGGTGTCTTCACCCAGGCCGCCATCAAATCCGACCAGGCCACATCCTTACCGTCCTGCCACGCTTCCAACATCTGATCGAATTGCCCGCGCGGTTGTTGACGCTTCTGGCCCGACTTTGAATTGCTCTGCATGTTCGCCTCCCGCTTTGTCTAGGCTTTCAATAATTCGGTGCTGATCTTATTCGCATCGCCGGCGCTGAACGTGATCACCACATCGCCAGGCTGCGCGTGCTGCTTCAAATACGCCGTGACATCCGCTAAACCATCGATGGCGCGCGCGTCGGGATGCTGCATCCGATCGATCACGTCGCGATTGCTGATGCCCAACGTGTCGCGCTCACGCGAAGCATAAATCGCCGTCACGATCACGTGATCGGCGTCGCCGAAGGCCGTCGCAAACTGATCGAGCAACGTCTTGGTCCGGCTGTACGTGTGCGGCTGCAACACCGCCCAAATCTGCTGACCGGGATAGCGATTGCGCGCACCCGCCAACGTCGCTTTGATCTCGGTCGGATGGTGGCCGTAATCGTCCACGATCGTTACCCCGTTGACTTCACCGCGCACCTCAAAGCGCCGCCCTACGCCGCGAAATTCGCTCAACGCATCTTGCGCGGCCGCGAACGGCACACCCAGCTGATCGGTGGCCGCGAGAGCCGCCAGTGCGTTCAACACATTGTGCTTGCCCGGTACTCGCAGTCGCACGATGCCCAGCGACTTGCCACTACGATAGGCCAGGAAATCGCTGCCGCCCGCATTGTTCGGCCGCACATCGGTCGCGTGCCAATCGAGATTGGGCTTAAAACCGTACAACAGCGCATGCGCCGTGGCGCGGGCCAGCATCGCCGCCGACGCGTCCTCACCGCACGCCACCACCCAACCATCGTCCGGCAGCCGCGCGATGAATTCCCGGAACGCATTCAGCATATCGTCGAAGGTCGGATAACAATCGGGATGATCGTGCTCGACGTTCGTGATCACTTCGATCGTCGGCGTGAGGCCCAGAAACATCCGATCGTACTCATCCGCCTCGATGACGAACTCCCGATCGCGGCCCGCGTGCGCCGATCGGCCCAGCGCCGCGATATGGCCGCCGACAATGAAACTGGGATCGCGGCCCGCACCGACCAATATCTGCGCGATCATCGCCGTCGTCGTCGTCTTGCCATGTGTACCGGCGACGGCCACACCCAACGCGCCCTGCATCAACCAGCCCAAGAACTGCGACCGCTTGTTGATCGGAATGTTGCGCGCCCGCGCTTCTGCCAGTTCCACGTTCTCGTCACGAATCGCCGAAGATGCCACGACCATATCGACTGCTCCTACGTTTTCAGCGCGATGCCCAATGTACACCTGCGCGCCGAGCTGCTCCAGCGCGCGTGTCGTATCCGACTCGGCCTGATCGGAGCCGCTGACTGAATAGCCGCGCTCGATCAACACCGTGGCAATCGCACTCATGCCCGCGCCGCCAATGCCGACAATGTGGAAGCGCGTTGGGCTTTGCATCATCATCGCACGACCTTCAATACCACTAGAATGACCAGAATGAACGGCAATAAGCCGAATGAATCCACTGTTTGCACGCCCGCCCCCAACAAATCGAGCGGCAGCAGGCCGTTGTTAATGATGGTGTGCGCTAACGGCGTCAGCAAATTCGGATCAATGATCGACGCTGATACCGGGTATTGATAGTGATTCAAAATCCACCACAGCGTACCTGTGATCAGATAGCCGTTCACCGCGCCAACCATCAAGCCCAGCAACGCGCCGACCGGAAACTTGGGCGCGCTGCCTTCATACGCCAACGTTTCGCCTTGGTACGACACGAACACGGCCACGATGACGATCGCCTGGAAAATCAGCATCAAAATCAAGTGACCAGGCTGATCAACTTGCGGATTGCCAGTGAATGGTTTCAACCCGATCGCTTGCAGCTTGCCGTCGCGGATCAGTTGTTCCAACAGCGGGATCAATCGATCAATGCCAAACAACGTCGCGATCAACACCACCGTGACGCCCAGCTCTTTTAAGAAGCCGCGGATCACGCCGACGATGGCGAAAATGAGTGTAATGGCAAACCACAGATACTCGATCGGTCCCATAGCGACTCAGGTCACTTCTTCTTCGGCGCCGGTTTCGAGCGCTGAATACCGAACACGATTAACACCATGATAACGGCGACGATCAGCGGCGCATCCACCGAGATTTGCGGTGTTTCGCTGGGCTGCACCAGCAGCGCTTGCGGAAACGTGATGTGCCGATCGATCACGAACGTGATGCAAATATAGCCCAGTGCGGCACCGCCGATCAGACCGAAAATCTGCTCGATCGGCGTATCCTTGCCGCCTGCCTTCGACAATGCAAACCGGAAACCGGCGATGGCGATCAGGATGAACAAGGCCGTGCCTAGTATCTTCATCGCGGCATCGTTGGGATCGGTCATATTCAGCAATGGCTTCACCACATTCGGATCGCCGCGGATCACCGCAAACATATTGTTGCCTGAAAATTGGCCGCTCGTCGCCAGTTTGAACAGGCCATAAAACATGTTAACGATCGCCGCAATGGGTACGGCCAGGGTATCCACCGTTACCCGCCCCACTAACACAAACAAGCCCGCTAGAATGACGGCGTCCAGTCCGTGTCGCCAACCCCAAACTGCAAAGAACAAGACCAAGAACCCGATCAGCGCCAGCTCGGGAACCTTGATAGCATCAGTGGGCATGGCGTGCTCCGGCCAAGGCGCGGACTTCATTCGCCAGAGCCAGCGCCGGATCAGGCCGCGCCAGCGATCGAGCGGCGGCCCGCATCGCGCTCAGCCGTGCATCATCGTTCATCAACTGCTCAATCGCCGGTAACAGTTGCTCGTTCAACGTCGCGTCTTCCAACATCAATGCCGCGCCACGCGCCACCAACGCTTCTGCGTTTACGCGCTGATAGCGCCACGCATACGGATACGGCACTAAAATCGACGGCAGGCCAAACAACGGATATTCACCCAGCACCGATGCGCCCGCTCGCGATACGACGAGGTCAGCTGCGACCAATGCCAAACCCATCGCGTGCACATACTCAAAGACGTGATAGTGCCGCTTCAACTCGTCGGGCAGTTGTTCGCGCCGCGCTCGCACTTCGGCCGCATCCGTCGCGCCGCTGATGTGCACGATCTGATACTTTGCCAGCAGCGTCTCCAACATGCCGCTGATCGCACGATTCAAACTGCGCGCGCCTTTGCTGCCACCAAACACCAACAGCGTCTTGCGATCGGGCACGAGATCAAACTGCGATTGCGCCGTGGCTCGATCGGCCCGTCCCAAATCCGATCGGGTGGGGTAGCCCGTCACGACGATTTTATTCGCGGGAAAATAGCGCCGCGAATCATCCGTCGTCACTGCAATCTTCGTCGCGAAGCGCGCCACAAATTTCACCGCCTGCCCCGGCTCCACATCAGGCAGATACACCACAATCGGCACGCGGCGCAGCCAGCACGCCACCGCGACAGGCGCCGCCACAAAGCCGCCGGTCGTCAACATCACGTCGGGGCACTGCTGGCCGATCAACTTGATCGCCTGCACTGTACCGGCCAGTAATTTGAGCGTATTTTTCAGCACATTCACCACGCCCACCCCGTGCAAGCCGCCCGCCGCGATCGATCGATACGGCAGACCGGCGCGCGCCACGAGTTCTTTCTCAACGCCGTCGCCGCCGATCCACAAGACATCGGCTGTCAGTCTTTCAGCGACTGCCAGTGCGGGATAGACGTGTCCGCCGGTCCCGCCGGCTGCGATCCACAAGCGCACCGTATTTGCTTCCTTTACGTGAAGTGCCGCGTGATACGCTGATGAGCACGCCCACCGCGGCCAGCGTCGTCACCAGTGACGAACCGCCATAGCTCACAAACGGCAGCGGAATGCCCGTCAACGGCAGCACGCCCGTCATCACGCAGATATTGATTAAGGCTTGCACCACAATCGTCATCGTCGCGCCGAAAGCCAACAGTTGGCCGTATTGATTCGGCGCATTCATAGCGATGCGAATCCCGCGATAAGTCACGATGGCGTACAGCACCAACAGCCCGATCACGCCGATCAACCCTAACTCGATCGCGGCCAGTGCGAAGATCGAGTCGGTGTGGGCCAGCGGCAAATAGCCCACGCGCAGCAAGCCGTTGCCCAGCCCGACGCCCGAGACACCACCCATCTTCAACGCCAGAAACGCCTGCTGCATTTGATCGCTAGCTTTGCTGGGATCGTTCCACATACCAACGAAATCGCCCAGGCGCTCGCTGGCGTGTGACGACGACATCAGGATCGTCGTGAGTGTCAGCGTCGAGATCACGCCGCCGATGATGAGTTGCTTCAGATCGATCCCGGCCAGGAACACCATCGCGATCGCCGCCAGCACGATCAGGATCGCCGTGCCATAGTCGGGTTCCAGCACGATCAAGCCGGTGACCGCGCCGACGATGATGCCGAACGGCATCAGGCCGTAACTTACGCTGTGCAGTTTGTCGCCCTTCGACGAGATCCAGTCGGCGATGTAAAACACAATCACCAACTTGGCCCACTCGCCCGGCTGGACTGAACCGCCAAACAACGATAGTTTCGCACCGTAGCGCTTCTCACCGAACATTAACACGGCGGCCAGCAGAATCAGCGTACCGCCCATCAGCACCACCGACCAACGCCGCCAGCGCAGATAGTCGCTGCGTGCCAACACCACTGCCATGGCGATGCCTAACACGGCAAACAACATCTGGCGCAGCAGATAGTACGCCGCGTTGCCGTTCTGCGTCTGAAACGCCAGATCGTAACTGCCGCTGTAGATCAGCATGAACCCGATGATCAGCAGCACGCCGACGGTGATCAGCAGCGGGTAGTCCAGCCGCGGCAAATTAGCCAATCGACTGCGCTGCTTCGTCCTTGATTTTCCGCGTACCTGAGTGTATTGAGCCACGATAAAAATCTTTGATTGCTGATTTTAGGTTTTTGATTTGATGCCAGCAACTTGTCTACTTCTATAATGCCTTAACGAGTTCTTGAAACTTATCGCCGCGTTCGGCGAAGTCTTTGAATGCATCAAACGATGTGCCACCCGGCGATAGCAAAACCACCTCGCCTTCGCGCGCGATCTGGGCGGCCTTCGCCACTGCTTCATCTAACGTCTGCACGTGATGAATCTTCTCCAACAGTCTGGCCTCAGCTTGCGGCAATTGCGCTTCGATCGCGCTCTCCACCAAGCCGGCCATCTCGCCAAACACGATCAACTCGCGCACCCGCTCGATGATCAACTGCGCGGCGTCCGCCCACGGCAGATGTTTATCGCGCCCGCCCACCAACAACACGATCGGTTCGCCAAAGGCCTGCAGGCCCGCCATCAAACGTTCGGGCGCGGTGGCGATGCTGTCGTCGTAATACGCCGCGCCGTTCACTTCACGGATCAATTGCAAGCGATGCGGTACGCCTTTGAACGCGCGGATCGCTTCGGCCATAATTTCCGGCTCAACACCCAACGTCGCCGTTAAGGCACACGCAGCCAGCACATTCAGCACATTGTGATCACCGCGCAACGGAATGTCGCTCACGCGGCACACTTCGCATTCCTGGTTTTGGACCAGGATCACGCGATCGCCCTTTAGAAACGCACCACGCCCGATAAGTTTTTCGGCGCTAAAGAAACGCACGTAGCCGCGGGTCCGGCCCGACAACGCGCGGGCATTGGCATCGTCATAGCCCAGCACCGCCGTGTCGTCGAAGGTCTGATAGTCCAGAATGTGACCCTTCGCATCGATGTAGGCTTCCATCGACAGATGCCGATCCAAATGATTCGGCGTGATGTTCAGCACTCCCGCGACCTGCGGGCTGACCGTCATCAGTTCGAGTTGAAAACTCGACAGTTCCATTACAACCCGCTGGGTCGGCACGATCTGATCGAGATCGCTGATCAACGGATTGCCGATGTTGCCGCCCACAAACGTCGTGTAGTTCGCGGCGCGCAGAATGTCACCCACCAGCGTCGTCGTCGTGGTCTTGCCGGCCGAGCCCGTAATGCCGACGATGGGCGCAGGACAGCGTTCCACAAACAATTGCGCGTCGTTGATCAGATCGATCCCGCGCCGCTGCGCCGCCGCCACGATGGGCAGATCGATCGGGACACCGCCGCTCAAGCACAGAAAATCGCAGTTATCCAATAGCGATAGCGGATGGCCGCCCAGCACGTACTTCACCTCGAGATCGTGCAGAATCTCGATCGCGTCTGTCAGCTGATCGGCTGGTTTCATGTCGCTGATCGTGACATGCGCGCCCTGTGCGACAAGCCAGCGCGCCACAGCGATCCCTTGGCGGGCCAGCCCCAGCACGACAAAGTGATGATCAGCGATCGGTGTTAACGGTTTGACCATGATGAGTTCGTTGTTACAACAAAGCCAGCGCGATGCCCACCATCGCCGACCAAATAGCGATCAACCAGAAGCGCTGCACCACTTGCGTCTCGCTCCACCCCAACAACTCAAAGTGATGATGCAGCGGCGCCATCTTGAATAAGCGCTTGCCTTTGGTGAGTTTGAAGTAACTCACTTGCAAAATCACCGTCAGCGTTTCAGCCACTGGTACCAGCGCGATCACCGGCAAGAGCAGCCACTGCCCCGTCATCAACGCAACTACGGCTAAGGCCGCCCCCAACGCTAACGCGCCGGTATCGCCCATGAACAACTGTGCGGGATGTGCGTTGAACCATAAAAACGCCAGAATCGCACCCGCCACGATCAAACAAAACGGCACCAAGCTGGACACCGGCGGCTGCACACCCGGCGTCGCGCCCACAAACGACTGTAAATACGCAATCACCGCGTAAGCCAGAAACGCCGTCACCGTGATGATGCCGGCCAGCCCGTCGAGCCCGTCGGTCAAATTCACCGCGTTGCTGAAACCTACAATCCAAAAGATCGCGATCGGAATCCACAACAGGCCAATGTCGATCTTCTGCGCGATGCCGGGAATGGCGATGCTGCGCAGTTGCGATGGCCCAAAGTGCAGCACCATCGCGATGATCGTCGCCAGCACCAGTTGAATGATCCACTTGGTGCGTGGCCGCATGCCCTCGCCCTTCACGCGCAGGCCGCGCACGTTCTGAAAATCATCGATACCGCCCAAGATCGCAAACGCGATCATCGTCGCCACCGGCACCAGAATTTGTTGACCAAGATTAGCGATCGGCCGCCGCTCGGTCATCTCGATGATCAAGTTAATCAGCGTCACCAGTCCCGTAATCACCACGACGGGCACGACAATCATCAGGCCGCCCATCGTCGGCGTACCCATCTTCACTTGATGAGTCTGCGGTCCTTCAATTCGAATTTGCTTGCCGATGCGGTTGGCGCGTAACAGCCGGATCAGCGGCCCGCCCCACACCACCGCCAGCAAGAAGGCTAAGCCTCCTAAAAACAATGCAGCGGCCAAGTTGTTATCCTCGCCCCAGCGCGTCCACGATGTCTTCCAGGTGGAGCCCGCGTGAGCCTTTGACTAGAATCATGTCGTTGGGCTGGATGATGCGATCGAGATACGCGATGACCTCGGCGTTGGTCTCGCACATCTGGACCCGATCGCGCAGCATCCCGTTCTGGATCGCCTCGATCGCAATCGTGCGTCCCAACGTCCCGACGGTCACCAACACATCGGCCACGTCGAGCGCGCGCAGGCCCACCATGCGATGGCCTTCATCTTCGTAGTCGCCCAATTCCAACATGTCGCCCAGCACCGCGATCTTGCGCCCGTTGAGTTCGCTCAACAGATTCAGCGCCGCGATCATCGATGCGGGACTGG
>JAXLWI010000083.1:0-17153 GCA_046328575.1 Anaerolineae bacterium
TCGACCGAAAGCAATAGCCGATTATAAACAGCATGTCCCCAACCCTTGCGTTTTTCGATATGGATTACACACTGCTGGACACCAGTTCCGGTTTGCTGTACGTGAAGTATCTGCGGCAGACCGGACAGATTCAGCGGCACGTGCTGGCGCGGGTGGCGTGGTGGACGCTGTTGTATAAACTAACGCTGATCGATATGTCACAGGCTTTTCCAAAGATGATGACCTTTGCGCGCGATACCAGCGCAACTGAAACGCTAGCCGATTGTCGCACATGGTTCAACTCGATGGTGCGATCACACCTCAACGCTGCTGCGATCGACAAGATCAGATGGCATCAGCAACAGGGCCACCATGTGGTAATCATTTCGGCTTCGACACAATTTGCGGTGCAGCCCGTGGCCGAGCATCTGGGGCTGGATTTTCTTTGCACACAGTTGGCAGTCGACGGCGATCGCTTGACGGGCAGACTCATCGAACCGGCCTGCTATGCTGAAGGCAAAGTGGTGTGGGCTAAACAGTACGCCGAACGAGTTGGGGCTGAGCTGCGCGTCGCGTACTTCTATACGGATAGCTTGAGCGATCGGGCTTTGTTGGAGATCATCGGGCAGCCAGTCGCCGTCAACCCTGATCCGCGCTTGAAACGACTGGCCGTTCAGCGCGGGTGGCCGATCGAGAAATTTTACTAACCGCGCCAAAACTTACTTCTAACCCCGTTTTGACAGACATGCTATAATCGGCGGCAACCCCATCGGACGAAGAGCATGATCCTAGTCATCGGTGCCACCGGCTTCATCGGTCAACAGCTGGTTGTTCAACTCGCGCAGGAACAGTACCCCATTTGCTGCCTCGTGCGGCCATCGCGGACTCCGCGCCGTTTTGCACCGGGCATCACCATGCAAGTCGTCAGCGGCGATGTGGATGATGCGCCCGCGCTGCGGCTGGCGATGCATAAGGTAACCACCGTATTTTATCTGGCGACCACCCGCGAAGAAACCGCCAACGAAACGATCGAGGAAGTGAACGTTCGTCGCGCCGAGCAATTGATTGACGCGATGCAGGAAGCGGGCGTGCGCCGTTTGATTACGCTCAGTTCCATCGGTGCGGATTCACATTCGGCATTTGCGTATCTGCGCGCCAAAGGCCGCACCGACGAAGCGTTTGCGCGCAGCGGTCTTGACACAACTATCATTCAGTCGTCGGATGTGTACGGCCCCGACGACGCCTGGACCGAATCGATCGCGTTGGCGCTGCACCGTTGGCCGTTCTTCTTCCCGGTGCCTGGCGATGGCAAAGCGCGTTTGCAACCGATCCATGTGCGCGACCTGTGCCAGTGCGCGCTGGCCTGTCTGGCCAATCCCAAGACCGCCAACAAAGTCATCGCGGTGGCTGGCCCGCAGCAGATGTCGTTCGACGAGATGACGAACATCATCATGCAAGCGATCCGCATCCGGCGCAACAAACGCTACATGCGCCCGGCCAGCGCACTCTCATGGTCGCGTTTCTTACAAGGCGTCATGCGCGGCCAAAGTCTGTATTCGCCCACCCTCCTCGATCTACTCTCGGTCGATCGCACCATTGCCCTCGACGCGGTCTCGTTCCAATTCGGTTTTCAACCAGCGCGCATGGCGGCTGCACTGGATTATCTGCGATAGCCATGCCCGACTTTGAAATCCGTCCGCTCACAACGCTAGACGACTTTCACGCCGCCGAAGATGTGCAACGCGCCGCCTGGCAAAGCGACGAGTTGGACATCGTGCCGCTGCACATGTTGTTAACCGTCGCCAAGAGCGGTGGTGTGCTGTTAGGTGCGTTCAACGGCGAAGAACTGATCGGCTTTGTGTTCGGTTTCATCGGTACACGTCACCCCGATGCCTATCCGCTGGAGTTCAAGCACTGTTCGCATCAAATGGGCATTCGGCCGGAGTGGCAAAGTCGCGGCGTGGGCTATGCGCTCAAAGTCGCTCAGCGCGATTTCGTGCGCCAGCAAGGTTTGGGGCTCATCACCTGGACGTACGATCCGCTGGAGAGTAAGAACGCGCACCTCAACATCCTCAAACTCGGCGCGGTGTGCAACACCTACTATCGCGATTTGTACGGCGAACTGCGCGACGGTCTCAATCGCGGCTTCCCCACCGATCGCTTTCAGGTCGATTGGTGGATCGAGAGCAATCGGGTTGAGACGCGCCTTACTCAACATCGACCGCCGCTCACCTTGAAGCACTATCGATTTGCGCGCACACCGATCATCAACGAAGCGACGCTCGATCAGCGCGGTTTACCGGTTTTCTCCAACCCGATCGATCTCAGCACGTTGGCGACCGAACGTTTCTTAGTGGAATTTCCGGCCGATTTTCAGACGATTCGCCGCGCCGATCCCGATCTCGCGTTGGCGTGGCGGCTGCACATCCGATCGATCTGTGAAGACGCCTTTCAGCGCGGCTACAGCGTCATCGATTACATTTACGAACCTGGCTCGCCCGCGCGCAGTTACTATTTGATGCAACAACTTGAATTCAGCGCGGCGTGAAGCAGGCTGCCAGCCCGGTTCACGCGTCACTCATCACACATCAAGGGGAACCCATGCCCATCGATCACATCACCCTCTATCACGTCTCCATGCCGTTGATTGCGCCGTTCGAAACCTCGTTCGGCGTCGAAACCGATCGGCACTGCGTCATCGTGCGCGTCGAAGCCGATGGTCTTACCGGCTGGGGCGAATGTCCCGCCGAGCATGAATTCGGCTATTCGTACGAGACGACGACCACCGTCTGGCACGCGCTGAAAGACTTCCTGATTCCGCAATCATTGGGCAAGCCTGTCAGCATAGAAGACACCGTGCGCCTCGGCGAATATCTGCGCGGCCACAACATGGCGCGGCACGGACTTGAGACGGCGCTGTGGGACATCGTCGCGCAGCGTGACGGCGTTTCGCTCTCAAAGGCGCTGGGCGGCGTGCGCGATCGCGTGGCGGTAGGTGTCAGCGTCGGCATTCAGGCCAACGCCGATGCGCTGATCAAGAAACTGGCCGATTATCTGGGCCAAGGCTACGGCCGCATCAAGATTAAGATCAAGCCCGGCTACGATTTAGACATCGTCAAGGCCGTGCGCGCTGTTTACCCGAAGATCTTGCTGCAAGTTGATGCGAACTCGGCTTATCGGCTGGCGGATCGCGCGCTGTTCGAAGCGATGGACGACTACAACCTGTTGCTGATCGAACAACCGTTTGGCTGGGACGACATCTACGAACACTCGAAACTTCAGCCGCACCTCAAGACACCAATCTGCCTCGACGAGTCGATCCATTCCGTCGGCCATGCCACTATGGCGATCGAGTTGGGGGCGTGCAAGATCATCAACATCAAACCGGCGCGCGTGGGCGGCTTCACCGAATCGCGCCGCATTCACGATGTGTGCCAGAGTCACGGACAGCCGGTATGGTGCGGCGGTATGCTCGAAACGGGCATTGGTCGTGCGGGCAATGTCGCTCTCGCTTCGCTGCCCAACTTCACCCTGCCCGGCGACATCAGCGCCAGTAACCGCTACTATGTCGAAGACATCGCCGAGCCGACCTTCACCCTCAACGCCGATTCGACTTTATCCGTGCCCACCGCACCCGGCCTCGGCGTCACGGTGAACATGAAAGCACTGGAAAAGTACACACTTCGGACAGAAACTTTTGGACACATCTAATCATGCACCGCGAGGATGCTAAGCGCGCAAAGCAATACGCTCACGTCACTTTGCGTTCTTGGTGTCTTTGCGGTTAAATATCCACATGCATCTAGACGTAGCCGTTGCCAAAGTTCGCAAATATGCCGTGCCAGAAAGCGGCGACACGATCGAGATGGTCGAGCGCCCCAACGGCGGCGTGTCGTTCATCGTCGTGGATGGGCAGCGTTCGGGCAAGAGCGCCAAAGCCATCAGCAACATCGTGGCGCGCAAGGCCGTCTCGCTGCTAGCCGAAGGTGTCCGTGATGGTGCCGCCGCTCGCGCCGCGCACGATTATCTGTACACACATCGATCGGGCAAAGTCTCGGCCACGCTCAACATCGTCTCGATCGATCTCGAATCCCGCTCGCTGGTACTGTCCCGGAATAGCCACTGCCCGATCGTGCTGGTGCAGGCCGGCGAAATGCAGGTACTCGATCAGCCGTCACAGCCTGTCGGCGTGCACCGCGGCACCAAGCCCGTCATCAGCGAAATTCCGTTGTCGCCCGGCACGACTGTGGTAATATATACCGACGGACTGATCGCTGCCGGCGAGCGCAAAGGCCAAACGTTAGATGTGCCCCGCGCCGTACGGGAATTGAGCGTTCATCCGCTGACGGCCAAACAACTGGCGCGCGAACTGCTCGATCGGGCACTGGCGCTGGACGAACAACGCCCCGCTGATGACATCAGCATTCTGGTGCTGACCATCAGTAAGTTCGACCAACCCAACGATGCGCGCTGGCTCAACGTCAGTATGCCGCTGTAAACAGGAGTCAACTATGTCACGCGTCTCTGCTGCTTTTGTCTGTGCTTTGTGCGATCCGGATAATCCGCGGCCGGCGAGCATCATGTGCAGCAACAACTGCGGGCGCTATGTGTGCGCCGTACATGCCATGCCGCGCAAAGGCCCCGGCAGCGCCATGGTCTGCCTGTCCTGCGCGGAAGCGCTTGGCCTGATGGAGAAGCCCAAGCCTCAGACCGCGCCCACGCCAATTGTGTCGATCCCGGTGCCGCCGGAAGTGAAGCCCGAGCCGTCGATCAGCACCACGTTGGCCGCCCAGGCCGATCGGCCTGCCCCGGCCCCCAAGCGCGTCGAAGAACCCGTACCCGTACCTGTTGTCGAAAAGAAGATCGAAGCTGCGCCGATCGAACCACCCGCGCCTAAAGCCGAAGTCAAACCGATCATCGAAACGCCGCAACCCAAGTCCACCCCAGCCCCGGCCATGAATGTATCTGAACCGCCGTCGCTGTTCAAAGTAGTGGAAGAACCTAAGAGCAACGTTATTCCGGCCAGCGCCCAAAGCGATGCCGCTCGCCGCCTAGTTGATCCACCGCCGCCGCCGCAATCGTCGGAGACCATCGTCTCGCAGCGCGGCAACACTCTGCAAGTGCCCAAAGTCACGGCGACGCTGGGCAAGCCGCCACAACCCATTGCCAATCGGCCGCGCGCCGCACAGCGCGCCAGTAATGGCTTACCTTTTGACTGGCCGATCATTGCCGGTGCTGCCGGATCGGTAGTGCTGGGCATTATCGGCTTCGTGATGATCCTCGCCGCCCTAGCGGGCTAACTCGCACCCGATTGGACTCCGCCTCCCGATCGGATTACACACGGGAGGCGGCGCTGTACCTCAGCATGATAGTCATCGAGCCATCGTCGAAGCGACATTCACTGCGCCAGATGCTCAAGCGGAATTGGCGTGACCTGCGCGTCTTGTTTCGCGCCTTCAGCCGCCCGCTGATGATCTTCTTTGCGCTGATTGTGGTCTTTGGCACAGCGTATTACCTGCTCTCGTTGTTGGCCGGAGAACGGGAACCCAACTCGCCCATCGAAGGCATGTTTCTGGTGCTGGCCATGATCTTTCTGCAGGCGAACGTCGCGTTTCCCGATCAATGGTACCTGCAGGTCTTCTTCTTCGCGATGCCCGTTGTCGGGCTGGCGTGGTTGAGCGCCGGCGCGGCGAATCTGGGCGTGAAACTCTTCAACCGATCGGCCCGCGGGCAGGAATGGGAGGTGGCTTTGGCCAGCATGTATTCCGATCACATCATTGTCTGCGGCGTCGGCAAACTCGGCTACCGCGTCATTTTGCAGCTCATGAAATTCGGGCAGAATGTCGTCGCCATTGAACAAGACGAGAAGAAACCGTTCATCTCGTTGGTGCGCCAGCTCGACGTGCCGGTGATTTTTGGCGATGCGCGGCAGCGCGATGTGCAGCACAAAGCCGGGCTTGAGCGCGCTTCGGCGATTGTCTGCTGTACCCAAGACGACCTGACCAACCTCGACATCGCATTGGACGCGCGCGAACTCAACAGCGACATCAAAGTGGTGCTGCGCATGTTCGACGTCGATCTCGCCGCCAAGATCGAGCGCGGCTTTGGCATCCATACGGCGTTCAGCGCATCGGGCCTCGCGGCCCCAGCCTTTGCCGCAGCCGCCACTCGCGCCCACATCGAGTATTCGTTTTACGTTGGCGACACGCTGCTCCACGTCAGCCAGATCACAGTTGAGGACGATTCGCCGCTGGTGGGACTGACCATGGAAGAAGGCGAACGGCGCTTTGAGATGACGGTCATTATGCACCACACCGACGATCACATGCACCTGCATCCCAACTACGATGAGATCATTCACGCGGGTGATACGCTGGTGGTCTTTGCGACGTTGGAAACACTGGGCAAGATCGGCGGGAAAAATCACAAGAATTCCAGTCAGCCCAATTTGTTGAGACGCATGTTCAAGCGCTAGAGATCAACCGAGGCGAGTAAGCGTCTTCAGCGCAGACTCGCCTCGACTTTTATCATGACTGAAAACCCTTTGACTTCACTCCACATCGTCGTCGTCGGTCCGTGTGCGTCTGGCAAGACGACGCTGGTGCGCGGCCTGTGGGCGCATGGCTTTGCCGGGGCACGCGTCGTCGCGCAGGAACACAGCGGCGTGCCCGATTTGTGGAGGATGCGCGGCCAACCTGAGGTACTGATCTACCTGGACGCCCGCCTCGAGACGATTGCGACCCGCCAACGCCGGGCCGATTGGACGCTCGATTACCTATCGGAACAGCTGCGCCGCCTGCAGAGCGCATGGGCGGCGTGTGATTTGTATCTCCCCACCGATGATCTCACACCCGATCAAGTCCTCGCGCACGTGATCGAGCATCTCAAACGCCGCGTTTGATACGTCAGCCTTTTGACAGATCACGTCCGTTGGCTTATAATCGCGCCGCTTGAAGGTCGCGCCGGCCTAATCTGCCGGCGACTTTTTTGTGTGATTCAGGAGTACGCATGTCGCGACGAAACAGTGTATGGCTGGTTATTACGCTTGTGTTGGCCATCGTAGCCGGGTATATCGCGCTGACCAGCACTGAGAAACTGCCGGTGCTTGAGCGGGACATCCGGGTACGTTACGGCCTCGATCTCAGCGGCGGTTCGCAAGTGCTGTTGCAAGCCACCGATTGTACCGATACCAACATCGCCACGCGCCTCGAAAACGCGCGTCAGATCATCGAGAATCGTGTGAACGGTTTGGGTGTATCGGAGCCGCTGGTGCAGATTCAGGGCGATTGCCGCATCTTGGTGGAACTCCCCTCGATTGACAATCCGGCGGACGCCATTGCGTTGATTGAGCAAACGGGTCGTCTGGAATGGACTGATAACGGTCAGGACTTCTATCAGGAAGGCCAGATCATCCGCACGACGGGCAATCCGTCGCCGACGATTACTTCGTCGGTCTCCAATACTGTACCTTTAAGCGGAACTGCTGACTTCAGCACCACCATCCCGGAAAAAGTCTATACAACCGTGGTCAACGGCTCAGAGCTTGATCCGGCCCGGCTATCGGTCGGCCTGGGTGGTGTATCGGGCAAAGAGCCGCAGGTCAGTTTCCAACTGCTCGGCGATGCGTCGGCGCGCTTTGCGTCTTATACCGCATCGAATGTGGGCAGTTACGCATGTATCGTGTTGGACAACGTCGTTCAGTCGTGCCCGCGCATTCAGAACACGATTCCAAACGGCCAGGGCGTGATTACGGTGGGTGCGGGCGGCGTTGATGAAGCCAACAAGCTCGTCAACCTCTTGCGCTACGGTGCGCTGCCGGTTGCCTTGCAAGTTGTCCAAAGCCGCACCATCGGCCCGACGCTGGGTGAAGATTCGATCCGCGCCAGCGTCATCGCTGGTCTCATCGGTCTGGTCACCGTGATGCTGTTCATGCTCATTCACTATCGACTGCCCGGCTTGTTGGCCGACCTCGCGCTGATTCTCTACTCGCTGACGGTCTTCGCCATCTTCCGCTTGCTACCGGTAACGTTGACGCTGCCCGGCATTGCCGGTTTCATCTTGTCGGTGGGTGTGGCCGTCGACGCCAACATCCTGATCTTCGAGCGTATGAAGGAAGAGCTGCGGGCTGGACGTCGGCTGGCGATCGCAATCGAGGTGGGCTTTGAGCGCGCTTGGCCGTCGATCCGAGACTCCAACATCTCGACGTTGATCACGTCGGCGATCTTGTTCTGGTTTGGCAACGCCTTCGGGGCCAGCATCGTTAAGGGCTTTGCCCTCACGTTGGCGATCGGTGTGTTGGTCAGCCTGTTCACGGCCATCCGCGTGACGCGCACGCTGCTCGCGCTGGTCCTCAATCGCGTGAACTTTGAAGAACGCAAGAACCTGTTCGGAATTTAGGACGGAGAGGCACTATGTGGGATTTTGTCGGTAAGCGTTATCTGTGGTTTGGTCTGTCACTGCTGATCATCGTGCCGGGTCTGCTGGCGCTGATCTTCTTTGGGTTTCCGCTCGCCATCGATTTCACCGGCGGCTCGCTGCTCGATATCCGTTTTGATCAGAATCCGCCGCAAGTCGCGCAGTTGAAGGCGACCTATGCCACTTTCGGCTTTGACGATGCGCAAATTCAAAGTCTCGAAGGCAATGGTTTCCAGATTCGGACCAAGACGATGGACGATGCCAAGAAGAACGAGATTGAAGCGTCCATCCGATCGGAATTTGGCGCCTTCACGGAACTGGAATTTGGCTCGGTCAGCGGTACCATCGGCGCGGAAGTCGTGACACGCGCGGCCCAGACCGTCGCCATTGCAGCGGTGGGCATCATGCTGTATTTGTGGTGGGCGTTCCGGCAAGTGCCGCACGCTTTCCGCTACGGTGTGGCCGCCGTCATGGCCATGCTGCACGACGTGCTGGTCATGATTGGCATGGCCGCGATCTTCGGCAAGGTCTTTGGCTGGGAAGTGGACTCGCTGTTCCTCACCGCCCTGCTCACCGTCATCGGCTTCTCGGTGCACGATACCATCGTGGTGTTCGACCGCATCCGCGAGAACCTGATCAAGCGGCGTGGCGAGCGCTTTGATACCGTAGTCAATCACAGCATCATGCAGACGCTCGACCGCTCGATCAACACGACGCTGACAGTGCTCTTCACCTTGCTGGCGCTGGTGCTGTTCGGCGGTATCACCATTCGCCACTTCGTCACGATTCTGCTGATCGGTATCTTCAGCGGCGCGTACTCGTCGATCTTCAACGCCGCGCAGATTCTGGTCGTGTGGGAATTCCGCGAATGGCGCACCTGGTTCCGTCGCAAGCCACAGACTGCTTCGGCTCAATAAACAATTCGCACCGAACCATGATCAAAGGGGCCGACTCACTCAGTCGGCTCTTTTGTTTTTACATCAATCCGGGTAGAATTCATCCATCTCTTGTCACTGCTCACTGATTATGCTCTATCGCATTCAACCTGAACTCTTCCAACAGTATCCTGGTTACGTGCGCGGCTTGGTCATCGCCCGCCGGATCATCAACATTGATCAGCCCATCGACGAAGTGGCGCGCATGCTAAAGGGTGCGCAGCAGACCGTGCGTGATCGAACCGATCTTGATTCGGTGTCGGCTCAGCCGCGCATCGCCGCGTGGCGCGAGGCTTATCGCGCCTTCGGTGCTAAACCGACTGACTTCCCCAGTTCGATCGAGGCGCTGGTCAAGCGCGTCCGCAAGGGCGATGATCTCCCCTACATCAACTCTTTAGCTGCACTGTGCAACAGCGTCTCGCTGCGCCATTTGATCACGGTGGGCGGCCACGCCCTCGACGAAGTCGCGCCGGACGCCGAGATCGTGTTAGGCTTCGCGATTGGCGATGAGAATTTTCAGCCGCTCGGTGGCGGCCCGATCGAACATCCACAGCCCGGCGAAGTGATCTTCTATGTCGCGCCGGGGCGCGTCATGACACGGCGCTGGACGTGGCGACAAGGTGAGTTCAGTAAGTTAACGCGTCTGACCACGCAAGTCGTGATCAACATCGACGGTTTGCCGCCAGTGGCGCGTGAAGATGTGGAAATGATCAGCACCGAAGTGGCAAACCTAGTGACGATGTACGGTGGCGGGGTCACAGCCGATGTAAAGTTGCTGAGCCAAGAGACGCCGACCGTTGAGATTTGATTGGATAGATGATCACTTGAAGCATAGGCGTAGTGCGTGAAGACACGCGCCACGCTCCATGGTAGAGGCTTATTATGCGAGCACTCGTTATCGATAATGGACTGCATTTAGATCTGAGTCACCCGATGCCCGTTCCACCTGCCGGTGAAGCATTGGTGCGCGTCTTGCAGGCTGGCGTCTGCAACACCGACCTCGAACTGGTACGCGGCTACATGAATTTCAAGGGCGTGCCGGGCCACGAATTTGTCGGCGTGGTGGAGCAGGCCGCCGGGCGCGAAGATTTGATCGGGCGGCGCGTGGCCGGAGAGATCAATGCGGCGTGCGGCGAATGCGAAACGTGCCGCGCAGGCCGACCGACTCAATGCCCCCATCGCACAACGCTGGGCATCGATCGGCGCGGCGGCACGTTTGCGGATTACATGACGCTGCCGATCGTGAATCTGCATCCCCTGCCCGATTCGATCAGCAATGACGCCGCGATTTTCGTCGAACCGTTAGCGGCGGCGTGCGAGATTCTCGAACAGATTACCCTTAAGCCAGCCGATCGCGTGGTCGTCATTGGCGATGGCAAATTGGGCTTGCTGTGCGCGCAGGTCGTGGCATTGAGCGGCTGTGATTTGATCGTGGTAGGCCGTCACGCTGATAAGTTGGCGCTGCTGGACAAGCGCGGCATTCGAACCACAACCGATGTTAATGTGATTACGCCCGCTTCGCGCGACGTCGTGATCGAAGCGACGGGCACACCCAGCGGCTTCGAAGCCGCGCGTAAGTTGGTTCGGCCGCGCGGCACGATCGTGTTGAAGTCCACGTACGAGGGCGCGGCCATTCCGGTGAACCTCACCATGATCGTGGTCGACGAGATCACGCTGATCGGGTCGCGCTGCGGGCCGTTTGAACCGGCGATCAAGCTATTAGCCGACAAACAAGTCGAAGTGGAGTCGATGATTCAAGCGCGGTTTTCGCTGGATGAGGGCGTCGCCGCGTTTCAGCGTGCAGCCGTCAAAGGCACGTTGAAGGTCGTGGTGACAATGAGCAATTAGCAATGTTCAATGCACAACGTTAGGATGCCGTTAAAGACTAACGAACTATTGAACTGTCGACTATTGGACTATATTCGGGTCCGTTTACCCAGCGCCCAACCGAAGGCGATGGCGGCGATGAGCAGGATGACGCCGCCAATGATGAGGCCTACGGGGAAGTCATCAGTTGACGCAGCGGCGGCTTCGCGCACCGGCAACGGTGTCGGCGAAGCCACTTTGATCTGTTCGCCCGCCGCGACTTTGGCTGCGTTGGGCAAAGCCTGAACGATCTTGACCGGCGTATTCGTCGGCACCGGTGTATCGGTCGGGGTGGGTGTAGGCGTCGGCGTATCCGTCGGCGTCATGGTGGGTGTCGGCGCCGGCGTATCGGTGGGCGTTGGTGTGAACGTCGGCGTGGGCGTGTCGGTGGGTGTTGGTGTGTAAGTGGGCGTCGGCGTATTCGTCGGTGTGTTGGTCGGCGTCGGCGTATTCGTCGGCACCGGTGTTTCGGTCGGAGCGGTAACGTAACTGCCCGCCGTCGAACGATAAACGTCGGCCAGTTCTTTGGTGAGATTCAAGTATTGATCGCCGTACGTGACACTCGGTTCGATCTGCGAGCCTTCCGGCCATTCGTTGA
The DNA here is from genome assembly GCA_046328575.1 of Anaerolineae bacterium. Lineage (GTDB taxonomy): Bacteria > Chloroflexota > Anaerolineae > Fen-1058 > Fen-1058 > JAGOBP01. Next base: position 11,794 of record JAXLWI010000083.1, read on the forward strand.
ACGACGTAACGATCGCCCAATCGGCGTTGGACTGCGTGACACCCAGCCAACCCGATCGATAGTAGTCGCCGTCAGCGCGCGGACGGACGTATGACCCTGATCGGTTTAGCAGCCGATCGTCCCAGCCCGGCATCGTCGTGCCGACGAAGTATTTGAACGCGCCTAATTCCACGGCTTTTTCGCGGACACGCTTGCTCCACGTCACAACCGTGTCGCGCGGATTAGTCGACCAGGCGATGTTGTATAAGTGATGGCCGTCGAAGACGCGCAGATAGTCGAGGTTGGTGCCTTCGCTGATCCAGATCGAGCGATGTAAAGGATCAACCGCCTCGCGGATCGCCGCCCACGTATCCACGCTATAACGCGAGTTCTGCCAGAAGAAGATCACGGGCTTGCCGTTGACTTTTAGGTACGCCGGTTTGGTCGCATGAGTGGACAGCAGTGTGGCGAGCGCAGCTTGCACGTCGTCTTTGGTTTTGAAGAAAGGTCCGCTCGTTTCAAAATCGACGGCGGCGCGGAAGCCTTTAGCTTGCGCGACATCGAGGAGTGTGGCAAAGTTCGATTCGGTCTGGTTATTCGCGCCGCCGCTTGGCCCGTACCACGATTGGATGAAGGCGTCGAGGCCGGCCTGCTGTGCCTGCGCGACCTGCCGCTCGATGGTGGCGCGGTCGGCGGACGAGTACGGCGTGACCGGTTGATCGCTGGTCTTTTTCGCGCCAAACGAATCGGGCGAGAACCAGGCATAGTAGAAGGCTAACACCAAATGCTCGCCCTGCGCTGAAACCGATCCGGCGGGGGCGAGCACTGTGAGCAGCGTGAGTAGAATTAGGCCGATACGTGCTTTCATCGGGCGAGGATTTTACCAAAGGAACGCTGATTCCACAATGCACACAGCGTAGTGAGGCGCAGCCTCGCACAGTTGTTCATACCGAGTCGTTTTATGATCACAGCGTCTGCTCCCGGCAAAATTATTCTCTTCGGCGAACACGCCGTCGTCTACACGCGACCCGCAATTGCGGTGCCAGTGACGCAGGTGCAGGCCGCCGCGACCATCGCCCCTTACTCCAGCGGCATTATCATTCGCGCGGCGGATACGGGCGAGACGTTGGTGCTCGATCAAGTGAACGGCGCTCATCCATTAGCGACGATCGTGCGTGTGACGCTGGATTACTTCAACATCCGATCGGCCGATCTCTCGATCGCAATTCGATCAACGATTCCGATCGCTAGCGGTTTAGGCAGCGGCGCGGCGGTGTCCGTCGCCATTGTGCGAGCGCTGGCGCAGTGGTTCAAACGCCCCATTGACGACGAGACGGTTTCGCAGTTAGCATACGAAGTGGAACGGCTGCATCACGGCACACCCAGCGGCATCGATAACACCGTGATCGCCTACAATCGGCCGGTGTATTTCGTGCGCGGCGAACCGATCCAGACGTTCAACGTCGCGCGGCCCTTCACCGTAGCGATTGGCAACACGGGCGTGGCCAGCCCGACGAAGATCGCAGTCGGTGATGTGCGCAAAGGCTGGGAGGCGAATCCCAGCCAATACGAAGCGTGGTTCGATCAGATCGGCGCGATTGCGCAGCAAGCCCGCGCGGCGATCGAATTCGGCGCGATCGAGCAGCTTGGCCCGTTAATGGATCAGAATCAGGTGCTCTTGCAGCACATCGGCGTGTCGAGCGTGGAGTTGGAACGACTGATCGGCACGGCGAAGGACGCGGGGGCAGCAGGCGCAAAACTCGTCGGCGGCGGGCGCGGCGGCAATATGATCGCGTTGGTGGACGAAGCGAATCAAGACGCAGTGGTGGCGGCGCTGATCACTGCGGGCGCGACGAAGGTGATTGTCACAGTTATCAGTGGTCAGTAGTCAGTTAAAGGTGTAATAAATTTGGAATCAGCATTCAGCATTCAGCATTCAGCCATCGTTTTCCTAAAGTTGGGCGGCTCGCTCATCACCGATAAGACCCGCGTCGAGCATGCGCGCCCGCGCACACTGCGCCGCCTTGCCCGCGAGATCAAATTTGCGCTGGACAACCAGCCTGATCTGAAATTGGTGCTGGGTCACGGCAGCGGCTCGTTTGGGCACGTGGCCGCGAAGAAGTATGGCACGCGCGAGGGCGTGACAGATCAATCGGGTTGGCGCGGTTATGCCGAAGTGGCTGCTGCCGCCGCGCGACTCAATCAGATCGTCACCGATGCGTTGATCGACGCGGGCGTACCCGCCGTCAGTCTGCCGCCATCAGCGTCGGCGCGGTGTGAAGATGGACGATTGACGTATCTCGATACGTTCGGCGTGCAGGCTGCGCTAGCTCATGATTTAGTGCCGTTGGTGTACGGCGATGTGGCGCTGGACAGTGTGCGCGGCGCGACCATCGTTTCGACCGAGGACGTGTTTGATTATCTGGCACGTGAGATCGAGCCGCGCTGGATGCTGCTGGCGGGCGAGGTCGCGGGCGTCTATCCGTCGGCGGCGATGACGGGCCGCGTGATCGAGACGATCACGCCGAGCACGTTGGAGCAATATGTCGGCGCGTTGGGCGGTTCGCACGGCACGGATGTAACTGGTGGTATGATCGGGAAGGTGCGACAGATGCTCGATCTGGTGCAGCGCCAGCCGCATGTGGCGGCGCGCATCTTTTCAGGCGCAAGAACGGGAATAGTACAACAACTCTTGATCGATCCGACGTTGAAGATCGGGACGGAGGTGCGTCATGACTGACGCGACGACTCGAACGTGTCCGCGGTGCAATACGGTGAACGACCGTGAGGCTGGGACTTGCCGGACGTGCGGCTTGCAGTTCGACACGCTGGGCCACATCACGGCGCGCGAGCAGCTGCGCTTCGACGATCGGTTTACGCGCCGCGCGCAGGAAGTGGCCGACGTGAAGGCGTTCGATCAGGCGCAGTCCGAAGAGCGCTTGCAAAGCATGTGGGCGGCTGAACAGCAGCGACAGGCGGCGTTGTTGGCGCAACGCGCCGCGCAGCGCGAGCAGGAACGCCGTTTGATGACGATCGCGCTGGTGGTCTTAGCTATAGCGGTGATCGCCGTGTTGACGGTCGTCATGTTATCGGCGCGATGACGAGACAATGCCGTCACTGATCGGCTAAACTGGGGTTATTTACAGGAACCTTTTCGACGCGAGCAGCGTTGTTGGATTGAAGATTATTGAGGAGGATGTGGTCTTGAAAAGCGTGCGAGTGGTAACCGTCATTATGGCCGCCGTGGTGGCGGCGCTGGTGTTAGTGGGACAGACAGCGTCGGCGCAGACAACCGATCGGGGTACGCTGCGGAACGCCGTGGTCTCTGCCCCTGGCAAGGATCCCAAATCGATCTTGTCGCTGACCTACGCGTGGGTGATCACGGCCAATGTGCCGGTGTTTGCCAATCCGGCCGATGAGGCCGCCGGGGTGGCTCCGGTCCGATCGTTGGGTGCCGGTTTCTTGTACGTCAGCCTCGCTTCGACCACGACCGTTATCAGCGGCGATCAAAAGTATTATCAAATCAACGCCAATGAGTACGTCAACGCTAAGAACTTAGCCGTCATCAGGCCGACTTCGTTTCAAGGCACGCCGTTGACGGCTACGCCCGACAAACCGTTTGGCTGGATGGTGTACTCGGCTAAGCCGACCATGACGGCGGGCGGCGCGATGGCGGGTGACGCCAAAACGATTGCGCGGTATACGCCCATTACGGTTTTGGAAGAGCAAAAGGTCGACGATCTGACGTGGTATCGCATCGGCGATAGCCAATGGGTCGATCAGAAGAAGGTGGCGTTGATCTTCCCGCACGCCCGACCGGACGGCGTTGGCCCCAACGATAAGTGGATCGATGTGAACACGTTCGAGCAGACGCTGGCCGCTTATGAGGGCGATCGCATGGTGTACGCGACGCTGGTGTCGTCGGGCTTGCCGCAGTGGTCAACCGATCCGGGCCTGTTCCGGGTGTATGCCAAGGTGAAAATGGCCAAGATGAGCGGTCGCGAGGGCCTGGCCGATTACTACTTCCTGGAAGACGTGCCGTACGCGACTTACTTCAACAAAGACATGGCTCTGCACGCCGCTTACTGGCACGACAAGTTCGGCTTCAAACACTCACACGGCTGTGTAAATCTGCCGCCGTTGGATGCGGAATGGATTTACAACTGGACAACGCCCGCACCCGATGGCAGCAACTGGACCGTCGTGCCCGATCGCAAGAACAACGACATCGGCACGTGGGTGTGGGTGCATGAGGGTTAGTGCGGTAGTTGAGTAGTGCAATCGTGAGGTAGTGAACGGCGGATTGATATCCGCCGTTTTTTGTTTGGACAGAGAGCGTAGGGGCGAGGCATTCCGCCACTCTTTGCTCCTAGCCCGCGTCCGCGCGGGCAGCACACTTTCAACGTCCGCCCGCGTGCCGAAAAACATTCGGCATCTTCGAGGACGCGGGCGGAGAGCCATCACAATTTCACTTCGGTTCAGCGAGGTGTTCGCAGCCCGGCACTTCGCTGAGTTGGCGGAACACCCGTAAGCCATGCGCTTGTGCGACAGACACCATCAAATCCGCGCCTTGCGATGCCCCGCCGACGCGCAAGACGGCATCACAATGCTCAAGCAGTCGTTCCGCAATCGGATGGAAAATCTCGTTGAAGGCCTCATCGCCCACTTGGCGCGATCCGGCCAGCGTGACCAGCGGCAGCGCAAACCACTCGCCTAACACCGGCACGTGACCGGCCCGAAAGATCGGCAGCGCGTAGATTTCCATCGCGTGGACGTTCTGCGCCATCTTGGTCGGATCGTCGCCGGTGCCCGATCGATACGGCCCGGCGATCAGAATCATCAGACTCATGTCGTCCTCCCTGGCTCACTGGGTAGATTCGAGGTGTGTTCCTTGTCGCAACGTCGCCGCAAGTATATGCGTTCAGCGCGTGAGCGTCAATCGGATATGCGGAGTGTGAACCGCCGAGCTTGCCACTCAGCATACCGCCTGTTGCCGAAAACTTTGATTCCAAGTATTATTTTTTCAGGGGAGATGATCGTCGGATGCACGGCGAGCCTCAAGCCAACATGCCATAGGGAGACAGACACGATGAAGGCCAAAACAAAAGTTACATCGAAAACAAAATCAGTTACCAAAGCCAAGCCAGCCACAACGGTAAAAGCGAAACCCAAAACCACGGCTAAATCAACTGCCAAGCCTGCCTCGTCATCGAAAGCCGCCTCATCCGGCGAACTGGGCACCAAAGACAAGCCGTGGAAGTTGAAGACGCCCAGCGGCACATCTGAGTATCAGATGTATCGTGATCCAACCGCTGAGCCTCCGGCGCTGGTCTGCAAAGTTGGCTCGACGGAATTACGCTATCACCTGCGCTGTCTCGAAG
>JAXLWI010000084.1:0-17124 GCA_046328575.1 Anaerolineae bacterium
TATCACTCTGATTACCACCGACTCACGTCAGGTGATTCCGGGTGCGCTGTTCGTTGCTTATCCCGGCGTCAGCGTAGATGGACATCGCTTCATTCCGCAAGCCATTGAGCGTGGGGCAGCCGCCATCATTGGCGAGCGCGACGGAAGCGAAGTTGTTCCACCTGGCGCTTTCCCTGTTCCGCATTACTTCAAGGTCCGCAATGGTCGCGAGGCCTTTGCGTGGCTCAACGCCGCATGGTACGGCTATCCCGCACGCCAACTCGCCATGATCGGCGTCACGGGCACGGACGGCAAGACCACCACGACCAACCTCATTCATTCGATTCTGACGGCGGCCGGGCTCAAGGCGGGCATGATTAGCACCGTCAACGCTGTGATCGGCGATCAGGTCTTGGACACCGGTCTCCACACCACCACACCCGACGCCGATGCGGTTCAACACTACTTGCGCCAAATGGTAGATGCGGGCATGACGCATTGTGTGCTGGAAGCCACGTCGCACGGCTTGGCGCAACATCGCGTGACCGGCTGCGAATTCGATCTGGCCGTCGTGACTAACATCACGCACGAACACCTGGATGTGCATGGTTCGCTGGAGGCTTATCGAGCCGCGAAGGGTATGCTGTTCCAATCGTTGGCCCACGCGGCCGATAAGGGGATTCCCAAAGCGGCGATCCTTAACCTGGACGATTCATCCTATCCATATCTGCGGGATGCGATCGAACAATCGGCGGTTGATGCCACCCACCGACCGGCGATCTACTCGTACGCGATTTGTTGTCCGGCCGATTACGCCGCGATCGATATCGACTATCGTGCCGATGCGATCCATTTCAAGGCGGTGGGGCGCGAAGGTCAGGTCGATGTTACTTCACCGCTTGTCGGCGAATACAACGTGTTGAATTGCTTGGCGGCGATCGCAGCGACAGTTAAAGGCCTGGGCATTGATCCCGCGCATGCCCGATCGGGAATTGCGGCGTTAAAGGGCATTCCGGGCCGCATGGAGCGGGTCCACGTCGGGCAGGCGTACACGGCCATCGTCGATTTTGCGCACACGCCCAATGCGCTCGATCGCGCCATTGCCGCCGCGCGTACGATGACAGACGGCCGCGTGATCGTCGCCTTTGGCTGCGCAGGCTTGCGCGATCGCGAGAAGCGCACGCTGATGGGCGAGGTGGCCGGTCGCGCCGCCGATAAGATCGTCGTCACTGCCGAAGATCCGCGCACCGAATCGCTCGATGAGATTATGGCGATTACAGCAGAAGCAATCAAAGCGCAGGGCCGCACCGAAGGCGTCGATTTTTGGCGCGTGTCTGATCGTGGCGAAGCGCTGGCCTTGGCGTGTTCACTGGCGCGTCCCGACGATGTGGTGCTGGCGTGCGGCAAGGGCCACGAACAATCGATGTGCTTCGGCGACGTAGAATATCCGTGGGATGATCGGGTCGCCTTGCAAGCGGCAATCAAGGGCGAACCGTTGACGACGTTGCCCACGGCGAAACTTTAATGCGCATTGCGTGGTCCGTGTTAGTCACGTATCACGTATTACTTTTCATTCTCACTCATCATGCTTGATCTCGCTATCGTCATCGTCAACTACAACGTCTGTGATTTGCTCCGCGACTGCTTGAAATCCGTATACGCTAGCACTGGCTTGACGTTCGAGGTGTGCGTTGTCGACAATGCTTCACCCGACGATAGTGCCGATATGGTTGCCCGCGAGTTTCCGAAAGCCAAGTTGATCCGCAATACGGAAAATATGGGCTACGCCACTGCGAACAATCTGGGGCTAAAGTATTTTGGGTTTGGGAATCAGCACTCAGGCCTGCCGCGCTATGCGTTATTACTTAATCCAGACACGGTTGTGCCACCGGATGCGTTTGCCCGTATGATCCAGTTGATGGATCAGAATCCGTCATTCGGTGTCAGCGGACCTAAGTTGGTGCGGTTGGATGGTTCGCTCGATCTAGCGTGTCGACGCGGCTTCCCTACGGTCGAAGTGTCTTTTTGGCGGCTGACCAAACTGAGCAAAATATTCCCGCGCAGCCGGCGCTTTGGCCGCTATAACATGACTTACCTCGATCCTGACCAACCGGCTGAGATCGATTCGGTAGTCGGCGCGTTCATGCTGGTGCGCCGCGAAGCGATCGCACAAGCCGGCTTACTGGACGAGATGTTCTGGATGTACGGTGAGGATCTCGATTGGGCCTATCGCATCAAACAGTACGGCTGGAAAGTGTATTACTATCCGCGCGTGATCGTGCAGCACATCAAGCGCGCTTCGAGCGGCCAATCGAATGCGGGCGCGGCCAAGGCGAAATATGAATTCGATCGGGCCATGTGGCTATTCTATCGCAAGCACTATCAGGCGGCCACGCCACGCCCGATCGATGCGCTGGTGCGTCTGGGGTTGGGCCTGAAGGGCGGGCCAAAACTGCGGGCGGAGATCAAGCAATCGGGCTTATGAAGAACAATCGGATTCGGGCACTGTTTGTGATCGGGTTGATGGTCACCGATGCGGTGATGATCGCGTTTGCGTTTCTCATCGCGTATCTGCTTCGCGCCGAGACTGCCAAGGTTGATCCCAATGTCAAGTTGGGCGCGTTCAGTGATTATGCCGGAATGTTGATCGTGCAGGTCGTGGCGATCATCATCGTCGCTTTCTCGTCGCGGCTGTATCACTTGGTGCGGGCCGTCTCCAAAATTGACGAGTTTTACGCCGTGTTTGGCGCCGGCTCGATCGGCACGATGATGTCCGTCGCGGTTTCGACTTTGTTGTTCAAAAGCTTCGAGTTTGATTTTCCGCGTGTGCTGATCATTTACGCGTGGATTCTGACGATCCTGTTGGTAACGCTGGGGCGCTGGTTGTATCGCGCGATCCAGCTTCGCTTGCAGATGAACGGTGTGGGCCGCGACCGCGCGTTGATCGTCGGCACAGGAGATATCGGCCAATTGGTGTTGGACAAGATTCACGGCTCGCCACATTTAGGTTATGAAGTGGTGGGCTTTGTCAGCAAGAACGGTAATGGCGAGATCGCCGAGGTGAACGGCGTGCCGGTGTTGGGCCGTGCCGAGGCGTTGCCGCAGTTGATCGATCAGCATCAGATCGACGAGGTGATCATCGCGCTGCCGGAGGCCGCGCACGATGAAATCCTCGATCTGATTTCGAAGTGTTCCAAGGCCGATCTCAGCATTAAAGTCTTTCCAGACCTGTTTCAGATCATCGCCAATCAGGTGTCGATCGATGATCTGGGCGGCTTGCCGCTGCTCAGCATTCGCGATGTGCGACTGCGCGGCTGGCGCGTGACCGTGAAGCGCTTGATGGACTTTACGGGGTCGGCGATCGGGTTGGTGCTAATTTCGCCGCTGATGTTTCTGGTGGCGATTGCCATCAAGTTGGAGTCGCCCGGCTCCGTCTTCTACGTGCAGGAGCGCATGGGACTGGACGCCAAGCCATTCCTCATGCTCAAGTTCCGCTCGATGCGGCAGGACGCCGAAGCTAACGGTCCCGGCTGGACCAAGCAGAATGATCCGCGTCGCACACGCCTCGGCACGATTTTGCGCAAGCTAAATGTCGATGAACTGCCGCAGTTGATCAACGTCCTGATTGGCGATATGAGCCTCGTTGGCCCGCGTCCCGAGCGACCGGTCTACGTTGAACAATTCCAACGCACGATTCCGCGTTACATGGAGCGGCATAAAGAGAAAGCAGGTATGACAGGCTGGGCGCAGGTCAATGGCTTGCGCGGCGACACCTCGATTGCCGAGCGCACCAAGTACGATCTGTGGTACATTGAGAATTGGTCGGTGCTGCTTGATATTAAGATCATCATTCGACAAGTCTTCCGACTCTTTGGCGATCACAACGCATACTAGATCTCTTGCCAAGGCGCAAAGTCGCACACACTTAGAGACTGCGATAAAATAAAACGAGGGGCAAGTCACCGATTGACTTGCCCCTCGACTATCGCACTAGCGAACTAACCTACCACCCGTACCGTTCTTCTTTCCACACATTGGCCGTCATCGAGTAACCGGCTTGTTCCCAGAAACCGGCCTTGTCCGCAGCCATGAATTCCAGGCCGCGCAGCCACTTGCCGCCTTTCCAGAAATAGCGATCGTTTTCGGAATGCTGACCGGGCAGCGCGCCCGCCACACCGCGTAAAGGATAACCGTGATCGGGTTCCAGCGGTTGGCTGTTGAAATGCGTGGCCAGCAGAAACACATCGCTTAACGCTACTTCCAACGGCACATTCACCGTAAAACCATACTCACAGTGCTGCATTAGGAACTTCGCTTCCGGCTTGATCTTGATGAAGCCGCCATCGATCAGGTCTTGCAAGTGAACGCCTTCCCACACCGTGTCGAACTTGCTCCAACGCGTCACGCAGTGGATGTCCATATTGATTTGGCGGCGTGGTAACTTGCTAAACTCGTCCCACGTCCAGCGCTTTTCCTGTTCGACCAAGCCAAAGACTCGAAAGTCCCACGTGGCCGGATTGAACGACGGCACCGGGCCGTAATGCAGCACCGGAAACTTTTGCGTCAACGCCTGGCCGGGGGGCAGACGGCCCATTTCCTTAACTTGGTTCTCTAGATCTTTACGACCGAATAAGTTGGATAACATGTAACTGACCTCCAGTAAACTGAAAAAATTATACCATGCAGAAATGACGGATTTCTTAACACTTGTCCTGCATGACAGACAAGCCGGTGATGAGACACTTTTTAGTCTCACCACCGGCTCGATCGTTACACTCGGCCCGATCGGTTTGGAAAATCAATCGTGCTTGCTACCGTTCGGCATGATCGTGCCCTGCAGCTTGGCGTTGGTCAGATCGGCCTGTTCCAGGATCGCGCCATTGAGTTTAGCTTCGCGTAAGTTGCTCTTGCTCAGATCGGCCAGCGTGAAGTTTGCCCGGCGTGCATCCGCAAAGGTCAAGTTGGCTTCACGGAACAGGGCTGCGGTGCAGTTGGCCTGCGCTAGATGCGCGAACGTCAAGTTCGCGCCAGTCAAATCGGCGCCGGTCAGGTTGGCCTGATACAAATCGGTCTTGCGAAGATCGCTCAACGACAAGTCGGCTTCCATCAGATCGGAGCCACTCAGGTTGGCCTCGTGCAGATCGGTACTGCTGAGGTTGGCCTGGCGCAAACGCGCGTTATGCAGATCAAGGCCGGAGAGATCAATCCCAGAGAGATCAGCACCTTTCAGATACAGTTCCTGCGCGCCGCGCGCCAAACGTTCGGCGATCAGGCTGAGGACATCGTCACGAGTCAGCTTCGGCATGGCCCTTATTTAGCGGTGAAAATCGGTAAGTGGCCAAGCGCGATGATATCCTTCCACTTGGCGCGCTCGCCTTCGGTAAACACGGCGGTGGTGGCAATGACAGCGCCTCCCGCCTTCTCGATGATCAGCCGCATGCCTTGCAGGGTGCTGCCGGTGCTGATCACATCGTCGACGATGACGACATTCTTGCCTTTGATCAGGGCGATATCCTTTTCGTCGAGGAAGAGCGTTTGCGGCTGACCCGTCGTAATCGACAGGGTTTCCGCGCTGATGGTCTCGCCCATGTACGGTTTATAACTCTTACGCAGCACTACATACGGCAGGTTGGTCTCAACCGCCAGAGCGTGCGCTAACGGAATGCTCTTGGCTTCGGCGGTTAGCAACACCTGCGCCTCTTTAGGCAAGCGCTTAGCCAGCGCCGTGGCCGACGCCTGTACAACCTCGGTATCGCCCAGCATGTTGAAAAGCGCGATTTTGACGCCGGGCGCAACTTGGAACAGTGGCAAGTGGCGAGTCAATCCGGCAAATTTGATGGTGTAGGTTTCGCGCTGCGTCATGATAGCCTCCGATGAAATGAACCTCTGACCGTATTCTAACACACTTGATACATGCCCGATCACTCTTCACGACAAGCGCGTATTATTCGCGAGCATTAGACTTTAAGCGGCGAGGCCTGCGCCATTTAGGCATAACGCGGTGAAACAAACGAGGCCGGTGTCGGCACCGGCCTCATTGTTTTGTCGCTTACATCAAACGGTTACGAGCTGCACCTGCAGTGCGTCCAACACCAATTGAATGGGATTCATGATCGTGGTGGTGTCCGAGCCGGCAAACAACAGGCCGACGACACGCTTCTGCATGTCCAGCACGGCCGAGCCGGAATCGCCGCCCGCGCTCATCGCCCCTGCCATGAGTTGGTTCTTATAGGTCGCGATCTTGCCGCCATAATCCACCGAGACGGTGACGTCAATCTGCGTGATGGTGCCCGTGGTATAGCCGGTAGTGCGCCCCATTTTTTGCAGCGCTGTGCCCAATGTGGCGGTGCCCGCGCCGATCGGTATGCCGATGTTTACGATGTCGGGCGTGACCAGATCGGATGTGGTGGGCCGTGCAATGGCGCAATCGACGGTGTTGTTGCCCGGCTCGTTAATCTGCGGTTGCGGCGCTTGTGGATTGAGGAACTTCATGAGTGAGGCAAGCGGCGAACAACCGCCAGGCGGCGTGGTGTCGCCCGGAAACCCGATCGGGATGAACTGTTCCAGCGTCCCGATTTGATCCGCGCTCGTGCCTCCATCGTACGGCCCGGGTTGATAGATCGCGTCGCCCAATTGGGCGGCATTGGAATTCGCCAGCACATGGTTATTGCTGAGCATGAAGACTTGCCCGTTCTTCTGTACCAGACAGCCAAACGTGCCCGCCGTAATTTGATAGTGACCCAGACTGATACCGGGGCGGGCCGGTCGCATCTTCAACTTGGGATCAATTTGAAGCGCCACTATTTTGCCGGTTTCGATGACGTCGGTTTTGATGCCGTTGATCGTCTTGGGCACCATCGCCGATTCGGCCAACTGCGCGGCAGGTAGTTTCTTGACGACGGAGACGATGACCGATGGCTCATCGGTCGGCTGGTCGCCGGCGATCTTATAGCCGACGCCGGTTGCGACGACGTTGGTGAGGCTCATCAACATTGCTTCGGTCTGGCGCTTGATGGTCTGGACAGCAGTCAGTGTTGCCGACAACGGATCCATGTGATTTCCTCCTGGCATGAACGAGCAAGTGGTGAACGATGGACTACACAGCGCGAATGGTGCCAGTTTCCACCACGTCGATGGGCACGCCTTCAATCGACGCGGGCAGCAGATCGCTGCGGTTCAACTTGGACGGGGGGACTTTGGCTTTGACCGAAACGACGATGCACACCTCGTCGGTGTGCTGGCCGCCACGAGTGCGAAAGCCAATACCGACGGCGACGACGTTGGCTTTGCGCAGCAGATCGGCTTCGTGACGGCGTTTGACTTCCTGGGCACGCGCAACAGACTGATCAGACATCGCGGCCTCCATGATCACGGCCGAGCCCGGCCGTGGCTAGCGGCGCAGAGCGTTCAGGGCACGACGTATGGTGCGGCGGCTGACCGATACGCCGGTGGTCTTTTGAACTTCTTCGTGCAACATAGGCACGGTCCAGTCGGCAGCATCGTAGCCGTAGCGACGCGGGCTGCGGCGCAGCAGTTTGTTGATGGCACGGGTCACCAGTCGTTGCTTGGTCGGCGGGCGGCCGGTATGCTGCGCATCGCTGAGCCGTTGTTGTAGGCGTTGCTCACGGCGCTCCAGATATCGCTTTTGTAAATTATACACCGCCTGTCGACTCAACCCTGTCTCATCAGCAACCTGCTGCACACTCTTGCCGTGATGCAGACCCAATAAGGCTTTGGCGCGTCGGGCGCGGCGTTTGTCGGAACGTGAACGGGCGATGCGACTTAGTTTGTTGCGGGCATTCTTGGCAATCCGGATCAGACCCATAGCCGATTAATCCTCATACTTACAGGATACTGCGGCGCTGTGTATTTGTCAACAAAATTATGGCCCAGGTTCTTGAGAAAGGCGACGTTATGAAGCTTATCCATGAGGACGATCTGTTGTGTGTGCGCTCCGAATGTGCGTTGATTACAGCCAACGCCAATCGAATATGGATACACAGATTTCGTCAGATGCCTTCGGGATAGAGAGTGCGCCGAAGGACAATAGCAGGGCCGAGGTGTTCAAACGGGCGGCCTAGATCAGTTGTCAAGCTAGATTGCTCTTGGCCTTCATCGCAAACCTTTACACTTTTCTTATGGCTTCTTTATGCTGGCCGGCTTCTTTCCGTGTTATAGTGAACGTCAATTGGCAGACCGTTCACCCGCGATGCCTGTTGGCGCTGCTTTCGAAATCCACTTTGAGGTCGTTATGCCCTATGACTCGCATCCTCTTCATCAATCCCAATACATCTGAAGATTTTACCCATCGTATTCAAGAGATTATAACTCGCTACAAATTGCCCTCGACGACAGCCACCGCGCTCAGCCCGGCTTCTGGCCCGCGGTCGATCGAGAGCGTGTATGATGAACTGCTGAGCGCGCCGGGCACCTTGGAACTGGCGATCGCTGAGAGCGACAACTACGACGCGTTCGTCATTGCCTGTTACAGCGATCACCCAACGATTGCGGCCCTGCGCGAGATCACGTCCAAGCCAGTGCTCGGGATCGCTGAAGCGTCGATGTATGTGGCGTGCATGTTGGGGCATAAGTTCAGCGTGGTCACCACAAATCAGGAGTGGGAGCCGTTACTGTGGGATGCAGTCCGCCACTATGGCTTGGGCGAGCGCTGCGCGTCGATCCGCTCGACCGGCATGCCCGTCCTGGCGCTTGAAGCCGCCAGTTCGGAGGAAGTGGAGAGGTTGATTCTGAACTCAGCCCGCCAGGCGCTCGAACACGATGGCGCTGAAGTGATTTGTCTAGGGTGCGCTGGCATGGCGGGCCTGGACAAGAAACTGGAGGGTTTGCTGCAGGTGCCAGTGATCGACGGCGTAGTGAGTGCTCTAAAGATCTTGGAAGGGCTGATCGGGTATGGCGTTTCAACCAGCAAGCGTCGCGCATACGCTCAACCTAAGCGAAAGCAACTGCTGAACTTGCCCGCGCAATTCGATCGGGTATACGAATAGGGCACGTCCGGATTGGATAGATTGGTCTAGGTCCTAGTCCTACAGTGGGATTAGGACCTTTCATTGTCGAGGTTACTCACACTTCAAAATCTTTATCTTTTCCTTATGCCATCTTTATGCGTTCCTGATTCTCTTTGTGTTACTTTGGGATTTGAATCAATGTAGGAACCGCTTGGGCTAGATTGTTCTGCGCCAGTCGTTGCCGAGCGGCGAGAATTCCTCCCAACTCACTCTAGCAATTGGCTGGGCGACGGTGAGTCAAAACGCAGTGTCCGTATTGAAACAAAGATTACAGCCAACCGCCTGAGGTCTCGTTCCATGGGTTATCAATTTCAGTTCAACGTTATCTGGCAGAACTGGAGAGTGTTCCTGGAAGGGGCTTGGCTGACCATTGTAATTGCATCAGTTGCTACAGGCCTGGGACTGCTGATCGGGATGATGATGGCCGGGTTGCAACTGATGAAGAAGCGGGCAATCACTTCTGCCATCCAGATCTATATTGAAATCATCCGCAACACCCCATTCTTAGTCCAGTTGTTCTTTGTGTTTTTTGGGTTGCCGAGTTTGGGCATCAAACTTGAAGCGATTCACGCGGCCCTAATCGCCCTAACGATCAACATCGGCGCCTATGCGACTGAAATCGTGCGGGCCGGAATTGAGGCCATCCCGAAGGGACAAATCGAGGCCGGCCGCTCGTTAGGGCTTTCGGGCCTTCAGATTTTTGTGCTGATCATCCTCAAGCCGGCTTTGATGACGGTCTATCCCGCGCTGACCAGTCAGTTTATTCTGATCATGCTGAACTCGGCGGTGATCTCAGTCATTTCGGCGCAGGAACTGGCGTATCAAGCGAAACTTCTCCAATCACGAACGTTTCGAAGCTTTGAAATCTATTTCTTTGTAACGTTTCTCTATTTATTGCTCGCTTATCTGTTCCGCTTTGTCTTTGGATTAATTTCCAAGGCGGTCTTTGGGAAGGCGCCGGTAAATTAGCCATGCGGGAATTCGATTTTCTGGAAGTCCTCATATCGCTCATTCGAGCGACCCAATGGACAATCATTCTCTCGTTGATTGCCTTTGCTGGTGGCGGCCTGCTGGGGTTGCTGGTCACGATGATGCGGATTTCCAAGAACCGAGTTATTCAAGGGGTCAGTCGTTTCTATATTGCTTTTGTTCAAGGCACCCCGTTGTTAATGCAGTTGTTTATTATTTTCTTTGGTATTCCCATCCTTTTGGGTGTTGACGTCCCAGCATTTGTTTCTGCCAGCATAGCACTGATTGCCTACTCAGCGGCGTACTTGGCTGACATCTGGCGTGGCAGCGTGGAATCAATTCCGAAAGCGCAGTGGGAGGCTGGGACGTCATTAGGTTTAAGTTGGTTGCAGCAATTCCGATATGTCATCCTTCCCCAGGCTGTCAAGGTATCCATCCCGCCTACGATTGGATTCGCAGTGCAGGTTATCAAGAATACTTCCTTGACTTCAATCATCGGCTATGTGGAGTTAACCCGACAGGGCCAGATTTTGAACAATGTAACCTTTAGGCCATTTGCCATCTTTGCGATGGTGGGTGCGATCTATTTCGCGGTGTGTTATCCACTCTCGCGGTACAGTAAACGTCTAGAGGCTCGATTGACCATCGAGACCCGATAAAGACATTAACCGGTTGAACGTCCAAGGGCGGAGCCTTCAAGAAACGGTTGCTACGTCGATTTTGAAATTCAAATCCACAAGGAGTAATCAAAATGAAGGCTAGTTCCCGGTTTCAACGCATTGCGACAGGTCTGTTGATTGTGGTTTTGTTGGCAGGGTGTGCCGGTGCTCCAGCGTCGAACACTACGCCTGCTGCCGCTACAGGTAACACGGCTGCGCCGACCAACATTCTAGACAAAATTGTGGCAGCCGGGAAAGTCAGGATTGCGATCCCAGAGGATACGCCGTTATTTGGGACTCTATCTGCCGATGGCTCGTATGCGGGTTACGACGTTGATGTGGCTAATATGCTTGCCAAGGATCTGGGCGTGACTGCAGAGTTGATCCCGGTTTCCAGCCAGAATCGCATTCCATATTTGACCTCTGGCAAAGTGGACTTGGTCATATCGAGCATGGGCATCAAGCCCGAGCGCGCGCTGGTAATCAACTTCTCCAATGCTTATGCCCCGTTCTTCTGGGCGGTATACGGCTCGGCCGACAAGAAAGTGGCCAATGTTGAAGAAGCGAAGGCGTACAAAGTCGGCGCTACGTTGGGCACGCTCGAAGAAGTAGCATTCAGCGATGCAGCTGGACCTAATGCCGATATTAAGCGCTTCGACGATCAGGCCACCACGGTGCAAGCCTTTGTTACGGGTCAGGTCGATTTAATCGTGACGGGCAATGCCATCGCCGCGCAAGTCATGAAAGACCATCCCGAGATGAAGGTGGAATCGAAATTCGTCTTGCAGCAATCGCCGTGCCATATCGGTGTGCGTCGTGGCGATGAGGCCCTTCTGACGTGGGTCAATGCCTTCATTTACTCACATACGCTGAATCGTGACTTGGACAAACTCTCCATCAAGTGGTTCGGTGAACCGCTGCCCAAATTCCCGAACTTTTAAACTGATCGTCTGACTATCTTCCACCGCCTCACAACTTGGGTTGGTGGCGGTGGAAGAACCTGAAACCTTCTGCGATTGAGCCTTAGACCTAGGATCCGCACATGACCAGCAACTTGGGAAAAGAAATCATCATCTGCAAAGATGTCCATAAGTGGTATGGCAACTTTCATGTGCTGAAAGGAATCACGACCTCGGTCAGAGAGCGCGAGGTTGTAGTGGTAATTGGCCCATCCGGGTCTGGCAAATCCACTTGGATTCGCACTTTCAATCGATTGGAAGAACACCAACAAGGGCAGATTATTGTTGACGGTACCGAACTGAACAACAACCTGAAGAATATCAAGGATATTCGACGGGAAGTGGGCATGGTCTTTCAACAGTTTAATCTCTTCCCACATCTGACGGTGCTGGAAAACATTACTTTGGCGCCTATCCATGTACGGAAGTGGCCGCGTAAGAAGGCTGAAGAAGTTGCGATGCAGCAACTTGAAAAGGTGAAAATCCCGGAACAGGCCGGAAAATATCCAAGCCAACTGTCCGGTGGGCAACAGCAACGGGTTGCCATTGCTCGCTCCTTGGCCATGCAGCCCAAGATCATGCTGTTTGATGAGCCAACGTCTGCACTTGATCCCGAAATGATTAAGGAAGTGTTGGATGTGATGCAGGATTTGGCCGAATCAGGTATGACGATTGTGGCCGTGACGCACGAGATGGGTTTCGCGCGGGGTGTGGCGAATCGTGTGATATTTTTCGATGGCGGCGTGATTGTAGAGGAGAAGTCGCCGCAAGAGTTTTTTGAACATCCACAAGAGGACCGGACCAAGAAATTCTTGAGCCAGATTTTGCGCCACTAATGAGTGTCGGTAACAAAGGACGACCGGCCAATCATATTGCCTTGCGTGACTTTATTGCCGCCACCAATTTAGCATGAACTTTTTGACTTCATTTTCCATGCGAGTTCAGAAAGGAGCCAATTGTCCAGCGGGGGACATGAAAGGGAGATATGCCCATCAGTCAATCGCCTATCCCAATGCCACAGCTGACGAACCCTACACTGTCTTTGAAGAAGGAGAAGAAAGCATGAAACGCTTCAATGTCGTGGTAGTTTGGTTGGTTCTAGTAGCCCTGCTGTTGGGCGCTTGTACGCCCGCCGCGGCCCCAGCGACTCAGGCGCCTGCGCAACAGCCGGCTGCGCCTGCGCAACAGCCGACAGCCGCCGCTCCAGCCGCGCAAGCGTCTGTCGTAAAAGTTGGCGCGCTGTATCCGCTTACTGGCCCCGATGCTGGTTGGGCTGGTGATCCGTACATCAAGTCTCACCAACTGGCGATCGATGAGATCAACGCCGCCGGTGGCATCAAGTGTTTGAATGGTGCCAAACTGGAGTTGGTTAAGGGCGATACGCAAGGCAAGGCCGAGACTGGCAACTCGGAAATGGAACGCCTGATCACCAAGGAAGGCGTCATAGCTGTATTTGGTTCAGCGCTTAGCCAGACGACACTGCCTTCATCTGAAGTCGCCGAGAAGTACAGCGTACCGTACATCGTCCCGAACGCGCTGGATGGGACCATCACTGGCCGCGGTCTGAAGTATGTCTTCCAAACCGTGTCGACCCTGCAGGACTGGGGTGCGAATGACGTCAAGTGGGTGAAGGCCCATGGCGCCAAGACGGCTGTGGTCACCGTGCCGAATATCTCGTTCGGCAAGGAAGTGGCCGATACGTGGGTTAAGGCGATCGAGACTGAAGGCTTGCAGCTGGTCGATAACTTCACCTTCGAAGCCAACACCAATGACTTCACCGACACGATTCTGCGGGTGAAGCAGGCCGATCCCGATGTGTGGTTCGTCGTTGGCAACGCTGATGCGCCCACCCTGGCCAAACAGAATAAGGAGCAGGGCTATTGGCCCAAGATGGGTATCGTGACCCTCGGTTCTGGTTTCGCGACCACCTTCTTCCTGAATCAAGCGGGCAAGGACGTCGCTGAGGGCATCATCGTGACCCAGGACTTTGCGCCGGTGAGCAGCTTGAAGGTTGATCCTGCTTTTATGCAGAAGTTCAAGGACTACACAGGTCAAGAACTCGGTGGCACGTACAACACGACCTATGCGTCGACCTGGCTGTTGGCCGACGCGCTTGAGAAGTCATGCTCGACCGATCCTAAGAAGTTGGCCGAGACGTTCCACACAACGACCTTCACCGATGGCAAGTGGAAGTTCCAGTGGCCGCAAGCGTCATTCGATGACAAGGGTCGTTTGAAGGAAGCGGCGACGGTGATCGCACAATGGCAGAGCGGCGCTCAGGTTGCGATCTCGCCCGATAATCTAGCGGGCGGCAAGCCGATTTGGCCGGTGCCGAGCTGGGACAATCGCGGCGGCAGTAGCAGCGCGCCCGCCGCAACCGATGATCCCGCGTTAGCCTCGGATTACTCGAAGGCTCTGTTGGCCGATGCGGCGACCGATGTTGACACGTCCAAGTATAAGAAAGACGGGCCGTATACCATCGCCGTGTCGCAGCAAGATCCCAGCAATGGTTGGGGCAACACGTACAACATCACCATCAAAGCCTATGGCGATGAATTGCTGAAGCAAGGCATTCTGGCCAAGCCGCTGTTGTTCTCGGCGACGAATGATGCCAACAAGCAGATTAGCGACCTGGAAGACTTCATGAATCAGTCGCCAGACGCGATCGTGATCGAGCCGTTGGGTCGCGCGGCCACCACCGCCGCGATCAAGCGCGCTGTCGATGCCGGTATCCCCGTCATCCTGTGCGCCAACGGCATTGAAGGCACCGACTTCACGACCCGCGTTGACGTCGACTTCTACGAAGTCGCCTACCGCTCGGGTGAAGGTCTAGCCAAGATGCTGGGCGGCAAGGGCAACGTGATCTTCTTCAACGGTATCGCCGGTGTGGACTCCACCGAGACGTGGCGCAAGGCCGCGCTCGATGCGCTGAGCAAGTACCCGGACATCAAGGTTATTGCGGAAGAATATGCGCAGTGGAACATCGCGACCGCCAAGCAGAAGATGGAAGCGTTGATGGCCGCGCACCCGCAGATCGACGGCGTGTGGGCTGGTGGCGGCGAGATGGCGTTGGGCGCAGCACTGGCCTATCAAGATGCCAACAAGCCCGCTCCGAAGTTCGCCATGGTGAACGTGCCGAACGGCTTCCTGCGCCTGGCCGATCAGTTCAAGTATGAATTCGTGGGCGCGCCCGATCCACCGTCGATGTCGAAGTACTGCCTCCAGACGGCTATCGACGTGCTGCAAGGCAAGCCCGTTAAGAAGTTCATCAGCCTGCGCAACCTCATGGACGGCGCTGATCCCTACGATCAGACCTCCGGCCTCAAGTGGTACGTGCCGCAACTGAATGACGACTTCATTCCGCCTGCGACCGTCGATGTGCAAGCCTACATTGATGGTGGTTTCCAGCGGAAGTAAAGTAACGAGCGTCTAACGCTCACCGAATCTATCCAAGCAACGCCCGCCTGTCTGCCATACCCACTCCTGGCAGACAGGCGGGAAACTCGCCCACCTTTCTCGATCAGTTGGTGCAGCCCGTCGGGCTGCAATTGGTGTAGAATGCTGCTGATCGTCCTTGCAAGCTGCAAAATCCATTGTGGGCTGGAGGACTGATGATTGCAACGCCGTTGGCCAGCGACACGCAAGTGCCGCCCCTCCTGACACTCCGCGACATTCAGAAATCATTCGGCGGCATCCACGCCCTATCGGGTGTTTCGTTTGATCTTCGCCCCGGCGAAGTGCACGCGCTGGTTGGCGAAAATGGCGCGGGCAAATCCACCCTGATTAAGATCATTGCTGGCGCCTACACGCCTGATGCTGGCACGATCGAACTCGATGGCACAACCTATCGGGAGTTTTCGCCCGGGCAGGCGCGTGATTTGGGAATTGGCATCGTTTATCAAGAATTTAATCTGTTACCGGAATTATCGGTCGCTGAAAATATTTCTTTGGCGGCCCAACCCCAAGGCCGATCGGGCCTCATCGATTTACGGCTCCGCAAAGAACGGGCGTCTCAATTATTGGCCCGTTTGGGAGCCGAACACATTTCGCCCTCGGCGCTCGTTAAGAGTTTGACTGTAGGCGAACAACAACTCGTCGAGATTGCGAAGGCTTTGGCAATCAATGCCCGCATCCTGATCATGGATGAACCCTCGGCGGTGCTGCCGAGCAACGATCTGGAGCGGCTGTTCGCCGTGATCCGCGTGCTGCGATCGGAAGGCCGCAGCATCATCTACATCTCGCATCGCCTCAATGAAATCTTCGAACTGGCCGATCGCGTGACCGTGCTCAAAGATGGTCAGACCATGGCGACGAAGCCAGTCGCCGAGACGAACCACGCTGAGTTGGTGCGCTTGATGGTTGGTCGGGCCCTAACGGATATGTATCCGCCCTTTGATAATCAACCGGGCGAGGTCTTATTGGATGTCCGCAATCTGTGCGTTGAAGGTACGGTCTGCGATGTGAACTTGACCGTTTGCGCCGGCGAAGTGGTGGGTTTGGCTGGCCTGGGCGGCAGTGGCCGTACCACCGTCGCGCGAGCCTTAGTGGGACTGGCAAAGATTACGGATGGACAAATCCTTTATCTGGGCAAGCCCGCACCCAAATCACCGGCTGCCGCTGCGCGTGTTGGCCTGGTGCTGATTCCAGAAGATCGTAAAGCTTACGGCTTGATCCTTAATCAGACCATGCGTTTTAATTTAGCGTTGCCGAACTTGATGCAGTTCGTGAAGATGGGCGTGCTGCGCGGCAAGACGGAAACATCGGCCATTCAATCGGCCATTTCGGAAGTGCAAATTCGTCCAGCGAATCCCAATTTGCTGGCTGAAAACTTGAGCGGTGGTAATCAACAAAAAGTCGTCGTCGGCAAGTGGCTGTTGGCGCATCCCAAAGTGGTGATCTTCGATGAGCCAACGCGCGGCATCGACGTGGGCGCTAAATCCGAGATCTACTATCGGATCCGCGAACTGACCCGCAAGGGTGTCGGCGTGATCATGGCCTCATCGGAACTGCCCGAATTGCTGGGCATGAGCGATCGCATCATCGTCTTCCACGAAGGTCACATCGCGGGCGAAGTGTCCCGCGCCGAGGCCAGCGAAGAAGCCATCATGCGCCTGGCGACAGGCTTAACACCATCACCTGCCGCTTAACCGCAGATCGAGGAGTTATTGGAATGACTGTAACTTCAGTCCCAATGAGCGGGGTGCCCCGTTCGGATCAAATCAAGACGTTTTTGCGCAACAACGCTTCAACGCTCTTGATCTACGGCTTGATTGTTTTGGTTGCCGGGACAACGGCGATCTTCGCTGAGAACTTCCGCCAGCCGGCGAACCTGATCAGCATCCTGCGCCAATCGATTGTCATCGGCTTGTTGTCGATTGGGCAGAGCATGGTGCTGTTGACGGGCGGCATCGATATGTCGGTGGCGATGATGGCGCGCACGGTGGCGCTGGTGGTGGCGACGATCTTCCACGCCAACAGTGATAATTCGCTGATTCTGCCGCTGATTGTGCTGGGCATCGTGATTGGCGGTTT
>JAXLWI010000085.1:0-16824 GCA_046328575.1 Anaerolineae bacterium
GGCTTGGGCGGAACACCGCGTGCGGCCAACACAGGCGCGGCACTAATCGCTAACAACGCCACCACCATCAACACTACCAGCGACTTCTTCATCGTGTTTGCTCCTAGTGGAAGAAATTAGACTTCAATCAGTATGACGCACCGGGCGTGGCAGAGATACGGCTCGCCGCTTAGCTGCGGATTAAAACAATCAAGCCCGCGCGTACGCGGGCCTGACCTAAGGGTAAACACTTGATTCGAAATTGCGCAGCGCGATCGGTCTACTGCTTACCGCCACCACCGCCACCGCTGCCGCCACCACCATTGCCGCCTGGCTCGGGCGTCTGACCTGAGCCACTGCCGCCACCGACGGGTGTGCTCTGTGGTCCGCCATTGCCGGGTTGCGCGGTAGGCTGCGAGCCATATTCGTGACCTTCACCGCCGCCGATCGGCGTCGCGACAGGTTGCGCTGTTGCGCCTTGATTAGGCGTAACTGCCGGGCCAGGTCCATAGCTGTTGCCCTGCGGTGTCCCCGTGCTGGCGGGCGTACGCAACGCTTGTGGTGTATGCGATGGCATTGGCGTACGCGAGGGCTGCAATGTGCGCGTGGCTGTCATAACGTGCGTCGCTTGTGGCGTGTGCGATGCGGCCGGTCCCGGCGGCGTTGGCTGGTCGATCGGGCGTCCAGACCGGAAGCGCGCTCGAAATGCCGCGGGATCCGTCAGCCCCAACTGGGCCATAGCCTGCGTTTGATTCAAAGTTTGCACAGCGTTTCGCAAGCCTTGATCATCTGGTCGATGAGCTTGAACTTGCGCCAGGGTCTGCGCCTGCGTCATGACTTGCGCGTCAATATATTGCATCGCCGTTTGTAACGAAGGATTGTCTAGCTGCGCAGCAATTTGCAGCGCGGACTGCAATTGCGTTTGCAAGCGAGCCGATACTTCGGCGGGAACGACGCTGTCTCGATCGGCCAGCTGCGTCATTTCGCGCACGCGCTCCTGAGCATGTGCCAGCTGCACATTGATCTGTGACTCGGCGTTCTGGGCTGTTCCCCACTGCACATCTTCAATCAACAGTTTGATCGGATACAATGGTTCATTCGGTAAACTGCCTTGCGCGGCTACGGCCGTAGCGCCAGCACCCCCGACGATCAACGTGAAAATCAATGCGATTTTGGCGATGAGCAACATGGATGACCTCGCTGGTTGAAAGAGTGATTTCCAACCAGTAGGACGTACCCGATCGGGTGTAGATACGCTCGGGCGCAGTTGCGCAGCTTCGTTCAAGAAGGCCTGCAAGCCCGCGCGGGCCGCAGTGTCCGATCGGCTGGGTACTGCTCGCAGCGGTTCTAATTGGTGCAGCACGTCCGGTTCATCATTCATACCAGTTCCCCAATTTGCTCCGGCGTCAGGCAGCGCCGCAAAGCGCCGAGCGCGCGGTGTTGTAATGATTTGACGGCGCCGACCGGCTTAGCGAGCGCTGTCGCCACTTCTTCATTACTCAAACCTTCAAAGTATTTCAACAGGATCACTTGCCGCTGATCGGCAGTAAGTTTCCACAAGGCCGATCGGGCGCGGGCTTGCGCGATCCGTTGTGCGGCTGTTTCAGCCGGGTCGTCGTCATCGGCTTCCAGCGCTTCGTCAAGTTCGGCCTCGGTCTGCGGCGTGCGCCGGTAACGATCGATGATCAAGTTGTGCGCAATGCGGTACAGATACGCCGAGAGATGTTCGTGCGGTCCATTACCGTGTTGCAGGGCGAGCAGCAAGCGATGGAACGTTTCGGCGACACAGTCCTCGGCATCGCGTGCATTGCCCAATAGTCGATAGGCGTAGCGATACAGCGCCGGACTGAGGTTGGTGTAAATCTCAGTCAATGCTGTCGGATCAAGCTGATACGCTTTGGGCAGATACGCATCCAAATCTGTTGCCATGATCTCATCCAGTATAACGTGCCACGATCGCGGGCGATACGGCCGGGTGGCAAATTGATTTATCCGCGAGTCGGTCTTTAGAGAGATGCTACCTCGAAGTTGTGTGAATTTTATGGAGAGCGCTGTGCCCGAGCTAATTGGGCGTCACCTTGTTTGTCGTATCTGTACTTAAAAAGTCACGTCTTACTTTTTGAAAGTGCAGCGTCGCTCTGGATCAATTAATCAATAAAGGAGGTTGAGATGAGTAGAATCGTTCGATTGGGTCGGCTCGGCTTGATTACAAGCCTATCGATGTTTGTGGTGGTGCTGACCGTGGTTGGCGTGCGCGCGTCTGCCGCGACGAGTGAAGTCGATCTGGCGCTTGAACTGTCTGCGCCCGATCACGTCGCGGTGGATACTGATTATGACCTGAATCTTAAGTATGAGAACTTAGGTACTGCAGTCGCACCTGACGTACAAGTGATGGCGGTATTACCAACGGGGACGCAGTTTGTCACGTCAACCGATCGGTGGGGGGCAGCCTTGGCGCCAGATGTGATTAATGGCAACACCCTGACCTGGAATCTTGGGCCGCTCGCTGCGGAGACCTGCTGCGGCCATATTCTGATCACGGTGAAGACAAGCGCCGCTTTAGTGGAAGGCACGGCATTAACTACCACCGCATCGATCGCCACCACGGCGGTTGAATCCGATACGGCCAACAACACGGCTGAAGCTGTGAGTGTGATCTGTGATATGGCCGGTTCGGTCAAGCAGGTCGATGCCATCGAGGTTATGCCCGGTGATGTGCTGACGTATACATTGCAGTTGCAATACCAACATCGCGCGGGTGAACCGAATCAACGCTGGGTGGAATTGACGGATACGCTGCCGACCAGTCAACACGTGCGCTTTCTGGGCTGGAACGGCGACATCACAGGCACGCAATATCTCAGTCAGGCTGTACAATGGCAAGGGCAAGTGCGAGCAGGCGAGCCGCTATCGCTGCAATATCGCCTGGGCGTAGAAGGCGATGTCACACCGGGGACGGTCATCACCAATGGCGCGCAGCTGCGTTGGCAAAACGGTGAGATGCAGTTGGAACCAGTGACAACCGTCGTGACCATGCCACAGTACGCTCACATGTTCGGCGCGACCGGCGGCCAATGGCAGCATGCCTACGGCGTCGATCTGGCTGTGCCCCCGTACGCTGTGTCTGAAACTACCCGTTTCCAGTTCCGCGAGATGAGCCAGACGGAAATCATCAGCGGACCGCCGGGGTTGATTTATGCCCATCGGGCGTTTGAATTAACGGCCTACCGTTTCGGTGAAGTGCATCAGTTTGGTCAGCCGATCACCGTAACTATCCACTACAGCGATTCGAATATGAGTGGCTTGAATCGGGATACGTTGCGATTGTGGTATCGGAACAGCACTGGCGAACCGTGGGCGATGTTGGGCGAGCCGGTGCGCGTGATGAGTGGCTCGTTGTCGTTTACGACCACACATTTCACTGAGTTTGCGTTGTTTGCCGAAGGCGCATACAAAGTGCAGCTGCCGTTGATTAACCGATAAAGTCAGCCGTAAACACACACCAGCGGGCGAGTGATTGTCACTCGTCCGCTGGTTCTTTTTACCGGTTGCCGACGTTGGGCCATTTGACCCTTACCAGCGACGGCCTCCCCGGCTGCTACCACTACCGATTGCGCCACGGTTTCCGACGGTGCTGCTCCCGCCGTGCCGACCGTTGCCGTTTGCCCCAGCGAGAATGGTCTGATACGTGGTCGTGTCCAGATACTGCGGCTGATAGACTTCGCCGGTCTGCGCCTGCAGCGTATTCGCGAACGCGCGCAGGTGATTGTACGAGCCGTTCAGCAGATTGTTGTAGATCTGTTGAATGTCGCTGTGCGTCGTCGTAGCGATGCGCGCTTTCAGATCGAGAATGTCGATCTCCTCGATGGCCGCACCGACTTTCAAGGCCGCGCTCAACGACTGGCGGCCCTGCGCGATCAGTTGATCGTATAGTGCTTGCAAGTCCGCATTCTCGAATGTGCCTACGCCGTTAGCGGCGGCCGGATCACTTAGCCCGTATCGATCGACCAGCGTTTTGATCGACGCCGTGTGCGCGGCTTCGCTGTTGGCGATGTTGTTGAAGATCGCCAGCCCGTATTGCTGATAGAACGTTACATACACATCGTGCGCCAATTTCTCTTCCTCGCGCATGAAGGTGAGTCCGGCAGCTTCGTCGGCGCTCAACGTCGAAGTCGCGGTCAGGGACGCAGCCGACACCGGCCCGACTATGGCCGTCAGCATAACGGCCACCAACACGCCAACTCCCGTTACCTTCTGAATCAAGCGTTTTACATTCATGACATTTGCCTCCTATGACAACTGGCTGTAGCCAGTCTGCGATTTGATTGTGCTCAGTTTACTGTGCAGGTGTGGAGAGGTGATGGATAAGTTGTGAGAATGCCACGAACAGCGCTCAAGTTGGGCGTTTGGTAGGCTGACCGCTTGCCTACTCAATCAGGCCTATCGGCACTATAATGCCGATACGTATTGCCTTAAGACGTTGAACGGGCAGGCTTTTGAAATTTGGATGGCTAATCGAGGGATGTGAATGACCACGCAGGTTGTTTTACTTCTGAGCATTTTGGTGATCGGGGTCGCTATCTTTGTCAGTGAACGCTTACGTCCCGATCTAACGGCTTTGTTGATTTTACTGGCCCTTGGTGTGACCGGCCTGGTCACACCACAGCAGGCTTTTTCTGGCTTTAGTAATTCGTCGGTGATTTTGTTGTTGGCCGTCTTTATCATGACGGGCGCACTGTTTCACACAGGCGTCAGTTCGGTCATCGGCCATGCTTTGGTTCGTGCGGCCGGCCGCAGCGAAGTCCGTCTGATCGCGCTGGTCACTTTGACAGCCGCCGGGCTATCGCTGCTGATGAACAACATCGCCTCGGCCGCGGTCTTGATGCCCGCGGTGATGGATGCCGCGCGCCGCACCAAAATCAGCCCGTCCAGAGTGCTATTGCCGATGGCCTTTGCCACTCAATTAGGCGGTATGGCTACGTTGTTCACCACTTCCAACCTGGTGGCCAGCGGCGTGTTGCATAACGCCGGTTTGACGGGCTTTGGCGTGTTTGACTTCATTCCGGTCGGCGGATTGGCGGCACTAGCTGGTCTGGCGTACTTGATTGTGTTTGGTCGCCGCGCCCTGCCTGACCGCCGCCCGGTGGATGATCTGCGTCAGCACGAAAAGACCCGCGATGATTTGTTGAATCTGTATCAGATCCAAGAGCGGGTCTACGAAGTTCACCTTAAGCCTCAATCGTCGCTGATTGGTCAAGCTCTTAAGGATACTGGGATTGGTCAACAGCTTGGCGTAACTGTCGTCGCCATCGAACGGCGTGATCGATATTTGTTTGCCCCCAACGTATCGGAAGTCATCCGCAAAGATGATGTGCTGCTGGTTGAAGGCCGGGAAGAATGGGCGTGCAAACTGATCGAGTGGGGGGCCATCGTTGAGCCGGTCGCTAAGTGGCCGAATGGACTGACGACTGATCAGATCGATCTGTTGGAGGTAATCGTCGCGCCGCGCTCACGCTTGATCGGTCAGACGCTTAAGCAGATTCAGTTTCGCACCAAATATGGCTTGAACGTTGTGGCGTTGTGGCGCGGCGATCGATCGTATCGTACGGCGTTCAGTGATTTCGAATTGCAAGGCGGCGAGGCTTTGCTGGTGCATGGGCCGCGCGAAAACTTCAAACGCCTGCAAGACGATCCCGATTGGATTGTCTTGCAGCTAGCCGAGCGAGTGCCCACTCGGCGACGGAAGATGCCGCTGACGTTGCTGATCCTCGCCGCCGCACTGCTGGCATCCGCGGTGAGTGCCTGGCCAGCGGGTTTCGTGTTGATGATGGGCGCGGTCGCGATGATCTTGACGGGCGGACTGTCTATGGACGAGGCCTATCAAGCGATCGATTGGCGCTCGGTATTTCTGGTCGCCGGTATGCTGCCGGTAGGATTAGCTTTGACCAACACTGGCGCGGCTCAATTGTTGGGTAGCGCCATCGCACAAGCGACCGTCGGCCTAGGACCGATGGGTATTGCGGCCGGTCTATTCCTGGTCACGACGCTCTTTAACCAGTTTATTCCCGGCGGCTCAGCCGTGCCCGCCGTATTAGTCCCCATCGCGATCGAGGCCGCGCACTACGTCGGCGCTGATCCGCGCGCGTTTGCAATGGTCGTCGCGATTGCTACAGGCACTTCTATGCTGACGCCGTTTGCGCATCCAGTTAACGTTCTGGTGATGGGTCCCGGCGGCTATCACTTCCGCGACTTTTTGCGTATCGGCTTGCCGGTGGTGATCATTGTGTTTGTGGTGGTGATGATTGCGTTGCCGCTTTTCTGGAGAATCGGCGGCTGATTTACGGCATGTCAGACGGTAGACTCGGTTATTACATCAAACTCGCGAGAGCCATTATGACCCTCGCGAATTTGATGTAAGTCAGCTGCACCCGTTGATCTACCTCAAACGCTTATTGGGTACTGCGTGTCGTCAACAAGTCAATCACCGCATCAAACAGGGCGGTCTTGGCTGCTTGTCCAGAACCACTGCCCGTGGGCGTACCCAGCGCCGCAGCCGCGGTGCGAGTCGCTTCCTTGTCTGCCGATGACACGCCGCTGCCACTGCCCGGAACTTTGGTCACACCCGGCACGGGCGTCGGCATGACGATACCTTTCTCCGCGTAAAACGCATTGAGTTGCGTCGTGGTCAATTGCAGCGCGCCGATGGCTTGGAGTTGCGCTGGTTGCAGCGCGGCCACAATCTGATTTTGCACAGCGGTCAATTCTTCTTCAGCCGTGGTCGTGTCGCCACTCAACGCGACCATCGCTTGCCACAATGGCAGCAGCGCTTTGGCTTGTTCGGCCGTAATCGCGTTGGCTGTGCCTTCCAATTTCAACGTGCCTAACGCTAACTGATTGCGCACGCTGGTCGCATCGGCATAATCGGTTTTCAGGTAGGTCGCCGACAACGGCGTGGGCGTTACTTCATTCGTCGTCACTTGCGGTGCGGCTGGCTCGACCGGCGCGGTCGAGGTTGAGCCGCCACACGCAGTGAGCGTCAGCGCCAAAACAGTCAGCATGATCAATACGAACGATTTCATCGAAGATTCTCCTGTGATTGAACTGTCTCAAAATAACCGCGAAGTCGCAATGGCACAAAGATTCAAAACTTCGCGTACTTGGCGTCTTAGCGGTTAACCATCTACTGCGCGATTTTTTCGAGATATGCGATCACCGCACTAATCACAGCGGTGGACGTACCGCTGCCCGATTGGCCTGTCCGACCCTCGCTGGCTTGACGGGTGGCCCGCGCTTCTGGCGATAGCCCCTGACCGCTGCCCGGTTGGCCGCTGCCTGAACCCATGGTAATGCCGTTAGCTGAAGCCCATTGCTGGAAAGCCGTCTGCGTCAACTGCAGTGCCTTGATGGCTGCCAATTGATCGGTCGTCAGTGTGCCTTCGATCTGCGCCAGCAGCGCATTCATCTCTGTTGACGATGATGCGCCGCTCTGCATCGTACCGCGCAGCGCTTGCCACAGCGTCAACAAGGTCTTGGCTTGCGTGGCCGTGATCGCGTTCGCGGTGCCATCGAGTTGCAACGTGCCCAAAGCCAGTTGATTTCGCGCCGAGAGTGCGCCTTGATACGAGGTATCCAGATTCGCGCTGACGTACGTGTCTTGATTGGTCGTCGTCGGGGCGGGCGTTGGCGCGCTGCTGCACGCGGACAAAGCGATCATTGCGACGAGAGCGAGTAAAGCGAAACGTTTGAACATGGTGGATTCTCCTTGAGTAACGAGTAATGAGTAACGAGTGAAATGTGTTGCTTGATAAATACTTGGCGCGAGATTATTCTCGGCGCAAGGCCACAATCGGATCGAGTTGCGCGGCGCGAGTGGCCGGATAGTAGCCGAAGAAGATGCCGACGATGGCGGCCGCGCCAAAGGCCAGCGGCACAGACGCGGGCACAATCGCGGTGCGCATCGTGCCTAATTCGCCGAACAGGTACGCACCGCCGACACCGGCCAGCACACCCACCAAGCCGCCAGCCAAACTCAGAATCACCGCTTCGATCAAGAATTGCAGCAGCACATCGTTGGGCCGTGCGCCCAAGGCTTGCCGTAAACCAATCTCACGCGTGCGTTCTGTCACGGACACCAGCATGATGTTCATGATGCCGATGCCGCCGACCAGCAGCGAGACACCCGCGACCCACGCCAACAAATCGCGAAACGCAGCGGTCGTAGCTTCTTGTGTGGCGATGATGTCTTGTTGCGTTTGCACAGTGAAGTCGGCTTTGGTGGGTTCCACATCGTGTCGCAACGCCAGCAGTGCGGTGATCTGCGCGATGACGCTATCGATCTTGTCCTGACTGGATGCCTTCACGTAGATCGTGCGGACGCGATCGCCACCCAGTTCCATCTGCGGCATGAACTTCTGGAACACGATAGTGATCGGCATGTAGACACGCCCGTCATAATCGATGTCCGATACCACGCCTTTGCTCGACATTACCCCAATCACCGTGAGTTTCGTCGAGCCGACGGTGATCGTCTGACCGATCGGGTTGTCGGCGCCGAACAGGTCTTTAGCGAGACCTGAACCCAAGACGGCGACCTTCGCGTTTCGATCGTTTTCTTCGTCCGTAAAGTACCGACCTTCAGCCACCGGATAATCGCGCACGCCGGGAAAATCGCCGCTGGTGCCAATCACGTTGATCGAATCGAGCGTGACATCGTTGGCCTTCACGGTCTGTGAGGCGGGTGCTTGCTCGGCGGACACACCATCGATGCCGACAACTTCCTGCGCGATAGCGAAAGCGTCGTCGATCAACAACGTGCGAGATGCGCCGGGCACGCCGCGCGTCGGCGACACGATGAGCAGGTTCGCGCCCAACGAATTGATCTCGTCGGCGATGGCGGCTTCTGCGCCCGCGCTGACGGCCAGCATGATGATGACCGAGGCCACACCGATGATGACACCCAACGTCGTGAGAAACGAGCGAACTTTATTCAGCGTCAAGCCTTCCCAGGCCACGCCGAGAATTTGACTGAATTTCATGCGGATTCCCCCATCAAGATTTTGCGATCGAGGCACGGGCTGTGGCCGTCGCGGCCTTCTGAAATCACGCGGCCATCTTTCACGCAGATCACGCGTTGGGCGTGCTGCGCGATGTCAGGTTCGTGCGTGACCATCACGATTGTTGCGCCTTCACCGTGCAGGCGGTGCAGCAAGTCCATGATTTCCACACTGGCTTTGCTATCGAGGTTGCCCGTCGGCTCATCGGCCAGAATCAACGGCGGGCGATTGACCAGCGCGCGGGCGATGGCGACGCGTTGCTGCTGCCCGCCCGACAGTTGATTGGGATGATGATGTAAGCGATGCCCCAACCCGACCGATTCCAGCGCGGCGATGGCGCGTTCTTCGCGGTCAGCGGCGCTAAGGTCTTCCACGTCGTTGTACAGCATCGGCAGCATTACATTGGATAAGGCACTCAAGCGCGGCAGCAAGTTAAACGACTGGAACACAAAGCCGATCTTTTGATTGCGCACCGCGGCTAATTCATTTTTGCTGAGGTCGCTTACGTCGCGACCATCAAGAATGTATGCTCCGCTGGTGGGCCGATCGAGACAACCCAGAATGTTCATCAGCGTTGATTTGCCGGAGCCGCTCGGTCCCATGATGGCGACGAATTCGCCTTGATGGACACTGGCGTTGACGCCATCCAGCGCGCGCACTTCGGCATCTTCTTCGCCGTAGATTTTCATTAAGTCTTTGACTTCGATGATGGTGGTGGTCATTGGAAAGTCCTTTTGAAAAGTGATGAGTGAAGAGTGAAACATGATTTTGCTCTTCACTTTTCACTCATCACTCGTCACTTGGTTTCGACCGTCCCTGTGCTCACCACATCACCCGCCTTCAAGCCGCTGAGGACTTGCACGTTGGCGAAGTCGCGCAGGCCCACGGTGACGGGCGTCAACTTGAGTTGATTGTCAGCCCCGACGACGAACACCGCGTACGAACCGGGCGTGAGTTCGCGCAGAGCCTGCGCCGGAATCAGCAGCGCATTCTTAGCCTCACCCGCGATGATCTCCACTTCCGCGCTCATGCCTGAAATCAAGGTGTTTTTGCTGTCGGCAGTGTCGAGCGTGGCCCAGGCTTGCACGGCGGGCGAACCATCGACCGAGACCAAGATCGGATCGACGCGGACAAGCGAACCGTTGTACGTTACATCGGGCGCGGCGTCGAACACGGCGCTGATAGGGTTGCCCACGACGGCGGTGCTGGCATCGTTCTCTTCCACGACCACGCGCATCAACGATTGACCGAGATCGCTGAGAGTAACGATCGGGCTGGTAGAGACCGCTTCACCCACATCGGCTTTGAGGGCCGTGATCGTGCCTGCCATGGGCGCGATCAGGACAGTGTTGCTCAACGTCAACTGCGCGCTTTCCAACGACAACTTGGCTTGTTCCAGCGTCAGCGCGGTTTGCGATAGCGTCGATTGATCGGCGTCGATGGCATCGGTCAGACCGGAAGCGGTCAAGGTGTATTGCGATCGGGCCACGGCCAGTGCGTCCTGCGCTTTGGACAAGGCTTTAGCGGCGGCATCGCGTTCGGCCAGCAACTTATCGGCGTACTTGGCCATTTGCAGTTCCCAGTCACGCGCGGAATCGAACGCGGCGTCGTAATTGGCCTGAGCTTCGGCTAACGCATCCGTGGCTTGTTTCACCGCCACCGAGGCCGCCGTTAAGCGATTGGGATCGATCGAAGTGGTGGCACTTGCTTTGAGATCATCAAACTTGGCCTGCGCGCCTTGCAAGTTCAATTCGGCCTGGGCCACTTGCAGGCGTGCCGCGGTATCGTCAAGGCGAGCGATCACGACGTTGGCTTCAATCGTGTCGCCCACTTTCACGTTGAGTTCGGTGAGTGTGCCGCTGGTGCGGAAACCCAGATCGAGTTCGGCAGCGGGGGTTAGTGTACCCGCGCCGGTGGCTGTGATACGGATGTCACCAGTGCGGACTTTGGCCGTTTGCAGGACTGGCTCGGCTGGCGCTTTAGCGGCTTGCGCAGTTTGAGTGTAGTAGACATAGCCGCCCGCGCCAACGATGAGCAGGGCGATGATCAGCAAGACAACGGGGCGTTTATTGGAACGGCGCTTCTTCATGATGGCAAATCCTCACTTGTGGAATTTGCCCTATCTTAACGGCGGCGTATGAAGGACAGCGGGAAAAGTTGTGTAGAAGTTGTGTGGATGCGAGGCTCGGACAAAAAAGAGAGCGGCCTAAGCCGCTCCCGATTGATCTTTGGTGCTGAACGCGCCGCGTCTAATGCGGTGCGTGTACGCGCCGCAGGTCCGAACTCAGCGTATTGGCGCGGAACGCATCGAGCGCGGCGGTAATGGATTTTTCGCTGGTCATGATCACGGTCAATCCAGCAGACACGGCGCTATCGTAGGCGGGCTTGCCCATGCCACCCGCGATGAGAATCTGGCAATCGGCGATGGGCGACAACATCCCGCCGTGATCGTGGGTGTGGTGATCGTGGTGCGCGTGATCTTCGTTCCCGTGATAAGACTTCGAGCGCTGCTCAAACTGAACGGGCTGCGCGTTATCGATCGTGGCAATGACAAACTGCGGCGCGCGGCCAAAGTGCGCGCTGATCGTTTGACCGTCTTCGGTTGGAAAAGCAATTTTCAACATGTATTCTCCAATATCAATTGAATGGTTTTATAACAAACTTTGAGGCGTAAGCTTAGATGCCGTGTGAGATAGAAGGTGACAAGTGCCCGATCAGCGCTGCCAGCTGATCGGCTGACTGCGGTTCGTGCAGTGGCGGGCAATCAGCGTGAGTCCGTTGTGACGCCACCAGTTTGATCGCAAACGCATAACACGTCGGTTCACCGCACTGTCGGCAGTTGGTCCGCGGCAGCAGTTTATACACCG
Organism: Anaerolineae bacterium; assembly: GCA_046328575.1. GTDB lineage: Bacteria > Chloroflexota > Anaerolineae > Fen-1058 > Fen-1058 > JAGOBP01. The sequence goes on from JAXLWI010000085.1 coordinate 11,900, forward strand.
TCATAAGGGGCGGACGTTGATGTGTCTCAAAGTCGGGTGTGATTTCAGCGCGGCGCGCCCACGTTTGATTGATCAGCCTAACGACTTCCTCAATCTCGGTTACGGCTAGAGCGTAATCTTCGACGTTGCTGAGTGCAATCTGCTGAGCATACACGGTCAGATGGTGCGAGCCCATCTTCCAGGTGAGTGTCTTCGTCGCGTGCTGATAATTGGCGCCCAATAGCGCAGCGTTGAGATACGGCAGCACTTCACTGATATCCGTCGTGAAACGCGCAAACGCCGAGAATTTTTCGCTGGCGGCTTCGCGGGGTGGTGAGAAGATCATCAGGTCGTAGTGTTCGATCAGCATACTGTTATAAAGTTATTAGCACCACTTGTCACATGCCCAAGTTTACCCTTTGCCAGCCTTTTGGCAAAATGCCAAACACTCGTCCGGCTCCACGCAGCGTTTTAGAATAGGGATCGCGATGGTATCGTAATCGGAAGCGGCGAGTCCTTGGGCATTACCGATCGAATTCCTTTACATTTCACTGAATGATCTTATAATTTCTTCATCACCAGTCATCCACAACTGTCTACGGTCTGCGCTCCGCCCTCACCCTCTGTGCGTCCAGCGCCATCCGCTCTTATCCTCCAAGCCGCCTCTAGCCAGGGCGGTTAATACTGTTATTCGGGGAGGCAGGATGCGTAGCGTCAGCCAGCCCACGCCGACGGAAATGCCGTCCGATCGTGATGCTGCTTTTCGTCTCTTGTTTGCCGATCATCCACTACCAATGTGGATTTACGATCTGGCATCGCTGCAGTTTCTGGAGGTCAATGCCGCGGCGATAACTCGCTACGGCTACACACACGCTGAGTTTCTGCAACTACGTGTGCAGGATCTCAATCCGCCGCGCGCCGCGACCGACCTGCGCGCCACCGCCCCGCTCGATCAGGCTGGCTATGCCCAGCATCGCACTCGCGACGGACACATTATCGCCGTTGAGACCATTTCGCGGCCAATGGTATTTGATGGACGCGCAGCGCGGCTGGTGTGCGTCATCGACATTAGCGAGCGGCTGACCGCGCAGGCCGCCCAACGCGCTAGCGAAGCACGGTTGGCCAGTGTCATCGCCTCAGCCATGGACGCTGTCATTTCGATCGACGCCGAACAACGCATCATCCTGTTCAACCGCGCAGCCGAAACGATGTTCCGCTGTCGCGCCGATCAAGCCATCGGCCAGCCGATTGATCGCTTCATCCCCGATCGTTTCCGCGCCGTCCATCGCGATCACATCCTCCGCTTCGGCGCGACGGGTATCACCAGCCGCTCGATGGGTCAGCTCAACCCCATCAGCGGCGTGCGCGCCGACGGCGAACAGTTCCCCATCGAGGCGTCGATCTCGCAAGTGGACAGTGGTGACCACAAGATTTACACCGTCATTCTGCGCGACATCACCACGCGCAAACAAGCCGAAGAAGCGTTGCGCGAGAGCCATGCGCGACTGCAGAAAGTGCTGGAGGTCGAGACCGTCGGCGTGATGTTTTGGGATTTGACAACGGGCCATATGACAGATGCGAACGACGCCTTCCTCAATCTGATGGGCTATAGCCGCCGTGAAGTGGAGGCGCGCGAACTGACCTGGCAAAATCTGACTCCGCCAGAATATATGGAGGTGAGTTTGGCCGAGATCAGAAAATTCCAGGCGACCGGCCGTGTCGGCCCGTATGAGAAGGAATATATCCGCAAGGACGGCACACGGCAGTGGCTGGTCTTCGCCGGTAGTTCGCTGGGCGGAAACACTTGTGTAGAATTCTGCGTGGATATCTCCGATCGCAAGCGCGCCGAGGAAGCCCTGCGCGAAAGTGAGGCTCGCTTCGGCACCATCTTTGAGAACAGTCCTACTGCCATCGGCATCTCACGCCTGAGCGACCAAAAGATCACCCACGTCAATGCCGCTTTCTGCGAGTTGTATGGCTTCTCGCGAGCGGAAACCATCAACCATACAACTCAGGAACTCAACATTTGGGCCTATCCTGTAGAGCGGCAACGTTTCATCGATCTTTTACGGGAGCATAAGCATGTGCGCGGGGTCGAAGCCACTGCACGCTTAAAATCAGGCGTCCACCGCAGCGTACTCATTTCAGGCGAAGTCTTAGAAATTGATCATGAACCTTGTTTGCTCGCGCAAATCATTGACATTACCGATCGCAAGCAAGCTGAGTCCGCCCTGCGCGAAAGTGAGGCCTGGTTCCGCGCCACGTTTGAACAAGCGGCCATTGGCATTGAGTCGTTAAGTCTGGACGGCCATTATCTGCGCGGCAATGCCGCCCTCAGCCAAATGTTAGGTTACAGCGAAGCCGAACTACGGCAGCGGCGCTTCAGTGATATTACCCAGCCTGACGATTTGCGCCGCGAGGAATCGCTATTGGCCGACTTGCTGGCCGGGCGGATCAGCAGTTACACGATCGAGAAACGCTATATCCGCCGCGACGATCAGCCCGTCTGGGTGCGCGTCACCTCGTCGCTGGCTGAAGGGCCAACGCCCTATCGCATCTCCATCATCGAGGACATCTCTGAGCGCAAGCAAGCCGAAGCTCAGATTCGCCAATTGAATGAAGACTTGGAGCGGCGGGTTGTTGAGCGCACCGTGCAGCTGGAAGCTAGTAATCGCGAACTGGAGGCTTTCTCGTATTCAGTCTCGCACGATCTGCGCGCGCCGCTGCGCGCCATCGACGGGTTTGCCCGCATTCTGACGCGCAAAGCGCAGGGCGTGCTGCCGACCGAGCTGCAACGTTATCTGGATCTGATCCGCGATAACGCGCAGCGCATGGGCACGCTCATCGACGACCTGTTGACCTTCTCGCGACTGGGACGCCTGCCGTTGACGAAACAGCGTGTGAATATGAACCAGTTGGTGCGCAACGCCTTGCTGGAATTGCAAGCTGAGCAAGCTGGCCGCCGCGTTGAAATCAAGATCGGCGAGTTGAGCGACTGCCAAGGCGATCCGGCCTTGCTCAAGCAAGTGTGGCTGAATTTGCTATCCAACGCGCTGAAGTACACCCGCCGATCGGATCCCGCCACGATCGAGATCGACGCGACGACGACGGATACAGAAGTCCTCTACAGTGTCAAAGACAACGGCGTAGGCTTTGATATGCAGTACGCCGACAAATTATTTGGCGTATTTCAACGGTTTCATCGGCAGGAAGACTACGAAGGCACAGGCGTGGGGCTGGCGATTGTGCACCGCATCATCACGCAGCACGGCGGGCGCATTTGGGCCCAGGCCGCTCTCGGATCTGGCGCGACGTTTACGTTTGTGCTGGAGCGGACGACAGAGTAAGGCTCGCCGTTCGGCTCAATACTGCGAGCGATTGAGCCTCAGTCGTAACAAATAACGGTTGAAAGTGGTTAAGACAGGGAGGTCACCGTGGCGCTGAATCACATCGAAATCTTGTTGGTCGAAGACAATCCCAATGACGTCGAATTGACGCTCGATGCGTTTGAAGAAAATAACATCTCCAATCACGTGCACGTCGTGCGCGACGGAGCCGAGGCCCTGGACTTCATCTTTTGTACTGGCCCGTATGCTGATCGTAAGATTGAGGACGGTCCAAAACTGGTGCTGTTAGATTTGAAGCTGCCCAAGGTGGACGGGCTGGAGGTGCTGCGCCGCATCAAGGCCGATGCGCGTACGCGCCGCCTGCCCGTGGTGGTGCTCACTTCTTCGCGTGAAGAACGGGATGTGATTCGAAGCTATGAACTGGGTGTCAATAGTTACATCGTTAAGCCGGTGGATTTTCAACAATTCACTGAATCGGTGCGGACGCTGGGCCTGTATTGGCTATTGCTCAACGAACCGGCCAAAGAGTAACCCGACGGACAATTGGGCTGTTCAGGAGACGACATGCCAATACCTTTACGTGTGCTCTTGCTGGAAGATCGAGCCACTGATGCGGAACTCGTCATCGAAAGTTTGCGCGAACATGACTATGAGCCAGACTGGGTACGCGTGGACACCGAGGCCGATTTTCGCGCGCAGCTCGACGAGCCGTGGGAGTTGATTCTGGCCGATTACTCACTACCGCAGTTCAGTGGCCCGGCCGCATTGAAGATCGTTCACGATCTGCAATTAGATATTCCTGTGATCATCGTTTCGGGCACAGTGGGCGAGGATACCGCGGTGGCAGCCTTGAAATTGGGCGCGGCCGATTACTTGCTCAAAGACCGCCTGGCACGTTTGGGCGCGGCCGTGGCTCACGCGCTGGAACAGCAACGGCTGCGTGACGAGAAACGACGTAGCGAGCGCCGCTTTCAGGCTTTGATCGAACATTCACCGGACGGCATTGCGTTGATGGACGCCGATGGCCACATGCTGTATACCGGCCCGTCCACAGAGCGCATTTTGGGCTATAGGGCGGAAGAACTAGCTGGCCGCGCGCCGACCGAAATGTTTCATCCGGACGATTGGCCCGAACTGCAGGCTCTTTTTCAAGACCTTTTGCAGTGGCCCAATGCTGCGCTCAAAATCGAATATCGCTTCCGGCATCGCGACGGCACATGGCACTGGCTGGAAGGCACGATCACCAATCTCCTACATGAGCCCAGCGTAGCGGCGATGGTGTTGAACTATCGCGATGTTACGGAGCGTAAGCAAGCCGAAGCCCGGATCGCACAGCTGGCGGCCGTCATCGATCAGGCGGCGGAAACCATCGTGGTGACTGATCTGGACGGCAACATCGTGTATGTCAATCCGTTCTTTACTACTCTCACCGGCTATACCCGCGACGATGTGCTGGGGCAGAACCCGCGCCTCTTGAGCAGCGGTTTACATGACCGGGCTTTTTACCAGAAATTGTGGGAGACGATTACACAGGGCGGAACCTGGAAAGGCGAGTTGATCAATCGGCGCAGCGACGGCCGCCTGTATTACGAAGAGGCG
>JAXLWI010000086.1:0-16742 GCA_046328575.1 Anaerolineae bacterium
GCCCAACGTCTGGAGTCGCAGGCGGTAACGCTGGGTCAAGGCATAACCGGTCGGGCGGCGCAGATGGGTCAGCCGGTCGTCATCGGCGATGTGCGCGAGCACCCCGAATACGTGAAGACGCTGGAGACCACGCGCGCCGAGATCGCCGTGCCGATTCGGTACGCTCAATCGGTCGCCGGTGTTTTGAATCTGGAAAGTCCGCGGCTCAATGCGTTCACTGAAGAACATCGTCACTTTTTGGAAGCGCTGGCCGAGCAGGCCGCGATCGCGATCGGCAATGCGCAGCGTTTGGAAGATCAGATGGATCGCGGCGAACTTTTGCGCCGCAAGGCCGAGCAGCTAACCAACCTGTTTGAAATCAGCCAGGCCTTCCGCACCGATCAACCGCTCGACTTGGTGTTGGACGATGTCGCGCACGCTATTCAGGAAACGGTCGATTTCGAAGTCGTGGTTGTTAACTTGATCGACGGCGATCCGCCGCAGTTGCGAACGGTCGCCGCCGCTGGCGTGCCGCTGGTGCAGTTTGAGGAAATGAAACGGGTTCGTCAGGCGTTACCGATCGTCGAGCGCGTGATGCAGGATCGATTCCGTATCAGCCAAAGCTACTACTTACCAATGGAGCAGGCTGACGCCGTCGGCGATTTAACCACGTTTCTTGTGCCAGGGGTTGATCCATCTGAACCGCGTCGGCCAGGCTACTGGCATCCTAACGATATGTTGTTAACGCCCCTAATCGGTTCCGGTGATCGCGTGCTGGGTACGCTGTCGGTCGATCAACCAGTGAACGGCCGTATCCCTAATCGGGCCGCGATTGAAGCGCTGGAACTATTCGCCAATCAGGCCGCCATTGCGATCGAGAACTCGCGGTTGTATGCGGACTTGCAGCAACGCTTGGACAACCTGACGTTGTTCAACGAAGTCGGCCGCTCAATCAGCGCCAAACTCGATCTGGATTCGTTGATGTCGACGGTCCTGGATGCATCGATGGAACTGGTGGGGGCTAACCACGCCACGATCTTCTTGCGTGATCCGGTGGATGGCAAATACATCGCCCGCAAGACGATCGGCTTTGATCTGGAGCAGATCCGACGGATCCGGTTTAGCGCTAACGAAGGTTTGGTCGGTGCCGTGATTGCTGATCCACGCGGCTTGATCGTACCTGACGCAACGCAAGACCCGCGCTTTATTGTGATCGGCCCTAGCGACATCCGATCGGTTTTGTTGGTGCCGTTGTCCGTGGCCGGGCAGTTGATCGGCGTGCTTTCGGCGGATAAACCCGTGCCCAACGGCTTCACCAATACCGATCTGGTGGTGCTGTCCACGCTGGCCGATCAGGCAGCGGTCGCCATCGATAATGCGCGGTTGTTTGAAGAATCGCAGCGCCGTTTGCGCGATCAATCGTTGTTGTATGAAGCCGGTCAAGCGATTTCGTCAACGTTGGAATACAAGCAGGTGTTGGAGACGCTGACGCACCAGGTGGTCCGCGCGACCAATGCGCAGTTCGTCATCGTTCAAGAATGGGATCGTGCGTCAGGCCGATTGACGACCGCGCACAGCGCGTTTATCTCGACTGACGGCTTGAGCGTCAGCGAGATTGCCAGCACGGCCTTTACGCCTGTCGACTATTTGAAGGTGGCGCACTTCTTGCGCGATCGGCGCAACATCAGCCTGCGGTTGGCCGACGACGATCTCGATCCGCTGCTTAAAGAACGCATGCGGCAAGTCGGGTTGTTGTGGACAATTGAAGTGCCCATCGTGGCGCGCGATGAGGTGTTGGGCGTGGTCCGCCTGGGGGATGGCCGTTTCGATCGGGTCCTGGGCGACAGCGAAGTGCAGCTGGTGGAGACGCTGGTGAATCAAGCCGCCGTCGCCATGAGCAACTCGCGTTTGTACGATCAGATCGTGAAGTTCAATCAGGAACTGGAAGAGCGTGTGGCGTCGCGCACCCGCGAACTGGCGCTGGCCAACGCCGATTTGATGCTCGAGCGCGATCGGGTGGAAGTGCTGTTCCGCATCACATCCGAGTTGTCGTCGAGCCTGGATCTCGATCGGGTGCTGAACCGCGCCCTGGAATTGCTGGTCAAAGCGATCGGTGCGCCGTATGGTTCGTTGCTGTTGATCGATCAACAATCGGATATGTTGTTGTTGCGCGCGCGACTCGGGCCGGGCGGGCGATTGCCGCCGGGTGGCAAAGCGACCGTGTTCCGCCGCGGCGAGGGGCTGGCCGGTTGGGCTGTAACACAGCGGCAGGCCGTCATCGTGCCGGATGTGCAGCTGGACGAACGCTGGATACCGGTCGGCGATGCGGTCGTCTCGTTCCGATCGGCACTAGCGGTGCCGCTGCAAATGGGTGAGGATGTGCTGGGCGCGGTGCTGCTAATGCATCCGGAACCGGCCTATTTCAGCGAGACGCATTTGCTGCTGGTGACGGCTGTGGCAAATCAGGTGGCAACGGCCATCAACAACGCCGAGCTGTACCGTTACATCCGCGAGCAGGCCGAGTTGTTGGGCGGCATGCTGCGCGCACAGCAGATCGAGAGTTCCAAGAGTCAGGCCATTTTGGAATCGGTGGCGGACGGCGTGTTGGTGAGTGACGCCAGCGGCAGTGTGATTCTATTCAACGCGGCGGCTGAGCGCATCTTGAGCGTGAAGCGCGACGAAGCGTTGGGCCGCTCGATCGAGGACATGCAAGGCTTGTATTCGGCCGCTGGTATTAACTGGGTCACGCAGGTGCGTGAGTGGTCGAAGTCGAGTGACGCGCGGCGCGCGACGCCGGTACTGTCACAGCGCATCGAGTTCCGCGAAGAACGGCGCTTCGTGAATGTCACGATTGCGCCGGTGACGATGAACGACGAGTATCTCGGTTCGGTGTCGGTGTTCCGTGACATCACACGCGAGGTGGAAGCCGACCGCGCCAAGACCGACTTCGTCTCGACGGTTAGCCACGAACTGCGCACGCCGATGACGAGCATCAAAGGTTACGCCGATTTGTTGCTGATGGGCGCGGCCGGGCCAGTGAACGAACCACAACAGCGGTTCTTGAGCGTGATCAAGTCCAATGCCGATCGGTTGTCGATCCTCGTCAACGACCTGCTGGACATCAGCCGCATCGAAAGCGGGCGCGTGAAGTTGGACATCCGGCCGCTGTCGATCGAATCCGTCATCGAGCAGGTGGCGACCTCGCTGCGCGGCCGCATCGAAGAGAAGCGGCTGACCTTGCGCATCTCACTGCCCGAAGACGAACTGCCGCGTGTCTACGGCGACCGCGATCGTGTGATTCAGGTCTTGACGAATCTGGTGAGCAACGCCTATCAATACACCGCGCCGGGCGGTTCGATCTTGGTAAACGCGCACGTCGTCGGACCGATGATCCAGATCGATGTAACGGACACCGGCATCGGCATCGCGCCCGAGCATCAGCCGAAAGTGTTCGAGCGCTTCTTCCGTGTGGACGATCCTAACGTGCAAGAATTCCCCGGTACCGGTCTGGGCCTGGCGATCGTCAAGTCGCTGGTAGAAATGCACGACGGTCATATCTGGTTGGAAAGCACCGTCGGTGTCGGCACGACATTCTCGTTTACGCTGCGCGCAGTGCTGGACGAAGCGCCAGTGGAAACGCCAACACCGCAACCGATGGAGACCGTTAAGTCGCCAAGCGTCAGCGCGGAGCACGCTCCCGAGGCGACGGACGAAGCGCTGCCGCTGGTGACAGCCACCAACGGCCAGTTGCACATCCTCGTCATCGAGGACGATCGGGATATTGCCGAATTAATCAGCCACAGTCTGACAGGTAGCGGCTATTCGGTCTCGGTGGCTAATCGGGCCAAAGACGCCATCGAGCGCGCGCGAGAACGCCGCCCCGATCTGATTACGCTCGACATTTATTTGCCGGACGCGGATGGCTTCGAAGTCTTGCAGCACTTGAAGACCGATCGCGCTACGGCTGATATTCCGGTGGTCATCGTGTCGGTGATGCCCGATCAACGTGAAGGTTTGCGCCTGGGCGCGGTGGATTACTTGACCAAGCCGATCGACACGACGCGTCTGGTATCGTCGGTCAATCGCGTGCTGCACGGGCCGGGCAAGGTGCTGGTGGTTGACGACGATCGCGATACGCGCGATCTGCTGCAAGCGGCCCTGGAAACGCGCGGCTTTGTGGTGGTGTTGACGTCCAGCGGCAAGCGGGCGACGATGCTGGCGCGCGTGGAAGAGCCCGATTTGATCCTGCTTGATCTCAAACTGCCCGGCATGGATGGTTACGAAGTCTTGCAGCGGCTGAAGAGTTCGCCAGACACTGCCGATATTCCCGTCATGGTGATTACGGGTAGTTTGACCGATGAAGAAGTGAAACAAAAGAAGGTGTTGGCGCTGGGGGCGGCACGCTTCTTCACCAAGCCGTTTGCGGTCGACGATCTGGTGTCAGAGATAGATACGCTGGTGGGCGCGCAGGGTTGAGAAACGACGGAGTGGCAGAGATGCGCCGAGGTGGAGGAGAGGTCGAACGACGATGACGAAGATCCTGATTGCCGAAGACGAACGTGACATTCGCGAACTGGTCGCCTTCAGTTTACAGTTTGGCGGTTTTACCGTCGTGCAGGCGTCGAACGGGGCCGAGGCGGTGGAACGGGCGCAGGTGGAGAAGCCCGATTTGATCCTGATGGATGTGCGCATGCCCAAGATGACGGGCTATGAAGCGTGCAAGGCCATGAAGGCTATGCCCAATTTGCGCGATGTGCCGGTGGTTTTCCTCTCAGCTAAAGGCCAGGAAAGCGAAATCCAGACTGGGCTGGAAGTTGGCGCGGAAGAATACATTTTGAAGCCGTTCGCGCCCGACGAACTGGCGAAGCAGATCCAGGCAGTTTTAGATCGCGTGGCAGCGCGCCGAGCACAAAGCAAGGCGTAACTGCACGTGCGGATGACAAGCAGGTCAGTGTGAGCGCAATCATCATTGACAGCGGATTAGTCCACTACGAGGCGCTGGGTCGCGGGCGGCCGTTGATCTTTTTGCACGGCTGGCTCGGATCGTGGCGATACTGGATGCCGACGATGGAGAACCTGTCGGATCGATATCGCACCTATGCGTTTGATATGTGGGGCTTCGGCGATTCCGATCGCAATGTGCCGCGCTATCAGGTGGAAGGCTATGTAGCGCAGCTCGATCAGTTTATGGAGCAGCTGGGCATCATGCGCGCCTCGCTGATCGGCCACGCTTTGGGCGCGGCCGTGGCGATGCTGGCTGGCGCGCTGTGGCCGGATCGCATCGAGCGGGTGATGACGATCAGTGCCCCGGTGTCCAGCGCTACGCTGAACAAGCGTTTGACGCAGCCCGGCGGGAACTCGCTGATCGATCGGGCCTTGGGGCGACGTACGACCTATCCCGAAGTGGAAATGGAAGCGGGCAAAACCGATCCACAAGCGGTGACCAACAGCGCCCGCTCGCTCCTCAACATCGATCTGAAACAGGTCTTCGATCAGCTTAAGATGCCCCTGTTGATGGTGTACGGTGAGAAGGATCCGTTTGTGGGTGCGCTGCAACCCGACGAGATCGCGCGCTTCGATTCCAACATCCGACCGATCGGCCTGGCCGATTCCGGCCACTTCCCAATGCTGGATGAAGCCAGCAAGTTCCAGCGTTTGCTGCGCGACTATCTGGAAACCAAGCCAAACGATCTGGGGGCGCTAGCGCTGAAAGAGGAATGGCGACGGCGCATGCATTAGCCATGCGTCATGCACCATGACAAATCAGCGGTGACGCGGTAAAATATCGAGGCAGTAACTTTTGGCAAGCATAAGGAGCACAATGGCGAATCCGATGGTGGTGACGGACGAAACGTTTGATAAGGAAGTGTTAAAGTCGGAAGTCCCAACGCTGGTCGATTTCTGGGCAGTGTGGTGCGGCCCGTGCAAGATGGTCTCGCCGCTGGTCGATGAGATCGCGCATGAGAACGAAGGCAAATTGAAGGTCATGAAGTTGGACGTGGACGAGAATGAGAACACCGCCATGAAGTACGGCGTGATGAGCATCCCCACCTTAATTCTCTTCAAGGGCGGCCAGCCGGTGGAGCGTATCGTCGGCTTCAAGCCCAAGGGCGATCTGGCCAAGAAGATCGTGCCTCATTTAGCCTAAACATCTACAGTCTGACTCACGGGCTGCGCCTGAACGGTGGCAGCCCGTTTTGTTGTCACGGTCCAGTCGGTTGGGTACAAATACCCGACTCGGGCGCGACATGACATTCAGCACTGACTCGGCGGGCAGGGTAGGCGTAAAATGGGTGATAGATCGCGATGAGGTCCATGGGTATGAAATCGGTAGTGGCGGCAATTCTGATCTTGGTGATGGGCGTACTGATCAGCTGCGTCCCGCAAAACGTCGTCGACGAAGAAGCCGTCGAGGCCACGCAGGCCATCGTCGTCACGCAGCACGTCGAGGTGACACGCCAGGTGGAAGTCACTCGCCAAGTTGAAGTAGTGAAGATCGCCACGCCCGATCCGATTCAACTTGCGCACGAGCGCGAGGCCACCAGCCTGCACGCCACGACGAACGGCCAGCGCTACTTCTACTCTAAGGCGCAAGGCGGCCTGGAACGCCTGACCAACATCCCATACGAGAACCTGCCCTGCAAGAACTGCCACACGCTGTACAACCAGACTGCTGGCAAAGTGGGTCAACCGCGCTGCGAATCGTGTCACGCGGATAGCAACTATCAATCTGCGCCGCCGCAAGCCGCCGTGACGCTGGCGCAGTTCGATCGGGATGATGGACGCCAAACGGGTTGTCTGGCATGCCATCGCCGCCAGAATTACGAGATCAACGCCACTACTGAAAAAGGCGACTCGGCCATCACCGATGTGCATCGCAGTCCCGCGCCGTTTGGCAAAGGCATGGTGTGTGTCAACTGTCACAGCGAAGCCGATACGCACGGCGACGGGCAGACGTACAACTCGCAGTTCGAATCACCCAGCGTCGCCTGCACCGATTGTCATCCCTTCGACAAGTTGCCCGCCAATCAACCGCACACCGTGCACGGCGCGAACATGGACTGCGATGTGTGCCATGTGCAGACGGTGGTCTCGTGCCAGAACTGCCATCTCAATTCGATCATACCCGATGCCAGCGGCAAAGCCACACAGGGCTTTCCGTATTCACGCGTGTCCGGTTGGAAGTTTTTGGTGAAGCGCAACGGCAAGATCGCTGTAGGCAACATGATGTCGATCGTGTACACGCAAGGCGACCAGCCGCGTACCTTTGCCGTGATCGCGCCGTTTCACGATCACAGTGTGCAGAGTTTGAAGGGCGTGGATTACAACGTCTTCTGCGGGCAGTGCCATTCCAACGCCAACGTCGAAGAATACAAAGCCACCGGCTCGATCACGATCAGCCGCTGGGACGAACGCACTAAAACGCTGCAATTTCCGGCTCGCGATGCGGCCGTGGTGATTCCGGTGCCGCAGGATTATCAGCGCGCCTTCAAATTGGCGTTTGCCACCATTTCGAATCTGCCCGACGTCATCGCCGCGCCTGCCGCCGATCAGGAAAAGACTGCCAAGTGGGTGTTTGCCAAAGACGGCGTCGATTTGTGGCAGATGCTGTATGCGGAACCGCTCGATCGACTGCCGCCGCAGATCAAGTTTGATTTTTCGACGCCAAAGCCGCAACCGCGTTAAGGGCAGGCTTTGGCGAAACAAGTTGAGCGTGCTATAGTTGGGCCGCACTTCAGAAGTGAGATTGATAGACGTATGCGCACCGGACTCATTGTTTTTGGCGTCATTGGCCTGATCATCATCTTTGCCGCAGCCGCGTTCAGCACAACCGGGCTGGCCGCGCCCGCGCCTACGCCTGTTCCGATCGGACCAACCGTCTCGATCGAGCCGACGACGACCGACGCCCTCCCTGCCGAGTCGGCTAATCCGCAAGTCGCGCCGCAAGATGCCTACGAGCCGCCGACGGACACGCCGGAACCGACCGCGACGGATGTGCCGACCGCGACTAGCGAACCCACACTAACTGTCCGCACCCCGTCAAGCAACGTGACTCAAGCCGCGGTGATCACGCCTACCCGATCGGTCAACAGCAAGCCGACGCCGCGCCCCACCGCAACGATTGTCGCGGTGCCGGTCACGCCCGGGGTCGTCAACGGCGTATCGATCGATCAATTCCTGGTGATGCCCGACGATGTGCAGCAAAACGTCCGCGCGATTTTTGCGAAGGGGCAGCAATTGGGCCGCAATCCACACGCATACTCGGCGGCTGGTGACAGCACGATCGAGACCCCGTACTTCCTCGGCCCGTTCAGCGGCACAAAGTACAATCTGGGCGGCTACGGTTACTTGCAGCCCACCGTCGATTACTTCCGCGGCGCGTTTGGCCGCAACAGCCTCGCTGTGCGCATCGGCCAGCACTCGTGGTCGATCCTCAATCCGACGTGGGCGGACAAGACGGCCTGCAATGCCAACGAATCGCCGCTGGCCTGCGAACTACGCGTCAACAATCCCGCATACGTCATTGTCCGGCTCGGCGCGAACGATACCGGCGTGACCAAATTGTTCGATACCAGCCTGCGCAAACTGGTGACGACGACGATGGAGTTGGGCGTGATTCCGATCTTGAGTACCAAGCCCGATCAGCGCGATGGCAACGCCCGTATGAACGAGCAGATCCGGCAGATCGCCGCTGACTATAAAGTGCCGCTGTGGGATTTCGACCTGGTGGCGAGGACACTGCCTGGTTTTGGCCTCGGCCCGGATGGTGTGCACTTAACCGGCTTCTGGCAGAGCGACTATCGGCTGAAAACGGCTTACGAACGCGGCCACGCCATGCAGAACATCACCGCCTTGATGATCCTCGATCGATTGCGGCAGGTACTAGGTTTGTAAATGCTTGCGCAGTATAGTTCACAACGGCGACTCAGCAATTGGGTCGCCGTTCTATTTTTATGTAGCGGTAGAAAACAAACTTCAGGCATCGGGGCGCGGACCTCTGGCAATGGGGATCAGACCTTTGGAATTGGGGATCGAACCTTTGGCATTGGGGATCAAACCTTTGGTAATGGGGATCAAACCTTTGGCATTGGGGATCGAACCTTTGGCATTGGGGATCAAATCTTTGGCATTGGGGATCGAACCATTGGTAGTAGGGATCGAACCTTTGGAATTGGGGATCGAACCTTTTCGAGATAGGCTTGGTCTTTTGCCATGGTAGCCGCCTTGTCGGGGCGAGGCATGCCTCGCCCGTACGGTTGGGGCGCAGCACTGCTGCCCCCTTACACTGTCCGTACGTTTTGGCTTTTACCGGGTTGTCGTTATCCTCAGCCCAACGGGCTGGGTTGGCATAGATGTAAGCGGTGATGCGTTGCAGGGCGTGGTCAGTGCGAATGATATGCTCGTAGTAATTCCTTTGCCAGATCGGGGTGGCGGTGTGTTCTTGGTGGATACGATACGAAACGGCGGATTTGTAGGAACGTACGATTGCACCCAATGAACCTGGTCTGACGTTGGGGCGCAGCACTGCTGCGCCCATACCTGCGCCCTTACTTACTGCCGATGCGTTGATGATGATGATCCCATGCACGTGATTGGGCATGATGACGTACGCGCCCAGTTCGACGGACGGAAAATGATCGGGAATAGCGCGCCAGCATTCGTCCGCGATCGCGCCGCATTCGTTCAAGCGCATCTCCGCCGCGACGATTTCCCCAAACACACAGCGGCGTTGATGTGAAACCAGCGTGACAAAATACGCGCCAGCCTGGGCGTAATCGTAATCGCGCAGGCGAATGGATCGCCGGTGGGGTTTGTGCGAATCGAGTTGGGACTGCGTGCTACGCGTCATGGAGTACGCTCTTTTACGCTGGCCCCATTTTAGCACGACGCCAAAGGATGTTGAGTCACTGTCGCGGCGATCTATCTCTTGCGGGTCAGCATCGACTTAGCCAAAATCATTTTGCCGAGCAATTCAGTTTGAGGAAGTTGAAGTGGCGGCTGGATCGAAGCCGCCACCCGCGCGATCTCAAGATTCAGAAACTCAATCTCCGTCGCTCGCCCGGCTCGAAGGTCCTGCAAGGTCGAAATGAGTTGCCCAGCGGAGCGCTGACTCACCAGCCTGATTTGCTCCATGATTTCGCTCTCGGACAAGCCCAGCTCGAGTCTGTCCGTCAGCGCGACACATTCATTGACGACCTCGCGCGCCAGACTGGCCACGGCCTCGTCGCGAATGAAGATGCCGTTATCCACTTCCAGCAGCGGACAAATAGAGTTGAACACTGAGTTTATGATGGCCTTCTTCCAAGTTTCCCGGCGGATGTTCGTTTCCGCTCGAAACGGAAATCGCTCGGTGGCTAAAGATTCAACAACGTGCTGAAGACCGGCTTCATCACCATTGATGACGCCGATGGGCGAAGCAGTCACCGGGCGAAACGTAAACTCATTTTCAGCGGTGGCTTGACCAGTGACATAGAGGACGCAGCGATAGATCGGCGCGAACTGAGCAGCGAGAAAAGGTTGCTCAACGCCCACGCCGTTTTGCAGGATGACGAGCGGGCCAGTGACGATCTTGTCTTTGAGTGCCAGGGCGATGGTCGCGTTGGCGTAGGATTTGGCGGTAATGACGATCAACCCGCCGAGTCGGGTTAGCTGCGCGAGCGAAATCGTCTCGATGGGCACGGTCAGCCGATCGAGACCGTTTTGCACCGTGACGGGGATGGTGCTGCGCGGAATATCCGATTGGCTCGTTCGAACTGCAATTACTTCTCGACCCGCATCAACGAGATAAGCCGCTAACGGGAAACCGACCGCGCCTGCACCCAAAACGTAGATAGTCTCATTTACGACCATGCACATCCCTTCAGCGCAGCGGCCGCGCTGGACCATGGGCCGGATAGATGGTGTGGACGTGAAGCGCGCGGAGTTTGGCCCAACTCTGCGCGATGAGGTCGCCTGGCTCGCCTTCGAACATACCCGGCGCGGTCAAATCGCCCGTGAAGGCCAGACCCTCATCGAGCACCAGCGTGATACTGTCGTCGCTGTGGCCGGGCGTGCTCACCATCTCGCCCGCTAACCCTATCGTCGCCAGCCAGGCGCGGCTCTCACTCGTCTTGAGTCGCAAACTACCGTCCAATCGAATATCGATGTAGCCGCTATCGGCCTTTACCAACGTCTTGAGGAGCGGCACGGCGGCCAATTGCTGCTCGAACACGAGGTGCTTTACGCCCAGCTGCTTGAGATCTTGCACTAGTCCGGCGTGATCGGGATGGTAGTGCGTGGCGAACATATACGTCAGGTCTTCAATCGACAGACTTTTGCGCTTCAGGCTGCCGCGCATTTTGGCCAGTGTGCCCGGCCAGCCCACGTCGACCAACAGGCGTTGACGACCTTGCTCGATCACATAGTAGTTAGTTGAGTCATAACCGACGTTGACGATGTTCATGAGAAGCTAGCGGTCGCTCAGAATGACATTTTTGAAGGGCCAAAAGAAAGCGATCAAACTTTCCCTAGCACCAAACACGCATTTTGCCCGCCCAGTCCAAACGAATTGGACAGCGTCACTTGTACATCGGCTTGCCGCGCGACGTTGGGTACGTAATCCAGATCGCATTCAGGATCGGGCGTCTCGTAATTGATGGTGGGATGAATGATGCTGTGCTTCAACGTCAACGCACACACCACCGCTTCCAACGCGCCCGCGCTGCCCATCGTGTGGCCGATCATCGATTTGGTGGAACTGATCGGTACTGAATACGCGTGTTCGCCAAAGACCTGCTTGATGGCGTTGGTTTCGCCCGCATCATTCGCGGCTGTGCCGGTGCCGTGCGCGTTGATGTAGCTTACGCGCTCGGGTGTGAGACCGGCGTCTTGCAGTGCCCATCGCATCGCGCGAACTGCACCGCTGGCGCTCGGTTCCGGCTTGGCTACATCATAGGCATCCGACGATGAAGCGTGCCCCAAAACCTCCGCATATGGCTTCGCGCCGCGCCGTTCCGCGTGTTCCCAACTTTCCAGGATCAAAATGCCGCAGCCTTCAGCGAAGATGAAGCCTTCGCGATTTTTATCGAAGGGCCGTGAAGCTTGCTCGGGGCGATCGTTGTATGACGTGGGCAGGGCGCGCATCGCGCAGAAGCCGCCCAGCAGAAAATCCACCATGGCCGCTTCGACGCCGCCCGCCACGACGATGTCGGCGCGTCCCCGACGGATCAACTCCGCACCTTCGCCGACGGCCTGCGTTCCAGCCGCGCACGCTGTAACGACGGTATTGAGCGGCCCTAATGCTTGAAAAGCCTTGCTGACGTGATGGGCGGGCAGATTGCACAGCGAGTTCGGCAGCAGGAATGGATTGATCTTATCGTAGCCGCGTTGACGCTGCACGTTCAACATCTCGTCGATCTTTTCGATGCCGCCGATACCGGTGCCGAGCAGTACCCCGGCTCGATCGGGTTCGGCAAACCGATCGGGCAGCCCGGCGTCTTTAAGCGCCTGTTGCGTCGCCGCTACCGCAAACTGTGCACTGCGCGCCATGCGACGCGCTTCGCGCCCGTCGATGTAGTTCTTAGCCTCGAAGCCTTTGACTTCGCCCGCGATTTGGCATGGCATGTTACTCGCATCAAACTGTGTGACTCGCGCGATGCCCGAGCGGCCTGCCAGCAAACCCGACCAAAGTTCGTCGACGCTGAGGCCTAGCGGCGACAGCGCGCCGAGACCGGTGATGACTACGCGCGATTGAGAACGATTCATCGAAGTTCCCCCCGAATAAAGATTGTGATCGGCTAACGCATCAACGCATGAATTCTTTCAAGAACTTGAGCTGCTCTGCGATTTGATAGGTCTCACCGCCTTCGTGATGATTGTACGGCCAGACCTTGATCTGCTTTGCTCCGGCGTAGTGATTGTATGCGGCAAAGACGGTGCGCGGCGGGCAGATCTCATCCATCAAGCCGACGGAGAACAAGGCGGGCGCGGTGGCGCGCGTCGCGAAGTTCAGACCGTCGAAATACGCCAGTGTGTTGAACACCGTCTCTACTTTGTCACGATGGACTTTGCAGTAGCGGCTGAGTTCGTTGTACGGATCTGCATCTGTGATCTCCGTCGCCACGCGATAGTGGCACAGGAACGGCACATCCGGCAGCACGGCGATCAGCCCCGACACCAGGCCGCTGACGGCCAGTGAAATGCCGCCGCCTTGACTGCCGCCGCGCACTGCGATCCGATCGGGATCGATGACCGGATGGGCGCGCGCCGTTTCGATTGCGCGGACGGCATCGACAAAGACGCGGCGATAGTAATAGGTCTGCGGCCTCAGAATACCTCGTGTCATGAAACCCGGATGCTGCGGATTCGATGCGCTGTCTTCAAGATCAGGGGTATCGCCGGTGCGCCACGTGCTGCCCTGGCCGCGCGTGTCCATGATCAAGTGGGCGTATCCAGCCGCGCTCCACGCCAGCCAATCGATGGGCAGACCGCGCCCGCCGCCATAGCCGATGTATTCGACGACGCACGGCAACCGGTCCGCACGCTGACGCGGCAGATTGAGCCAGCCTTTGATCGGTTGGCCGCCGTACCCGTTGAATGTCACATCGAACGACTCGATCAACGTGAGACCGTTATCGATCGGAACAAAGATCGGGTTGAGATCATAGCGCCGGGCGTCGCTTAATGATCGTGACCAGAATTCATCGAAATCGGCTGGCTCCATTCGATCGGGTTGATAAGCGCGCAGTTGGTCGAGCGGCAGATCAAAGAACATGCGTGGCCTCCAAAACAATCAGCGAATCCCGGTGAGCGATTCGCTGATTGGAAAGTACGTAGCACAGGGTGACGCGGTCAGCCAATGACCTTGTGAATATGATCGGCGACACGTTCCATCGCCTGGGCGTAATCCGATTGTGGATCGCGCTGATAGTACGGCGGCGCGGCGTTCAGGTTGTGATCGCGTTCGGGGCGGCCGTTCAACACGTAGCCGTGCAAGGTCGTCCCCAGAACTTGTTCGATCTGATCGGACGTGAATGCGCCCGCTGCGGGAAAATAGTTGGCGATGAACCAGAAGACCGTATCGCGATCTTTGATGTAATCGGCAACCTGTGAGGCCCGTCGAATCGCAAACGGATCGGGCGTTAACAGGCACACGTTCAGGCCTTCGCCGCGCGGCGACAGCGGCGGCTCTTCCCACGCGTTGAACGCACCAGCGTCGATGATGACATAGTCGGCCTTGAGCTGTGCCACTTTGGTCAGGGTCGTCAACGGTTTACGATTCATCTGCGCGGCCACGCTGGTGGACGTCGAGCCAGGGATCACCCAGATGCCGGGCGTGTATTGTGGCATTAAATTGGCCAACGCTTCTTCATCCAGGTTTTGCGCGTGACTAAGGATGAACTCCAGTGATCGCACTTCGGGCATGCCCAGCGCATACGCCACATCGCCTTGCGGCCGTTGCCAGTCGATGATGATGATGTTCTTTTGGGTAGAGTGTTGTAGGGCCAGTGCCAGGTTCACGCAGAACGTCGTGACGCCTACGCCTGGTTTGCAGCCGAAGACCGTGATGACCTGTCCAACGTTCATCGAGGAGGGGCGTAGGTGCGCTTCGATGCGGGCCAGCAGTTCACCAGTCTTGACCGGCTTGGTGATGTAATCGTTGCCGCCGCCGCGCAGACCCTTGACTTTGGACTCGGTGGAATCGGACGCCGATAGAAAGATGATGGGTGTTTGCGCGCATTCTGGCAGTCGCCGGATCGCCCGCGTGGTCTGAAAGCCGTCGATGCCAGGCAGCATCACATCCATCAGGATCAGGTCGGGCTTTTCGTCGCGCGCTTTCTCGATGCCAATTTCACCCGTCGAGGATGTGACCACCTCGTACTGGGCACGGCGCAGAATCAACTCCACCAGGCGCAGCAAATTGGGATCGTCATCGACGACGAGGATTTTTTGTCCGGGCATGGCTACTGACCATCCGCTGACTAGAGATGTTGCTAGTTTACATCATCGTCACTAAAACGCAAACTGATCACGGAAACAAGTCCATCTCGCGCGGCCGATTGATCTCCTGCGCCGAGCCGTCTCGCGCCTCAAACACCGCGCCGCGTACGATGACGGCCGGAATCGATTCGGCGGCTTGACCCAGTAGCAGCGTCGCCGCTGCGGCGATCTGATCGGCGAGGCCGACTTCGGTATGTTGGAGGGTGTAGCCAAACAGATCTTTGCGGCCGCGCCAATCTTCGACCCCCGGCAGACCTGATAGGCCGATCGCGACCCCCACAGTTCCCATGCGATGCGGGCGACCGTGGCTGTCCGCGATGATCACGCCGAGGTCCATGCCGAACCGCTCGCGCAGCACGGCTCGAATTTGCTGCGCGGATTGATCGGGGTTTTCGGGCAGCATCAACACGCGCTCGACTCCGTCAGGCGCGACGTTACTGCGATCGACACCGGCATTAGCCGAGACAAAGCCCAGTCGATGCCGCGTGATGATCAGGCCGGGACGCACGCGCACCACGCTGGTGCTCTCCGACAAGATCACTTCGATCAGCCGTGGGTCTTTCTCGCATTGCAGCGCCACCGCTTTAGCGTGATCGGACGGTGTGATCGTGTCGAGATCGACGTAGCGGCCCTCGGCTTTGCTGACGATCTTTTGAGCGATCACCAGCACATCGTACTCAAGCAAGCCGCCCGCGCGATTGATCGCATTGCCAAGAATGTTGGCTAAATTATCGCCGGGTTGAATCAAGGGAATGCCCGTTAGGGGCACAATTCGAAGTTCATTCATGAGAGGCGTTATCAACCAAGAGTTTGACGCTCATCGCAAAGGTCCATACGCCCATCAGCGTCGCCGCCAAAATTTCGGGCACGGCGATGCGTTTATGCGGTACCAATGTGATGGCGAGGATAGAGGCTGCGCCGGCGGCGATAGACAACCAGCCGAGCACGCGATCATGGCGTTTGACCCATGCGCTGCCGAGCAAGATGTAACCGAGCGGCGTCGCGATGAAATAGGTGGCGGCGACGTAGTAGTGCGTGCGTCCGTAGTCTTCAGTGATGATGCCGATCAAGGGCAGGGCGATCGCGCCGAGGAGCACCGCCCCAAAACCCACGCGCGGCAAGCGCCCCGGCCCGATCGTCGATCGCAGCCCGAAAATCACAAACACGAAATGGAGCGCGCCGCCGATCAGCAGTGCCGGATTGAAGAGATTAAACGTTTTGCTCACGCCCATATCACTGAGCGCGTTATCGTGCCAGCTGAACCACGGCGACAACTTGATCGAGATAAAGATCAGCGTCAGCGTGATAATCGGCGTGAGCAAGCCGCAGATTCCGGCTAGGCGTTTTGAGTTCATGGCAAGCATGATTCATGGCCGAGGTACATAGGGCGCAGAGTTTACCTATACATTTCTCTGCGTTCTCTGCGTCTCGGCGGTGAGATTTACCGCGGCACGCCCGTGATGTGGATGCCCGCGTTCTTGATCTTGAACGCAATGTTGATGTTGATCAACACGGCCGTCAGCCCTTCCGCGACAACGGCGTTCTCGATCGGTCCGGCATCAAACGCGGCCATGCCCGCGTCCTTCGCCAGGCCAATGACGAGCTGCTTGGCGGCCTTATCGTTGCCGCACACCAGCACATCGCAGCCTAAATCTTCTTCAACATTGGATAGGTGCGTGTAGCTAATGTTCTGGAAAGCCGAGACCACGCGCACGTTTTCGCCTAGGAATTGCTGCGCGGCCACCCCGGCGCTGCCTTCCGGTACACGCTGGGCCTTCTTCTTG
>JAXLWI010000087.1:0-16140 GCA_046328575.1 Anaerolineae bacterium
TGGTCGCTGGCGATTCGGCGAGAGGCGTCATCTCGATCGGTGGCGGTGTTTCGACCGCGGTGGCCGTTTCGATCGGTAGTGGTTCGCTTGGTGATGCCGCTTCAATCGAGATTGAAGCGCTCAGCGTCGATTCGGCGGATGCCGACGGCTCACTCGGCGCGGCTAAGCCCAGCTGGGGCGCGATCAGCGGAAAGCTCCGCACGTTCAATTTGTTGCAGTAGAAGATGCCGTTGTTGACGAAGGCCCATATGCGCACCATCAACCAGCCGATCGCTCCAATCAGGATCAGTGCCCCCATAAAATTAAACGGGCCGCCGGTCAAGATTACGGTCAGGAGTTCAAGGCCGACAACGATCATTACCGCCCTAAAACCGTAACGCTTGTAGGGCATGATCGTGGCGCGATTGCGAGACCAGTTGATTAAAAAACCAAAGGTGAATATCAGCAGCACGCCCGCAAAAATCACGGCGGATAGGAGAACAATGGGATCTTGGGCGAGCAGATTCATGAGTAGGCTCCGATGTCGAGTTAGCGGGCGAGTTGATTTTGCGCCCAGCCTGTAACGGCCTGTTCACAAAGATCACGCCCACCTCACGCTGAGATGGGCGTGATTGAATATCAAAACCGAAAATCCGCTCACTCCCACGCGGGTGTGAGCGTGCCCTGTTCATCCTTCCAGTACGGTGCCCAGACCAGCGTGCACAACTGCACAGCGATGTTGGTCTTCTTCGGTTTGATGGTGAGCGTGTCGAAGACTTCCGTCTGCGGATCGACGGCCGATGACAATTCACCCGCCTGTGATTCGACTTCGGCATTGAGGTCGGCAATCATCTGATCGATCGCTTCGACCGTATCTTGCGCGCGGCCGACATCTTGACTCTCCTTCATCGTGCGACTGGCGCCGCGAATGGCCGTCGTCGCTTTGCCGATGTTGCCGCTGCTGTTGATTTTGCGGCCGCCCAACGCGCCCAGCAGCGTCGCGCCGAAGGAGATGGCGGTCTGCATCTTCTGCTGATCGGCCTGCGCCTTCTCGCGGTCTACCGCCTGTTGAGCTTTGCGCTTGCGTTCTTGCAGCGCGGCCAGTTTGGGCGCGTATTTCTGCCGCAATTGCGCCACCAGTTTGTCGCGTTTCTCACGCGTGCTTTGCGATAGTCGAATCCGGAAAGCGCGCTCGTCTTCGCCGGGATTCGACACGGTCTTGGCGCTGGGGCTGAAGAACAGCTCGATCTGCTGCGTGCCGTACAAGTACGTTACGAAGTCCTTCTGCCACGCTGCATAACTTTTAGCCTTACTGGCCGCCGGCGGCAGATCAGCAAACTGCGCGCCATTGATCGGTGACTTTTCGAGATCACCCGCGGGCACTTCAATCGCCTTCGCCTCATCCCAGTTCACGGGAATCGCATTGTCAGTGATCTCAGTCGCAAACGTCGCGTCTTGATTCACATCGATCTTGGTCTTGGTGTCGGTGAAGTTGATCTTAGCCGCACCATAAATGACGGGGCGATAGAATACGTTGTCGCCGCGACCGCGCACTGGAATAAAGAACTGCTGAATCTCAGCCGGCAACGCGGGACGTTGTCCGCTCGGCACGACGGGGGGCGGCGCCGCTACGCTTACAACCGATGGTGTGGTCGATGCCGACGGTGCCATCGTTGCCGATGGTGTCGCTGTGGCCGCCGGGACAGCGGACGCGATCGAGGCCGGGGCAACCGCTGGCGTGGTGGCTTTGATCGGATCCATCAGCGTCTTGATCTGATTGCGCGTCAACGGTCCGCGCAGATACGACATCACCCAGCGCGTCTGAAAGACCACGGGCGCATCTTCGTGTGTGTTATTCATCAGGAAGACGCGATTGCCCAAGCCAGCCAAAATCTGCTCCATCTTCGATCGCTCGAAGCCGCCACTTGATGAGGCTGCCGCACCTTCGAGGCCATCGAGGACGCGCTGCTTATCGCGATCGGTTTGGAGGCGGCCAATGAACCACGTGCCCGCGTTGCTCAAGCCTTTGTAATCCAGATCGACCGGGTTTTGCGTGGCGAGCATGACGCCCAGGCCGAACGCGCGCGCTTGCTTGAGCAGCGTCAATAGCGGTTGCTTCGACGGCGGATTGGCTGTGGGCGGGAAGTAGCCGAAGATTTCGTCCATGTACAGAATCGCGCGGAGGCTGGTGGTGCCCGATTGCTGCCGCATCCACCCCAACGTTTGATTGAGCAGCAGCGACACAAAGAACATGCGCTCGGCATCGCTGAGATGGGCGATCGAGACGATGGACATCTTGGGCTTGCCGCTGGGCGAATACAACATGCGGCCGATATCCAGCGGCTCGCCTTCCAGCCACGCGTTGAAACCGGGTGACGCCAGTAGATTGTTCAGGGCCATCACTAAGCCAAAGCGATCCTTCGATGGATAAAACGCTTCCAGATCGAGCACGCCGATCTTCTGCATCGGCGGCGCTTGAATCAAGCCGATCAGCGCGGCGAGATCAAGATCGCGGCCCTGTTTCCAAGTGTTATCGAGAATGTTGGAAATTAGAATGTGCTCGCGGCTCTGCAGCGGATCGGCGTCGATGCCCAACAGGCCGAGCAAGCTGGTGGTCGTGGTGTTGATGCGCTCACGCAAGAGTTCGCCGTCTTCGAGCGTCGATCGATCGGGCGCGGCGAAAGACTTGAGGATCGAGACCGGAATGCCCGCGCTGCTGCCCGGTGTGTAGATCGTCATGTCCACTTTATCGCGCAGCATCTTGATTCGATCGGGCGTCTGACCCCAATCGGCCATGCCGCCCAACCACGTCGCCGCTTGCTTGTTGGCGTAGTCTTGCGGCGACATGCCTTTCTTGGCGGCATCCTCTGCGTTGATCCACGGCAGAAAATCATCGCCGCGCAGATTGGGGAAGGTCAGCAGCAAGTTGGCAAGGTCGCCCTTAGGATCGATCATGATGGCGGGAACACCGTCGATGGCGGCTTCCTCCAGCAAGGCCAGGCACAGGCCGGTCTTACCGCTGCCCGTCATACCGACGCAGACGGCATGTGTGACGAGGTCTTTGGAGTCGTACAGGATCAGATCGTCGCGCAGCTGCTGATTGGCGAGATCATATTCTTTGCCCAGATAGAACACGCCGAGTTTTTCATAGTCTTGCATGCCGCTTGCCTCCACAGATGGATTAACCACGCAGGACACAAAGGTCGCAAAGTGGCTGAGGTCGATGAAAAACATACGCACTGGCGAGAACTCTACCAGTGCGCGTATTGTAAATCTAAAATTCGAAATCCAAAATCTAAACTTTACTGCCCGGTACCAACCATGAACACGGCTTGCCACGGTTGATACTTGGTAAAGATGCGGTCTTGCGAGATGACTTGCCCGTCACGCGAGACCGTCCGATTGACCGTGACATCTGCGCCGTCTACCGCATAATCGACTTGCTTGGTAACGCCCGTGGGCAGCGTCGGATCGTCTTCGTATTTGTCCGGCGGATGCGGCACGACGTTCTCAACGATCGGATCGGAGACGACGACCTGCCGTCCATCGGGTGTACTGTAGAACTTGAACGTCAAACGGCCCGCCGCATCGTTGGCGTACGATTCGATCAGCAGCGCATAAGGCGTATCGTTGGTGAATTTGAAATCGACGTCGGGGCTGAACACCGTCGCGTCGAGGCCGGGGCCAAAGCCGCGCTCGTACCAGCTTACCCGATAGGCATGCGGCCAACGTTCGATGATGGGGAAGCCCGCCGAAAACGCCGCGCGGAAAACCGTTGTCGAGACCTGGCACACGCCGCCGCCCACGCCTTTGACCGTGCGGCCATTGAAAATGATCAACGCTTCAGCAAAGCCCTTATCCAGGCTCACGTCGCCCAGATACTTGTTGAATGAAAACGTCTCGCCCGGTTTGATGATGATGCCGTGAAACTGCTGAGCCGCCGCGTTAATGTTCGTCATGCGCTCTTTGCTCGAACCGGCGTAGAACGTCTGCCCGGTGGCGATTAGCTGCGTGATGCCGAGATCGGCCGCCTTCGCGGTGTCGGGAAAATCGGGCTGCTCAGTGACCACATCCAGCGTCACGCGATGTTCGCCGCGCGCCAGCGCCTCGTCCATCCGTGCGATGGTGCCAGTGATATTCAGCGTTCGGCCGATCTTCGACGGCTGGATCACGTCGAGTTGTTTCGTGTCATCGTTGAATACGAACCGCGCGTTTTCTGGCGTCCGATCGATCTGCGTGGCCAAATCGGCCAACCCTGCGCTGAGCAGTGCATCGTCGAACTTGATCGTGATGTCCTGACCGTCAGGTGACAGTTCAGTCTTGATTAAGCTAACGATCTGCTGCGGCGTCAAATCCCAACTGGTCGGTTCGCCGGGTTGCGCGTTCGGCAGATCGAGCGTGAGATTGCTGTTGATGACTTTCTGTAAGCGTGCGGCGGCGCTCGACGTATCGGCGATCTTGGGGGCGCGGATGTCAATCGGGAGGGTCAGGCGCGGCTGTTTGTCGATCGAACGACCGAGATCGATCAACTGACTCAGCGCTTTGTCCACATTCAGCACGCGGCCGATTTGCGCTGGCGTGGTGATCACGGTTAAGCCGTTGAGCTGCAAGCCTGCATCCACTGGTTCGCGATCGATCTTATGGGCTAGGTCGGTTAAGAAAGCGCGCGCCGTTGGCAGATCAAGTACGACGTTGGGTGGCAGGTTAGAGCCGCTGAAAGCGACCTGCAATTGGCGGCCAACGTCGCCGCGCGCCAAATCGAGCGCTGATTGAGCCGTCGCTTTCGGATCGAGCCGTAAGCCCAGATCGAGCGGCGTGGCGTACCACGTCTGTTGCCCGTCCGTAATCGCCAGCGGCGTGTTGTTGAACTTCGTCGCGAGGTGCGTGTCCAGCAGCGTCGCGGCATCCGTCGTCGATTGGTTGCTCAGATCGACGGTCCATACGGCGACGTTCGGCAGGATGTGATAAGCGTAGACGATCTGAAAGAAAATGAAACCCAGCAGGAGCACTACTGACAGCGTTGCAATCCCCAGCACGACAACGAAGGCCCACGGCAACCGCGTCGTGGGTCTGAGTTTACGAACGCTAGAGACAGTCGCTGCACTCATGAAGCAAATATACCATAGCGCTTGTGTCCCTGACAATAGCTACGGGTGGGTTGAATCTTAAAAATGACTTAATTCATACCTGAGGTGATGCCGATCTTAGTTGTGCTTCTTGAAGATGTCGTCAATCAGATTGCGGACGCGCTCTTTAGCCGCTTGAGTTTCGGCATCATCGACCTCTATGGTGGGCGAGGGCGCAGCTTCACCGGCGGCTTGCGCGCTAAACGCGGTGCTGGTTTTGCCGATCGTGACTACATCCCCAACGCGCGAGTTGGGCGGCAGCGTCTGCCGTGCCACCACGACCGACTCGTTGTTGTCGTCGAAGACAATCGTGACCAGCTCGTCCTCGATCTGATCGATCACGCCCCGGCGGCCCGCGTGTGCCGACAAGTTGGAAGCATTCAAATCTGACATGGTAACCTCCTGAAAAAACGCCCGCGTTACTTTTGACTTGTCACATGCAGTTGCGTGCCATCGCTGGTGACGGTAATCGTACCGTGTTCGTCGGTGCGGATATATTGGATGCCCAGGTTGTTCAACGCGGCAATCACTTCCGGATGCGGATGGCCGTAACTGTTGCCTGCTCCGGCGCTGATGATGCCCAATTGCGGCTGCACCGCGCGCAGCCAACTTTCATCGGTGCTGGTGCGGCTGCCGTGATGGCCCAGTTTCAGCACCGTGGCCCGCACGTCGAAGCCATGGCGCAGCATCATCTGATTAGCGGGAAACTCCGCGTCGCCCGTTAACAGGAACGAGGTCTGCCCGTAAGTCAGCTTGATCACGATCGAGGCGTCGTTGGTGTCATCGGAATTCACGAAATCTTCGTCGGGGCTGAGCACTTCCAGTTTTAAGTCCGGATCGAACGGGATGGTCGTGCCGGTGCGCACCTTCACTGCATTGATGTTCTTATTCCGAATGTCCGTCAACAAGCGATCGTAGATTTTGGTCGCATGCACCTGGCCAGTCAAAGCGGCCAGCTTCACCGGATAGTTTTCCAGCACGCCCACAAGGCCGCTGATATGATCGGCGTCCGGGTGGGTGGGGATCAACACATCGAGTTGAGTGGCCCCCAACGCTTTCAACTGCGGAATGATGAGCTGCGTCCCGAAATCGACATCGCGCCCGCCATCGATGAGCATCGTTTGCCCATTGGGTGCGCGAATCAGGGTGGAATCACCCTGGCCGACATCCAGAAACATCACAGTCAGCGGATTGTGCGCAGGCGGTGGAGGCAGGGTCGGTGGCTGCGATGTACCGCCCGTGTTATCACAGGCGCTCAGGGTCAGTCCAACGAGTAGCAGTAAGACGAGCAACAGCCGTTTAGTCATGTGGCCTCGATGGGAAAGGATACGTCTCGATGATTGTACCAGAGTTCGAGGTCTGTTTGCAGCTTTATAGCTTGACTTGTTGCACGTCCGTGATCGAAGGCAGCTGGCGCAGTTCGCGCAAGACGGCGTCGGGCGCGGGCGTATCGATGTTGATATACGACACCGCTCGGCCGCCGGGGCCGCTGCGCCCCATCTGCCACTCGGCGATGTTAATGTTGTGCTGACCGAGGATCGTACCCACCTTGCCGATCACGCCTGGCACGTCGCGGTTCGAGAGGATCAACGCCGGGCCGGTCGGCAGTGCGTCGATGCGGAAATCGTCGAGCAGGACAATGCGCGACTGCGTATGCAGGAACAACGCACCGCCAACGAGGCGCGTCTCTTTCGTCGAATGGACGCGGCACAAAATGACGTTGGAGTAATCCTCGGCGGCGGGGTGACGCGTCTGCGTGACGCTGATGCCGCGCTCTTCGGCCAGCCGCGGCGCGTTGACGTAGTTGACGGCGTCACTGAGGATGGGATACAACATGCCCTTGAGCAACGCCACCATTAACGGCTTGACGTGATTCTCCACTTCCTCGCCGCGAAACTCCACTTCCACGCGCTCGATGCGGCCGTGAATCAACTGCATTTGCAGCGAGCCGAGTTTCTCAGCCAGCGTCATGTACGGCGCCAGCGAGCGATAATCGATGCCTTCCGCAAACGGCAGATTGACCACGTTGCGGAAGTTAATGCCGCGCAACGCATCGATGACCTGCTGCACGATCTGCACCGCGACATCGCGCTGCGCTTCCACCGTATTCGCGCCGATATGCGGCGTCGCCACCACGTTGTCCAGCGCCAACAGCTGCTTCAGCACATCGCTCTTCGGTGGCTCCTCGCTGTACACATCGATGGCCGCGCCCGCGACCTTACCCGTCTTCAACGCGTTCAATAGCGCGGCTTCATCGTAGATGCCGCCGCGCGCGCAGTTAATCAACCGTACCCGATCTTTCATGCGTGCGATCTCGGCCGCGCCGATCATCCCCTGCGTTTCTGGCGTCAGTGGCGTATGCACGGTAATAATGTCGGCAGTTTCCAGCAACTCACTCAAATCGGTGACGAGCCGCACGTGCAGCCGTTCGGCCACTTCTTCGGCGATGTACGGATCGTAGGCGATGACTTTCATACCAAAGGCCTGGCAGCGCGTCGCCACCCGCGACCCGATCCGCCCTAACCCGATCACGCCCAGCGTCTTATCGTTTAGCTGTGTGCCTAGAAACTTGCTGCGCGTCCACTCGCCGCGCTTTACCGACGCATTGGCGAGCGGTAGATGGCGGCTCAGCGCCAGCATCAGCGTCATAGTCAGTTCGGTGGCGGCCAGTGTATTGGCCTCAGGTGTATTCATCACTAGCACGCCGTGTAGCGTTGCGGCATCAATGTCAACGTTATCCATGCCTACACCCGCGCGCCCCGCCACCTTCAGCGTTTGCGCCGCGTCGAAAACATCCGCGGTCAGCGGCGTACCCGATCGGGTGATCACAGCGTCGTAGCCGCCGATCAAATCGAGCAGCTGTTCATGGCTGGGCAGCTTCACTACTTCATACTGCACATCGCTGGCAGTATCCAGCAGTGCCAGTCCCGCGGGGCCGATGTCATCGGTGATCAGAATGCGGTGCATGAATCCTCCCTGAGTGCTCAATTAAGCACTACGAATTACGCATTATGATTTGGCAATTGTACCGGCGCGATCATATCAAAGCCCCTGACAGGCGGCAAGGGACAAGCTGCACGAAGCTGGAGACGACCTGCCTGTGGCATCTTGCGCCGTCTGCCGGAACAGGTTATACTCCAAGCGCCTCATCGCTCTGAATTATCACGGCCTCCATGTTGTTGCGGCCCGCATAATTTTGGCGGCCTCAAGCCGTTAGCCTGCATTTGGCAGGTTGCTGAATGACGACCACAGTGGCTCTCACGAGCCTGGTAAATGTTGTGGCCGCCGCCACCCAGATCAGTTACGTCGCTGGTTCGGCGAGCCAAGTTATTGTTGAAGAGGTCGCGTCTGTCCAGTGGCATCGGGCGCGCGGCCGGCCTATCTTCCCTTGGACCAACGATCATGATCCAGCTTGTCACCGATACCACCGCAGTCTTATCACGCGAATTTTGCCAGCAGCATAACGTCGTTATGGTGCCACAGATCATCCGCTTTGGCGACCAGAGCTATCAAGAAGGCGTTGAGATGGATGAGCCAGAATTCCTGCGGCGCTTGGTGTCGTCGCCGGCGTTGCCGGGCACAGCTGCGCCACCGCCGGGGCTATTCGATCCGACGTTCAAACACGCCGCCGAAAATGGCGACACGATCATCGCCATTCACCCATCCAAAGACGTAAGCGGTACGGTTCCGTCGGCTTTTACGGCCAAGAGTTTATACCCTGATGCCGACATCCGCATAATCGATATGCGCACCATCGGCGGCTGTCTGGCTGAATCAGTCAAGTTGGCGATCAAATGGCGAGACGAAGGCTGCTCAGCCGACGACATCATGGCGCGTTTGCAGGCGCTGATTCCGCGCGTCCGCACTTACTTTGTCGTAGCGACATTGGAGTATCTGCACAAGAATGGTCGCATCGGTGGTGCGGCACGGCTGGTGGGTAGTATGCTGCAAGTCAAACCGATCCTGCACATCGTTGACGGCCACATCGAGCCGTTCGATAAAGTGCGCACGCATCACAAGGCCTTGGAGCGACTGAAAGAAGCCGTGTTAGCCGAGTGCCCTCGTTCGCCGGAGGCGTGTTTGAGTGTCATGCATGCTGATGCGCCATCAGAGGCCAATCGAGTGCGCGATGAACTATGTGAAGCGCTCGGCGTGTGCGATATTCCGCTCTATTCGGTTGGTCCTGCCATTACCACTCACGCTGGTCCCGGCACTCTGGCAGTAGGTTTCTTTGCCGCTTGAAAAACACTGGCCGCCTGGAATAGATCATGGCAGAAACGCCTGACCTTAGACGCATCGAACATGTCATCAAACGCATGACGCCCGAACAGTTCAGCGCGTTGTGTGCTGAACTGGGACTGATCGAGAACGAACTGGGCGTCAAACGTGCCGAGCAGCTGCACGCCCTGATCGATTCGCAGCGTGGCAATCCTAATCGGTTGCTGCGCGCCATCAAACACGTGTGGCCTACGGCTTTTGACGCGCCGCCGCCCAAGCCCAAGCGTCAGATCAAAATTACGCCGGGGCCGATTTTGGGTGTGCTGGCGCTGCTGGCGATTATCGCCGTAGCGGCCTTCGTCATCCTCAGTGCGATCAATGCAGGCAGTGGCGAGGTGGTCGACTTCCGTCCGACGGTAACGCCGATTGTGACTCAAGCCTTGATGTTGGCCCGCACGCCGACGTACACACCCACACCGACTGACACTCCCACCCCAACGGCTACCTCTACACCCGATTTTAATGCAACGTTAACGGCTACTTACGCGCCGACTAAGACACCGACACGTACACCGACTCGTACTCCGCGACCGACTTCGACCGGCGGCGCACCAACCGCGACGCCGACCGTGACGCCCGCGCCGACGCTGGCTCCGATCTATGCGCGCGTTAATCTGCGCCGACCTGCTTCCAACAGCACCATCACTCCCGACAACGCTCAAATGCAGTGGATTGTGCCCGGGGTGAGCGAATTGAAAGCGGACGAGCGGTATCGTTTGCGCGTGTGGCAGGATCAAAGGGTTGCGTTTGAAGTGTTGCTGGCCAACAACTGGTACGATTGGGGCGGCGCGCCCAACGGTCAGCCGGGCACGTACGAGTGGTCGGTGGCAGTGGTGCGCGTGGACGCCAACAGTAACGCTGTCGGCATACTCGGGCCGGAGAGCGAGCGTTGGACGGTCACGTGGCAGTGATCAACGAACTCTGAAACGAAGAGCGGCGACCATATGACAAGGTCACCGCTCTCTTTTTGTCTGTCCTTCAATCATTTTGTCGCTCTAGCGCAAAACGCTCCAGCATTTCGCGCTGAACCTTCGTCGGTCGAATAAATGGCCGCACCATGCGAATCGTATCCCATGCAGCTTGTGGTGACAATCCGGTAGTGACCAGGTACGCTGCCGCTGTCGTCGGCGCGCGGCCCACGCCGTTGGCACAGTGAATGTAGACGCCGCGCCCCTCACTTAGGCATTCACCGATGAATTCGGCGGCGCGTTGCAGGCTCGGTCATCGTCGGGGCATGATCGTCATCGGTGGGTAGCGACAGCACACCGCGCTAGATCGACGCCGTGCTCGACGTCGCCGTATTCGCGACGCAGATCGACGCAAGCGGTGATACCGCGTTGCGCCATGATTGGTAAGCCGCGCCGCTTGTGCTGTCCGCCGACGTACAAGTTCGGCGCAACACGGCTGGTGCGTACTGGCGACACACCGACGAGGATGCGCGTCGTCCGCTCGGTGAACCACAGCGCCGTTGTACGTGGGCCTTGCTCGCGCAGCCGCGCGATGACGATACGAATCCCTTTCAATAACAGGCTGAAGTGGATTAGATGACGGTTTGATAGAGTTCGTTTGCATGCTGGCAATTTGTGGTGCGGGATGTGTGATACGTGAGTCATTAACTTCTTAAGCATCACGCATCATGCGATGATCTTCTATACATTCGATGTGTTTTGTAAAGGTCGATCTTTCCCAACGCCGCGACTTCGCGCTGCATCTTGTCATTGTCCGCGCCGATCTGAACGAGGTCCGCATGCGCAAAGCCGCCCTCAGCTTCCCGCTCTTCTCCATTTCCGAGAAGAGCAGCGCCGTGCCGCCGCACTTCCCCGATATTTCTCGACGATGCCCGCGCCGTTGATGTTGATCCACTTGGTGCGTTTCAGCTCCAGCCACAGATCGAGCCATCGAACGGAAAGAGTTTGCCGGTGCGTTGTACCGCCGCTGAGACGTCGGGATAGGCGAACAAGAAGCCGGCGAGTTCATCGTCCTTCATCACGATCTTGATCCAGTTTAGGATCGACAGAAACAACAGCAGTTGCTGTGCGATGGTGTTAACTTCGTCGTTGGTCAACGGCACATTGCCGACGCCTTACCGAGCGAGTCATTATACACATTTTCTTCAGCGGCTCGATGATCTGCTGCAAATCGCGGCGCGTTTTGAACCGCACGATGCGCAGACCGCGCCGTTTCTGCACCAGCTCGGCCACCTGATGAATCTTTCTGGAAAATGCGGGTTGTGAGCATCCAGATACCCTGAGACGATATCGCCGGTGCCTTCAAAGTCCAGGTCTTCCAATAGGCCCGCGTAGACATCGAGGTTGTAGGCAATGCCCAACACGGGCCGATGTTCGGAAACCTTTTGACCCCAGCAGCCCCATCGTAAGGAAGCGGCGGTGAAGCCTTTCGGACCGTTGATTTCCGTCAAACCGCGCGCGCGCGCCAGTCGATGGCGGCGTCAGATAAGCCGCGCGCAATCGTCGGATCGTTCTCGGCCTCAGAAGAGATGATAACGCCGTGCGCGTTTGATTGAAATCGTTGTAACGTTTGTTTTCCAGGATCGCCAGGCGGCCAACCACCCGATCGGCTTTCAGCGCGAGGAAGAAATCAGCGTCGGAGTGTTGATAAAACGGATGCTTCCGCCGATCGAGCATCCGGCTCGCATCGGACGCAAACGGCGGCACCCATTGCGGCACATTGCGATAGAGTTACCGGAACGGAAAATCGAGAAAACGGCGCATCCCGGCGGCTGGTGGTGTCAAGGCGGATGATGTCCATGGACCGGATTGTAAAACGTAACGGGCGAAAAGTGAAGCCGCAGTCGTCTACGCTTTGTCCTTTCACCCGATCACTCGTACAATCTCAACGGTAAATTCGTCTGGGAGCATTCACATGAACAACGACATTCAGCGCGTTTTGATCGATGAGACCAGCATCGCGGCTTCGAAAGTGAAAGAGATGGCCGGTCAGATTTCAGGGCCTATCGGGCTGTGAACTTGAACTGAGTGATGGTCTGCATCCTCAACGGTGCGTTCCGCTTCGGCTGATCTAGAAACGCATTTGACCGTGCCCTACAACATCGACTTCATGTCGTTGAGCAGCTTTATCCGACGGCATCGACCAAGGCGACGGGTGAAGTGCGCGTGCTGCTGGATGTGAAGAACAGCCATAACAAGCACGTACTTATCGTCGAGGACATCATCGATACCGGCCACGTTGAACTATCTGTATCAGATATTTGGGCACCAAGCATCCGGCTTCGTTGCGATCGTGCGCGCTGGTCAGCAAGTCGGAGATGCGCGAAGTGGATGTGCATGTGGATTGGATCGGCTTTCACGTGCCAAACGAGTGGCTGGTGGGTTACGGCCTGGACTGGCACAACAAATATCGCACGCTGCAGTATATCGGAGTGTTGAAGTCGGAAGTGTACAGGCCTGATCTGGGATTTTGGGATCAGGGAGCAGTGAACTAATCCCTAATCCCTGATCTCTACTCTGTTCTGCCTCGCGACTTCAGGTACAACTTGTAGGCTTGATACAACAGCGGATCGTACACTCGATCGTATGCGCCGGCGAAGCGCACGACTTTGCCGCCAAAGCCGCGCTTGAAGCGATACACGCCCCACAGATCGTCGCTGCGATCGAGGTACTGCGCTTCGGGTCGCTTCGTCTTCGTCGGGAATGCCCACAGATCGTATTCTGTGCAGCCGCGCAGACTTGGCCCACTGCATAGCCGCCCACTGCAAAGCATGATTGGGCATGCGCTGTCGTTCGGCCTCACCCGACGCGCCGTAGAAATACCACGCTCGCTGGCCTAACGCAAACACGAACAATCCTGCAATCACCTTGTCTTCGAACGTCGCCACAAACAGCCGGGATTGATCGGTTGCACCGAACAACTCAAACGCAGCGGCGTAACTCGGCCGAGTGGACGGCAAAGCCATCGCGTTCGCCGGTGATCGTCATCAGGCTGGTGAATGCGGGCAAATCGGCCGCCGTTGCTTCGCGGACGATCACGTCCTTCTTAGCCGCCAAGCGCAGGTTGTAGCGCGTCTTGGGATGCATCGCGGCGAAGACGGCATCGTCGTCGCGAGCCAGATCGATCGTGATGGTGCGCGGCGGTTGAATGGTCTGCGGACTGGGCCGAAAGCCCAATGTGGCCGAGGCGTGTAGAGAAGTGCAGATCGGCTAACTGATCAGGCTCGATCTTGAGCGGCAAGATGGCGCGATGTCGCTTCATCAACCGATCGAGACCGTGCAGCAACTCTGCGCACAGTTCGTCGTCGGCAAAATCGACGATCCGGACCTTTGGGGATGTAAGCCAGCGTGCCTAAGCGCATCGGCAAGATGCGGAATAGCACCAGCGCCCGGCCACGAGGCGTTGATCGCGCATGACGGCCACCCGATCGGCAGACCAGTCGAAGCGGGACTTGAGTTCGCCCCAGCGTGACGTTTGCAGGATTCATTGCGCGTGCGGGCTGGACGCGACGAAGGCGTCCCATTGGTCAAGAACAGGTTGGATAATCATCGGGCGCGATTATAGCAGATCGGCATTAGGCGCACGCCCGACTCAGACTTATGGCCGATGACGCAGTCGATGGCCGGTGCTAAACTAAGCCCAAGAGAACTGGATCTGGAGGTGGACGATGCGGGCAGAGGCGAATTTTCTGGGGTGTGGCGCTGGTGCTCTTTGGCGCGGTGCTATTGGCGCAGCAGATGGAATTCTGATCCGTTCGGGTTTAACTTCGGCATGTTCCTGTTCGGTGTCCCGGCGGTGCTGTTCTTAATGGTGTTTGTGTTTGATCGGCGGCAGTGGTGGGCGTTGATTCCGGCGTGTGTGCTGGCCGGTTTTGACGTTGGTGGTCTTCAACGAGGACAATCGCCTGATGACCGGCGAACAAGCCGGTGGCTTGTTCCTGTTCAGCATCGCTGCGCCGTTCCTGCTGATCTTTCTGATGGATCGGCGGCAGTGGTGGGCGCTGATTCCGGGCGGCGTCATGACGGTGACTTTCGCACGGTATTGTCGGTGACGGGTATGTCGGGTGAGGTGATTGGCGGTCTGTTCTTCCTGGGTCTTGGCGCGGTGTTTGCGCTGGATGCGGCTGGCGACGCTGAACGATCCGCGCATGGGCTGGGCGTGGTGGCCGGCGGCGGTCTTCTGGCGATCTTCGGCGCGTTCATCATGTTCTTGAGCACCGTGGCGTCGCAGTACTTCTGGCCGGTGATCCTGATCGCACTCGGGTTATTCATTCTAGCGCGTGGCTATCTGCCGCGATCGCATTCGAATTAACGGGCAAAGCTTAGACAAGCGCCTTTTAACCTCAATGTTGAGGCGGGGCGTTTGCGTTCGACCCGATGGCTGATCACTGTGCTTGAATGATCGGCAAGTCGATGTATGACGTGTGCGCCACTGTGATCGTGGGTGTGCCTTCGGCTGGAATTCGCGTGAAGTTGTCTGTGTCGTGACCGGCAATCGCCACGCGAGTGCGATGACGCTTGGTGAAATTTATTCGTGCTACCTAGTCGAGGCGCGTCCGCGCGCTTTGTCAGGAATACGCATTTGCATTAGGGGGATGCCCACGCCATAAGTGACGAATTCGCCGACTGGCACGATCTCCACGATCGAGGCCGTGGCCAGCTCGTTTGGATCCGCTTCCAGTCCGCGGAAGAGCGCTTTCTGAAGGTCACTGCTAGCCTCACTCGCCGCGAACACTCTGGCTTGTCCGGAGAAGGTGATCGTCGCTGCGGGGATCTTGATCCACGACATGAGAGGAATGCGTTTGGCGATAGGCACCGTCACCGCAACATGCGGATTGTGCTGAATATAGCGGGCTTTCCAGGTATCCGTGTTGGTTGCGAAGTAGAGCTTGTGATCATGCACGACATAGACCACACCCGCTGTGCGCGCCTCGCCCTTTGGCGTGACCATACCTACGACAGCAAAGAGTTCTTTCTTAAGTTCGGTCCAAACTTGATCGCTGGTCAATTGCAAGGTCATGTGTGTAGCCTCCACAGGGAGAAATGTCTGGGTTTAGTTGTTTGCCCGCGAGAGTAGTGTATCGCCGCGGCGCAGTTGCGCCAACACTTGTTCGATCCACGTCAGGCGCGCCTGAGTTGATTGAATGCCGTAATCGAGCGTCAACATGACAAAGGCTTGCTGGCGCGAAGTGGCTGGATATTGCTGTCGAATCTGCTCGTAGACCGCCAACTGAGCGCGGGCGTCGTCGGCTTCGCGTTCTAACAGCGCCTCCACTTCGGCGTCCGGCAGGCCGCTGGCGAAGAAAAGTTGAACGAGAAACGGCTCGTGTTCTTCGCGATGAGCCAGCGGCGAGGTGAGCCAGCGTTGCAGTTCAGCGCGGCCCGTCGGGGTGACGTGATACACCTTGCGATTGGGGCGGGTGGCTTGCTCGACGAGTTCGACTTCGGCCCAGCCCGCTTCGACGATCTGATCGAGGGTGCGATAAATCTGGCTTTGATCGGCGGACCAGAAGTGCCGCACCGAGCCATCGAACGCTTTTTTGAGGTCGTAGCCCGTAAACGGCTGTAACGATAGGAACCCTAGAATGGCGTGTTTGAGTGACATATTATATGATTTATCGTATATAGGATATATCATATAATAGTCAATGTTGGTTCGATTGTCAAGAAGCAAAAAAAGCCCCAGAGGCCATAAAAACCTTTAGGGCTGAGAGAAACAATCGGGTTGGTGGCTACTTCCGATCGGCCATCGGCACAAACGCGCGCTCATCGGCGCCAAGGTAAATCTG
>JAXLWI010000088.1:0-15215 GCA_046328575.1 Anaerolineae bacterium
TGATTACGTGGTTTATTTGCCAGTAGTGCTTCGTTAGCGGCGCGACCTCCAAGACATGTGCTCTTGGAGGTCTTTTTTTGCCTCTTGACACCGATCGATTTTGGGTGTATAAAAACGAACGTTCGTTCATTATTTTTAAGGAGTTCAGATGGCAACGCGCAAGACTCAAGCGGCGGCCCCGGACACCCCGATCGGCAGCGCGGTTCGATCGAGTGCAGTAGAAACGAAGGGTGATCGCACCCGCGCAGCGCTGATCGAAGCGGCCTATCAATTGTTTAACAGCAAAGGCTATCACGCCACCTCCATGCGCGACATTGCCACTGCGGCCGGGTTGGCGCTGGGCGGCATCTACAATCACTTTCAAAGCAAAGAAGACATCTTTGCTGCGATGCTGCTGGAACGGCATCCGTTTCTGGAGATTCTGCCGGAACTGCAAGCCGCGGAGGGTAACACCATCGAAGCGCTGGTACGCGATGCGGCCCGGCGTATGATCGCCAAACTCGATCAGCAGCCACTGTTCCTCAACTTGATTTTTATCGAAGTGGTGGAATTCAAGAGCCAGCACGTGCCGTTGTTGTTTGAGTTGTTCTTTCCGCCGATGCTGGAATTTGTGCAGCGTTTGCCGGCGCTGGGCGGCTTGAAACCCAATTTGCCACTGCCGGTGGTGTTACGCTCATTTGTCGGTTTGTTTTTCTCGTTTGTGATTACCGATATGTTGATTGGCCGGCAGATGCCCATGGGCCTGGCGCCGGAAGCGTTTGAAAATTTTGTATCGATTTATCTACACGGGATTCTAGTCGAAGGGTAAAACCAGATGTTCAACTCGCGGTTGTGGTCCATTATGCGGAAAGAGATCATCCAGATGACGCGCGATCGGCGCACGGTGATCATCACGTTTATCCAGCCGATCTTGATGCTGTTCCTGCTGGGGTCAGCGGCAACGAGCGATGTGCGCAACGTACCCGCGGCGCTGTTCGATCAGGATCATTCGCAAGCCGCGCGCGATTTGCTGGACGCTTATCGTGCCGCCGATTATTTCCGATTTAGCTATCAGGTGCAGTCGGTGGCCGAGATGCAGAAGTTGATCGATAGCGGCGCGGCCAAAGCGGGCTTGATCATCCCGCCCGATTACGGCAAGCGCATCGCGGCCAATGAACCGGCGCAAGTGGCCTTTGTGATCGATGGCTCGGACGCGACGCTAGCGAGCACCGCGTTGTCAGCAGCCACGTTGATCGGACAGTCCAAATCGACGGCGGTGCTGCGCGCCCAGCTCGACGCGCGCGGCCAATCGACCACATCGAGCGCGCCGATCGAAGTGCGCACCCAGGTCTGGTACAACCCCGATCTGGTGCAAGCCTACTTCATGATTCCGGGCTTAATGGGCACGATTCTATTGCAACTCGCCGTTATGCTCACTGCTTCCTCGATCGTGCGCGAACGCGAACGCGGCACGATCGAGCAGCTGATCATCACGCCGATTCGTTCGTGGGAATTGGTTGTCGGCAAGTTGACGCCCTACGTTTTCCTGGCCTTCTTCGATATGCTGGAAGTGCTCGTCATCGGCACGCTGGCGTTTCACGTGCCCATGAACGGCAACCTGGGCTTGCTCTTGCTGATGTCCGCGCTGTTTTTGGCGACTGGCCTGGGCATCGGGCTGTTCATCTCGACGGTGGCGAAGACGCAGCAGGAAGCGCAGATGTTGAGCGCGTTGATTCAGCTGCCGTCGTTCTTCCTGGCGGGCTTCTTCTTCCCGATCGCGGCGATGCCGCCGTTCCTGCAAGCCTTGAGCTATCTGGTGCCGCTGCGCTACTTCTTGACCATCGTGCGCGCGATCATGCTGAAAGGCGCAGGCGTAGAGGCGTTCAGCGGAGATTTGATCGCGTTGGCGATTTTCTGTGTCGTGATCATGGCACTGGCCGTGCGGCGATTCCGCAAGCGCTTGGACTAACTCAAGTCCAGTCTGATCGATTCAAAACATCAATTCATTACATCACGCAAGTGTTGGAGGAAACATGCGAAAACGGTTACCAATTCTTATTCTGATCATCGCTGTGGGCATTGGCGTCTATCTCTGGACAAACAACAACTCGGCCGAGAGCAGCGGGCTGACAGCTTCGGGCACGATCGAAGCGACCGACGTGACCATCGCGCCGGAAGTGAACGGGCGGGTGTTGGAAGTGCTGGCTAAGGAAGGCGAAACTGTCCAGGCGGATCAGGTGGTGATTCACATGGATGATTCTTTGTTGAAGGCGCAGCTGGCTCAGGCGCAAGAGCAGGTCGTTGCGGCGCAAGCTTCAGGCAAAGCGGCGCAGGCGAATTACGACTTGCTAAAGGCCGGCGCACAAGCTGATCAGATCTTGGCAGCGGAACAAGCTGTGAACAACATGAAGGCCAACGTC
This sequence comes from Anaerolineae bacterium, assembly GCA_046328575.1. Taxonomy (GTDB): domain Bacteria; phylum Chloroflexota; class Anaerolineae; order Fen-1058; family Fen-1058; genus JAGOBP01. The sequence goes on from JAXLWI010000088.1 coordinate 2,400, forward strand.
GCTAATGCGCAGGCTCAACTCGCGACATTGAAAGCGGGCGCACGCAGTGGCGATATCGCTGCCGCCGAAGCCGCCGTGGCGCAAGCTGCGTCGCAGCTGAAAGTCATGCAGGACACCTACGACAAAGTCACGACCTGTGTGACGATCCCGAAACCTGATGGCTCGAAGCATGAAGTCTGCCCGGGTCTGGGTACGCGTGAAGAGCAGGCTCGCGCCGCTTTGAACGCAGCGAAAGAAGCGTATGATGCGGCCGTGGCGCGGCTGAATCAAGTCAAGTCCGGCGCGACTGGTAACGAAATAAACGCGGCGCAGGCTAAAGTTGATATGGCGTTAGCCCAGCAAGCGCAGGCTGAAGCCCAGCTAGCGCAGTTAAAGAGCGGTGCCCGCCCCGAGCAGCTAGCGGCGGCGCAGGCTCAGATCGAAGTGGCGCAGGCGCAAGCGGCGGCGGCCGCCGCCGCAATTGATGTGCTAAAGGTACAGGTCGATCGGTTGACGCTGAAAGCGCCGATGACGGGCGTGGTGCTCAAACGCTCCATCGAACCGGGCGAAGTGGTGCTGCCGGGCGCATCGCTGCTCAAGATTGGTGACCTTACTAACTTGTATATTGTGGTCTACGTGTCTGAGAGCCGCTACGGCGAAATCAAGTTGGGGCAGACCGCGCAGGTTAAAGTCGATTCATTCCCCGGCGAGACATTCACGGGTAAGGTCGCGCACATCGCCGATCAGGCCGAGTTCACGCCGCGCAACGTGCAGACGGCTGAAGGCCGCGCAACCACGGTGTTTGCGGTGCGGCTCGATGTGACCAACGTCGACGGCAAGTTGAAGCCGGGTATGCCGGCAGATGTGGTATTTGCTCAATAAATCGGGTGGTTGGCTATGACGGTAGCAGTTGATGCACGCGAATTGAAGAAGCACTTTGCCGATGTCCGCGCAGTGGACGGCCTGAGTTTCCAGGTCGAGCCGGGTGAGATTTACGGTCTCGTCGGTCCCGATGGCGCAGGCAAGACGACGACGATGCGGTTGTTGTGCGGCGGCTTCCGGCCGGATCACGGTCAGGTGACCATCTATGGTTACGATGTGATCAAGCAGCCCGATCAGGCGCGCACGCAAATCGGTTATCTGGCGCAGCGCTTCAGCTTGTACGGCGATTTGACGGTGTCTGAAAACCTGCGCTTCTTTGCGGAAGTCCACGGCATTCCCACAGCCGATTGGAAACCGCGTACCCAGGAGATTTTGAAGTTCGTCGGGTTGGATGAATTCAGCGATCGGCGCGCGGAACAACTCTCCGGCGGTATGAAGCAAAAGTTGGGCCTGGCGACCGCGCTGGTGCATCGACCGAAAGTGTTGCTCCTCGACGAGCCAACCGGTGGCGTCGATCCGGTGACGCGGCAGGACTTCTGGCAGTTGATCATTCGCCTGGTTGGACAAGAAGGCGTCTCGGTGGTGGTGAGTACGCCTTACATGGATGAAGCCTCGCGCTGTACGCACGTCGGCTTTATGAATCACGGCCAGTTGATCACGGAAGGCACGCCGGGTCAAGTGACAGCCTATCTCAGCGGGCGCGTGTTGGAATTGGTCGGCGAGCCGCTCGATGCGATGCGGCATGTGGCTACGGCGGATGCCGATGTGGAAGACGTACAGGTCTTCGGCGATCGATTGCATTTGCGCGTGAAGGCCGATCGGGCGGAGAGCGTCATCGGGCGGTTACCGGCCGCGTTGAGCGCGCAAGGCGTGACGGTATCGCGCATTCGATCGATCGCGCCTACGCTGGAAGACGTGTTTATCGAATTGGTCGAGAAGGCTGAAGCCCATGCCTAATGTCATCGAAGTGAAAGAATTGACCAAGCGCTTCGGCGATTTCACCGCCGTGAATAAGGTGTCGTTCAATGCGGAAGCCGGTGAAGTACTGGGCTACCTCGGCCCGAACGGCTCCGGCAAGACGACGACGATCCGCATGCTGCTGGGCTTGCTGCAACCATCGGACGGCAACGCATGGGTGCTGGGCAACAGTATTCGTACTGAGGCGGAGTTGATTCGTCCGCAGGTCGGCTATATGTCGCAGAAGTTCGCGCTGTACGATGAATTGTCGATGCGCGAAAATCTGGAGTTTTACGCGGGCGTGTACGGCCTGCATCGGCGTGAACGTACGCAGCGCGTGCATGACGTGCTGCAAATGTTGGGCTTGTTGGAACGGCAGAACGATCGGGCAGGCGAACTATCGGGTGGCTGGCGACAGCGTTTGGCGCTAGGCACCGCGTTAGTCCATCAACCCAAGTTGTTGTTTCTCGATGAACCGACGAGCGGCGTCGATCCAGCGGCGCGGCGTACGTTCTGGGATTTGATCTACAACCTCGCATCGCAAGGCACAACGATTTTTGTGACGACGCACTACATGGACGAGGCCGAACATTGCAATCGCGTAGGCATCATGTTTCGTGGGCAATTGCTGGCACTGGATACACCCAGTGGTTTGAAGGCCAGCGCGTTGCCCGGCGCGGCGTGGGATGTAAGTCCTGATCATGGCGGCGCGTCGTTAGTGTCTGGCCTGACCGCGCTGCACGATGTGCAAGGCGTGGTGCGCGCCGGACTCGCCAGTGATCGCTTGCGCGTGATTACGGCGCCTAATGCGCACACCGCGGAATCACTGCTCAATGTGATGCATGGCGCGGGCTTTGGGCAAGCGGTGGTCGAACGGGTTGAGCCGACGCTGGAAGATGTGTTTATTGCGTTAGCCGGGCATGACGTGCAAGTCTAGCAGCGGTTGATGCGGTCAAAGGCGGCGCTGTGATTAACTCACGCTTGACATCACTGATTCGCAAAGAGTTCATTCAGATCGTGCGTGATCCGCGCACGCTGATGATCATGTTCGCCATGCCCATCATCATGTTGTTCTTGCTTGGCTATTCGGCGACAAACGATGTGCGCAACGTGCCGCTGGCGATCTTCGATCAGGACCGATCACCGATGTCGCGCGACCTCTTGGCGGCTTTTCGCGCAGCCGATTATTTTCACTTCGATTTTGACGTTGATTCGGTGGCCGAGATCAAAGACCTGATCGACACCGGACGAGCCAAAGTAGGTTTGATCATCCCACCCGATTACAGCCGACGCGTCGAGCAAGGCGAACAGGCGCAAGTGGCCATCGTGATCGATGGGTCTGATCCAACAGTGGCGGGTACAGCGCTGTCGGCGGCGACACTGATCGGGCAGACGAAGGCCACGGCGGTATTGCGTACCAGCCTTGAAGCGCGCGGGCAAAGCAGCGCCGTTCAGCCGCCCATCGAAGTCCGCACGCAAATCTGGTACAACCCCGATCTGGTCAACGCTTACTTCATGATTCCGGGGCTGGTGGGCATGATCCTGCAATACCTCGCGGTGTTGCTGACTTCGACGGCGATTGTGCGCGAACGGGAACGCGGCACGATCGAGCAGCTGATCATCACGCCGATTAAGCCGTGGGAATTGATCGTCGCCAAACTGGCGCCGTACGCATTGATCGCCTTTATCGAACTGTTGGAAGTTTTGATCATCGGATCGGCGTGGTTTAACGTACCGATTAATGGCGATCTGGGCCTGCTGTTAGGCTTGTCGGCACTGTTTCTAGTGACGACGCTGGGCATCGGGCTGTTCATCTCGACGGCAGCCAAGACGCAATTTGAGGCGATGTTGTTTGCCGTGCTGATTCAATTGCCGTCGATCTTTCTCTCCGGGTTCTTCTTTCCACTGGCGGCGATGCCGGGCTTCTTGCAAGCCGTCAGTTACCTGGTGCCGCTGCGCTATTTCCTCATCATCGTGCGCGCCGTGCAGATCAAGGGCGTGGGGTTGGCTGCCGTCTCGACTGAAGTAATCCCGCTGGCGATCTTTGGCTTGGTCGTGATGGGGGTAGCGGTTGGACGGTTCCGCAAACGCTTGGATTGAGGTTGATTTACAATTGGATCACTACAGAGGCACAGAGACACTGAGAAATCAAGGGTTCTGTGCCTCGCTGTTTTGTGGCAACAGAAAGAGGATTCAACCTTATGAGCCGCTTTGATGTCGCCGTGATCGGCAACGTGGGCATCGACACAAACGTGTACTTCTACGGCGCGGATGTGGACTTCAGCCGCGAGGCGAACTTCACGACAAACCTCGATTACGTGGGGCAAGCGGGTGGCTATGCCAGCCGCGGTTATGCACAGCTCGGCAAGCGCACCACCTTTATCGGTTACGTGGGCGACGATTTCAGCGGGCGCTTCATCCGTGAGGAGTTCGCGCGTGATGGCATCGATCTGAGCGGCGTGTTCATCGATCTGGCCGGGACGAGTCGCAGTCTCAATTTCATGTATCGTGATGGCCGTCGCAAAAACTTCTACGACGGCAAGAGTCACATGACTCTACAGCCCGATCGCGCAATCTGCCGCTGGTTGCTGGGCGAAAGCAAACTAGCGCATTTCAACATCCCTAACTGGGCGCGGCACTTGCTGCCCATAGCCAAAGAGCTCGGCGTGAAAATTGCGTGTGATATTCAGGATGTGGTGACGCTGCACGATGGCTATCGCGAAGACTTCATCAACTACGCGGACTTCATTTTCTTTTCGGCGGCCAATCACGGCAGTCCGGCGTCGTTGATCGAAGAACTGTTGAACTGGAAGCCAAATTTGATCGTCGTGGCGGGCATGGGCGCACAAGGCTGCGCACTAGGCACACGTGACGGCGTGCGTTACTTCGCGCCTGTTCACATGGATACGCCCGTGATCGACACGAACGGCGCGGGCGATGGGCTGGCGGTGGGTTTTCTCAGCAGTTACGTCCTCGATGGTTATTCGCTGGAGGATTCGATCCGCCGTGGGCAGATTGCCGCGCGTTACACCTGCACGCAGAAAGCTTCGTCGTCGAATCTGATCACGCCTGAAATACTGTCGGCTTACTATCGACAGCGATAAGGAGCTAGACGTGAAAAGCCAGTCTCTTCGTCCGCCTGGTGTGCGTGTGATCAAGTCCCTCTATGCGATTGGTCTCGGTCCTGTCGTTGGGCGACTGGTGTTGCTGCTCACCACTACCGGCCGCAAATCGGGCTTGCCGCGAACGACGGCACTTCAATATGAAGAAATTGACGGTGCGATCTATCTCGGCTCGTCCAAGGGCACGCACGCGGATTGGTTTCAGAATCTCGTCGCTAATCCATGTGTCAGCGTGCGGGTGAAAGCCCGCCAGTTTTCCGGCTTGGCCGAGCCAGTAACTGATCCCAGCCGCATCGCCGATTTTCTGGAGCTCCGACTTAAGCGACATCCCCAAATGGTTGGGGCGATCTTCAAGGCCGAAGGCCTATCGGCGGCGCCAAGCCGCGCTGAGTTGGAAACGTACGCTCACAAACTGGCGATGGTTATTATTCACCCTACATAAGGCACTCCGGCTCTTCAAAAAAAACTTGGTCATGTAAACAGAGGCATAGCGCAAACTGTGCCTCTGTTTACATTTCACAAAATCGCCTGAGCGTGGTTATATTGGTTAGACAAGTCAAGTGGAGCAGGAAGCATGGACTTTGAAGCGTTAGTAGAGGCGCACAGCGGCGAAATCTTCGCCTATGTGTGGCGATTGTTGAGGGACACGGCCGATGCCGAAGATTGTCTGCAAGAGACGTTCTTGCGCGCGTATCGATCGTTTTCGCGCGTGAAGATTGGATCGAACTATCGGGCGTGGTTATACAAGATTGCGACGAACACAGCGCGCACGCACGTCAAGCAGCGCGGGCGGATCAACGCGCGCACGATCGATCTCGATCCCGATCTGGAATCCGATCGATCTTCGCCGCCCGAGCGCGTGGAGCAGCGACAACTAATCGAGGCGGTGGCACAGGCCGTCGAGACGCTGCCGCATCAACAGCGCGCAGCGTTAATCATGCGGCAATATCAAGAGTTGAGTTACGACGACATCGCGGCGGCGTTGGACTGTACAGAAGAAGCAGCGCGCGCGAATGTGTATCAGGCGTTGAAGAAACTGCGTACACAGTTCGTAACAGAAACAGTGTGAGGCGAAACATGGACGAGATGAACGACCGAGATGCGGTGATTCAGACGTTGAATGCGGTGTATGCCAAGGGGCCGAGCGCAGCGGTGACGAAGCAGGCGCAGGCCAAATTACGACAGGCGTTAGATCGGGCGAGGGGGCGAACGGTGTATTACGATAAGGTGTCACATTCACGCGTGGGTGATTTGTATGTAGCAGTGAGCGAACGCGGTTTGATTGCGTTGGACTTTGGGCTGGGCGAGCGGAACTTTGTCGATCGGGTGCAGCGCCGCACGAAGGCGACACTGGTGCGCTCACGTGAAGCGTGCGCAGAAGCGATGCAACAAGTACGCGAATACCTTGATGGTAAGCGCACTAAGTTTGATCTGCCGTTGGACATGACGACGATGACGGCGTTTCAAAAGCAGGTATTAACAGCGGCGTTGAAGATTCCGCGCGGTCAATGGCTGACCTATGGGGATGTCGCCAAAGCGATCGGGCGGCCACAGGCTTCGCGTGCCGTGGGTCAAGCGTTGGGGCATAATCCCGTGCCGATCGTGATTCCGTGCCATCGCGTACTGGGTTCGGATGGATCGCTGCACGGCTATTCGGGCGGCGGCGGCATCCAGACGAAAGCGTGGTTGTTGCAGCTCGAAGGGGCGAGTTTGCCGAATAAGATTAGAGAATTTAGTCACAACGCCTAATGGGTATTGACAAATCGAAAAACTGCCATAAAATGATAGGCGTACCAGCGAAAAAGCCAATGGAGGTTAGACATGAGCAACAAAACGTCGAATGTGATGCGGGTGATGTTGATGGGGCGCGAAACGTATCGGGTAACGGCCAAGCAGCGGGGGCTGCGAGTTCGATCGGGGCGGGCGTGGATCACGTTGAACGGCCGCGATCACGTATTGAAGCGCGGCGAAGCAATCGCGCTGCAACCGAAACACGATTACGCGGTGGTCTCGTCGGTGGGCAACATGCCGGTGGTGATTGAGCTGTTGGGCGAAGCGCCGCGCCAATCTCCGACGAAATTGAGCCTGGTGGTGAACGCGCTGTGAGTGCCCAACTCGACGATATCGATCGCCAGATACTTGATCTGCTGCAGCACGACGCGCGGATGACGAATGCCGCCATCGCGGCCGAAGTGGGTTTGACAGGCCCATCGGTGTTTGAGCGGATCCGCAAGTTGGAGCAGCGCGGCGTGATCAGTGGCTACAAGATCACGATCGATCCGGCGGCGCTGGACAAGCCGATGACGGCGTTCATCCGTTTGACCGCCGCGTTTGACGAGCGCTATGCCGCCGGAATCAAGGCGGTCAGCGAAGACCCGGACGTGTTGGAATGTTACAGCGTGGCCGGTGAAGACTGCCTGATCTTGAAGACCAAGTGCGGCAGTCCGAGCGATCTGGAAAATCTGTTGGGGCGGATTCGTAGTCAGCTGACCGTGCAACGCAGTGTCACGATGATCGCGCTGCGCGCGTTGAAAGAGAATGCGCCCTTAAACGTGCTGCCCGCCAGTCGGCGGGCAGTTGCTAAAACAAGTCATTCGCGCCGCTAACGTTAGATTGAGGGCTAATATGAAGGCCAAAGAATGGGCGATTTTTACGATATTAGGCTTGATTTGGGGCTCGTCGTTTTTGTGGATCAAGATCGCAGTGGCTGATGTGCATCCGTTTGTGCTGGTGTTCTTTCGCATCACTTTTGGTTTGATCGGTTTATTAGCGGTGGTGCGCTGGCAGAAGTTGTCGCTGCCGCGCGATCGCAATACGCTGTTAAAGTTCCTGTTTATGGGTGTGTTCAATCTGGTGTTGCCGTTTCTAATGATCACGTGGGGCGAAACGAAAATCGACTCCAGCCTTGCCGCGATTTTGAACGGCACGCAACCGTTGTTCATCATTATCATTGCGCATTTTGCGCTGCACGACGAGAAGATTACGCTGCCAAAAATCGCAGGCCTGATCGTCGGCTTCATTGGCGTGGTGATTTTGGTCGCGCGTGATTTTGATCCAGCGCACATGCAGGGCGATATACTGGGTCAACTCGCCGTATTAGGCGCGGCGTTGAGTTACGCGGTGGCGCTGACGTTTTCGCGCCGCTATTTGCGTGGCACACATCCCGTCATTCAATCGACTATGATCCTGATTTTCGGCGCGATTCTGATGGCTGTTATCACGCCGATCGTGGAACGCCCGATCGTGCTGCCCACCTTACCGATTACGTGGCTAGCGTTGTTGTGGCTCGGCCTGCTCGGCTTGTGTGCGGCTTACCTGTTATTCTTCCACCTCAATAACGTGTGGGGACCGACGCGCGCCTCACTGGTCACGTACATTTTTCCAGTGGTCGGCGTGTTCTTAGGCATCATCTTCCTGAACGAAGTGCCCGATTGGAATATGGTGCTCGGTTCGGCGCTGGTGGTGGCTGGTATTGCGGTGGTGAACCTGAAAATCAGGGCGAAGCCGGTAACTAGCGTTGCGCCTGTTGCTAAGTGAGGATCCCGTGGAAGCGTTTGATCTGCCGATATTGGCACAGTCGGGTCAACGGTATAATGAGTTCTTGCGCAAGCCGTCGCTGTCGATGGGAGTGTATCGATTGTCTGCGGGTGGCGTCGATCCACAGCGTCCACATACTGAAGACGAAGTGTACTATGTGGTGAGCGGACGGGCGCAGATCAAGGTCGGCGACGAAGACCGATCGGTTGGTCCCGGCTCGATCGTGTTTGTGGCGGCCAACGTCGAACATCGCTTCCATTCGATCGCCGAAGATTTGACCGTGCTGGTGTTTTTCGCACCGGCCGAATACACCAATCAATCTGAGCAGCCTTGAGTAACGACAATTGACCACTTCACCGCGATCTGAGTTTTTCGCTGGCGTCCGCGCCGAGCTGCCTATTCTGCTCGGCGTGATTCCGTTTGGCTTGATTTACGGCGTATTGGCCATCACGCAGGCGCATCTGCCCGTCGATGTGGCACAGGCCATGTCAGCGATTGTATTTGCCGGGTCGTCGCAATTTGTGGGACAGCAATTGATGGCAGTCGGCACGCCCGGCGTGGTGATCGTCTTGACGACGTTCGTGGTCAACTTGCGGCACGCGTTGTACAGCGCCTCGGTCGCGCCGTTCGTCAAGCCGCTGCGCGCGCGCTGGAAAGTGCTGCTGGCTTATCTGCTCACCGATGAGGCCTACGCCGTCACGATTACGCATTACGAACAAACAGACATCTCCATTGAGCACAAGCACTGGTATTACTTTGGGGCGGGCCTCGCGTTGTGGAGTACGTGGCAAGCGAGCACAGCAGTAGGTATCTTTTTCGGCGCGCAAGTGCCCGATAGTTGGGGGCTAGATTTCACGCTGGCGCTGACCTTTATCGCGTTGGTAGTGCCGCGCTTGAAGGATCGTGCCAGCACTGGCGCGGCCATCGCGGCGAGCGCAGTCGCTATCCTTGGTTCGGTATTGCCGTATAAATTGGGCCTCATGGCCGCGGCGTTGATTGGCATCCTTGTCGGCATGGTGCTCGAAGCGCGGCCGAATCAATCACTGGTCACGCCGGAAGCGACGGGCTCAGAATGAACTACTGGCTAATCATCATTGCGATGGGCGTCGTCACGTTTGGCATTCGTCTGCTGCCGATCGTGTTGTTAGGCCGTGTCGAGATTCCCCTTGTTGTGCAGCGCGCGCTGCGCTTTGTGCCGCCGGCGGTGCTGTCGGCAATTGTTGCGCCGGAACTGTTGATGCCCGGTGGTCAGTTCAATTTGTCGCTGGGCAATGCGCGGTTGATCGCGGGCGTACTCGCCACTGTTGTGGCGTGGCGCACGAAGAATGTGTTGCTGACGATTGCGGTCGGCATGATCGCGTTGTGGGTGCTTAGTTCAATAGTGCGCTAGTTCGATCGCTATGATCTCAGCGTTTGTACACGGTTACCTGCTGTCATTTGGCCTAATTTTGCCACTAGGACCACAGAATGTGTTTGTGTTTTCGCAGGGCGCGACGCAGCCGAAGTTGCGACGAGCGCTACCGGTGGTGATTGCAGCAGCCATCTGCGATACGCTGCTGATCACGATCGCGGTGCTGGGTGTTTCGACAGTGGTGCTGACCGTGCCGTGGATCAAACTCATCCTCGGCGTAGTGGGCGTGGGCTTTCTGCTCTACATCGGCTGGATGACGTGGCGTTCGGATGGCAAGACCACGATCGATCAGGCGGCGCATCTGTGGCCGATCAAGCGACAGATTGTGTTTGCGCTGTCGGTGTCGTTGCTGAATCCGCACGCGATTTTGGACACGATCGGCGTGATCGGCACGAGTTCGCTGGCCTATCTCAACACCGATCGGTTCGCGTTCACCCTCGCGTGTGTCCTCAATTCGTGGCTGTGGTTCTTCGGATTGGCGGTGGTTGGCCGCGTCGTCGGGTCGTTCGATGTGGTGCGCAAGTGGCTGAATCGCGCCTCGGCCGTCATCATGTGGTTGAGCGCGATTTACCTGGTGTACAATCTGACGCGGGCTGCGTGATGAGTGGCGAGCGAAAAGTGAAGCGCGAAGAGAAGATTTCGACCAAACCGCTGCTCGATAAATTGGGCGTGAAACCGTTTCACCGGATTTCGGTGATCGGCGTAGGCGACGAGGACTTTTGGGCGCAGCTGATCGATCGGGCGGCGGATACCGTGAAAGGCCGCTTACGCAAAGACAGTGACTTGATCTTCTTCGCCGCCGATAGTTTATCGGAACTTCAGCAACTCGCGCGCTTGAAAACGTATCTGGTCAGTAACGGCGGCATTTGGGTCGTATCGCTGAAAGGCAAGTCGGCTAAGATCAAGGACGTGGATGTGATCGCAGCGGCGAAGACAGCAGGATTGGTCGATAATAAGGTCGTGTCGTTTTCGGCGACGCATACGTCGCTGCGCTTGGTAATTCCGGTCAGCCAAAGATAGACCCGAGAAGCAAAGTGGTTGGAGGTGGCATGAATCGTTGTGCCTGGGGCAGTAGTAATCCATTGATGATCGAGTATCACGATACCGAGTGGGGCGTGCCGTTACACGACGAGCAGAAGTTGTTCGAGTTTCTGGTGCTGGAAGGGATGCAGGCAGGCCTGTCGTGGAGTACGATCTTAAACAAGCGCGAGAATTTTCGCGCGGCGTTTCACAACTTCGAGGTGGCGCGCGTGGCGCGTTACACGCAACGCGATGTGGAGCGATTGCTGAAGAACGCGGGCATCATTCGCAACCGTTTGAAGATCGAAGCGACAATCAATAACGCCAAACGCTTTATCGAAGTGCAAAACGAATTTGGCTCGTTCGATGCGTACGTTTGGCGCTTTGTGGATGGCAAGCCGATCAAGAATGCTTGGCAGTCAATGGGCGAGATTCCGCCCAAGACGCCGTTGTCTGATGCCATCAGCAAAGACTTGCTTAAGCGCGGTTTCAAGTTTGTCGGCTCGACCATCGTGTACGCGCACATGCAGGCGACGGGCATGGTGAATGATCACACGGTGGATTGCTTCCGGTACAACGAATGCCGTTGATACGGCATCGAACGCTTGGTACTCTAAATCTCAAAAACACGGTGCCTCGGTGGTTAACTCATGACTCAACAACCCTTCAAACTTGGTGTGAATTATTGGCCGCGCCGCAAGGCGATGGGCTGGTGGTCGAACTTCGATCGCGGCGAAGTGCGCGAGGAGTTTGCGATCATTCGCGAACTGAATTTATCGTTGATGCGCATCTTTTTGTTGTGGGATGATTTTCAGCCGGAAGCGGCTAGCGTGTCGCATGCGCGTCTCGATGAACTGACTACCGTATGTGATGCCGCCGCCGACAACGGCTTGCAGTTGGACGTCACGTTTTTTACGGGCCATATGAGCGGCCCCAACTGGGCGCCGCGGTGGTTATTGAGTGGTGGCCCGAAGCAAGTGCCCTCGCCGCATGTGCGACAAGTCGTCAGCGGCGGCCGCGTCGTGAAGAGCGGCTATCGCAATCCGTTCATTGATCCGGTCGCGTTGAACGCAGAACGCTTGTTACTGAAGACGGTCGTCGGCGCGTTGAAGTCACATCCCGCGATCGGCTTGTGGAACTTGGGCAACGAGCCAGATTTATTTGCGTGGCCGCCCAACGCGTCGATCGGGCATGGCTGGGTCAAAGAGATGACGGACTTGATCCGCTCGATCGATGAAGCACATCCCATCACGTGCGGTTTACACATCGCCAGTTTGCTGGAAAACAACGGCTTACTCGCGCATCAGGTGTTCGCTGAAACCGACTTCGCTGTGATGCACGCGTATCCGATGTATCTGGAGTGGTCACGCAGCCCGCTGGATGCGGATGTGGTGCCGTTCACCTGCGCGCTCACCTCGGCATTGAGCGGCAAACCCACCTTGATGGAAGAGTTCGGCGGTTGCACCACGCCCAATGGCGGCCCGTCGGAAACGTGGGCGTGGACAGCGTTCGGTCAGCCGCGCACGCAATTCATGGCGAATGAAGACGAGTTCGCGCAATACATCGCGGCGGTGCTGCCGAAGTTGGTCGAGGTCGGTGCGACCGGTGCGCTGTTGTGGTGCTTTGCCGATTACGATGAAGCGTTGTGGAATCAACCGCCATGCGATGAAGCACGGCACGAACGCCACTTCGGTTTGATTCGGCCCGATGGATCGATCAAGCCACACGCGAAAATCATGCGCGATTTCGCCGCCACTCAACCGATCGTGAAAGCGGCCACCCGATCGATCGATTTACCCATGTCGCCCGCTGAGTTCTATCGTGATCCGGCGCGCAACACGGTGAAACTCTATCGGGAGTACATCGAAAAGAATTAACCGCCAAGGCGCGAAGACGCGAAGGGTTTAT
>JAXLWI010000089.1:0-14900 GCA_046328575.1 Anaerolineae bacterium
CGCGTGGATCCAAGCCGGTGCGCCGGAACAGCCGATCGGTGGTGCCACGGCGCCGGCCAGTACCTTTGTCTGGCAGGATGGTGTTGATAAACTCATCGGCGACAAATGTGCGGCTTGTCACGTGGCCGGCAACCTCGGCGGTCTGTCGCTGAAGACTTATGCCGATGCTCTGAAGGGCGGTAAGAGTGGCCCGGCCATTGTGCCCGGCAATCCCGACAAGAGCATCATGATTCAAATCCAACAGAGCGGCAATCACGCGGCGCTGTTCGCGTCCGATGAACTGGCAAAAATCATCGAGTGGATCAAGGCTGGCGCGCCGGAAACGGCTGCGCCGGTAGCCGCGCCTGCGGCTCCGGGAGCGACGCCAACGGCCGTTGGGCCAACGCCGACCCTGGCCCCCACAGCTACTCCGACGCCGTTCATGACGCCGACACCTACTGACTTCCCGACGCCGGTGCCTGACTAATGATTGAAGTGATATCGATGAACTAACATCTGCACACTGTTTTAGCCATCCCCACCTGCCTTGGCCTACAGGGCGGGTGGGGTGTAAAGGCAGCCTTGCTGTTGTCCGAAGCTGTTTATCTTGCCCAACGCTGTTTCATTTTTGGAGGAGAGGATGAAGCGCATCAAGCAGGCGATCAGACGGTTCTTCGTGCCGCCGTCCACAGCTCATCTGTGGCGCAAACTGCTGCCGTGGGCCACCCTGGCCGCAGTTGTCGTCGTGGTGTTTTCAGGCGGATCAGCTGCCTGGGAATACACCAACTCCCCGCAGTTCTGTGGCACCACCTGCCACACCATGCCGCCGGAATACACCGCTTATCAAGTGTCGCCCCACGCTCGCATTCTGTGCGTTGAGTGCCACATCGGCCGCGACTTTATGGGTGGTGGCTTTGTGCTGCGCAAAGCGGGCGACGTGAAGCATGTGTTCGCCACGGTCTTCACGACCTACAAATACCCCATCATGGCCGAAGACATGCGGCCCGCGCGCGAAACGTGCGAGCGCTGTCACTCGCCGGATAAGTTTGCGTCGGACAGCTTAAAAGAGATCAAGCGTTTCGGCACGGATGTCAATAACACGCCGACCAGCATCTTCCTCACGCTGAAGACGGGCGGCGGCAACAAACGGCAAGGACTGGGCAAAGGCATCCACTGGCATATTCAAAGCAAAGTCTACTATCTGGCAACCGATGAACTCGATCAGGATATCCCGTTTGTGCGGGTGATGAATGACGACGGCACGTCGACCGATTACTACGATGTCAATACGAACTTTGACACCACCAAGATCGATACGTCCAAGCTGAAAGAGATGGATTGCATGACGTGCCACAATCGCATCACGCACCTGATCATGCCGCCCACGGATGCGATCGATCAGCTAATGGCGACCAATATCATCTCGCCCAAGATCCCTGAAATCCGGCTTAAAGCGGCCGAGGTGCTCAGTCAAACATATCCGTCAACCCAAGTCGCGCTGGACAACATCGCCACGTTGAAGGGATTCTATCAAACCACCTATCCTGAGTTCTACGCGGCTAATAGTGCGCAAATCGACGGCGTGATTTCAACACTGCAAGACACCTACAAGCAGAGCTTCTTTCCTGATCAAAAAGATGATTGGGCGACACATCCCAACAATGTCGGGCATCGCTTCTCGCCTGGTTGTTTTCGCTGCCACGACGGCCAACATTTCAATAACCAGCAGCAAGCCATCCCGATGGAATGCAACCTGTGTCACAACGTGCCGGTCGTCGTCGGCCCCGACAAGTTTGTCGCCAACATCGAGATCAGCCGCGGGCCTGAGCCCCAAACGCACCTGAACTCCAACTGGATGGCGATGCACTACAAGGCGTTCAATCCGGCCTGTGCGACCTGCCATACCACTCAGAACGCAGGCGGTAAGGACAACAGTTCCTTCTGCTCCAACAGCGGCTGCCACGGCAACACGTGGACGTACGCCAACCTCGATGCGCCCGCACTGCAGACGGTGATCCAAAGCCAGATTCCGCCGACGCCGACGCCCATGCCAACTCCAGTGGCAACGGCCACACCGCAACCTACGCCGGGTGCGGCGGCACCAGTCGCGACTGACAAGCTCACCTATAACGATACCGTTCAAGCCATCTTCACAGCACGCTGCGGCGCTTGCCACAACGAAACGGCGATGGCCGATCTAAACCTATTAACTTATGCCGCGGCAATGAAGGGCGGCAAAGATGGCGCCGTCATCGTGCCGAATGATCCGGCTGCCAGTTTGTTGATCAAGATCCAGAGCGCTCCGCACTTTGGGCAGCTGAACTTGACTGAGCTTCAGCAAGTCACCGACTGGATCAAAGCAGGTGCACTGGAGAAGTAAGCATCGCGCCTAATTCAACTGCTAACGGCGGCTCTGATTTTGATCAGAGCCGCCGTTGTGCATTATTGAGCAGGATTGCCGTGTCGATTGGGGCCGCGCCTTGTGCAGATTGCCGATTGACGGATTCAAACCCGTATGATAAAGTTTCGTACGATGAAGACCTACACCGTTGTGGCGCATCACCATCATGCAACCTCCGCCCTTGATCGAAGGTTCGCCTGATCGCGCCTGAAGTTGTTTGAGCTAACGCCCTTCGATCTTTCGAGGGGCGTTTTATTTTTCAAGAGGTTAGTATGTTACGCACTGATATTCGTTTTGCTTTGCCTTCCAAAGGGCGCTTAGAGCCTGAATCGCTGGCGTTTCTCGAGGCGTGCGGTCTGGGCATCTACAAACCCAATCCGCGCCAATATCAGGCCACCGTGCCTGCCGTGCCCGATCTGTCCGTGCTGTTTCAACGGCCCGGCGACATCGTCGTGGGCGTGCGGCAGGGCAGTCTGGACTTTGGCATCGCCGGACTGGACGCCGTTGAAGAGAAGCGCGGCGACGGCGACGATATCATTATCTTGCATGAAGCGCTCGGTTTTGGATCATGTTCGTTGGCGTTGGCCGTGCCTGAACTGTGGGACGATGTCTCGAGCGTAAGCGACCTCGTGGCGCGGCAATCACGTCAACCCGATCGACTCCGCGTGGCGACCAAGTACCCCAACCTCACGCGCGCCTTCCTCGCGCAGCATGGCCTATCGGATGTGAAACTGATCGATAGTGAAGGCACGTTGGAAGTCGCCCCCACGATCGGTTACGCGGACTTGATCGCCGATCTCGTGTCAACGGGCACGACCTTGCGCGACAATCGTTTGCGCCCGCTGGCCGATGGCGTGATCTTGAAATCACAGGCCGTGCTTATCGCCAATCGATCGGCCCTGCAACAGCGTCCCGAAGTATTAGCGGTGGCACGTCAATTGCTGGAATTTATCGAGGCGCATTTGCGCGCGCAGGGCAGTTATCTGGTCTTTGCCAACATGCGCGGCGAATCGCCCGAAGCCATCGCGCAGGCCATGTTGGCGCAGCCGCACCTCAGTGGCTTGCAAGGCCCCACCATTTCACCCGTCGTCACACGCGAAGATCGATCGTGGTTCGATGTGAACATCGTCGTGCGCAAAGACCGCTTGATGCCCACCATCACCGAACTGCGCGCCATCGGCGGCAGCGGTGTCGTCGTCACGCCAGTGACGTACATCTTTGAAGAAGAGCCGCCGAGATATACACAATTGTTGAAACTGTTGCGAGAGGCATGACGAGTAACGAGTGATAAGTGATTGGCTGTTCACTCGTCACTCGTTACTCGTCACTCATCATGGAGTGACTCATGTTGAAGATTTTTTCTGTTTCCGATGCTCAAACCACCCTCCTCAATCGCGTCAAGACCGAGATGCCGCTGCCAGAGTCTATGAAACAAGGCTTGCGCCGCATCTTTGGCCGTGAGGTGTCGCCTGCCGAAGCCGTGGCTGAAATTCTGGCCGATGTGCGCGCGCGCGGCGACATAGCTCTGCGCGACTGGACGTTACGCATCGATGGCGTGAGCCTCGAAGGCTTGAAGATCGATCGGACGCAGTTGGCCGCCGCCGCTGATCGTTTGCCGCGTGAGTTGCTCGAATCATTGACCTTTGCGGCTGATCGCGTGCGACGTTTCCATCAACATCAACCGTTGCCGTCTTGGACGACTACTGAAATGGGCGGGATTTTAGGCCAAAAAATGACGCCATTGAGCCGCGTGGGCGTGTATGTGCCGGGCGGCACGGCGCCGCTGCCGTCGACATTGTTGATGAGCGCGATTCCGGCGCAAGTGGCGGGTGTGCAAGATGTCGTCGTCGTCACGCCGCCGCAGCGCGGCACAGGCCAAGTATCGGACGTGATTTTGGCCGCGGCGCATATCGCGGGCATCGACACGATTTACACATTGGGCGGCGCACAAGCGATTGCGGCCTTGGCGTATGGCACCGAGTCGATTCCGCGTGTGGATAAGATTGTCGGCCCGGGCAATTTGTTTGTGACTTTAGCGAAGCAACAAGTTTTTGGTCTGGTGGGTCTCGATGGCCTTGCTGGTCCGACTGAGACCGTGGTAATTGCCGACGATTCGGCGGATGCCGAATGGGTGGCGGCTGATCTGATCGCGCAGGCCGAGCACGACGTGTTGGCGTCGGCGATTTTGTTTACGCCGTCAACGGCGCTGGCGGAAAAAGTGCAAATCGAAGTGGCGCGGCAAATGGAAGAGCGTACGAGATCGGCCATCATCGCGACTTCGATGCAGGGGCAGGGCGGTATTGTGATCACGCGTGATCTCGATGAGGCCGTGCGCTTGGCGGACGAGTATGCGCCTGAGCACATGTGTTTAGCGGTGGAAAATCCCGCGAAATATGAGGCAATGATCTCGCATGCAGGCGGCCTGTTCATCGGCGAACGCTCGTTTGAAGTGCTGGGCGATTATGTGGCCGGACCGAGTCACACCATGCCGACGGGCGGCACGGCGCGTTTCGCTTCGCCGCTGAATGCGCTGGATTTCGTGCGGATTACGAGCTTGATTGCGTTGGATGATGAATCCTCGGCGGTTTTGAGTGAGCAAGCAGCACGCATCGCTTTTGCGGAGCAACTGGACGGTCACGCAACGGCGGCGCTGCTGAGGACTGAATCAAACCGCGAAGACCCAAAGAGCGCAAAGGAATTTACACGTAACCCCATGTCCTCTGTGGTGAATTTCGTGCGGCCTGACATCGCGGCGATGAAACCATATACGCCCATTTTGCCATTCGAGGTCTTGTCGCAGAAACTCAAGCGCACGCCTGATCAAATCGTAAAGATGGACGCGAATGAAAATCCGTACGGCCCCTCGCCTAAGGTGCGCGAGGCGCTGGCGAGAGCGCCGTTCATGCACATCTATCCTGATCCTGATTCAACGGCCTTGCGTGAAGAATTAGCGAAGTTCACGGGGATGCCTGTCGCACGATTGCTGGCAGGCGCCGGTGCGGATGAGCTGATCGATCTGATTTTGCGCGCTGTCATCGAACCCGGCGATGTGGTGATCGATTGTCCGCCGTCCTTTGGTATGTATCCGTTTTCGTCGGCGGTGAATGCGGCTAAGTATGTGGCTGTGCCGCGACGAGAAGACTTCTCTTTGGATATTGCGGCGATTGAACAAGCGGTGAAATCGGAGCGGCGCGCCAAGGTGCTGTTTGTGTGTTCGCCCAACAATCCCGATGGTTCAGTCATCAACGATGATGATCTGCGTCGATTGCTGAAGTTGCCGGTGTTAGTTGTGCTGGATGAGGCCTACATCGAGTTTGCGGCTCGCGGCAGGTTAGGTGAAGCGGGCCACATCGCATGGACGCTGGACTATCCTAACCTCGTCGTGCTGCGCACGTTCAGCAAGTTGGCCGCGTTGGCGGGCTTGCGCGTGGGTTACGGTGCATTTCCCGATTGGTTGCTGCCGCACCTGTGGAAGATCAAACAGCCGTATAATGTCAACGTCGCGGCATCCATCGCGGCACTGGCGTCACTGAACGATCAACCGTATTTGCGGACGAATGTCGATCGGTTGGTGGCCGAACGCGATCGATTGTGGCGTAAACTCAACGAGTTTACTTTCCTGAAGCCGTATCCTACTCAATCGAACTTTATCTTGTGCCGCGTGATCGATCGCGACGCGAAACAGTTGAAGCAAGCACTAGAGCAGCAGGGCGTGTTGGTGCGTTACTTCGACAAACCGGGCTTGCAGAACTGCATCCGCATCAGCGTGGGCAAGCCGGAACAGACGGATGCGCTGGTGGCCGCGTTGGCAAACGTGACGAGTGACGAGTCCCGCGGGGAGGCTTCGCACTGATGAGCAAACAGCGGGCAGCAAGTATTCAGCGCAAAACAAGTGAAACGGACATTCAGTTGAGTCTGAATGTAGATGGAATCGGGCACTGCGACGTTTCGACGGGCGTGGGCTTTCTCGATCACATGCTGTGGCATATCGCGGTTCACGGCCTGTTTGACCTTGAAATCAAGGCGATAGGTGATCTGGACATCGACGCGCATCACACCGTGGAAGATGTCGCCATCGTGCTGGGGCAAGCGTTCGATCAAGCGCTGGGTGATCGCAAAGGCATCGTGCGGATGGGGAGTGCGACCGTGCCGATGGATGAAGCGCTGGCCTTTGTGGCGATCGATCTAAGCGGGCGACCGTATGCGGTGATCTCGGCCGATTGGCACACACCCTCGATCGGTCTGTTGCCGACGACGTTGATTGCGCACTTCCTGGAATCCTTCGCTTTCAATGCGCGCCTCAATTTGCATGCGCACGTTGAATATGGCCGCGATGATCATCATCAGGCCGAGGCGTTGTTCAAAGCACTGGGCCGCGCCCTCGATGCGGCGACGCTGGTGGATGCGAGACGGGCGGGCGTGATACCGTCAACGAAAGGAACTCTCTGACGAGTGGCGAGTCCCGCGGGGAGGCTTCGCACTGATGAGTGAAAGCAGTTACTCGTTACTGGTTACTCATTTCGCAAGGCTATGATTGCTCTAATTGACTACGGCATTAGCAACCTTCGATCCGTTCAAAAGGCTTTCGCTCATCTGGGCGTTGAGGTGACGTTGATCGACACGCCCGATCAGTTGGCGCAGGCCGATCGGTTGATCCTGCCCGGTGTGGGCGCGTTTCGGGCGGGCATGGCTGGTCTGCACGCGCGCGGCCTGATCGAGCCGATCAAACAAGCGGTGATCGCTGGTAAGCCTCTCATCGGCATTTGCCTGGGTATGCAACTGCTCTTTGAATCGAGCGACGAATTAGGTGACACGGAAGGCTTGGGCCTATTGCCCGGCCATGTGACAAAAATCAAGCTGCAGGATGCGCCTCACTCGTCACTCGTTATTCGTCAGCGCGAAGCCTCCCTGAGGGACTCGTTAAAAATCCCCCACATGGGCTGGAATCAACTCGATCTAGTGCGTGCGCATCCTTTAGTCAACGGCGTTGAATCAGGTTCATATGCCTACTTTGTGCATTCGTATGCCGTGTATCCTGAACAGCGCGACATCGTCATCGCGACAACGGATTACGGCGGGCCGTTCGCGTCCATCGTGGGGCGAGGCAACATCTGCGGCCTGCAATTTCACCCGGAAAAAAGCCAGGCAGTGGGGCTGAGGTTGTTGCAAAATTTCTTGGAGATGGCTGGCTAATGAGTAACGAGTAATGAGTAAAGGAAAATACTCGTTGCTCGTTACTCGTTAATCGTTATGAACATCTATCCTGCAATCGATCTTCGCAACGGCCAAGTGGTACGCCTTAAATATGGCGATCCCAATCAGCAGACGGTGTTTGAGGCTGATCCGCTGAAGGTGGCGCGGCGCTGGGCCGAGGCTGGTGCGGCGTGGCTGCACGTGGTCAACCTCGACGGCGCGTTTGGTGATGACACGGGTGCGGCGGCAAAGAATCGCGCCTTGTTGCAGCCCCTGTGTGATGTGGGCTTGCGCGTGCAATTTGGCGGCGGCGTGCGCTCGATGTCTGATGTTGAAGCCGTGTTGGCTATGGGTGTCGAGCGTGTAATCTTGGGCACGATTGCGATCGAACAACCGACGATTGTTATTGAAGCAATTAAGGCCTTCGGTGCAAAGCACATCGTCGTGGGTCTGGATGCGCGCGACGGACAGGTGAAAACGCGCGGTTGGCAAAGCGATAGCGGCAGCGACGTGATCTCGATCGGGCGGGAGTTGCGATCGAGCGGCGTGGAATTGATCGTGCACACGGACATCGGCCGTGATGGGGTGCTGTCGGGCGTGAATGCGCAGGCGTCGATCGAGTTGGCGCGTGCCACCGGTCTGAAAGTGATCGCGTCGGGCGGCGTGAGTTCGATCGAGGACGTGAAAAGCCTTGAAAATAAGCCTGAAATCGAGGGCGTCATTATCGGACGGGCGTTGTATACGGGTGCGATCGATTTGCGCAACTTATTCAATCAACTGGGGTGATCATGCCGAAGACCCATACGCGCACGTTTCGGGTGCGCTTTGGCGAATGCGATGCCTACGGGCACGTCAACAACACGAACTATGTGCGTTATATGCAAGAGGCGGCGTTCGATGCATCGGCCGCGGCGGGCTATGATTTTGCGCACTATGATGAAATCGGCCAGTATTGGCTGGTGCGCGAAACCGAAGTGGAATACTTGAAGCCGCTGGTATATGGCGATACGTTTGAAGTGAAAACGTGGGTGGCCGATTTTCGGCGCGTGCGATCACGCCGAGCGTATGAATTTCGCAAAGCGGGTGAGCGTGAGTTGACGGCGCGTGCCACCACCGATTGGGTGTACATCGATAACGCGACGCAGCGCCCCACGCAAGTGCCGCCGGAGATGATCGCGGCGTTTTGGCCGGAAGGCACGCCGCCGCCCAGCGAACCGCGCGACGCTTTTCCGCCGCGTCCGCCGGAGCCGCAGTCGATCTTTAGGCAGCGCCGCACAGTGGTGTGGCGTGACATCGATACGGCGTGGCATGTGAATAATACGGTGTATTTGCAGTATGCCGATGATGCTGGCATGGCGATTCTGGATGCGTATGGCTGGCCGGTGAAGCGCATGCTGGCCGCAGACTTTGCCATCTTCGTGCGGCGCAATCGTATCGAATATTTGCAGCCTGCGTTGCTGGGTGATGAGATCGAAGTGGCGACATGGGTGTACGGCGCGCGGCGTGCCACAGCCACGCGTTACTACTCGATCAAGCGAGTGAGCGATGGCGCGCTGCTGGCACAAGTGCACGCGTATTGCGCGTGGGTCAATCCGGCCACCGGTCAGCCGATCAAGATTCCGGCTGATTTCTGGGCGGATTTCGCGCCGAATGCGGCGGAGTAGTCATGTTAGCCAAGCGTATTATTCCGTGCCTTGACATCAAAGATGGCCGCGTCGTCAAGGGCGTGAACTTTGTGAACCTGCGCGATGCGGGCGATCCCGTTGAGCAAGCCCGCATCTATGATAAAGCAGGCGCGGATGAACTTGTCTTTCTCGACATCACAGCCACTTCCGATTCGCGTAACACGGCGGCGGAGTTGGCGCGACGCGTGGCTGATGAGGTCTTCATCCCCTTCACGATCGGCGGTGGGCTGCGTACACTCGACGACATCCGCGCGATTCTGCGCGCCGGTTCCGATAAGGTCAGCCTCAATTCAGCGGCGGTGCGTAATCCTGAGTTGATCACGCAAGGTGCGGAACTCGCTGGCTCCCAGGCCATCGTCGTAGCTATTGATGCTAAGCGTAATCCAACCTCCACGCGAAGCGGCCAACCTCCAACTTGGCAAGTTGTCGTTAGCGGTGGTCGCACTCCGACCGGTCTCGACGCGATCGAGTGGGCGCGTGAAGCCGAACGACGCGGCGCGGGCGAAATCCTGTTGACGAGCATGGAAGCAGATGGCACACAGAATGGCTTCGATCTGGAACTCACTCGCACGGTGGCCGAGGCCGTCAACATTCCGGTGATTGCGTCGGGAGGAGCAGGGCGGCTGAAACATTTCTTCGAAGCGGTGACGATTGGCAAGGCCGAAGCGGTGTTGGCCGCCTCGCTGTTTCACTATCAGCAGTTGACGATTGCGGAAGTGAAGACGTATCTGGCACAGAATGGTGTGCCAGTTAGACCGATAATATGACCGCACAGACACGAAGACGCCACGACTTTCTTTAGTTCTTCTTCGCGTCTTAGCGCCTTTGCGGTTAGATTTCAGGGTAAAAGATGATAGACATCAAATGGGACGAACGCGGCCTAGCCCCCGCGATTGTGCAGGATGCGACGACGCAGCAAGTGCTGATGCTGGCTTATATGAACGCCGAGGCACTGCGCCTGACGCTCGACACGGGCGAGGCGCATTTCTGGTCGCGCAGTCGCCGTGAGTTATGGCACAAGGGCGCGACGAGCGGCAACGTGCAACGCGTGCGCGAAGTGCGCGTCGATTGTGATGCCGACACGCTTTTGCTGTTGGTCGATCCAGCGGGGCCAGCGTGTCATACCGGTGAAGTGAGTTGTTTCTATCGCACAGTGACGAGTGAAGAGTGACGAGTGAAATACCTTCACTTTTCACTCGTCACTTTTCTAAGGAGCCCGCATGTCCACTATTCTTAGTGATTTGTATGCCACCATCCTCGATCGCAAGGCCAACCCGAAAACTGGTTCGTATACCACGTCGTTGTTTACTGCGGGTACCGACGAAATTGTGAAGAAGGTGGGCGAAGAGGCGATCGAAGTCATCCTCGCGGCAACGACGCAATCCGATCAGCGTGTGGTCGAAGAAAGCGCCGATCTGCTTTATCACTTGTGGGTGTTGCTGGCGCTGCGTGGTGTCACGCCCGCGCAGGTCGAGGCTGAACTCGAAGCACGCCACCGAAAATGAGGCAAGATACAGGGTGCAAGATATAGACAGTAAGCCGTAGTCGCAAGTTCTTGTATTTTGTTTCCTACTTCCTACCTCTCCTCCAGTAATTTCTCCCTTGACAAGTGCGCTGCGACCTGTTACTATCTGATTAGTCAATTTTGACTAATCAGGAGTGGATATGGAGCGCGAACTGCTGTTGCTGGGTTTTCTGCGCCGCGAAAATATGCACGGCTACAAGCTCAACGAGTTCATTGAGCGCGACATGGCCGCCTGCACCGATCTTAAGAAGCCAACCGCGTATTTCCTGCTGGACAAGATGGCGAAGCAGGGCTGGATTTCCATGAAGGAAACACGTGAGGGTAATCGTCCGCCGCGCCGAGTGTATAAGGTGACGGCGAAGGGTGAGGCCGAGTACCAGAAAATGCTGCGTCAAAATCTGGCGGACTTCATCGAGACGAAGTTCCCCGGCGACGTAGGCCTGGGATTTGCTGATGATCTCGATCCCAACGATGTGCTACCGCTGCTGGCGGAACGGCGCGCGGCCTTACTCGAGAAGCAGGCTGAACTCAACGCCGTACCCGAACACAGTGGTTCTTTACAACTGATTGTGAGTCATCAGCAATTTCATCTGGAAGCTGAACTGCGCTGGCTGGATCAGGTCATCGCGCAGTTTAAGCGTAAAGCCAAACAGAGCTAATTCAACTTAGGAGGCAGTCTCAATGGGTGTTGTGTTAATGATACATTCGATCGTAAGATGGTTGGTGG
Source organism: Anaerolineae bacterium (assembly GCA_046328575.1). Lineage (GTDB taxonomy): Bacteria > Chloroflexota > Anaerolineae > Fen-1058 > Fen-1058 > JAGOBP01. The sequence goes on from JAXLWI010000089.1 coordinate 11,511, forward strand.
TCTTGATCGGCGTGATCGCCGCGGTGCGGGCCGTGATGGTCATGAGCGGCCGATCGAGTAGCAAGATGGACCGCGGGCTGATGTCGGGTTTTACTGGTTTGCTAGATCTCAACGTATTGCTCGGCGTCATTTTGATCATCGGTTTGGGTGAATGGGAGATGGTGCAGATCGAGCACGCGGTGACAAACATCATCGGTGTAGCGGTAGCGCATATCTTTGTAGCGCGTGCGAAGAAGATCGATGATCCTAAGCGCAAGGCACAGTTCCACTTGCTGGGCGTCGTCGTGTCGCTGTTGATTATTGTCGTGGGCGTATCATTGGTTGGCGGTTGGGCGAGGTAATAGCATGGCGCGCAAGCGAGAACAAACCGGGCCGGTGAACCCGGAAGATAAATTGGATTTCAAGAAGATTCTGCCGATCTTTGTGATCGTGCTGGTCGATTTGCTGGGGTTGACGATCATCATTCCGTTGATGCCGCTGTATGCGACCTCGCTACAGGCAGACGCCTTTACGATCGGGTTGTTGGGGGCCGCGTATCCGATCATGCAGTTTATCGGCGCACCAATGTTAGGTCGCCTGTCCGATCGGTATGGCCGCAAACCGATTCTATTGGTCAGTCAGATCGGCACATTTATTGGCTTTATCATTTTAGGCTTGGCGAATGCGCTGCCGTTGTTGTTCATCGCCCGCATTGTGGATGGTCTGAGCGGCGCGAATATCTCGACGGCGCAGGCGGTGATTACGGACAGCACGACCGAGCGCACGCGCACGCAGGGCTTGGGTTTGCTGGGTGCGGCTTTTGGGCTGGGCTTTGTCGTCGGGCCGATCATCGCGTTTGTGTCGCTCTCGCTAAGTGGCAACGATTATCACGCGCCGGCGTTTGTGGCGGCGGCATTCTCGGCGATTTCGATCGCGCTGACGTGGTTCTGGCTGGAAGAAACGCACGGGCCGGAAAAACGCGGCACCGATCAGGCCAAGACCATTTTCTCGATCGGCTCGATTTTCAAGGCGTTGGGTCATCCGACAGTAGGTTTGTTGCTGTTGTTGATGTTTGCGCAGCAGATCGCGTTTGGCGGTTTCGAGCAAATCTTATCGTTGTTCACCCTGAATCGATTGGGGATGAATGCGTCCGGCAACTCGATCTTGTTTGTGTTTGTGGGCATCATCGTAGTGGCGGTGCAGGGCGGCTTGATCGGCAAATGGAGCCGCAAGTGGGGCGATCGGAAGTTGGTATATTTGGGCCTGGCTACGCTGGCGATCGGTATGGCATTAACGGCGTTGACGCCCGCGCAAACGCTGCCCGGCTATTCTAAGGCGGAATTGACGGCAGAATTGACGCGCGGCAATATTCGCGCGCATGAAGCGCCGACGACGAGTAATGTGCCAGTGGCTTTACCCGAAGATGGCAACAATGGCTTAGGTGGTTTGATCTGGTTGTTGGTCGCGATGATTCCGGCCTCGATTGGGGGCGGCATTTTGCAGCCGTCAATTAACAGCTTGATTACGAAGCGCATCGAACCGAGTGAAATCGGCGGGACGTTAGGCATTAGTTCGGCGCTGCAAAGTGCGGCCAATGCCTTTGCGCCCATCATCGGCGGCACGTTGTTCCAGACAGGCGGCTCGAGTCTGCCGTTCTGGGTATGGGCCGTCATCATGGGCGCGTTGTTAGGCGCGGCCTATGCGTTGATCAAGCCGGGACGTGAAGAACAAGCACCCGGCGGATTGGCACGCGGCGGCGCCGGCGCGCATTAAGGTGTGAGCACGGTAAAACAAAAACCGATCGGTTAGAGAAGGCCGATCGGTTTTTGTTTGGCCGCACACTGGATCTATCTGTTCACCAGCGGTAGGTAGACTCGATAAATGATCGCGTTGTTCCGCGTGGTGAAATCCCACAGCGAGCCGACGGTGGTGCTGAGGCCGTCGGACGCAGTGATTTTCCAGTAGTAGTGAGTACTGGTCAGCAACTGGCTCGGATTGAACTGCATGTAGGTAGTTTGCCCTACGGCCAAGGGCGGATTACTTGTGCCGAGAGACACGGTGTACGTGACGACATCGCCGTCTGGATCGCCGCCTTGCCAACTGAGCGGCTGCAGAACCCACACGTTGGTCGCGCCGTTCGAAGGCGAAACAAGCGTTGGCGTAAGCGGCGCGTGGTTGATCTGCTTGTACCATTCATCGGCGCCTAGATCGGGTGCGGCGCCGTTGGGTCGCACTTCGGCGTCGATGTCTGTGGTGACATCGGTCGAAACGCCTTGATTGATCGCGGCGGAGGCGGACGTGAGGTGATAGTCGCCGGTGGCTGACGATTTGAAGAAGGGATCGCCGTGGATGTTTACCGATCCGGTCGAGACGCTGCCGATCGAGTCGGTGGTGTTGGCCCATGCGCCGCTGCCCCACAGCGTTGCCGTCAAGATCGCCGTGCCGCCCGTGGAGGCGTAAATCCCGACGGTATGTCCGGCCAGGATCGTGTTCACCAGCGAGGCGGTGCTATTGTAGAGATAGACGCCGCTGCCAACGTTATGAGCCACCGTGTTGTGCCACAACTGCAGGGCGCTGTTACTATACGCATACATGCCGCTGCCCTGACTGCTGGCGGTATTGTCGGCAATGATGTTGTTGATCAAATGCGCGTCGCTTGCGTAGAAATACAAGCCGCCGCCTTGGTAGGCGTCATTGGCGCGGAAAATGTTGCCAAAGACAGAACTGGTATCAAACACGGTCATGACTCCGCCGCCAAAGGTGGCGCTGTTGGAGATGATGGTGTTTCCTTCCAAGGTCGCGTTATTTTGCTGTACAAAAACCCCGCCACCATCGTCGGCGTAGTTGTTGTCGATCTGGCAATTGCGAATGGTGGCGGTAGTTCCGTAGTCGAGGAAGATCCCGCCACCATCGGTCCCTTGTGCACCTAGCGGCGTCGTATCGCCGCCCGTGAGCCGCAGGCCTTGAATCAGCGGACTTCCATCGGCAACGTAGATGACGCGGCCCTGGCCCTGAGCGTTCAACGTGCTGGTCTGCGTCAGCGGGTAAGCGGTGTTCCAGTTGGAAGTGGTGTATCCGCCCAACAGTTTCACGGTTTTGCTAAGGTACACCATCTGCGTGAGGCCGAGGCGGGTGCTGACGCCGGTGTAGGTACCAGCCGAGATACGAATTTCACCGTCGGCGTCGGCCACATCAACCGCGTGCTGAACGGTGGCGCACGGCGCCGCGCTGTTGGTGCAGTTGTTGGCACTATCCGATCCGGTCGGGGCCACGTAGTAACGCGTGGGATAGGATTGGTTTTCGACTTTGACTATATAGCCGGTGGCTGTTGACGACAGAATTGTGACTGTGATGCCATTCGTCGTGTCGCTGAATACTTCGCCCGGTAACCAGATCGCGCCAGCATCATTC
>JAXLWI010000009.1:0-91217 GCA_046328575.1 Anaerolineae bacterium
CGGCCGCGCTGATCGCAATCGCTGCAACCCGCGCCGTAACAGCGCGTACAGGTTTTGCGCCCATGGCAGATCGGGCAGCGTTGTTTCCGCCGTTCGGGCAGGCTATCGCGCAGGCGATCGATGAGGTCGGCGCGGCAGCGCGTGGCTGTGGCGGGCCGATCGGCACGAGCGACGGCGATATCACCGTTGGGATCGGGCACTTCGTAATCGGTGAGGTTCCAGATGTCGCTGGCTAAGACGGGCTTGTCATGTGCAGGCACCGACGCCAGGGCTTTGATGGTGACGTTCAGTTCGAGGATGGAGCCATCGGCAAAGATGAAGCGCGATTTCAAGCGCGTCTGATTCGATTCGGTCACTACTTTGTAGTTTTCATCCACCCAGACAATTTCATCGATCGGTTGATCGGCATCCGCCATCTTCGCCTCCGGTTGTCCGACCTGCGCGCCCACGCACGATAATCTATCGGCGGGCCGTTTTCACAGCCGCCGAAGGCCGATTACTGCTGTACGAACGCAGGTCACACGTGTGTGATGTGAAGTCGGCGATTGATCCGGCCGAAGTGAGACTGGCTAGGTTCACGGTTCGGTCGGATTGGGTAGGATCGTCCGACTGTATGAGTGATACCGAGGGGCGAGTCGCAGAAGATACGGGGCAGCGGCAATAATCGGGATTTAAGTCCTCATTGTGCGGCGCGGCGCAAGGCGGCCCGACATGCTTCGTCCGCTGGATGCGGTACGCGTTAGGGTTTGCCAGTAGGATGCGGGGAACTGGCATCGAGCAGGCTGGTCACTGTTGGCAACAGCGGTTGACTGGCCCCCTCACCCCAACCCTCTCCCAAAGGGAGAGGGTGCGGGGCGTGGACGCGGTATCACACCCGACCGCGGAAACGCGGACGGGGAGCAGAACAGGCGGAAGGCGGGTGAAGGACAACTAAACCAGTCCCGACCGCGGCCCTAAAGGGTGCTGCGCAAGGACGCGGTCGGGGAGCAGAAGGTATGTGGGTGTCAACCTGCAAGCCGAACGGTTAGGGAGCAGCGCGCGGCGTTACTTGGCCGGGGCGCACTCGCCGCGGAAGTAGGCCCACTCATCGCAGGTGCTGCCGTTGGGAAAGACACATACGCCGCTTTGACTGCCATCCGTCGCAGTGACGATCTGGAGTTTACCGCCGTGATCGCCGCAATAGACGGATGCCGGATTCGGCAGATTGGCGGCTGGTGTTGAGGCTGGGGCGGGCGCGCGTAATGAATCGCCGGGTTTGCATTCGCCATGGAAGTAGGCCCATTCGTCGCATTCGCTTTTGTCGGGGAAGATGCACACCCCCGATACCGCGCCCGACGCAGCGGTGCGCAGATCGAGTTGGCCGCCGTTCTTTTCGCAATAAACGGACGCTGGATTAGGCAGATTGGGTTGCGGCGTGGGGGTTACGGGAGCCTGACAACCGGCCAGCGAAACCATCAGCCCCAACGCGATGAACAGCATTAACCACAAGTTGCGAATCATGTTCTTCTCCATAAGTGAGTGGCGAACTTCTTTGTTCGCCGTTTCACTTATCGTGACGAACGCGGGGCGCGATAAGTTCCAGCAAGCCAGTGAGGTTGCGGGCGCGGTGGACGCCCGTTTGCTCGGGCGTGACGCGGCCACGATGGCGAGCCTGCCGCTGTGCAGCGGGGCCGATGATTACGCCAGTCCGGTGGCGGCGAGGAAGTTGTCGATCAAGCGCTCGGCTTGAGCGCGCAGCGCCGCCTCGTTCGCATCCACTGCGGCCTGAAAATCGGCGGCATTGGCTGGTTGCTTGGAGAAACCGGCGAACCAACTCCGCAGCATAGCCGGGGACACTTCGGGATGAAATTGCAGACCATAGGCACGCGTGCCGTAGCGAAACGCCTGGTTGGCGCACGCCGTGGAACTGACCAGCCGCACCGCGCCGTCTGGAATCTCAAAGGTATCGTCGTGCCATTCCACCGCGGCCAGCGCGGGCAGGTTCGCAAACAGCGGATCGGTCTGGCCGTCGGCCGTCAACGTCAACGGCACCAGTCCCACCTCGGACGCGCCGCCCACCCGCACTGTGGCGTCCAGCGCCTTGGCCAATAACTGCCCGCCCAGGCACACACCCAAGATCGCCTTGTCCGCCGCCACTGCCGCGCGAATGACGCGTGTTTCGTCGATCAACCACGGATGTCGATCGTCCGCATACACGTTCATCTCGCCGCCCATGATGAGCAGCAGATCGAACGGTTCGAACGCAGGGAGCGCCTCCCCCCGATCGAGCCGCACCACCTCCAGCACCGCGCCGCGCTTCGTCAGCGCGTCACCCAGATAACCGGGGCCGTCATTCAATTCGTGTTGCAGAACCAGGACACGCATCTTGTCTCGCCACCTGATGAAGTTGAGCGGCGTTATTATACAAGAGGTCGGCGGTGCGCGGCTAGCTGCGCCCGCCCTTACCGCCGGATCAACGGCAGATACACATCGCCCTGGCCGATGGTCACGAGCACCGGGCCAAAGATGTTGTTGGCTTCATCGCCTTCCACTATGCGGCCATGCGCGCCGGTGCTGTTGGCCGTGCCATACGGCGAACCGTGCGTATCGGCTTGAAGATAAACCCAGTACGAGCCGGTGGGCGTGATGGGCACTGAGAACGTTAGCGGCCACGTTTCATTCACCCCCAGGCCGCCCAGACCAACGGTTGTGGTGTAGAACTTGGCCACCCGATAGTACGCGGCGCGGAAGGTGGCGGGACAATCGAACGTCAACGTGGGGCAGCCGCCCAGATAGCGATCGCCGGGGCCCAGCGGCGCAGCCGCGCCGACCGGTTTAACGTAGATATCCACGCCAAACCAACCGGTGCCATCGGCGGCAGTGGTCGGCGCAAAGCCTTGATTGCTCACCGACGCGTAAAAGGTGATGGGCTGCTTGGTGGTGCGCCAATGGCTGCCAATGGTCAAGGCGTTGATGGCCAGGTCCGGCCCGGCCACCACTACCCGCTTCTCTTCGCCTTGATTGCTGGGATCTATTTCGACGCCGTGCGCGCTATCGGCCTGCGCTTCGGCGTAATTGGCCACCGCCAGCACATTCGGCGCTTGCGCGGCCAGCGTCGGCGAGACTTGCGCCACAAACGTCAACTGCGTAGTTTGATTGGGGCCAAGCTGCGGAATGAGCGCCACATAGAGCGTGTTGCCATCGACATCGTCGCCGACTAAGGTCCAGCCCGTACAGGGCGCGGCGCACGCTAACACGTGCGGCGGCGCGAAATCAGGCAGGCCGGGTTCAAGATAGTCCACGACTTGAATGTTCGTCGCCGTGATCGGCAGCGCGGTGACGTTGGTCAGGCGCAGCGTGTAGGTGATGAGTTCGCCGGGCGGGGCTTTTGTCCGGCTGGACGTCAGACTGAGTTTGAGATCAAACCGATAACGGATCGGCACCCGATCGGGTTGGCTGTCAATCGTCTTGAGGCCGGTCCCGCCAAACTGCGCGACGTTGACAATCTCGCCGCCGTCGGGCGCTTGCGTCGTCGAGGTGAGGATGCGGCCGACGAATTGCAAGGTCTTGACGGTGTTGGTCGGCACGGACCCGATCGTCCAGTACAAGCGGCCCTGATTGAGTGTGGGCGCGGGCGTACCCAGGCTGGTCACGTACGTGATCGAGACGGGCAGCTGATCGGTAATGACGACGCCCGTCAGGGGTTGATGGGTGGGCGGGTTGGTGTAGATCAGCGTGTACGTGATCAGATCGCCCGGCTGGGCCTGGCCGCGCGTTTGACCGGGGGCCGAGGTGCTGTGCGACACGCTGAGTTTGTACGGCGCACCGACACTGTGCACCACCGTGGGCGAATGCGCGATGAGTTCGCTGCTATCCAGCGTGGCGTTGTTGCGAATGACGTCGCCATACTTCAAGCCCGGATCGACCGTCACGGCAAAGCCCACGCTGCCGCCGGCTTGCGGGGCCAGCGGGCCAATCTCCCAGTAGATATTCGGCGCGTTTTCCGCGTGCAGGGTGATGCCCGGCGAGGCAAAGATCGAGCCGGGCACATACGTGGTGCGCGCTGGGACGACGTCGGTGATGAAGGTGTTGTGCAAGATCAGGTCGGCCTTGTTCTGAAACGTCAGCGTGTAGACGATGCGCTCGCCTTCGGCGACTACGCTGCCCCCGGCTGGATTGGCGGTCTTCAAGAACAGCGGCGGCTCCGGCGCGATGTAGTGCAAATCCACGCGCGACAGAATGGGCGAGAGGGTGGTGTTCGTCGTCGTGAAGAACACTTGATACTGCACGTAGCGGGCGGTGATCGCCAGCGGCAGCGTGGTGGTCGAGACACCGGCGGCAAATTGCGCCGGATACTGCGCCGACCACGCCGAGTACGCGCCGCCGTCCACCCGATAGCGATAGCGCAGCGTCGCGGTGACCACGTTGGGATCGGGCAAGTTGACGGTCCAACTCAACTGCGTCAACGGATAATTCTTCTCCATGTCAAAGGGCAGCGCAGTGAACGAGCCGTCGTCCACGTAACCCGAACCGTCCTCGCCCGCTGTCGCCCCGGCGTTGATGATGTTGGTCTCGATCGGTTGGTTGCTGCCCGTCGAACCACCGATGACGTAGATCCACCCATCGTTGTTGATAACGGCGGTGTGCAGCAGGCGCGGCGGTGTAATCGCGCTGCTGCCTGGCCAACTGCTAACCCCGCCCGCCGCGCGATCGAGCGCGGAGAACACCAGATTCGACGCGTTGGAAATGCCGTCCAGCGCGCCGCCGATCGCGTAAAGCTGCCCGCCAAACGAGACGGCCGCGCCTGCAAAGATGTTGCGCGGCATGGCGTTGGTGGTCAGCCAGCCGGTGATATCGCCGGTGGCCGTCAACGGCTGCGCGTAATACACATCGGGCACGATGCCGCCGCCGCCCACCGTCGTCACGCTGACGCCCGCCATCGAATAGAGACGATCGTTGACGGTGGCCACGGCCATTTGATTGTAAGTTTTGTACGGCAGCCCAGCGGTGGCGGTGTGCCACGTGGAGATCTGGCCCGTCGCCGGATCGGGTTCGGCGTAGTAGACCTCGTTACTGCCTTGATTGGCTACCGGCCCGCCCGGCGAACGACCGCCCAGATAGTACAGGCGATTGCCCAGCACCACCGCTTGCCCATCGCTCAACGGTTCGGGCAGCGGCGCGGTGGCGGTGACGGTGATCACATCGCCAGTATCCGGATCGATGGTGACAAACGCGACCGTGGCGTAGTAGTGCTGCAATAGGCCATCATCGCCGCCTAACAGATACACCCGATCGTTCAACATCACCGCCGCTTGGCCTTTAACCCCGGCGTTGCCCATCGTAAACGTGTAGACGTTGGTCGGCAGCATCGCCGTGGCCGTAAGCCAGGTGCTCACGTCGTGTGTCGTCGAGTTGACGGTCGCATATTGGATCGAGCGCGTCGTGCCGGTGCTGGTGCGTCCGCCAAACACATACAGGCGATTGTGATAGGCCACCGCCGCATGCTCAAAGCGCGGCACAAACCCGGTCGAGTTGGTGTTGGTCAACCATGCGCCGGCAATGCCCAGCCGCAGCAGCGTCACTTCGCCATCGCCCAGGCGCGTCATGCCCGTTTGCAGAAACGCGCCGCGGTTGAAATCGTCGAGCGTGGTTTGCGTTAGCGTCACCGTGCGGCTGTCCGGCGCGGCGTTCGTGCGCGGAGCGCGCAGCAGCAGCAACACTCCGAGCGCCAAACTCAATCCGATCAAGAGCGGCGAGAATTTTCGCAGGTGGTTCATGGTGATCCCTTCTTAAAACAAATGCGAGTCACATGTGCCGAGCAAAGTCGGCCTAAACGTCAGGCCCGCAAGCCGTTAGCGGGCAACCTGGCTAACGGCTAATCAGTCTTGCTGTTAAGCACCTGGCTGCCCGCTTAAAGCACGCGGGAATGACTGACCTCACCGGACTTCTTGGGCAGCGGTCCGCTTAATCGATCGCATTCAAAAAAACGAGCCGCCGACGATTAACGTTTCGGCGGCCCGCTACTAACGATATGGATCGGCCAACGTACCCAGGGGCCGTTGGCAGTTACTTCAGCAGAATAACGCGCGCGCGCGTGGGCGGACATACGGCGGGATCGTAGTTGATGGTTAACTGCGAGCCGCTGGCGCTGACCGACCGGGCAAAGATCGCGCCGCTGACACCCAGGTTACGAGCCGCGCTGAAGTTGACGTCGCCGTTCGGCGCGTAGATCAGCCCTTGCCACACCGAATCGGACGCGGCCACCTGAATCGCGCCCTGGCTGGTGTTGTCGGAATTCGAGAAGAACAACAGGTTGTGATAGTACGCCGACAGGTTGACGGTGCCGTTGTATTTCTGCGTGCCCTGCGACACGATGGTCACGCGGTTCGGACCCGCGCCGTTGATCTGGACATTGCCGGTCACGTAGTACACCCCGTCGCCCGCCGCCAACGAATTGAGATTGCCGCTGATGTAGTGATAGGCGCTGCCCAACGACCGCGCAATGGCGCCGTCCGGCCGGAAGTCGCTGAAGTCCCACGGCGGATTGGTCTGCGGCGGCTGACCGTTGAGGACTGGCGCACCGGTCGCATCGCATTGACCGTCGGGCGAGCAGCTGCCCACTGAGTACACAGTGCCGTTGATGACGACGGTGTTGTTCAGATGCATGTCGCCGCCGGAATACAGGCCGCCGCCATTAATGGTCATGTCGCTGCCGGTGGTCGACAGGTTGTTGGGGCCGCAGTCCTGGCACGACGCAAAGATCGCAAAGTCCCCGCAGCCTTCCGGCGGAATGATCACCGCTGTCGCCGCGGCATCAGCGCCCATGATGGTGCGGCCCAGCAGACTGGCAAAGAAGGTGTTGAAGTCGCGTTTGGCGGTGACTTGAATGCCACCGGCGTTGGGCGGAATGCTGCCCGCGGTCCCCACTTCAATACTCTGCGCCGTGCCGTGCTTGTCGGTGTAATACGCCACGACGTTCGAGTTGTAGAAGTCCCGCGCCGAACCGGTGGTATCGGCTACGCCGTTGTCTTCGGCGGCTGCGTTGATGTCCACGCGCACACTCGTCTCCGACGAATCACCCGCCGACAGATGCAGCCACAATTCGCGCGCGCCCGCCAGCGCCGCGGCATCGGCGGCGTTTTGCGCGCGGCGGCGTTCGACAAAGGTGTTGCCGCCGTCGATGGCCAGGGCCGCAAAGGCCAACAGGGCCACCATGGCCAAGGCCAGAATCACAATGGCCTGCCCGTGTTCCGTCTCGCGTCTGGGTTCCATAATGAGTCCTCCTAAATTATCAGCCGTGCTTCACGCCGGCCAGCGGTTTGCCCCGGGCCGCTCAGTTCTTCTTCAAATCCAAAATGTTCTGCACCGCATTCGCCGTCAGGATCAATTCGCCGCCGGGAAGCAGCGGGCTGAACGGCCCCAGCATTCTGAAACGATATTGCACGCGCACTTGGATCGGGTTGCCCTCGGTCGTCGTTTCGTTTGAATACTGATCGGTGCCATCCGCATAGGTAACGGAGACCGTCATGAGATCCGCGGATACCAAGCCGCCGTTGGGACTTTCATACTTGGCGCGATAGTCGACGTTGTTGGGATTGGTGCAGGCTGCCGCACTGCTGGCATGCGGGCAGCGGGGATTGATGGCCGCGTACAGCGCCCCTTCACCGGCGGCGTTCTGAATGGCGATGTAACTGAAGAAGGCGCGGCCAACATCCAACACGCCGCTCAATATGACCAGCAAGATCACCATCATCAAAGACAGTTCGACCAGGCTCTGGCCGCGTTCGTCCAGGCGTCGCCGTGAGCGACGTACACGTGATTGCATCGTAATACCTCCAGTCATGGACAGCGCGTCGTAGATGGTTGAGTGTCGGTCCAGCCGCTGATTAATGTGGCGCCATAATAAAGTTTAGCGACCTGGACCGTAATAAATGTGTCAGCCGTGGTCGGCCGGGCCCAACATTCAAACGATTCGCCATACAGGCCGGCGCTGCCCGGAACGTACGTTAATTGCTGACCGGCGTACTGGGTGTTCATGATCGTGACGACCGCATCGTTAACGGGCTGGCCCAGATACGTCACCTGAACCTGGACGAACATGTTGCCGTTGGCGCCGTTTTGCTTGCGGGCCGGATACTCGGGCGCGAATTCCACGGTCAACGGGCTCAACGTCGGGCTGGGCGTGGGCGTCACGGTCGGCGTCGGCGACGGACCCGGCGTTGATGTGCTCGTCGGCGTGGCGGTCGGTGTTTGGGTCGGCGTCGAGGTAGCCGTCGGCGTGTTGGTTGGCGTCGGGGTATTGGTCGGCGTCGGGGTGTTCGTCGGCGTATTCGTTGGTGTCGGGCTGGGTTCGGGCGTGTTCGTGGCCACATCGCCGCACGTCACGGTCGATAGATTCGAGCGGGGCCCTTCGCCGCCCGCGTTGAAGGCCACTACGTAGTACGTGGTCGACGTGTTGGGACCGACGCGATCGAAATCGTTGACACCCGCATTCGATCCATTCCAGACCAGGCTCGGTCCGGGCAGCCGATAGATCCGATAACCCGACACAGCCAGCATCGGACTCCATGTAGCGTTGACCTTATAGGCGCCACTGCAGTTCGAGGTGGCGTTGAAATTGACGAGCGGTCCGGGCGGCGTGGGCGTGGGCGTAGGTGTGAAGGTGCTGGTGGCACCCGGCGGGCTGATGTGGGTCGGCGGCGGGGTTGTCGTCGGTCCGGTGGCAATGCCTTCGGGCGGCACAATCGTCCGGGCCGCGGTATAAACAATCGGGAGGTTGGACGGCCCCAGACCGCCCACTAAGGGGGCAATCATCTGGAGTGTCAGCAGCGAGACAGTCGTGCTGACCGTCACTTTAATGCGATCGCCCGTAACAGCCTCGTCTTCGCTGTGTTCGCCGCACCATTCCTCTTCTTCAAACTTGCCATCCGCCGGTTTCTCAAGCAAGATGCGGACGACCACCGGCGAGGAAGTCGGCAGCGAGAACATACTGTGTGCTCGCGCCGTGATGTCGGCACATTCAGCCGGGCTGACAGCGGCAAAGCGCACGGCTTCGCGGGCCGCGTTTGACACCTCACTATAAACAAACAAGGCTCGGCCGAAATCCATAATCCCAATCATCAACAGCAACAAGATCGGCAGCACGAGCGCAAATTCCACCATGGCTTGGCCGCGGCGGTTGCTGACTATCTCATATTTATTTGTGCCCGTTAAGACTTTGAGTTTCATTCTCTTACCTGCCGCACGTTTTTGTATCAAAAAAGAAACATTATTCACCTTCTACACCGCGCCCCGCTTTGAGCCAGATACGGGCAATCAGAAATTTTGGTAGATAAGTACCAATTTGGTACCTTCCAGTCGAGCGCGACGGTATAACGAGTGGGTAAACTTTATTGGAATGAGCGGCGTGCCAAATGACGATGAGGCCCAGCTGGTTCGGCAAGCGAGTGCTGGCGATCCAGCGGCGGTCAGCGCGCTGTACCAGCGTTATGTGGATGTTGTTTTTCAATATATCGCGTACCGTGTCAGAGACACCCAGCTGGCGGAAGATCTGACAGCGGAAGTTTTCTTGCGGGCGGTTGAAGGCCTAAGTGATTATCAAGAGCGCGGGGCGCCTTTCTTAGCCTGGCTCTATCGGATCAGCCATGCGCGGGTGGTCGATCATTGGCGTAAAACGAATCGTCATCCCAGCGTCCCGTTGGATGATTTGCCGGAGCATGAAGCGACGCAAGACGACGACGGGTTGAATGTGGACGTCCTTCAGCATAACGCGTTATTGGAAGCGCTGCTGGAGATCACGGCGGAACAGCAAGAAGTCCTGATTTTGAGATTTGTACAGGGCTTGAGTAACGACGAGATCAGTCAGATTGTCAACAAAAGCGTCGGTGCAGTTAAAGCCTTACAACGCCGTGGCCTGGAAGCTTTGGCCCGCCGGCTTAAAGAGCAGTAAGCTGTGGACGAATTCAACGAAATTCTAGATCGCTGCTTGAACGACCTGCAACTGAAGCGCGCCACTCCCGAGGCCTGTCTGGCCCGCTATCCGCAGCAGGCCGAACAACTCCGCACGTTGCTGCCGCTAGCCGTGCGCTTGACAAGCGTGCCAGCGGCACAGCTGTCCACCCAGCGGCGAGCCGCAATCGAAGCGCAGTTACTCAATTGCATCGCGCAGCGGCCCGTACGCCCCCCTGCCCGCCAGCGCCGCTCAGTCATTCGACTAACCGGGCGCTGGTCGTGGTCAATGGTGGCCGCCATTGCCGTGATCGTTTGTCTGGCTGGCTGGGGTGTGACCAGTGCCACAGCGGCCAGTCTGCCCGGCGAGCCGTTGTACCAGCTCAAACGGACCGCAGAAGACCTCAGCCTGTCATTTGCTCCCGCGAGCGAGCAGCCGCACATGCAAGTCCAGCTGGCCGATCAGCGATTGGCCGAATACACTGCGCTGGCGGCCCGCGGCGAGATCAAACCCGATCTGATCGTGGAAGCCTCAACGAGCATGGCGGCCGTGTTAAGCCATGCCGAAGACTCGACGTCGGGTACGAATCAGGCCGCGATAGAAGAAGTCTTGACCGCCGTCGACGCGCGCTGGCAGACATTGCAAGGTCTGGTGGCTCAATTGCCGGCCGACCAGCACGCAACAGTGACGACGGCTTTGGCCAGCTTGGCGGCTAATCGGGAACGGGCGCTAGGGGTGCTGTCCACCCGCTTCCCCGATTCGGCTCTGCTGCACGCCAAAGGGAACATTCCAATTACCCCAACGGTGACGGCGACGAGTGAAGCCACCGGCACGACAACGACGACTGCCACCTCAACGCCCGTGGCCACCAACACGCCAACGGCTGTGCCAGACGACGAAGCGACCGAGACCACAACCAAGGACAAGGTCACCCCGCCGGGATTGATCAATACCCCGCGTCCCAAGATCACACCGCCGGGATTGATCAACACGCCGCAGCCTAAGATCACGCCGCCGGGGTTAGTGAACACGCCTCGACCCAAAAACACGCCGCCGGGCAAGAGCAAATAACCGATCGACCTCGCCGGTCTAACACTGCGGAGGTTGAGATGACCAGCGTTTGGCCGCAGATGTCCGATCGGTTATTGCCCACTTGATGGTTCTCCGGCTCGTTCAGCAGTTAAGCCGTTATCGACGCCCACTTCGTGACGAAATCAGAACACCCTACTCCGATCTGCATCAGCCGCTGTGTGATCAGATTAAAGTTACTCTGTATAGCAACCACGAAACACTGTCAGTGCTAGCACCAAGACACAATCTACATACCGTCAGACAAGTAGGGCTCCAAGACCTTCTGCAAATCAGCCGCGGTCTTCATGCCGAATGGTAACGGATGTGCCTCGCCATGCTTATCGACGATCAACATCGCCGTCGAGGGCGGATTAAGGAACTGCGCGCCATACCGGTCGCCAATCTCACGCACCACCGTGGCCGAAGCGACCGTGTGAAGCCAATCGTAACCGTTCTTCGCCGCATAGTCCTTTAGCCCGGCCAAATTCTCATTGAGGTTTACGTCGATACTCAGCACGACCAGATCATCGTGCAGGCCCAACTGCTCACGCAGTACTTTGATCTCATTCTGCTGCTGCAAACAGGCCGGGCACTCGATCGCCATCATCTCGACGAGGACAACCTTGTCTTTGAAGTCCTGAACCTTAAACGTCGTGCCGTTGGTCGCTGCGGTGAAGCTGGCGCTGAACCAAGGCGGCATCGCCATCATCGTATCCGTCATCGTACCTTGTGCCATCATCGCGTCCGGCGTGGCGGTCATCAGCGTGTCGGTCATGGCCTCCTGCGACATCATCGCGTCGGGTGTAGCGACCATCATCGTATCAGGCGTCTTCTCCATCATCGCTTGTGGCGTATCGGCCATCATCGGGGTTATCGCCATCATCGCATCAGGCGTTGGAGTCGGCGCCGCGACTGGCGCACAGGCCGACAAACTGGCTACGACCGCAATAGCAAGAGTCAATACTGCAATTCGCTTCGACATGGTTCTGCTCCTTTGACGAAAAAAGTCGGTGTTACTGGCTTTCATTGTGGCGCAGGCCGCTTACAAGACCTTGACGAAGTGCTTACCGCAGGCTGAACAGATAGCTCGACACCGTAATATTCCTGTAAGATTTGTGTTCACTCACTTTAAGAATTGGCCGTTATGCTTAACTCTAGCGCACGACCGAGCGCGCTTGCAGGCGCGATCGAATTGTACGGTGCGTAGAAAGGATGAAACCGTATGCGTTGGAGATACATCCTGGCGACCATTCCGATGCTGGTCGGCGCGTGTTCAACCACACTCAACCCGGCGTCGAGCGCGGCGCCCAACGTGCCGCCACCTCCGGCCGAACATCGCTCCGATCTGCCCGATATGGGTGTTGCGCCCGAACTCACCAATGAGGTCTGGCTCAACACCGATCGGCCACTGCGGCTCGGCGACTTGCGCGGCAAAGTGGTCTTGCTGGATATGTGGACATTCGGCTGCATCAATTGCCGTAACGTTCTCCCGGCACTGCGAGACTGGTATAAGACCTATTCGGATCAGGGGCTAGTCATTATTGGCAATCACTTTCCAGAGTTTGACTACGAGCGCGACCTGAACAATTTGACCGCCGCGGTTCATCAGCTCGACGTGCCGTATGCGGTAGCGCAGGATAACGCCGGTCAGACGTGGACGGCCTATCGGACGCGGTACTGGCCTACGCTGTTTTTGATCGATAAAAACGGGCATGTGCGGTACACTCATATTGGCGAAGGGGCTTACACTGAAACCGAATCAGCCATACAGGCGCTGTTAAAAGAAGATTACAGGGGAGAAGACTAAGATGAAAAACTGGCAATCGAATCCGATTCGCTCGTCGGAGATTACACCCGAGGCGGTGTATGTGAACCGGCGGCAATTTATGAAAGGGGCGGCGGTGTTGACGGCCGGGGCGCTGTTGGCGGCCTGCGCGCCTAAGAGTGACGCACCCACGGCCGCGTCGGCGGCACCCGCCACACCTGCCGCGCCAGGCACCGTGTCGCGTACCGCCGATGAGTTGGGCGACGCGTTGACGTCCTTTGATGCTGTGACGAATTACAACAACTACTATGAGTTCACCACTGATAAACAAGGCGTCGCGCCGATGGCGCAAAACTTCAAGACGCGGCCCTGGACGGTGGAAGTGAGCGGGCTGGTCAATAAGCCCAAGACCTACGACATCGACGAGTTGTTGAAGCGCTTCCAGATTGAAGAGCGGATCTATCGACTGCGGTGCGTCGAGGCGTGGTCGATGGTGATTCCGTGGCGCGGTTTTGCGCTGAATCAACTCTTGAAGGAAGTTGAACCGACGAGCGCGGCGAAATACGTGCATTTTGTGTCGCTGCTCGATCCGCAGCGCTTGCCGGGACAAAGCAGCCCGTTTTACACCTGGCCGTATAGCGAAGGACTGCGACTCGACGAAGCCATACACGATCTGACGTTGATGGCGACCGGCCTATATGGCACGGACTTGCTGCCACAGAACGGTGCACCACTGCGCGTGGTGGTGCCGTGGAAGTATGGCTTCAAAAGCGCCAAAGCCATTGTCAAGATCGAGTTGGTGGCCGAGCAACCGCGCACGTTGTGGTCGGACGCCGCGCCCAACGAGTACGGCTTCTACTCCAACGTCAATCCCGACGTGCCGCATCCGCGTTGGTCGCAAGCCAGCGAGCGCCGCATCGGCGAAAGCGGCCGCCGCCCCACGTTGATGTTCAACGGTTATGCCGATCAAGTGGCGTCGCTGTACACGGGCATGGATCTGCGCGCGAATTACTAAACCCAATCCACGAATCAACATGAAGCGACGCTAATGATGCCTTGCGTGAAGATTCGTGTTGATTCGTGGTCTACGTCAGACTTCACCAGGCAGTGTGCGATCATGAAACGTTTTACGCTCATTCGTTGGGCCGTACACATTGCGGCTTGGCTGCCGTTGATCGTGCTCATTGTCGACGCGCTCAACAACAACCTGACCTTCAATCCCATCCAGGCGGCCACGCAGCGCACCGGCGATACGGCCATTATTCTGTTGGGTCTATCACTGGCCTGCTCGCCAATTAGCACGTACCTCAAGTGGCGCGATGCCATCAAACTGCGGCGCGCGTTGGGGTTGTATGCGTTTATGTACGCCGCCGTGCACGTGTGGCTGTTTGTCGGCGCGGACTTTGGCTTTCAATTCAACTTCATCATCCCGGAGTTCTTGCAGAAGTATTACTTGTGGGCAGGTTTACCGGCCTTTGCCATCTTGGTCGCACTCGCCGCGACATCGTTTCGCGTGGCGATGAAGCGCATGGGCAAAAACTGGAAACGGCTGCACCGGTACATTTATCTGGGCGTGATTCTGGCCGTGCTGCATTTGGCGCTCGTCATCAAGGGTGATTTCTTCCGCCTGGGCGGCGATGTTTGGAAGCCGCTGGTCGCCGGGATATTAGCGGGCGTGCTGCTGATCGTGCGCGTGCCACGCGTGCGACATCTGTTGCTGGCCAAGCGCTCCGGCAAGCCGCTCAAGACCCGCTCGGTTACACCCGCCCCAGCGAATGAGTGAACGCTAATGGCTGATCAAACCATCCTCGTCGTCGAAGATGAACCATCGGTGGCCGAAGTGGTCGCGTTGTATCTGCGTCGCGCAGGCTATGCGGTGAAAGTCGTCAGCACTGGTCCGGCCGCACTGCAAGCCATTGAGCAGAGCCTGCCCGCGTTGATCATTCTCGATCTGATGCTGCCGGGCGCCGACGGCTGGTCGATCACGCGGCAGGTCCGCGAACGCAGCGACGCGCCTAGCGGCGTGCCCATCATCATGCTGACCGCGCGCAGCCAGGAAGTTGATCGCATTGCGGGGCTGGAAATGGGCGCCGACGATTACGTGACCAAGCCCTTCAGTCCCCAGGAACTGGTCAGCCGCGTGCGTGCCGTGCTGCGGCGCGCACGATCGGGTGAAGCAGAAACGATCGAGCAAGCGTTGGTCTTTGACGATCTTCGCATCGAGCCGCACACGCATCTCGTCGTCATCGACGGCGTCGAAAAAACCTTGACTGCCAAAGAGTTTGAACTGTTGTGGTGGCTGGCGCGTCATCCGCGGCAAGTGTTCTCGCGCGATCATCTGCTAGAGCGCGTGTGGGGCTTGTCCGATTACATCGATCCCGGCACCGTGACCGTCCACATGCGCCGCCTGCGTGAAAAGATCGAAACCGATCCGTCGAACCCGCGTCACTTGCAGACGATCTGGGGCGTGGGCTACAAATTCGAACCGTAGGATCAACTATGTCGGCTACCTCGCGTCGCCCGCTCGATATCGGCCGTTTCATCGCCAGTGTGCTGCTGCCACTGGCGTTGGGGCTGGGCCTGTTTTACTTGACGATGAATCCCGCGTGGAGCGACTTTGGGGCCATGACGGGCATGATGCTGTTCACGACCGTCATCTCGTTGGGGGTGGCGTTTGTGGCCTATCGGTTGGGCTGGATTCATCGCTCGCCACGCCTACAGTGGTCGCTACTGAGCGTGTATCTCATCGCGGGCGTGCTGGTGTTCGTCAACGTGTGGATCATCGCGCGGCTGATGTTTGCCACCAGTCACGATTTAACGCTGGCAACAATTCTTCTGGTCTTTGCGACAGGCATCGCGGCCGCAGTCAGTTTCTTCTTGTCCACTGCCCTAACCGATCGGATCTTCGCGCTCAATCGCGCCGCCGATCAGATTGCTGCCGGTGAGCTCAAGACCCGTGTCACTGTAGCGGGCCGCGATGAACTCGCGCAACTTGCGCAGACATTCAATATCATGGCAGCCCAGCTCGAAGCCGCCCAGGCGCGCCAGCGTGAACTCGATACACTGCGGCGTGATCTAGTCGCGTGGGTCAGCCACGATCTGCGTACACCGCTCACGTCGATCCGCGCGCTGCTCGAAGCGCTGGCCGATGGTCTCGTTGACGATCCGGCCACAGTGCAGCGTTACTATCGCGTAGCGCAACAAGACAGCCGAGCGTTGTCCCAGTTGATCGATGATCTGTTTGAAGTCTCGCAAATGGATGCGGGCGGCTTGAAATTAGATCTGGCGCCTAACTCGATTGGCGATCTCATCTCCGATACGATCGAAAGTTTTTCCGAAGCGGCGCGCCAACAACAAGTCACGTTGTCGGGTGCAGTCGCCCCGCACATCGATCCGGTGCGCATGGATGCGCCGCGGATCGGTCGGGTGTTGGCGAACCTGACAGCCAATGCGCTGCGGCACACCCCGGCCGGCGGACGAATTGATCTCGCCGCACGCCGCGTCGACAAGCGCGTCATCGTCGAAGTAAGTGATACGGGTGAAGGCATTCAACCGGAAGATGTGCCGTTCGTGTTCGACCGGTTCTATCGGGGCGAGAAATCGCGCAATCGTGCCACCGGCGGAGCGGGGCTGGGGTTAGCAATCGCGCGCGGCATCGTGGCAGCGCACGGCGGATCGATCCACGTTGAAAGCGAAGCGGGCCGGGGCGCCCGCTTCACGTTCACACTACCACAGTAACGCCGTCCACGCTTAAGGCTTGGGCAAGCCGTTATCGAAACAATAATAGAACTTCTGATACGGCTGCCGAAATTCGATCACATCTTCAGCCACGTCTTCGGGCGCTTGGTGCTCGATCAAAATGCGGGCCATGAAATCCGCGATCGTGTCCATCTCTGCTTCGCGCATGCCCAGCCGCGTTACCTCGATCGTGCCCATGCGCAGCCCGCCGGGTCGATCCCAGTCTTTGGGTTGATCGCTGGGAACTAGGTTCTTGTTGGTAATCACATTCGCGCGGGCCAACTTGTGCGCCACTTCCAGGCCGCCGCCAAATTGTCGCACATCGGCGATGACTTGCTGCGTGCGCGTGAAGCCTTTGTGCGCGCCTAAGATCGGGATGCCACGTTTGTGCAGCGCCACGGCCAAGGCTTGCGCGTTCTTCACGATCTGCGCCATATAAACCGAACCGAACTCCAACATCTCAGCGGCTGACACCGCCAGCGCCGCCACGCGATTGACCTGATGTGTCGCCACGAGCACCGGGAAGATCGCGTGAGTGAGCGGCCCGGTAAGCTTGGGCTCGTTCCACACGATGATGCCGCTCTGCGGTCCGCTAAATGTCTTGCCCGCCGAACCCGTCATCACGGCTGCGCCTTCGCGCAGCGGATCTTGAAACTGTCCGCCTGCAACCAAACCCAATTGATGCGCGCCATCGAAGAAGATGCGCCCGCCCCACTCGGCTACGATCTCGCTCATCGCTTTGACCGGGAACGGGAACAGCGTCATCGACAAGCCCAATGTCACCAACTTGGGTTTCACCAGGGGGGCCATCTGCCGGAACAGATCGAGATCGACTTCAAGTTCGACCGGATCCATCGGCACGTCCACAATCTTTAGGCCGCGCACCCCGGCGGGTCCATCCGGCCGATTGCTGGAGTGCCCGCCGAACGGCTGCGCCACCGTCATGATCACGTCGCCGGGTTCGGTCATGGCGGTATAGACGGTGAGGTTGCCCACCATGCTGGCGACCAGACGATGATCGGCGTAGCGCGCGCGAAACACCTTCTTCAACAGTTCCACGCACAGCGCTTCGATCTCGTCGATATATTGGGTGCCCGCGAACCAACGATTGACCGCGCCGATGTGGCCCTCGGCCGCGCGCGTGCCGACTTCGGCTGAGAGCAGCGCGCGCACCGTAGGGCTGGTAGGCGCTTCGGGCGCGAGCAGGTTAATGCAACGCTGGCCGCGCCAATCTTCATTGCGTTTTACGGCAGCGATGACGGTCTCTTGCATCTCTTTGGCCGAACGACAGGCATCGAGCACGGCGCGGGCATTGGCCAAAATGGCGGGATCATGAACTTCGAATTGGCTATCAGACATGGCAGGGTCTCCTCAACGTCGAATGAGTTGCTGACCATGATTGTAGCATGAGGTGAATGGTCGGCAGTGACGCTTTATGGTGTCGCCGCAGGCAGCCACAATGTAAAGATGGAGCCGACGCCGACTTCCGTCTCAACCAGCAAGCGGCCATTCATCTTAGTCACGATTTCGCGGCTAAGGAACAGGCCCACGCCCGTACCGGGCGTCTTGTAATCAGCCGCGGCCTGCCCGCGATAGAACCGCTCGAACAGGTGCGATAGATCGTCGGGGAGGATGCCCGGGCCGGTGTCTTGGACGCTGATCACGATCCAGCGGCCGGCTGCGTCCGATCGGCTGGCGGTGCTGAGCGTGATCGTGCCGTCCGGCGTATAGTTGACGGCGTTGCTGATAAGGTGGCCCAGGACTTGTGCCGTGTAGTCGCGATCGATCAGCGCGGGCAGCAGATCGGCGGCGAGGTGCGCGTCGAATTCCAGGCCGTGCCGCGCCGCCTGCTCGCTCCAAGCGACCACGCGATCGGCGATCAACTGATTGACGTCGTACGCGCCGAGTTCTGGTTCAAACGCATCGGCACTGAGTTGTTGCACCCGCAGCAGATCCTCGATCAGCACGTGCAGCCGATCGGCTTCACGCTTCAACGTTGTCAGGTATTTCTCGCGTTTATCGGGTTTGCCCGCTTCCAACAGTTCGAGATAGATCTTGATGTTGGTCAGCGGCGTGCGTAGTTCGTGCCCGAGACGCGCCACAAACTCGTCCTTCATCCGATCGAGTTCCTGCAAGCGCAGGTTGGCATCGGCCAATTCGTGGGTACGTTCGTGAACGCGCTGCTCCAGTTCATCGGCATGACGCTGAATACGGGCATGCAGTTGCGCGTTCTGAATCGCCGTGGCAACTTGATCGGCAAAGGCCCGCAAATGCTCAACATCCGCCGCAGAGAATCGGTTAGGTTGGGCGCTATCAACGCTGAGAAAACCGATCGGGTGGTCTTGAATTATGATCGGCAGGCCCAGATTGCATCGAATCCAGCGAGAGCTTTCATTGTTAATCCACCCTGGATAGTTCCAGGCGTCGGCTACGATCACCGGGGCGCGGGTCGCTAACATTTCGCGCAAATTGTGCGTCTGCGCCAGCGGCAGCCGCAGTTGCATCACGCGATCGAGATTGTTCAGGGGATAGTGACTGCGATGGCGCGCGACACGGGCGGTAACCCCGTCGTTGTCTAGCAACAGAATATCGGCGGCGTCATAAGTGATAACGCGATCCATACTGATGAGGATGCGGTCCAGCACTTCGTCGAGATTGAGCGTGCTGGTCAGTGCCTGCGCGGTGTCGCGCAAAGCTTCGGCTAGCTGACGTTGCTCACGCTCGGCCCGTTCGGCACGCTTGCGATCTGTGATGTCGCGGGCAGCGGCAAAGACACCCAGCACTTGTCCGGCTTCATCACGATAGACAGAAGCGTTGTAGAGCACCGCCGTAATCGCGCCAGTGCGATGACGCAGTTCCAACTCATAGTCGCGCACCTGCCCGTCGCGAAAGACCTGTTCGTAACTGGCTTGTGCCCGCGCCGGATCGGTAAAGTAACTGGAAAAGTCAGTGCCGATCAACTCCTGCCGGGAGTAACCAGTAGCTTTTTCGGCGGCTGCATTCACATCGGTGATCTTGCCATCCCAGCCGATCGTCACCAGCGGATCGAGGCTCACTTCGATCAGGCTGCGGTTGTAACGGCTCAATTCGCGCAGAGCGGCTTCGGCATGTTTGCGAGCGGTAACGTCTTGAAAGAAGCCGTAAATTCGGCGATGCTCTAGATCGGCTTTGCCGATTGCATGCACGTAGCGCCGATTGCCTTGGGCGGTTTGAATATCCAATTCCACGTCAAACGGTTCGCCGTGTTCGATGGCGCGCTGAGCCGCGCGCGCGATGATAGGTCTGGAGTCAGGCGTGTAGAAATTGATGCCCTCGGTCACCGTGATCGGCCGACCCGGCTCCAATTCATGAATACGATAGACCTCCTCGGTCCACGTTTGTTGCTGGGTATCGATGTTGAATTCCCAGCCGCCCACATGCCCCAATCGTTCGGTTTCGGTGAGCAGGTTCTGACTGATACGCAGCGCCTGTTCCACTCGTTTCCGATCTGTGATGTCGCGGGCAGCGGCAAAGACGCCGAGCACTTGTCCGACTTCGTCACGATAGACGGATGCGTTGTAGAGCACCGCCGTAATCGCGCCAGTGCGATGACGCAGTTCCAACTCATAGTCGCGCACCTGCCCGTCGCGAAAGACCTGTTCGTAACTGGCTTGCGCCCGCGCCGGATCGGTGAAGTAACTGGAAAAGTCAGTGCCGATCAACTCTTGCCGGGAGTAGCCGGTGGCTTTTTCGGTCGCCGCATTCACATCGGTGATCTTGCCATCCCAGCCGATCATCACCAGCGGATCGAGGCTCACTTCGATCAGGCTGCGGTTGTAGCGGCTCAATTCGCGCACGGCCGCTTCAGTCCGCTGTCGTTCAACCACCAAAGCGACTTGGCCGGCAATGGAGACTAGGAATTCGGTGTCCCGGTCTGAATACCGATTGCGGTGTTCGTAATCCTGCACGACCATCACGCCGATAACCTGGCTGGCCGTCTTCAACGGCACGCCCAACCAAGATGGCGAATCGGTGCCGATGAGTCTGACCTCACCCTGCGCCATTAAGTCGGCAAAATGCTCTGGCGTCAACAACAGGGGCAATCCGGTACGGAAGACGTAGGCGCTGATGCTGCCCTCGAGGGGCGAGGGCATGGCCGGTAGATCGTATTTATCGACGGAATAGACTTCTTCAAATAAGCCCGTATCGGAGTTGTACAAAGTTACGAAGAAGTTCTCAGAGTAGATCACAGTGGCGATGGCCTGGTGGACCAACTGCAAAAAGTCCGACAAATTCTGCGCCACCACCGCGCCCTGCATGATCTCCAGCAGGGCTTGCCGTTCAATCTCCGCGCGTTTGCGATCGGTAATATCCTCAACCACGCCCATCAACGCGGCAATGGTTCCGGCAGCATCGCGCAGCGGATACCAACTTTCCAGCCAAGTTCGTGTAACGCCCGGCTGAGCGGGAGTCTCGCCGCTGACTTCAATATTTTTGACCGGCTCGCCAGTCTGTAGAATGTGATCGCACACAGCGTACGTCTGCGCTTCCAGCGTCGGTACCACCTCGCCGACCGTCTTGCCGAGGTGCGCTTCACCCGGCAAGCCATTGATGGCGGCCAGCACGGTGTTGATGCGCAGAAAATGGAGGTCGGGGCTGAGTACGACCAACCCGATCGGCGCATTGTCGTAATAGGCTGTGATTTCGGCCAGTTGGCTGCGAATCGTTTCTTCCGCTTGTTGGCGCTTGGTGATATCTTCAAACATGACGGCGAATTGACGCGGTTGGGGACTGAAGACGACACCTTCAAACGTCTTGCCATTCAGCACGGAGCCCTGACGATAACGCGCCGGAACACCCGTCAAAGCCACTGGTCCAAACACACTAAGCCAGCCGCTCAGTTCAGCGGGCGGCAAAAACGTACTGGCGCGAGTTCCCACTACGGTCGCTTTCGAGACGCCGAGCAGTCGCTCGAAAGCGGGATTCACGTCGAGGGTGAGATAGTCGATCGGCTGGCCGTGTTCGTCGCAGATGATCTCTTGCAACGAACAACCGAGCATCATTTCTGAAAAGAGCGTTTGATACCTCCGCTCGCTGTCACGCAAGGCCGCTTCAGTCTGCTTGCGCTGTGTAATGTCGGTGAATGAGACGGCGACACCGTCGTTGAGTTTGACCGCTAGATTGCGGAACCAGCCAGAAATCGCGTCGGAGTGATATTCCAATTCAACTTCATCGCCCGGCTCGCCCTCGGCGATGCGCACATAGCGATTGAACAGAACGTGCACGTCAAGATTGCCGGGCAGCACTGTCAACAGCCGCTGCCCGATTAGTTCTTCTGGCGGATGTTTGAGGATGCGACCCGCCGCCGGATTAGCGTACGTCCATTCAAAATCTATGATCTGCCCGCTTGAATCGCGCACGCTCTGCAGAATCGTGAAAGCGTCTGGTGACAGATCTTGCACCACGCGAAACCGTTTTTCGCTTTCCAGCAAGGCCAGCTCGGCCTGTTTCTGCTGAGTGATAACTTCGGTAAAGATAATGATGCCGCCGATCTCACCAGTCGCCGTGTGCCAGGGCCACACCTCCCAGCGTACCCAATCCAGTGAACCGTCGGCACGCGGAAATGGATCATCAGCCCGTTTTTCCATCGCGCCAGCCAGGCAGCGGCGATGAACGGCTTTCCAGTCCTCGCCGATTTCGGGGAAGATCTCATAGTGCGAGATACCAATGAGTGGCCGGTCGCCCAATTGATAGTCAATGAGCCAGCGCCGACTGGCGGCGAGGTAGCGCATCTCGGTGTCGAACATCGCCACAGCCGCTGGAGTGTGTTCGACAAACAGCTTAAGCGTGGCTTCAGCAGCGCGCAATTCGGCGGCGATGGCTGTCATGGCTTGCAGATCCCGGCGGGTCTGCCGGAGTTCTTCAATCAGCTGGGCCTTGGTCTTGCGGTCGTCATTCATCGGAGTCCGCCTTTCACAGGACAGCTGCCCTGCCCTACCTATAAGACCGTCTGAAATGGTAAGAGGTCACACAGCGGGCAGCCAGATCGAAAACGTCGAGCCAATGCCGACCTGGGTATCGACCGTCAACTGTCCCCGCAGCCGCGTTACCAGCTCACGACAGATCGCCAGCCCCACGCCGGTGCCAGGTGTCCGATAGTCGGCGGCGGCCCGACCGCGATAGAAGCGTTCGAAAATGTGGGGCAAATCTTCCGGTGTGATGCCGGGGCCGGTATCTTGTACGCTGAGAACCAGCCAGGACCGCTCAGCTTTGACGCATTGGGCTGTGGTAACTGTCACAGTGCCCGCATTCGTATAACTCAAAGCGTTGGTGACCAGCCGCGTCAACGCTTGTAGCAGGAGTTCGCTATCCAGCATGATGGTTGGCAATTGCGGGGTCAGGTGGAGGCTGAACGTTACGGTCGGTTTGGGTGTGATCTTGCGCCACGCATCCAGGCGGGTTTCGAGCAACCGATTGAGATCGATCGGAGCCAGATCCAGCTGATCGGCAGGTGCATTGGCTTGCGAGAACATCAGCACATCCTCGATCAGCACGTGTAACCGATCGGCTTCGCGTTTGATCGTATTGAGGTATTTCTCGCGCTTGTCAGGTCTGGCCGTCTCCAGCAATTCCAGATAGATCTTGACGCTGGTCAACGGCGTGCGCAGTTCGTGGCTGATACGCGATAAGAAATCGTCTTTCAGGTGATCGAGTTCGGTCAGACGCTGATTGGCCGCCTGGAGTTCCGCAGTCCGATCGGCAACGCGCTGTTCCAGGGTGGCGTTCAACTCTTGCAGTGCGGCTTCGGCGTGCTTACGCTTGGTGATATCGCGATCGATACCCAACACCAGATCGCGTCCGTCGAACCTAATCATCGAAGTCGAGACTTCAATCGACAGCAGACTGCCGTCGCGATGCCGGTGAAAGGTCTCCAGCCGTACGACGCCATGTTGTCGAATCTGCTCCAGATAGTCGGCGCGCTCAGCCGGTGTCCCGGGCGTGATGTTCAAGATATCGATGGATTGCCCGATCAATTCGTGACGCGCATAGCCATTCATCTGACAAGCCGCCGTGTTGCAATCGTAAATGGGCCAATGATCGTGCGGATCGATGAGCACGATTGCATCAGGCGAAGCTTCGAACAGAGTCTGAAATTGGATGTGGCTTTCTTCCAAAGCCGCGGCGGTTTGCTGACGTTCGGTAATATCATTCATCATGGTCAGCACCAAGCGGCGATCTTGCAATTGAATATATTCGGCCGAGAACAGGCCGTGCCGCACTTGACCTGACTTGGTGTGTACCATGGCGACAAAGTTGCGCAAATGCCCCTGCTGTTGCATCGACTGCAAAGCTTCGCTTCGTTGATTCAGATCGGCAAAAACGCCCAGCTCCAGCGTAGTCTGGCCAATGACTTCTTCGCGTTGATAACCCAGCGTGTTGAGAAACGCCTCGTTCACGTCCACGTAGTGGCCGGTCTCAGCGTCAGTTAGCGCCATTAACGCCGGGCTGGCGGCAAAGACGGTGGCGAATTTCTCTTCGGACGCTTGCAAGGCCGATAGATCTTTAGTCACCCCAAAGAGCGCCGGCTGGCCGTTCCATTCGCCACGCACGATGCGCGTTTCAACCGGAAACTGCCGTCCGTCCTTGGTCTGTAACGGCACGGGACAGTGGTCGATTTGGCCGGCTAACATACTCGCGACAATTTGAGCGGCTTGAGTTTGCTGCTCGGCTGGATGCAGCATCCAGACCTGCTGACCAAGCAGTTCGTCGGGCGTGTACCCCAATCGGTTAAAGACCGTCGCATTGGCGAATAAGATGCTGCCTTGATCGTCCAGCACCAACAAAAGATGATCGATCGTGTCGAAGAACGTGCGGAAGTTTAACTCAGCCTGCTTGCGTTCGGTGATGTCTTGCAGCGTGCCAAAGACGCGACTGGGTCGACCGTGTTCATCCAGCTGCAGTTGCGCACGTTCTTGCACGTAACGTACTCGGCCATCACGCCGGACGATGCGGTGATCGATGACAAGCGGCTGTTCCCCGGCTAACAGCCGCGCCCATTGTGTCGCGAAATAGCCGCGATCGTCCGGATGCAAAAATCGATCTGCTGCCTGGGGCGAATGGGTCACCTCTTCGGTGGTCAGGCCAAAGATGCGATAAACCTCGTCAGACCCGATCAGCGTCTGCGTCTGTAGGTCCAACTCCCAGCTGCCCAATTGAGCCAAGTGCTGGGCTTCACGCAGTTGGGCTTCGCTTTGACGCAGAGCAGCCTCGGTCGCCTGACGGGCCGCGATTTCCTGCTCGGCGCGAGCCAGTGCAGTGCGAATGGACTGGAGTCCCCAATAGCCCAAGCCGCCCGTGGCAATAAATATGGCCGCATATGCGAACCAGTAGGTGCTTTTGACGGAATCAATTAATGGCCGAATCAGCCCTACCTGTTCAGCCCAAATAAGACCCGCCACAGCCAGCGAACTGACCGTGATCGTAACAGCGGTGCCACGTCGATCGAGCAACAAGCTGGCCATAAAAATAATTAACACGTAGCCAACGGTGGCAGGAGTTCGGACACTACCCATATCGATGATCACGAACATGACCCCGATTAGACTCAACGCAATTAGCCCTTCACTGATGCCTCGCACCTGACCCCGCCGCAACCAACGGCGTATGACCAAAAAGATCGCCAGCGCACTGACGTCGATCAGGACCAGCAGCCAGTCGCGATCTCCGAATATCGATACGAGGCTAATCAGCGCATCTAGGCCAATCAATAAAATAAGGGTGGCATCAAGTAACGCCACACGCCGAGTTTTGAGTTCATCACCCGGAAATACAGGCGGAATGAAAAAGTTGCGAAATTGATTATACATAAAATATTCTTGATAACGATGAAAAGAAATCCATCCATTTGTCTTAGAACTGTAACTAAGTTACACGGGAATCGATAAGATGTCAATTCCAGTTTCAGTACAGTTTGAATACAACTGCATTGCTCAACTAGCCGATTGAAAGCATCACCTCACTTCATAGGCAAAAAGGCAAGATTTATTTACCATAACGAAAGATTATATTCCTCTAGGCATTACCAAGTGGACTCCTCAAATGATATGACACGCCTAAAAGTCGGTGCGCCTGAAGCGGTCAAAGCCCACTTCAGGCGCACCTGTGTTTCCTGCCGAATCCAATTTTGGATTGAATTTATTTCGATACAGGGAACATCTCCGGCGTTAGTTCCACCCGCGTGATCTGGTTCAGCGTCAGAATCAGCATATCGCGCAGCGCGTAGCGATCGAGCACGGTGTGCGAAATCTGACCCTCGAGGAACAGCGACACAAAGCCGTGGATCAGGCTCCACACGCCGACGGCGATCAAATCCGCCGGGCCGCGCTTCAAGACTTTGGCCTGCTGGCACGCTTCCACAATCTGCACCACCAACGCAAAGCTTTGCTGTGACATCGCCACAAAGGCCGGATAATCTTTTTCTTTTTCGATCGCATCCGACAACGTGATCTTGAAGTGATCGGTGTCATTCACGGCAAACTGCACGTAGGCCCACGCCCCTTCGATCAACTGGCGCGCGGGATCGTTGGCGTAGTGCAGCGTCGTGGCCGCTAAAGCTTCGTATAACCGCCGATAGCCGTCGGTCGAGATCGCCGCGATGAGGGCTTGCTTATCCGCAAAGTGGGCGTATGGCGCGGTATGGCTGACGCCCGCCTTCTGCGCCACCTTGCGCAGGCTCAACCCGCTAACCCCGTCTTTCGCCAGAATATCCGCGCCCGCTTCGATGAGGGCGTTCTTCAAATCGCCGTGATGATAGGTTTTCTTGCGTGGCATACTCTAACCTCGACGTTCAATCTTGACACTGTAAAGATTATGCTATAGAATCTTGACGCCGTCAAGATTATCCTCGCGGAGTAAACGCATGAGCCAGTACCAGGCCTTCAAAGAGCAAGTCGTTAAAACAGCCCAGCATTTAACGGAACGCGGCTATCTCATGGCAACGGGCGGCAATTTGTCGGTGCGGATTACGGGTCAGGCCGCCCTGGCGATCACGCCCTCCAACTTCGATTACCTCAAGATGCAACCCGAGGATATCTGCATCCTCGATTTTGATCTCAACGTCCTCGAAGGCACACTCAAACCGTCGGTCGAAAGCGGCATGCACGCCGGGATTTATCAGGCTCGTGCCGATGTGAATGCGGTCGTTCATACCCATCAAGTTTATGCCAGTGCGCTGGCATTGATCAAAGCACCCATTCCCGCGCTGTTCGATGAGCAAGTGCGCTTTCTCGGTCGGTCCGTCGAGATCATTCCGTATGCGCCCTCGGGCACGGGCTTTCTGAAAAACACTATCGTCAAGCACATTCAGAATCACCACAACGCGTATATCATGCAGAATCACGGCGTGCTGTGCTTCGGCCACGATGTGGAACGCGCCGCGCACAACGTGGAGATTCTGGAGAAATGTTCGCTGGCCTATCTGTTAGCGTTGTGCACCGAACAAAAAGTCTCCAAGATTCCCCTGCCCATCCGCGAGATTGCCTTTGCCAAGCTGCGCACAGACCAGAAGAAAGTTGAGCGCGGAGAAATCAGCGCAAGCGGGGAATAACTTACTTGTTGCCCATAATGACTAACAAGTAATGAGTAAAAGGAACCATCATGTCTGACCAACAATATGCCATATCCGAATATCCCAACTACGACGAAGTCATGGCGCAGTTGAAGAACCTGACCAAGCAGCGACTGCGCCCCATCAAACGCGACCGGATGCAGACCTTCCTCAGTTTCTTCGACACCCAGTGCACCAAATCGAAAGCACTGATCGATGAAGCCAAGCAGATCATCCCCGGCGGCGTGCAGCACAACTTGGCCTTCAACTATCCGTTCCCGCTGGCGATCGAGAAAGCACACGATGCGTACATGTGGGATGTTGATGGCAATCGCTACATCGACTTTCTGCAAGCAGGCGGCCCGACTGTCCTCGGCAGCAACTACGCGCCCGTGCGCGAGAAGGTGTTTGATTTACTGCGTGACTGCGGCCCGGTGACGGGGTTATTTCATGAGTACGAACTGAAACTGGCGCAGTTGATTCAGCGCTACATGCCGTCGATCGAGATGTTCCGCATGTTGGGATCGGGCACGGAAAGCGTGATGGCGGCCATTCGTGCGGCGCGCACCTTCACCCATAAAAAGAACGTGATCAAAGTCGGCGGCGCGTATCACGGCTGGAGCGATCAGATGGTGTACGGGCTGCACATTCCGGGCACCGGTCGCCGCGAAGCGACGGGCATTCCGCGCGCAGCAAGTTCTCAGACACAGGAAGTGTTTCCCAATGATCTTGACGCACTCCGACGGGTGCTGATGGTCAATCGGGTGCGGGGCGGAACCGCCGCAGTGATCGTCGAGCCGGTCGGGCCGGAAAGCGGCACGCGCCCTGTGCCTTACGATTACAATCGACACGTGCGCGAACTGTGCGATGAATTCGGCGCGTTGTTGATCTTCGACGAAGTGGTGACGGGCTTCCGCTTGGGCATGGGCGGCGCGCAAGGCTACTTCAACGTCAGGCCCGATCTGACGATCTTCGGCAAGTGCGTCACGGGGGGCTATCCGATGGCGGGCGGCGTGGGTGGACGGCGTGACGTGATTATGCGTTTTGCGGCGGGCATCGGCGGCACCGGCGAACGCGCATACATCGGCGGGACGTTGAGCGCGAATCCGCTGTCGTGTGTGGCAGGCTATTATGCGCTGCTCGAAATGGAGCGTACCAATGCGCCCGTGATCGCGGGCCACGCGGGCGATCGACTCACGCAGGGGCTGCAACACATCATCGAGAAATATCGCTTGCCGTTTGTGGCCTTCAATCAAGGCTCGATCTGTCACCTTGAAACTTCGGGCGTGATGCTGCTGGATATGAAGAACCCGATCAAGTTGCTGCGCGAAATGAAGCCGCGCAAACACATGATCGAAGAGATGGGCGCGGCGTATATGTCGCAGGGCCTCATCACGTTGGCGGGCAGCCGCATGTACACCAGCCTCGCCGATACAGACGACGTGATCGATGAGGCGCTCAATCGGTTTGAGACGGTTTTGTCGAGCGTCGAAGGCGTGAAATAAGTTCAGTTCATGCATTCCGCCATTTCAATGAGGAACATATCGCATGAATCAGCCAGCCGCCAACGTCATCCTCGCCGTTGATCTGGGCACGTCCGGTATGAAGGTCGCGTTGATTACGACGCACGGCCAAGTACTGGGCTGGGAATCGCAACCGATTGCGTTGTATCTCACGCCCGACGGCGGCGCGGAGCAAGTGCCAGACGAGTGGTGGCAGGCGTTCTTGTCGACGGCGCAGCGCTTGCTTGCCCGCAATCTTGCGTCGCGCGACGCGATCAAAGCCGTGTGCTGCTCGACGCAAGGTGAAGGCACGGTGCCGGTCGATCGCGACGGCAACGCGCTGATGAATTGCATCCTGTGGATGGACATGCGCGGCGCACCGTATCTGCATCGACAGGCGCGCGGCTCGATCAATGTCGCAGGCGCAGAAGTCAGAAAGTTGCTGCGTTGGATTCGGTTGACAGGCGGCATGCCATCGATGACGGGCAAAGATCCGGCCGCGCATATGCTGCTGGTGCGCGATAAATTCCTCGATGTGTACGCGCGCACCTACAAGTTCCTCAACGTGCTCGATTATTTGAACCTGCGCCTCACGGGCCGTTTTGCGGCCACGTTCGATTCGATCCTCACGTCGTGGGTGACGGACAATCGCAACCCGAACGATATTCGCTATGACGCCACGCTGATCAAGACCAGCGGCATCGATGCGGATAAATTCCCGGAGATCGTGTCATGCACGACGGTGCTGGGCAACGTGAAGCCGGAAGTGGCCGAAGCGCTGGGCTTAGCTTCGGACGTGAAGGTGGTCGCCGGAGCGATCGATAATACCGGGGCCGCCATCGGATCTGGGGCAGTCGCGGACTTCATGCCGCACCTTTATATCGGCACATCGTCATGGCTCGCCGCGCATGTGCCTTACAAGAAGACCGATATCGGTTCGTCATTGGCTTCGGTGCCGTGCGCCATGCCCGATCGCTATTTGTTGACGGCCCTGCAAGCCACGGCGGGCGGCAACCTGAACTTCTTGCGCGACAACGTGTTGTATCACAAAGATGAACTGCTGCAAGAAGCCAACGTGCCGGATGTGTTCAAGATCATGGATCAGATTGCGGCGCGCGTGCCCGCGGGCAGTCACGGCGTGATGTATACGCCGTGGATTTGGGGCGAGCGGGCACCCGTGGACGATCGGAATTTGCGCGCAGGCCTGATCAATATTTCATTGAACAACAATCGCGAAGACATCATTCGCGCCTTTTTAGAAGGCATTGCCTTCAATACACGCTGGCTGCTAAAGCCAGTGGAGAAATTCATGGGCCGCCGCGTCGAGCAGATCAACCTCGTCGGGGGTGGCGGCAACTCCGATGTATGGTGCCAGATTTTCGCGGATGTGTTGAACGTCGAAGTGCGGCAAGTCAAAGATCCCATTCAGGCCAATGCGCGTGGCGCGGCCTTTATCGCCGCCGCAGGTCTGGGCGAAATCGCCTTGAAGGACGTGGCCGGGCTAGTTCAATTCAAGCGCGTGTACACACCCACGCCGGAACATCGCGCGATTTACGATGAACGCTACGCGGTGTTTATCGAGCTCTATCAGCAGCTTAAGAACGTCTATCGCAAGTTGAATCAAAGCGGCACAGGCAGTTAAGCCCGGCCGACCAACAAGCCGAGTGCAGAGAAAACCAATGAACGTCCTGATGATCTATCCGGAATTTCCCGATACGTTTTGGAGTTTCAAATACGCGCTGAAATTCATCCGCAAGAAGTCGGCGTCGCCGCCACTGGGTTTGTTGACGATCGCGGCCTTGCTGCCCGCCGATTGGAACCTACGCTTGATCGATCTCAATCAACAACCGCTCTCAGCCAAAGACCTAGCCTGGGCCGATTACGCGTTCATCAGCGGCATGACCGTGCAACGGCAGTCGGCGCGGACAGCGGCCGAGCGCTGTCGAGCCGCCGGAGTAAAGGTGGTGGCCGGTGGCCCGCTCTTCACGATCGAGCAAGCCCAATTCGAAGACGTGGTCGATCATTTTGTATTGAATGAAGGCGAGTTGACGCTGCCGCTGTTTTTGGCTGATCTGGCCCACGGTCGACCGCAGCACGTCTACACTACAACCGAGTACGCCGACATCCACGCAACGCCGAATCCCCGCTGGGATCTAGTGAACTTCAAGCGTTATGCAACGATCAACCTTCAGTATTCGCGCGGCTGTCCGTTTAACTGCGACTTCTGCAACGTGACCGCGCTGCTGGGCCATCGGCCACGCACCAAGACCGGCCAGCAGATCATCGCCGAGTTGGACGCGATTTATCGGCTGGGCTGGCGCGGTCCCGTCTTTTTTGTGGATGACAACCTCATCGGCAACAAACGCACGCTGCGCACCGATCTATTGCCTGCCCTCATCGAATGGCGACAGGATAAAACGGGCATCGTCTTCAACACCGAGGCCTCGATCAATCTGGCCGACGACGAAGAGTTGATGCAGCAAATGGTCTTGGCCGGTTTCAACACAGTCTTCATCGGCATTGAAACGCCGGATGAAGACAGTTTGGCCGAATGCAGCAAGAGGCAAAACCTCAAACGTGATCTGGTCGAAGACGTGAAGCGCATGCAACGTACGGGCTTGGAAGTGCAGGCGGGCTTCATCGTTGGCTTTGACAGTGACACCGCATCGATCTTCCAGCGGCAGATCGACTTCATTCAGAAGAGCGGCATCGTGACGGCGATGGTGGGCTTGCTGCAAGCGCCGCCCGGCACCCAACTCTACGCGCGCTTAAAACGTGAAGGCCGTCTGCTGCTCGATCGCATTTCAGGCGACAACGTCGACGGCACGACCAACATCATTCCCAGCATGAACCTGGAAGCGCTGCACGCTGGCTATCGCTATATTCTTGAGCACATCTATGCGCCGCGGCAATACTATGAACGCTGCAAGACTTTCCTGCGCGAGTATAAGCCATCGCCGATTCAGGTGCCGCTCGATTTCACCTACATTATGGCCTTCTTCCGCTCGATCGTCCGGCTGGGCATCATCGGCAAGGAGCGATTGCAGTACTGGAATTTACTGTTCTGGACGTTGTTCACGCGGCCCAAGTTGTTCCCGCAGGCAGTGACGCTGGCGATTTACGGTCATCACTTCCGGCGCGTGTATGAGCGGCACGTACAGAAACAGTGATTCGCTATTTAGCGGCGCGAAGCAACTCAATCCATGTCATTCCGAACGAGCGCTGCGAGTGAGGAATCTCTGGCCCAGTTCCGTAACACAATCAAGCGAACGGGAATGCTTGTACCCACTGTGTGACATGCCAAGGAGCGCAGCATGACAGATAAAGGCTTCAAAGTCTACGGCTATCGTTGGGTGGTGTTGGGCGTCTTCATGTTCATCAACCTGACGATCCAGGTGTTGTGGATCGCTTACGCGCCCATTACTGGCCCGGCCGCAAAGTACTACGGCGTAACCGATCTGCAAATCGGCTTGCTGGCGATGTCGTTCATGCTAGCCTTTATTCCGCTGTCGATTCCGGTCTCGTGGGCCATCGACACGTACGGCTTCCGCAAGACCGTCAGCCTCGGCGCGATCATCATGGGCGTGTTCGGTGTGGTGCGCGGCTTGGCAGGCGCGGATTACACGCTGGTTCTGATCAGCACGATCGGGTTGGCGATTTCGCAGCCGTTTCTGCTGAATGCATGGACCA
Source organism: Anaerolineae bacterium (assembly GCA_046328575.1). GTDB lineage: Bacteria > Chloroflexota > Anaerolineae > Fen-1058 > Fen-1058 > JAGOBP01. The sequence continues at coordinate 32,280 of JAXLWI010000009.1, forward strand.
AAGTCCCGGCGCAATGGTTCTCGATCGAAGAACGCGCCACCGCCGTTGGACTGGTGACGCTGGCAAATCTCATCGGCACGGCGTTGGGCATGGTACTCACTCCGCTGTTGATCGAAAACCTGTCGATTCCGACGGTGCAGCTGATCTACGGCGGAATCGCGGCCTTTTCGGCGATATTGTTTGTGATCTTCGCACGTGAAAAACCGATCACGCCGCCCTGCCCGCCCGGTCAGGAAGTGCGCGCCTTGATGCTCGATGGTTTGAAGCATGCGCTCAAAGTGAAGGATTTCCTACTATATCTGGCCGTGTCGTTCATCGGTCTGGGCTTGTTCAACGGCATCAATACGTGGGTGGAAAACATCGTGCGGCCGCGCGGCTTCATGCCGACGGATGCCGGGACGTTAGGTGCGGTGATGCTGGTCGGCGGTTTGTTTGGCGCGGTGATCATCCCGTCATTTTCAGACAAACAGCGCCAGCGCAAGAAGTTTCTGCTGATGGGTATCGTGCTAGCCATCCCCGGCTTGATCGGCCTGACGTTTGCCACAGAATTCTGGCTGCTGCTGGTATCGGCCTTTGCGTTCGGCTTCTTCTTGATCAGCACCAGTCCGATCGGGATGCAGTACGCCGCCGAGATCACGCAGCCCACACCCGAAGGCACGTCCAACGGTCTCATCCAGTTGTTCGGGCAGGCCTCGGTCGTCTTCGTCTACATCATGGAAGCGCTCAAGAGCAGCGACGGTTCTTTCACGCCGGCGCTGTTGTTGGCGGTCGCCTTGTTGATCATCAGCGCCGCGATCATCATGCGCCTCAAAGATCCGATTCAGGCCGCCAGTCGCTGACGATCAAACTCAAGCACGATCGTGTGCGGCCAACTGCCACAACCGATCGGCGAACGACTCGATCAAATCCCGCTGCGCCAGTTTACTGCGCCACTCGATCGGGATGGCGGCGACCCCGTAGTACGCTCCAGCCAATTGGCCGTAGATCGCGCCGGTGGTGTCCGCATCGTCGCCGAGGTTGACGGCCAGCAGACAGCCGTCGCGGAATGATTCACTGTGATGGAAGGCCCACAGTGCGGCTTCGAGTGAGTTGACCACATAGCCCGTGCCTTTGATGGCGGGCGGTTGCTTCGCTTTGAATGAGCCGCGCGCGATGTCATCGATCGCAACATGCAGCGGATGATCAGTCCAGTAATTCGGGATTGGCGCATAACGTGAAGACAACAGATCGTCTTTGGTCGCGCCGCGCAGCGCCCCGACGATCAAGCCGCCGAAGTAACGACAGGCATCGATGGCAGCAGGCGCGCCGTGTGTGGTGCGCGAACTTTCACCCGATCGTTCAATCGCCGCAATCGGGTCTGGCGCATACCGCATTGGGACGGGCGCGAGTCGCATCAACGAACCGTTGCCAGCAGTGTTTGGATCGGTTGAGCCGCAATATGCTTCATGCGTTTGCATGTAGCGCGTCAACGCCGATCGAACTGTGCCACCAATATCGAAGCACACACCGTTGCTGCTCAAGTAACCCTCGCGCCACCAGCGCACGTAACGCTCGAGTTGATCGATCGGGTCAAAGGTTGGCCGCTCAATAAGGCTCTCCGCCAGACACAACGCCATCGATGTATCATCAGTCCATTCGCCGGGTTTCAAATCAAACGGCCCACCACCGATCAGATCGGTAATGGGCGTGAACGTGCCGGGCGCTTCAAATTCCAGCGTCGTGCCCACGGCATCGCCAACCGCCAAGCCCAGCAAACAACCCAGATAGCGTTCGTGATGATCAAGCATCGTAATCCTCGACTTTGCTGCCTCATTCTTACTAACCTGATCTTAGCACGGCTGGCAGACTCGCGCGGCAGGCGCGGCTATCATCCGGCTCAGTTATCGAAACAAAAAGTCTTTCTGCTCAGCACAGAAAGACTTTACGCGCCTCAGACGCTAAGTGAATCGGGGGGTGTCCTACTCGGCTTCTGCGCCTTCCACACCCGCCTTGGCATGCTGCATTTCACGCCGGGCTTTCACGGCTTCGATCACCGCCGGAACCAGCGAAATGAGAATAATGGCGATGATGACCAGTTCAAAGTTATGCTGCACAAAAGGAATATTGCCAAAGAAGTAGCCCAGCGCGGTGAAAAGTCCCACCCAGGTGATGCCACCGATCACGTTCCAACGAATAAAGAAACCGTAGGGCATTTGGCTGACGCCGGCGACGAAGGGCGTAAACGTGCGCACAATCGGCACAAAACGTGCTAAAAATATCGTTCGACCGCCGTGTTTGGCGAAAAAGTTGTGCGTGCGCTGCATGTATTCCTTCTTGATCCAACGCACTTCGCCCGTGTACGCTTTAGCCCCGATACGATGACCAATCCAGTAATTGACGGTATCGCCTGCAATTGCTGCAATGGACAGCAGAGTGAAGATCAACCACGGATCGAGCGCGCCGCGTGCCGCAAAGGTGGCAGCCGCAAAGATCAGCGAATCTCCTGGCAGAAACGGCGTCACCACCAGACCAGTTTCCATGAAGATGATGACAAACAATACTACCAGCGTCCAGCCGCCATAGCGGGTAATGATGTCGCTCAGGTACACGTCGACGTGCAGAACAAAATCGATGATTTGCGAGATGAAATCCATGGGTCTGTTATTTTCTCCTAACCAATTCGCCGCGCGTGTAATAAGCCAGCCTGCGGCGTGCAACGAACGTCTATTGTAGCCAGCCTAGCCGCGCTTGGCAAGCCCGAAATTACGTACCACGGCACAATCGGCGGGCGGACCGTTCCGAAGCACGCCCTGGGCATAAACGCAAAAGCCTGACCTGTTACATCTATCCGATAAATCACCGATATTCGTTAGGTTACCACGCGCGAGCCTGGTGCTAGAATCTCCACCATCACCCCTGGGCGAGGCCGACATGAAGCACCCGGCATATTCATCGCTCGTTATTGCACTGTTGCTGTTCCTCAACCAAATACTTGCGCCAACACAGGTCGCGCCCGATCGTACGTCGCCTTTCCTCGGCAGCGGAGCGCACTTTAACCACCTCGCCTGGACGATGGACCTCTCTCAAAACACAGAGCTAGTTCTAAGGCAAGGTCACGGCGGAAAGCCAGGGATGAACAGAGCGTCAACTGACAGTGAGCTCTTCTGGCAGACCGTTTGGGTTAGCGTGCTGGGCGTGCTGGTGCTGATTAGTCTGTTGGCTGTGGGCTTTCGGTGGCGCGTGCATTCGATCGAGACGGCCACGCGCCGCTTGGAAACGCTAGTGGCCGAACGCACGCGTGAGTTGCTCGAATCCAAACACCAGTTGGAGATCGAAATCGAGCAGCGCATCTACGCCGAAACCGAGCTGGCGAAGCGCGCAGAACAAGAGCTGCACCAATCGGAAGAGCGGTTTCGAGCGGCCTTTGAGAGTTCGGCCATCGGCATGGCCTTGATGACCATCGACGGGCATTTTGTCAAAGCCAATGCAGCTATTCGAAAAATGTCCGGCTACACTGATGCGGAACTGGGACACCTCACAGCCGATGATATCGTCTGGCCGGAAGATCGAGCGGTGGGGCTGGAGTTGTTTGCGGAGATTATGGCGGGGCAGCGTGATTACTACCAGGTAGAGCGGCGCTATGTGCGCAAGAATGGCGACCTATTCTGGACGCGCTTGACCCTTTCGGCGATGGAAGACACGACCGGTCGCCCCATCTATCTTATAGCGCTGGTCGAAGACATCGACGAACAAAAACGCACCTTGCTGGAATTGCGCAAATCGGAGGCGCGCTTTCAGGCTGTGTTTGAGAATGCTGCGGTAGGCATCGTTTTGATCAGCCTCGACGGGCGCGTGCTGGCCATGAACCCAACGACGGAACAGATCTGCGGCTACAGTCTGGCCGAACTCACCAGCACCAACCCGCTGGATTTGGCCTTCGCCGAAGATCGCGGCGCAGACACGGGCCTATTCCAGGAGTTGATCTCGGGGCAACGCGACTTCTATGTAGTGGAGATGCGGTTTCATCGCAAGACACATGGTTTGGGTTGGGTGCGCATCAACTATTCGCTGGTGCGCGATCCAGACGGTCAGCCCGATTATTTGATTGCGCTGCTCGAGAACATCGACGAGGAGAAGCGCGCGGCTGAAAAATTGGCCGAGCAAGAAGCAGAATATCGCCGCGCCCTGGAACAGCGCATTACAGAACGCACCGAGGAACTCAAGCAAGCCAATCAGTTGCTCCAGCAGCAAGCCGCACAAGAAGCCGTCAACAGCGAGCGTACACGTCTGGCGCGTGATTTGCACGATGCCGTGACGCAAACCCTGTTCTCAGCCAGCCTCATCGCCGAGGTGCTGCCGGAACTATGGGATCTGAATCAAAGCGAAGCGCGCCGCCGCGTGGAAGAACTGCGTCAATTGACGCGCGGTGCGTTGGCCGAAATGCGCATGCTGCTGGTTGAACTGCGTCCGAACGCGCTAGTGGAAGTTCCCCTGCCCGATTTGCTACGCCAACTTACCGAGGCATTTACTGGCCGAGCGCGTTTGCCTATCCAGTTGAACGTGGACGGTCACTATGTGCTGCCGCCCGATGTGCAGCTGGCGTTGTATCGCATTACGCAAGAGGCCCTAAACAACATCGTCAAGCACGCTCACGCTTCGCAAGTGATAGTCACGCTGCGGCTGACCGACCGGGTGCGATTGTCGATCGTGGATAACGGCGGTGGCTTTGATCCGGCGGTGGTTCCACCCGATCATTTGGGCTTGCAGATCATGCGCGAGCGGGCCGCGTCCATCGACGCGACCTTCGCGGTGTACAGTGCGCCGGGCGAAGGCACCCAGATTACGGTGACATGGAGCGCACCACTGAGTTAGGAGCACAGGCTATGTCCAATCAAGCGCGAATTCGAGTGATGATTGTAGATGATCATGCCGTGGTGCGCAGCGGACTGACGACCTTTCTGCTGGCAGTGCCTGATCTGGAACTGGCCGGCGAAGCGGAGACCGGCGAGCAAGCCATACTGCGCTGCGGCTTGCTAAAACCCGATGTGATCTTGATGGATCTGATGCTGCCGGGCACCAGCGGCGTCACGGCTACACGCCGCATTCTGGCGCAGTACCCCGCCGTTCGCATCATCGCGCTGACCAGCTTTCCCGACGACAGCCTGGTGCAGGAAGCCTTGCAGGCAGGCGCCATTGGGTATCTGATGAAAAATGTTTCTGCGCGCGAATTAACCGAGGCGATTCGTGCGGCGTATGCAGGCAAGATGACACTGTCGCCGGAAGCAGCACAGGCGTTGGTGCATGCGACTACGCACAAGATCGAGGTCGCCGAGCTAAGCAATCGGGAGCGCGAAGTCCTGAGGCTGATGGTTGAAGGCCTGAATAATACGGAAATCGCCGAACGCTTGACCATCAGCCAATCCACCGTGAAGTACCACATTGGTAACCTATTTACCAAGCTGCAAGTGGACAATCGTGTGGCGGCCGTAGCTGTCGCCTTGCAGAAGAAACTGGTTTAGATCTGCACACTTGTCCAGTTGGACAGTCTGAAATTGACTACACGGTTCGGGACAAAACCTCGGCACGCGCGTATGCTATAGGCGGGGTACTGAGGATGAAACGCTGCTTGCTGGCTGACGACAACCCCGATATGCGCTCGGCCTTGCGTCTGGTGTTGAGGACTCGTTTCGAGTCAATCGACGTGAGCGAAGTTGGCGATCAAGTTCAGCTGCTCGATCGGCTGGCGGCAACCACGCCGGATTATCTGATTCTCGATTGGGATTTGCCCGGCCGCGAAACTGTTTCGCTCGAACGCTTACGACAGATCGCGCCCCAAATGTGCATCATCGTGACCAGTGCGCGCCCCGAAGCCGCCGCCGAGGCACTGGCCGCCCGCGCCGATGCCTTTGTCGCCCAGACCGATTCGCCGTGTGCACTGTTGGGTTTGTTACAACGACTAGAGGCTTGATCGCCAAGGAGGATAGAGCCATTAACTCGACAACTGCTATCGAGACGAGCGACTGAAAAAGTGCTCAAGATTTTGCGCGAGGATGATCGAGCGGGCTCACGTAACCTGGCTTTAAGGAGGGCCACATGAACGACCAATCACCGCTTAGTTCGCCGCAATCCGAACCACTCACGCGACGCGAGGAACGGCAGAAGCGCCGCGAAGCACGTCAAGCCTCACTGGCCGATCCCAGCCGAGGCGGTGCCTGGGTGGCCGGCCTGCTTCTCATCGTGTTGGGCGGCGCCTTTCTGCTGCAAAACGCAGGAGTATTCACCATTCCGTTGACCAATTGGTGGGCATTGTTTATCATGATACCTGCCGTTGGCGCCTTTGACACCGCCGGACGAATGTATCGGAACGCGGGCAACCATCTGACCGCGCCCGCGCGCAGTTCGCTGTTCATCGGGTTGATTCTCACACTCGTGACTCTGTCGTTTCTGTTCAATCTCAGTTGGACTGTCTTCGGGCCAGTGTTGCTTATCTTGACCGGGGTTGGTCTGGCCGCTAATGCGATGCTGCCCGACAAAAAGGAGTAGCGCCCGATAGCCACGTCATCGCTGCGCAGGTGTGAAAAACCGATCGGCCCAGATACACCCCGATCGGTTCAGCGTCAGAGATCGCAGTTGAAGGTCGAAAATCATCTATGAAAAAGCGAGAGGAAGATTCGCCTGAGGCGCTTCAGATGGAGCGCCTTCTCTTCTTTAGCGACGCCGTCTTTGCGATTGCCATCACGCTGCTGGCGATAGAGTTGAAAGTACCCGAGTTGGACGGCGCGCTGGCCGCTGAAGAACTCCCGCAAGCCGTGGACCATCTGTGGCCGCAGTTCATCAGCTTTGCGATCAGTTTTCTGGTGGTCGCGCTGTTCTGGACCAGTCATCATCGGGTGTTTGGCATCATCCAGCACTTCGATCACCGCCTGATCTGGCTCAATTTACTGCTGCTGTTTGGCATCGCGTTTCTGCCCTTCCCCACAGCGATGTTAGGCAAATACGGCGATACCCGCTACGCGATGATCTTCTATGCGGCGACGGTCGGCGCGATCGGTTTGGTGTGGACTGGAATCTGGGTGTATGCCAGCCGTGATCATCGTTTGATCGATCCGCATTACCCGGCGGCCGATATTCGCAGGTACACCCTTACCACCTTAGCCACGCCGGGGGTGTTTCTGCTATCGATGCCGTTCACACTGATCAATCCGAGCGCGCCACGCCTCTTGTGGGCGCTGCTGGCCTTATCGGTCGTGATCTTTCCCTATCGGTTGCGCAAGACGTGAGGAACAATCGGGCAAGAGGAAAACCAACGCAGAGTCGTTATCGTTCGTACAATTCAATCCTTGAGGAACCAACATGCAAACGTGGATACGCAAACATCAGCTGCTAGTCTTCTTTGTCATTACCTACATCTTCGCGTATGTGCCGCTGTATGGGCACATCTTCGTGACGACCGATCAGCCGCTGACGGCGTGGTCGCTGGTCTGGTTCTTGAACGTGTTCAGCCCCACTATCGGTGCCGTGATCGTCGCGTGGTTGGTCGGTGGCGGCGCCGAAGTGAAGCGGTTGTTGTCCGGTTTCACTCGTTGGCGCGTTCACGTTCGCTGGTATCTGGCCGCCGCGTTCTTGATGCTGGGACCGTTAGTGATCGCCGCCATCTACATCGCGTTGGGTAATCCGTCGACTGGTTTGCAGCCCGGCGTGACTTTGCCAATGTTATTGGGCATTGTGGTGACACAACTCTTTTCTGGTCCTATTTCAGAAGAAGCGGGGTGGCGCGGATTCGCTTTGCCTCGTTTGCAGGCCAAACACAACGCCTTAGTGTCGAGTTTGATCCTCGGCGTTATCTGGACGTTCTGGCATCTGCCGCTCTACTTCGTCAGCGGCTCATCCCAGCGCGGCATTCCCTTTCCGATCTATCTGGTGCTGATTTGCACGCTGACGCTGTATATCACGTGGATTTATAATAATTCACGCGGCAGTCTGATTCTGACCACGCTGGCGCACGCGTCATTCAACTTGACCGGCGTATTCATCACGGGCACGATCGGTTTGATGCCGCCGATGGCGTTTTACATGACCATCGGCCCGCTGTTCTTCGCGTGCATCCTCGTCGTCGTAATTGGCTTTGGACCGAGGTACTTCTCAAAGAAACCAGCGGCTGAGTTGCCTTTCCAACGAATCTGATTCAATCGATCAGCCGATCAACCAGTTGAAAGCACGGCCATGATGTCACATCAACCTGAGAAGGCAACCGATGGATACAGATAAAGCCTTCGACAAGTTTGCCCCAACCATCCTGCAAGTCTATCACCGCAACACAGAAGCCTTCTGGTCGGCGGTGATGGCGCCGTTCCTGGTCACCAACGTGTCGATGTTGGATTGGTTCCGCAACCTGCGCGTCGATTTCGGCTTGCTGTCGGCTTTTAGAGGGTTGGACACCGAAGCGCGTCAGACCCTGAAAGACTACGGCGCACCGCTCGGTCTTGATGTGACCGAATGGAAGAGCAATCGGCTGCAATACTTCAAAGATGCGTATCCGGTTTTTGCATTTCTGGCTGTATGGATGGATGAAGAGAACTTGCATGACCTCGTGGCTCAATTCGGCGACATCTTACGCGCAGGCGTGTTCGCCGTGGCGGGCTACGGCATCCTCGATGAGAACGTCGACAGCGACTCACCCTCGCCCGTAGAAATTCTCACGGCGCAGGCCTTGTTGGCCGAATATGAAACGCTGGCGCTCAACATCTTTGGCGTTACACCCGTCAACCTCGGCATCATGCACAAGATGCGGCGCTTATTCCTCGAAGCCGAAATCAAAGAGAAAGCGGCGCGTCACACAACCAGCCCTTATCAATTGGATAATCCCAAACAGTTGGGCGCTAAGGGCGCGAACTCAGTGACGCCTTACATGCTCAGTCTGGAACGACTGGGCCGCGCAGCACAGATCGACGATTACTGGGAAGTGTTTCTGCTCTTCGGCGCTGCGATTCAGATGATCGACGATTGGGAAGATCTGGAAAAAGATTTGGCCGCTGGACATTATTCATATGTGACATTGGGTTTCGACGGCTTGCACGGCGATCCGAAACACATTGCCCAAACGCTGCGTGCCGATCAAGCCCGCGTCCGAGCTACTTACGCGCGCAGCCAAGAGATGATCGCCCAAGCCCGATCGATTTTGACGCAGCTGAACGACTCGATGTTAGTCCGGCTGGTGGATGTCACCGATGCGCGCGTTGAGACCTTCTTTCGTAAGAACTTGAAGATGCGAGTGTGAAGGCACAGGCCAACCATGACTGATTCCAACCCCTACATTCGGAGTTTACTGGCTGCCGATCCACTGCGCGAGCCGACACTGCGCGCGATCATTCAGGCGTTGAATCTGCCAATGAGCAGTCGTGGCCTCGACGTAGGCTGCGGGATCGGCTTGCAAGCATTGTTGCTGGCCCAGTCGATTGGGCCACAGGGGCATGTCACTGGGTTGGACATCGATCTTGAACTGCTGGCTTACGGTGCTGGCCTCGCCAAAAACGTCGGATTGACCGGACGGATTACCTTTCGACAAGGCGACATGCAGCAACTTCCCTTCGACGCTGCCACGTTCGATTGGGTGTGGAGCGCCGATTGTGTGGGCTATCCGATCGGCGATCTGGCCCAACAATTGCCGGAGTTGGTGCGCGTGACCAAACCCGGTGGTCAGATTATTCTGCTGGCGTGGACGTCCCAGCAAGTGCTGCCAGGTTATCCGCTGCTGGAAGCGCAGTTGAATGCCACGTGTTCCAGTTACCAGCCATACTTAAAGGGCAAAGACCCTGAACTCCATTTTCTGCGGGCTGCACGCTGGTTTGAAGCAGCTGGGCTGCAACGCGTTACCGCCCGCACCTTCCTCGGCGAAGTGCAAGCGCCGCTCAGCGCAGGGGAACGCGGCGCGCTGACGGCGTTGTTCAAGATGTTGTGGGTAGAGCCATCCAATAGCGCGGACTCAGCCGCGTGGTCTGAGTATCAACGTGTATGTACGCCGGAATCGCCGGACTTTATCTTGAATGTGCCCGGTTACTATGCGTTTTTCACCTACACGGTGTTTCACGGGCAAGTGCCTCAGCGCTGAACCGACTAAAAATCAAATCGTTGAGGTCAAACATGAAACGCCGAGTGATCGTCATTGGCGGTGTCGTCGTCGCAGTGATCGTGATCGTGCTGGGCGCGCTGAAGACTGCGCAGTTGCCGTCAAAGTAAAACCATCCCATTCTTAGGATTAGGTCATGAGTCATGTTCTGCGCCTAGTAATGCTTGTTTTAAGCCGCCTGCTGGTCATCATCGTCAATTTCGTACTGGCGCTGTTGGTGATCGTGCTGCCGCTGAGCACCGCCGTTCCGGTGTGGGTGTGGCTGCCGTTAGCCATCATCGACATCGCCTTGATCGTGACGCAGTTTCGCGTTAAGCCGGTGGGGCGCGGCATCACGATCGGGTTGGTGGGCATGATCGCCGTCACGATCGTTGGTATCGTCGCGTCGCAGATCTTCGCCGCCACGCCACCCATCGTCGATCAAAACGGGCAGCCTATGCCCGGATCGATTGCGGCACTGGAAAAGATCACCTTGAATGGCAGCGAGCAATGGATCACGCTGCGTGGCCATGATGTCACCAAGCCGGTGCTGCTGCATCTGGGCATGGGCGGACCGGGCGGCGGCGGGTTCGGGACTCGATCGCTCTTCACACGTTTGGAGAAAGATTTTGTGGTTGTCGCGTGGGACGAACCAGGCACGGGCAAGTCGTATCACGCGGTGCCTTTCGATCAATTGACGCCGCAGCGCTTCATCGACGATGCGCACGCCCTGACGCTGTATTTGCGCGAACGTTTCCATCAAGACCGGATCTACCTCTACGGCACATCGTGGACGAGTATTTTGGGCATCTGGCTGATCCAGCGCTATCCCGAATTGTATTACGCCTACATCGGCTCGGCGCAGATGGTCAAGACCACTGAGAACGATGTGATGGGCTATGACCTGGCTGTGAAATATCTTATGGATCAAGGCGATGTTGGCGCGTCGGAGGCGCTGCGTCGCAACGGGCCACCGCCTTACACTGATGCGGATATGGTCAACAAGTATGTGCTGCTCTTTGATACGCTGAACGATTACATGCACTCGATCCGCTTCGCGATCGCCGTGCCGCTCGTGCCGTTCATGGCCCCCGAGTACGGTATGGTCGATAAAGTTAATCACACGCTGGGGCTGATCGATTCATTCCGGACGGTTTATCCGCAGTTGATCGATGTGGACTTTACCAAGCAGGCCACCCAGTTGCAGGTGCCGGTGTACATGTTTGTGGGCCGCGACGATGTCAACGCGATGACATCGCTGGTAGAAGAATACTACAACCAGCTCGACGCGCCGATCAAAAAGTTGACGTGGCTGGAAGGCGGGCACGGCCTGAACGGCGAAAACCTGCCGCAGTTTATCGACGTGGTGCTCAACACCGTGCTGCCCGAAACGTATCCAAGACACTGATTGGTGACAAGCGACGGTCAGCAGCTAAATGCTACGTGATAGAGATTACTGCGTCGTTGCTGACAGCACAAAGACATCCAGATCGGCCACGCCATACTGCTGTCCGGCCGTAACGAACTTGAGGGCATGAGTGCCGCTGACAATTTTGCCGAGGGGCAGAGGCGCGGTCCAGACAAACTGATTCCAATCGCCCTGGTCAACAAGACTCAGCGTTACCCGCGGGGTCGGCTCATCGTCCAGATAAACCTCAATCGGCACCTCCGCCGCGCTGTACTTCGAATAACGCAATTTCAAATACACCAGATCCAGTGTAGGGATATCGATCGCGCGATACCGAACGTAGCCGGCGCTAGCCGGCCACGGCTCGCTCCCGCCAGCGCCGAACTGCCCGTGCACTTTAGCACCGGAAGCATTCGAGCGCCAGATCATCTGGCCGACAGTGGCCTCATCGGGGTCTTCGCACTCGCGCGAAAACGTCCAGACCGCATCGGCTTTCGCAGGTGTCGGCATCGCCGCTCGATCGGGGACGAGCAGGCGATACCCTCGACGCAGTAACGCATTTAGTTTGGTAGCAAGCCACCAAGCGGGGGTTTGTCCGTTGCGTTCGGTAAGGTAGCGCCCCCACCCTAAAGTTTGGAGTGCCATATTCCACGATCCTTTGAGCGAGTTCCATTGTATGCGTTCAACAGCGCAGTTCGGATCCAACGAAAGGCTTTCAACGTTAGTGAGTGGCGAGAAGTAACCTTGCGCGATGAGCCAACTCCACAGTTGGACGGCCTCTTGCGGCCGAAGCGATGCGGCTAGTGCGGCATAATGCGGTGTGATCACTGCTTCACCTGATGGGTTTGTCCCGTCGTTTGCGGCTGCAAAGCGCCCGCCTACACCAAATGCTTGATAAATGTTCGATGGCGGCACACTCGACGGCACGGGCACTTCCGCCGCGGATAAGCCAAACAGACCGAGTTCGGTCGCACATCCGATCGGGTGTTGAGTAGCATAATAAGCGATTTGATTCTCAACAGCCGATCGGCGATAGGCAGCCCAAGCGGTGCCCCAGACATCAGGCTGTTCGGGTGGCGGCACGAACAACCACGCCAGTTCATCGATGAAGCCTGAGCCATTCGCCGTAGGCGGTGTCGGATAAGACAGCGGTGTAAGCTGGCCTGTGACGCCGGCATAGGCCAACGCCACCAACCAACTCTCGCCGCCAAACACATCCCACGCGTAGGGCAAGCGCTCGCCTGAGTACGCATAACCGTGCGAAATTCCACCCGGTGTCACCAAGTCAGCCCAATCGATGGCTTGCAACATTTGCTCGGTGGCTGTGGTGTCCAAACCCAACGCACTTTGCGCATCGAGTAAACCAAATGCGGCGATCACTGTATCCACCGACGACCACTCGGTGTTGTACACAATCGTGCTTTCACCTGTAGGTGACGTCATCACCCAGTGGGGCCACAGTCCGTGCTGACTAGGCAAGTTGAGCAATGCGCGGCCAATGCGATTCACGATAGCCACAGCGGCAGCGTGATCGATAACGCCCAATTGGTCGGCGCCTGCCGTCGCTGCCGCCAGACTACCCGTGGCTTGAATCGCATCGAATTCGTTGCTGGGGTCTTTGGCCTTATCACGCACCAAGCCTGTAACTGAATTCCAGTTATTCAGCAGTTGGCTATAACTCCAGACAAAAGCCGCCGTCGCCGTATCCGAAAGCGAGGTTGTCGCGGTAAATGCCAGACTGTCGATGACCACGTAATCACCGGTTTGAGCGCGATCCAACACCCACACCAGTTCATTGACATTACTCAGCGACGGCAGTTCCAACCCGATTGTTTGATCGCCGCCCGTCAGTTCGATCTGATGGCGCCATTGGAAATCGCCGTGATACTTAAGTTCCAGCCGGAAAACTGCGTGGGGCGTGCTGCGCAAAATGTGTACCGTCAGCCCCGTGATCTGGCTTTGATAAGTGGGCAAGATTTGGGCGGGCAAGATTGCGGAGAAGTTGATCGGCAGTCCCTCGCGAATCGGGTGATTCAGACTCTGCCACACACCGCCCCATGTATTCCCGGCCGCGATCGTCGTAGTGACTGAGCCCGGCCCCCAATCCATGACGCTGTTATTGATGGCGCCGCGATCACCATCCAGGCGATTGAAGTAGTAGACGGACTCACCCTGATAGGGTTGTGGACTGAAATCATCGATCAGAATGCGCAGCGAGCGGCCTGCAACGGCCCGATTGGTTGCTTGACTCGTCGACACAGGTGAGACACGCATCGCCGGTTGCGCTGTACCGTTGGGCCAAGTTGGCACCATCGGCGTGGAATTCGGTCGCAGTAAGACGCTCGCCAGCGCCAGCACACCGAATATCAAACCCATCACGGCCAAATCTCGACCGCATGATCTCGCACGTCCAGTTTTGAGTTTCATGGAAGAACGGCTCCTCCATCACAGTGCTGCTCTGACCCTGTATCAGCGTCAACCGAGTTCAGACCATAGACTTGGGCACCGAGAGTAACTGGACTTATCGAGGGCGAATGACTGGCGGACACATGTTAAATACAAGGGGCAAATGAGTCGATCGGTGCGCGTGCCCGATCGGGCTTTCGTACGCCCCTAGGTCCGGTTTGGTTCCAGCCGGACACGGTCGTAGGTTGCCTTCCAAATCCGTGAGTGGCGCACCGACGGTGGTGCCTGCGCTAATCGCCGGGCTATTATCCGCCAGACGATAGTTGTTCAGGCTAGCATTCACGAAGCGCGGCGACGCATCCAGATTACCGCTGCCCCAATAGACAGGTCCGTGGCCGTTGGTGATGATGCCAGCCGCGCCACCCTGCACATCTGAATAGTCGATCGTTATCGCTTCGCCGGGCCAATCGGTGTCATAGTAAATTTGCTCCGGCGCGTTACCCCACACGATCGAATTCACTAGCGCCGGCTGACTCATGTAGGACACGTTCAATCCGCCGCCATGTCCGGCAGTCCAGTTGCCGACGATCGTTACATTCTGGAAGGTTGGGCTGCATCCGTCAAAGTGTAGGCCGCCGCCTTTATCGCCGCCGGAGTTATCTGAAATCAAGGCATTCTTGACCGTGCCTTCAGCGTGATAAAACTGAATGCCCGCCCCACCACCTTGCGACAGGTTATGAGCGATGACCGCGTTTTCAAGACTCACGCTGCCATACGAATACCTGATTCCGCCGCCACCTCCAGACTGATTATGAGTGACCGCCACATCATGCACCACCGCAGCACAGTGTGCAAAATACAGGCCACCGCCTTCTGCAACGGATTCATTGCTCACGACTTTCAGATATGTTAAGGTTGGCGCGGAGTTGACGCACACGATGCCGCCACCACTGTTATCCGGCCAATTGGCAGCGTGGGCAAAACCATTGATCACGGTGAACCCGCTGAGTGTGGCGGCTGCGGTCTCCCCGCTGACCAGAGCAATGACGTGGTCAATGTGTCGACCGTCAATGACTGTTTGCTGGATGTAGTCTTTGTCAGCCGTGATGACGAACAACGATCCAACCGTAATATTCTTGCCGTTGAAGTTGACATTTTCACGGTAGATGCCGGGATGTACCAGCACCGTATCACCGTTGCTGGCCATCTCAATCCCATGCTGGATTGTGGCAAAGGGATTGGCTTCTGAGCCTGTCCCAGTCACATCTGACCCCGAGACAGCGACATGCAGCAGAGTGGCCGCTTGAGAATCGAGCGGTGCAGCCACCTTAGGGCTAAGTGGTCCGATCATCCACACCGTGAACAGACAGATCGTGACAACCTGAGCGAAAATCCTGCGTGACATGCGAGACTCCTTTCATTGAGAGGCCACTGACGGCGGCGCGCGACAACAGATAAAGTTGGGATCTTGTCGGACTACAAACTCTGACGCAGAGCAATCTTCATCTAGCGCATAGCATATGCGAAACGGGTTTATCACATCAACCCTTTTTCATGACGATTCTGTTGGACAATATTACGAATCGGTAATATTCACATTGGGTGTAATGTGGGCATGTAGCGCCGAGACAACTCACGCGTATTGAGCCGACGGCGAGCAGGTCGAAAAGAAATGCGGAATCGGCACCTAGAACGGACCGTCCAAGATGACCCGCAACTTGAAGTCTTTGGTGTCCGGCACATGCGAGGAATACAGTGTACTCAAAGTCAAGATTAAGTCGGTGTTGGTCTGCTCTGGGGAAATCAGAAATTTGATGTCGACTTCAGGAACCGTGCCATCATTGAGCGTCTTGGGGAAAGTGTGGTCATCGATTATGCCAGATAGGGTTTCAAATTCAGTTCTGCACTCTGCCGGAACGGCCATGCTGCAAAATTCATCAGTCGCTTTTCCAGTGTAGTTTGGATCAGGTGGCGTTTCGCTCTCACCAATCTGCCACAGAAGTTGATCGTCAGCCTTAAGCGACAGATAGTCCCATTCGATCCAATGATTCGAATATGCTGGATTGGCATTCTTCAATTGGAGTACGTATCGGCCGGGTTGATCGATCGGGCCTAGATTAATGTCTTGTCGGCCCGTTTCAGGCGTGTTGAATTCGGGCACGGCTGAGGTCAAGATCAGATCCGTGCGAATTGAGATTTGAGTTAGCGGCTTGCCAACCTCCGGCACGATTTCAAATTTCCAGCGCTCACAGGCAGTCAGTGTTAATGGCAAAACTATGCACAACAGGCTTAGCAACCAGCGCAGAAGTATCAATGCAATTCTGGGACGCATCAGGCACTCCATCGCAAACAGCTGCAGCTACGCTAACACGACTGCGGCAGACGGCCGCGCTGACTCTGTCGGTCAGGCTTCATGAGTAACTTCGGCGGTAACTTTGCTCACAGGCAGCTGCACGGTAATTACCGAGCCCTTGCCGACTTCGCTTTGAAGCGAGATTTTTCCGCGATGCCTGGCCACAATTTTCCAAGCTTGAAATAGCCCCAATCCGCTGCCGGGAATCTTATGATCCTGCGCCACTTGCCCACGACGAAACGGTAAACCTGCCTGTCGGACATCGTCTGCGCTCATACCTAAGCCGGTGTCACTGATTTTGATCACCACATACTCGTCTGCTTCAAATGCACGCACAGCCACCATACCGCCATCCAGCGTGAACTTGACTGCATTGTTCAATAAATTATGAAACAGGATGAAGAGAAGATCTTCATCGCCCCAAACCGCTGGTAATGGGAAAGGGTCAGCGGGCAGTTCAACGCTCAGCCGGCAATCCCGATCGGACAACGTAGCCCGAATCGTTTCTACAATTTGCTCGATAAGTATATCCAGATGAACGGGGACAAACTCAATTGGGTTGACCTCAAGTCGAGTGAGCGCACTAACGGTATCTAACAAGCGCGCCACTCGCTCAACGTCTGACTTGAGCCGCCCAATCGTAGCCGGGTTGACTTCGGTGATCAGATTCTCGACGCCGACGCCAATAGCCGTGATCGGATTGCGCAGTTCATGATTTAAAGCACGTCGGAATTCTAATTGTTCACGAACGGTATCCGCTTGTTCCTGAAGGGTAATTGCTTGCCCAGTAAGCGTTTTTTGTTGCGCCGCGATCAGGCGCATTTGATCGGAAGTGATTGCTTCCAATCGACGCTGCTCGGTAAGCAAGTATCGCCGTTGTCGGGACAATCCCATGATAAGGAAGGCCACTCCGATAACAGCACCCGCAAAGATCCCGGCCACGAGCAATGCCTCACCCAGTGGCGCGGTGACCCTGAAATAGTTGGGCTGTGCGCCAACTAGGATGCCAGCCACTACGATTACACTCAGATAGACCAGGCCGAGAATCCAGGGCCATTTACGTTTCATTCACAGGCTCCCACCGCACCTATGAAACGATAACCTTCGGTACGGACCGTTTCAACGTAAGTCGGCGATTTCGGATCGTCCCCCAACGCTTTACGCAGCAGTGCGATGTAATGATCAATCAAGAGCGGATCCTCCCACCCCAGATCGTCTAATAGTTGATTGCGGCTTAATGTCTCGTCTGGGTGCAGCATCAGACATTCTAACAAGGCAAATTTTTTGGGCGCGAGTTTTAAGTCATGCGTCTGACGATAGGCGCGTCTGGCCCTACGGTTGATCAGTAATTCGCCGCTGCACAATTTAGGCGATCTAGCTAGCGAGGGTTGCCCGATGCGGGTGCGGCGCAAGACAGCGCGAATTCGAGCCACAACTACTTCACTCCGAAAGGGCTTGCCAATGTAATCATCTGCGCCCAGTTCAAACCCCACGATCTCGTCGGCCACATCGCAGAATTTGGTGAGCATGATAACGGGTGTTTGGTTACCATCTTCGCGCAGGGTATGCAGCACTAAACGACCATCCAGTTTGGGCAGTTGAATGTCAAGCAGAACCAGATCGGGTTTCAAACTCATGATCGTTTCAAGACCCTCTTCACCATCACAAGCAATTTTGACCCTAAAATCAGCCTTCTCCAAAAGTCGCGCCAAATGCTCAGTGATGCCAGGATCATCGTCAACGAGTAGGATGAGTGGCTGAAGGGTATTCACCATTGGTTCACTCCCAGGATATAAAAATCCGCAAGGGCGATACAACTCGCCCCCGCGGGTTTTGTCCAGTGTAGATCAATTTAACCATAGTGTAAATTGGCAAAATCGCGTAAGTTCTAAGTCCACTCCGGATACGTCTCACGACTTAGCCAAGAGTTATTGATTATGCTCCTCGAGTCAATTCCTATCGGGACGAAAGTTAGGAACGACCAACCCTTAACTTCTCTACAGAGATGGCCCGAAGTTTTGTGTCAGTTTCCATTGCCAAGAATATTCGCTATCGCTATATGCATTATTTGAAACACAGCAATACTAAATATGACATTATAGTGACATTAGACACTATTCTCAAACCGACCATACACGTATAGTGCCAAATATCGTTTTCTCCGATCAAATTCATTTTGTGACACAAAGTCAAAAAACGAGATGAATGTCATGTATCATGACGCTTTCATTGGATTACACACTCGATGATTTTTATCGTCACCGAGTGTTATCGGCGTTTTGCCGATCAATGATGACCAACAAATTATCGCCAAACAGTCATTTTGTCTTCAGTTATATCTTGCAGTTTTCATCAAGAGTAAGGAGAAAAGATGCGCACTTATTCGAAGTCCGTTATTCAACGCGTGGTAGTGGTCTGGAGCCTGGTTGCTACCGTTCTGTCGCCAGTGATGTCGCCCGCAAATTCATCGCAATCCGCGCGAGCGGCCGAGTTGGCCCCGGAAGGTGGGCGTACGACCGCGTCTTCGTCAAGCATTATTGATGAAGGTCAGCCAAAGGCCCCAACGGCGAATGTCATCGTGCAGAACGCCGACGATAGCGGCTCTGGCTCACTCCGGCAAGCCCTGCTCGATGCGATGCCGGGGGACACCATCACTTTTGATGGCAACTACACCATCTATTTGATGAGCACCCTGCTGATCAGCAAGGATGTGACCATCGACGGTGCTGGGCACGCGGTAGCGCTTAGCGGCAATCTGGGTGTGCGGGTACTCTACGTCGAGGCGGGTGTCACCACTAATTTACGCAATCTCACCATCGTCGATGGCCGCGCTGCTGATTACGGCAGTGGTATCTACAACAGCGGTACGCTGACGGTGGCCAACGGTACCTTCTCCAATGACTTTGCCCCCACTGGCGGCGGTGGTATCTATAACGCCGGCACGCTCTACGTACTCAACAGCACCTTCTCCGGTAACGGCGTTTTTACGCCTAGCGGCGGCGGCGGCGCGATTGCCAACGACGGCACTGCGACGGTGACTAGCAGTACGTTTACTAGCAACTCGGCGGGCTGGGGTGGTGCGCTCAGCACCTATCAAAGCCCGTTGACGGTAATCAATAGCACTATCTCAGGCAACAGTTCTTTCATTAACTTTGGCGGCGGCCTCGCCAACTGGGGTGGCACGGTCAACGTGACCAACAGCACCTTCTCGGACAATAGTGCGCCAGGCACCTACGGCGGCTTGGCCAACTTCAATGGCGGTACGCTAAACTTTGCCAATACCATCCTCGCTAATGCCGTAGCCGGCGGCGATTGCTACAATGACAGCATGATTGGAACTAACGTCAATAATCTGGTGGAAGATGGGAGTTGCTCTAGTGGCGGCATCAACTTCTTGACGGGCGACCCGGTGCTAGGTTACCTGGACAACAATGGCGGCCAAACTCAAACCCGCGCCTTGCTCGCTGGCTCCCCCGCGATGGACGCGGGCGATGACACGTCTTGCACCACAACAGATCAACGCGGCGTCGCCCGTCCGATCGGTGCTCACTGCGACATCGGCGCGGTTGAAGAGCAAGCCCTAGCTGGTTACTGGCCGCTGGATGATGGCAGTGGAACTATAGCGGTTGACGCCTCAGGCCACGCTCATGACGGTCATTTGACGGGCGGCACGTGGAGTACCGATCACGCCGTCACGTCATTCTCAAATTCCGGCGCGCTTAGTCTTTCCGGGGCCAGTGACCAAGGCCTGTGGATGCAGCAACCCACAGCCGCCACCGATAACATTTCATTTTCAGCCTGGGCCAAATGGGCCGGGCCGACGGGCAGTGGTCAATTTATTTTTTATAGCGGCGACACTGGCAGCAACGGCTACGGGTTCTATGTCTACCCCGAAGGCAATCTGTCCATCTTATGCGGCGGGGTCAACTTCGTCAATTCCATCACGCCGCTGCCCCTCAACCAATGGGCACATGTGGTTGCGGTACGCGACCACGGTATCTGGCGGCTGTATCTAAATGGCGTGCAGTTGACCACCACCGGTAATCCGGGGCCTTATCCGCCCAATGCCATGGCGGGAATCGGTCGCAATCCGTTTGTCAACGCTGAAAACTTCAACGGCCTGATCGACGATGTCCGGATTTACTACCGAGTGTTGACGAATGCCGAGATCGAGCAGCTGGGCCGATCGGTAGCGGTTACGCCTACCAGCCTCAACTTTGGTCCGCAACTCATGCCCGACGGCCCCACCGCGTCACAGCCGATCGTGATCAGCAATTCCACCACAGTCAATCTGAACATTACCAGCGTAACGCTCGCGGGCGCACAGCCCGATCAGTTTGTCATCACTTCAGATACCGGGCAGACTCTCTTATCCCCTGGAACCACTCGCACGATCGAGGTCGTGTTCGATCCGAGTACAGCAGGTAACTTGTCGGCCGAGCTGCACATCGTAACCGACCAAGGCACGTTTGTGGCTGCCTTGACTGGTACCGGCGCTTGCGTCTCAGCCATTACGGTCTCCAATAATGCCGACGACGGTGCAGGCTCGCTGCGACAAGCACTGCTGGATGTCTGCGCCGACGGCACGATCAACTTCAACGCCAACTACACCATTACGCTGGTCAGTACATTGGAAATTAGTCGAAACGTCACTTTGGATGGCGCCGATCATCGCGTCGCGCTCAGCGGCAATAACGCCGTGCGCGTGCTCTACGTCAACCCCGGCATCACTCTCAGTCTCGATCATCTCACTGTTGCCAACGGCAACGCCGGCTTGGAGCGAGGCGGCGGCCTCTACAATGATTATGGCACGGTGAACGTCAGCCACAGCACCTTCATCGGCAATGTGACAGACAGTTATTGGGGCGGCGCTATCTATAGTTTAGGGACAGTAGACATCAGCAACAGCACCTTCATGAGCAATACCGCAGGCACCGGCGGCGGCCTGTTCGTCGATAACAGTTCCGCAACGGTAGTCAACAGCACCTTCGCCGGCAACAGCGCCGGTACGAGCGCCGGCATCTTCAATCGAAGTGGAACGTTGACGATGAATAATAGCATCGTCACTAACAGTCCGACCGGCGGCAACTGCGGCGGCACCATCGACGGCGCGAACAACCTGTCGAATGATGCGACCTGTGGCAGTGGCTTCACCAACTCGGCGTCGATCTTGCTCGGCGCACTGGGCAATCACGGTGGCAACGCACTGACGATCTCACTGCTGCCCGGTTCTGCGGCGATCAATACCGGAAACGACGCGCTGTGTCCGACAACCGATCAACGCGGTTTTCCCCGCCCGATCGGCGCTCACTGTGACGTCGGTGCGTACGAAGACGTGGGCCGTGTGGGCTACTGGCCGCTGGATGATGGTAGCGGCACGACGGCCGTTGATGCGTCGGGCCGCAATCATCCCGGCACGTTGACGGGCGGCACCTGGTCCGAGATGCACGCCGCCACTTCCGACTTTCCCAACAGCGGCGCGTTACGATTGACTGGCATCAACGGCCAAGGCTTGACGCTGGCGCGCGTCACCACCGCCACTAACAACCTCTCGCTGCTGGCCTGGGTGAACTGGTCGGGCACGAACGGCGCAGGCCAGATGGTGTTCTACAACGGCTCTACCACGGCAAATGGCTACGGCATCTACCTTTTCCCCGATGGATCATTGAGCGTCTTTAACGGCAACGTCGGCTATGCCACTTCAACCATCAGCCTGACGCAGGACGTCTGGCAGCAGGTCGTCGCCGTGCGTGAGAGCGGCGTGTGGAAGATGTATTTAGATGGAACGCCAATCACCTTGACGGGCAATCCCGTACCCAATACGCCGAGCACGGCGGCGGCTATCGGTCGTGCGCCAACCGTAGCCGCCAACGTATTCAACGGCTGGATCGATGAGGTGCAGATCTACGATCGGGCCTTGCCGGCGATCGAAGTGAGCCGTATGTCCGAATCACTGTCCGTCACACCGCTCAACATCGACTTCGGCGCTCAATCGATCAGCGGCGGACCGTCGGCGGATCAAATCATCAGCGTGACGAATATTGGTGGAGTTGCCGTCCACTTGAACAGCGTCAGCCTCTTCGGTGCTGATCCTGATCTCTTCTCAGTCGTGGCCGATTCCGGACAGACGACGCTGGCCGCGGGCGAAACCCGCACGTTGAGCGTTATCTTTGCGCCGATTACGGTCGGCGCGAAATCGGCCACACTGCGCATCGTCACCAACAACAACACTTTCGATGCCGGCCTCAGTGGCACAGGCACCGGTTTCAGCGAATTAGCGGTGAGTCCGGCAAGTTTGAACTTTGGCAGCCAATCGATTAGCGCAGGCGCGACCGCCAGTCAGATCATCAGCGTGACCAATACCGGTACCCTCGATCTAACGGGGATCAGTGTCGGTCTGACCGGCACCGATGCCGATCAGTTTACGATCACGTCGGATACGGCTGAACCCTGGCTGACGCCAACTGCGGTTCGCACGGTGCACATCGCTTTTGATCCCAGCACCGTCGGCGCGAAGTCGGCCACGCTGCACGTGGTCACCGACGCGGGCACGCGCGATGTCGTGTTGAACGGCACCGGCACGGGCTACAGCGAAATCACTATCGCGCCGAGCAGCCTTAGTTTCGGCAGTCAATCCATCAGCGCCGGAGCCACCGCCGATCAAAGCGTGTTCATCACCAGCACCGGCAACTTGCCGTTAACGGGCATCAGCGTCAGTTTGATCGGCACGAATTACGGCGAGTTTGCGGTAACTGCGGATACAGCAGAAACCACGCTGGCGCCCGGCGCAGTTCGAACGGTGACTGTCGCCTTCGATCCGACTACCGTCAGCGCGAAGACGGCCATACTGCGCATCGCGTCCGACAGCGGCACGCGCGACATCGCGTTGAGCGGCACGAGCACCGGCTACAGCCAACTCACCGTCAGCCCCTTGAGCCTGAGCTTTGGCAATCAACTTTTGAGCGCCGGGCAAACAGCCGCGCAAACGATCAACATCACCAATACCGGCAACATCACATTGACAATCAGCGGCGTGATAGTGACCGGCACGGATAGCCTGCAGTTCATCAAGACCTCGGATAGCGGTCAGACCACGCTCGGCCCCGGCGCGAACCGCACCGTGCAGATCGCCTTCGATCCGAGCACGCTTGGCGCGAAGACGGCGTCCCTAAGTATTACCACGGATAACGGTTCAGGCAGCGTGACATTGAGCGGCACCGGCACTGGCGTCAGTCAACTTTCGGTCAGTCCGACCAGCTTGAGTTTTGGCAGTCGTCTCGTCCCGGGCGGGCCAACCGCCGAGCAAGCCGTCAACATCAGCAACAGCGGCGATGCGAACCTCAGCGTGACCAGCGTCACACTGACCGGCGCGGACTCCAGCCAATTCATCGTCAAGTCGGACACGGCCCAGAGCACGGTAGCGCCCGGCGCGACGCGCCTCGTCAAGATCACCTTCGATCCCAGCACGGTCGGGGCGAAGACGGCCGCGCTGCACATCATCACGGATAACGGCACGCAGGATGTCGCGTTGAGCGGCACCGGGCTGGGTGTCAGTGAACTCGTCGTCTCGCCGGGCAGTCTGGCCTACAGCGCACAGCGCTTTAGCGCTGGCCCGACCTTTGCCTACTCGGTCTACATCAGCAACACCGGCACGGCGAATCTCAACGTTACGAGCGTCAGCCTCACCGGCGCAACTCCCGGCGAGTACGTCGTAACCTCGGATAGTGGACAAACGACGCTGATCCCCAATGCCGCGCGCATCGTGAAGGTCGCGTTCGATCCGACTTCGATCGGGCCGAAGACGGCCAACTTGACCATCGTCACCGATAACGGCACACGCGATGTGGCGCTGACGGGAAGCGGGTTGAGCGGCCTGGTGGCGTACTTGAATTTCGATGAAGCGAACGGGGCGACCTCGTTTGCCGATTCGTCCGGCAGTGGTCACGGCGCCACGTGCACCGACCCCAACTGCCCCACGGCCGGCTTGATGGCTGGTTACACCGGCACGTCGCTGCGTTTTGGCAGTCTACAGACGGTCAACATCGCCAATCACGCCGATCTGAATTCGCCGCGCTTCAGCATCAGCGCGTGGGTCCACCCCACCGGCTTCGATGCTGTCGACACACCACAGACAGTCATTGCCAAGCAGACCAGCGGTGGCGCCAATCGTACCTACAATCTGACGATCTACCCCAATCCACTAGCTAAGACCGAAGCCGGTGTCCGCTTTAGTTTCACTGCCAAAGACTGCACGACGCTGCGCAGTTTCGACAGCACCGATACGATTCTGCTGAACGATTGGTCACAGTTGACGTTGACGTATGACGGGGGTTACCTCAAACTGTATATCAACGGCCAACTCGATCGGTCTGAGTACGTTAACGACGGCGTCTGTCTCAATACGGCGCCGGTTACGATCGGCAACGGGACGGGTGGCTACAAGGGTATGCTCGACGAAGTGCGCCTCTACGACTACGCGCTCGCCGCCAGCGAGGTAACAACGCTGAATGCGCAGTCGCCCATCCCGATGAAGTGCTCCAAGGACACGTTGACGCTGGTGCAGTACGAGGCGAAGATTCCGTTCAGTTCCAATACGCGCATCGAAGCGTTAGTCGAAGTGTATACGCCGACGTTGACCAATGTGAGCAGCAGCGGTTGCGATGTCAGCGGACAGCTCCGCATCTTTACCTATGGCAATGACCTCCGAAATATCGCAGTGGCCGGCCATGTCGATCAAGACAACAACTTCACCAGCCGCTCCTTCGGCACGTTCAAATTGGATCTGGCGGGCTTTACGCTGCGCGATGGGACGGCGACGTTAACGGTTAAGGACGGCTCACCGCGGCTGACGATCTATAACAGCAACCTGCAAGCGCCGCAGAAGGTCGGCGGGCTGAGCGTGCCGTTGTTCAAGCCGATCGTCATCGACAACGAATCCGGTCTCATCGTCGACGGGACGATCGGGCTGCCATCGGTCTCGTTTGGGGCGTATGACGCCGCTGGCGGGGCCGCAGACAAAATGGACCTTAAGTTGAGCGCGCTCGCGGGTGGCTTTGTCGTGCAGAATGGCCGTTTGATTATCAAGGCTAACGGTTCGTTGGGCTTGCCCTTCAAGGTTGGGAAGAGCAATGACTGCGGCATCAATGCGTCGATTGAATTCTACGTCGACCTGTCCGGCACGGCGATGATGCGCGTCGACGCGCCCGCGCCGATTACCGTACCCAAGCCCGATGCAGCGGTGTGGCCGGTCGGTCTCAGCGATCTGACCTTCGGTATGAGCTGTAAGCCTGGCATCCCCATCCCGATCGATGGCGGCGCGGCGGGCAATCCAATCTGGCTGACGGGCATTCGCGGCACGTTTGCGGCTTCGCAGGAAGATTCGCATTTCGGCGCAGGCGTGACGCTGGCCACCAGCAGCTACACGGTGGGGCCACTCGCCGCTCTGACCGTCAGTGGCGATATGAAGTTCGGCATCAAGCCTATGTCGATCTATCCCGGCTCAATTCCGGAAGTGTACGAAGAGGTCAGCGGTGAAATCATTCTGCTGGATCTCTGGAAGGCCGCCAGTGGCAGCCTATCCATCAACTCGGTGGAAGGCGTCAAGGCGACCGCGCAGTTCCGCCTTAACCTCTTAGTGACCAACCTGACCATGCACCTGTGGAGTTCTAACCCTCAATCGGTTCCCAGTCTTCAGTCCATCCACATGACCGGTTCGGGGCAACTGGCGCTGGGCGTCAACAAGGGCGAGATCGCCAACATCTGCGGCATCCCATATCCCTGCAACTGCTACTGGCACTGGAAGTCAGTCAAAATCCTGTGGTGGTGGGTGGATGTGCCCTACTACTGGTGCGATAACTTGTGCACCGATTGTCTGGCGATTCCAACCCGGAACCTGTGGCTGTACGGCGTCGGCGTGGAGTTCGGCGATTTCCGCCGGGGCACAAATACGATGATCGGCTTCAAAGGCTATACCGATTCGACCGTGCGCGAGATCCAAAAACTGATCAACCTGCCCGATTGGGCCAAGCCGATTTTCAATGCGCTGCACGTGGGCTTCTTCTTCGATGCGAAGAATCGCACGCTCACGTTTGTCGATTGGGAGAAATACAAGTTAATCGATGCGAAGATGGCGCAGAAGGCGAAGCAACTGAGCATTCTGTCCAACGCCCGACCGCTCACGGCGGCTGAACAAGCACTGGTCCACGACGTTAAGTTCGTGAACGACAAGACCGTGCTGCTGAATGCGTCCAATCAAGTCTCGCAGGGCAAGGCCAACAACCGGCCGGTCGGCCCGAACGATGCCATTACGCGCACGCAGGTCTTCACGCAGACCGATACGCTGTTCAACATCACCGCCGATCAACCATTTGAGATGAGCCTGATCTCGCCCGCTGGGCAGGAGATTACGCCGCTCAACTACAATCAGCCGCCCGTCTCGCCGACACTGAAGATCGGGTACTCCACGATTGTCACCTACACGCTGCCGCGTCCGATCAGTTCTGCGCCGCGCTGGCGCTTCATCAACACCTCGTTCGATGATGCACGCCAAGGCTTGCAGGTGCAGCTCGATAGCACACTGGTCTTGACCGAAGTCAACGTGCTTGACACCACCGCTGGTTACACCGAAACCGTGGCCGGAGAGCACGCTATCGACATCATCCTGGCCGGGCAGAGCAAGCCCGTCGTGACCCTGCCGATCAGCGCCGAACTCGATCGAGCCTACTCGGTCATCGTCGTCGGCAGCGATCTGGCTGACACGCTGATCGTGACGGACACCAACGACATGCCAGCCGCGTTTGGTCAATCGCACCTGCGGCTGGTCAACGGCGCGGCGCAAGCCCCGGCCGCCTTTGACGTGTCCGTGGACGGCGAAGCCTGGATCAACAGTTCGACCTTTAAGGCTGTATCAGACTATCGGGTGTTGGCTTCCGGCACACACACCGTTGAAGTGCGCAGCGCGCTCGATCAAACGCTGTTCGCAACCCGGACGCTCAATCTCAACGAAGGCGGCATCTATACGCTGTTGGCCTCCGACTGGTTGAGCACAACGCAGTACATGCTGAATCTATCGAACGTGCTGGATGAGCAGTATCGCGTCAGCACCATCACACAATACGCGGTGGCGCAGGCCCCGATCGGCGAGTGGCAAGTCCAACTGATTGGCAACCTCGACACCGCCAACTGGGCGATGGGCGTGCTGGGTCAGCCTAACGGCCCGGTCATGAGTGGCGTCACGCTTGACGCGACGAAGCTAGATACCGCGCGCGTCTCGCTCAACCTCAAGTCGGAGATCAATCCGGTCAAGATCACGTACAAACTCAAGTCCGATAAGCTCACCGAAACGACGATCTTTACCCTCACTGACGAGGTGACAACCACCGCGGTCGTGCCGCAACTCAACGGCCGGACGCTAGCCGAAGTGACCATCAGCGATACGGCGCTGCTGAACGGCACGCAGCCCATCGTGCAAGACCTCAATCTCGACGGCCTGGCCAGCGGCAACTACTACATCTTGATCGTCGTCGAAGACGGCGTGAATCCGTCCGCGGAAGCCTTTGCGCGCCCGCCCGCCGGTTACTCGCTGCGTGGACAGCGTGTGCTCAATCGACCTGAGTTGCCTGCCGCCGCGCAAACCAGCCGCGTCAGCGATCCGATGGATTTGCTGCTGGGCGTCGAGCCGCTCCCGATCGATAATGCGGCCACGTTCCCCGGCCACTTTGCCAGCACGCCCATCACGTTGTCGCTCAACGCCAATGTCTATCAAGACATTTCCGGCACGCAGGCGCTGGTGGATAAGGCGCCGCTGTACATCCAATGGAGTCTGTCAAACAATCCTGATACTGACAACTACGTAGTCTACATCGACACGCAGCCCTTCCCGGCCGACGGTGTGCTGACCACCACGCACCTGATCACCACCGAGCATCTGCTGGACGCGACCACCGGCGCGCACATCTGGCGCGAGGTCTTCCCCGGCCAGACGTACTACGTCGCTATCGGCGCGATCGATTACGCCACCGGTCAGATCGATCGCTCGCCGATGGTGTCTATCGCCGTCACCTCCGGCGACTTCGGCTTACTCAATCCGATCGCGCCAGTGCAGCTGATCGATTCGATCACGACCACCGTTGATCTGACCAAGACCGCCGATCTGTTCTTCGCGGTCAGCGGCGCGCCCGATCAAACAGCCCTGCCCGTCGGCCTGAGTGCGCAATCGGATGAAGCAATCAACGATCAACTGCCGATCACGTTGACGGCTTCGTTGGACATCGCGCCCGGACTGTACACGGTGCCGATAATCGGTTACTCTGGCGAGTTGAGTCGCACCGTCGATCTTCAAGTCCAAGTCGAGCGACCCGATCTGGTCATCACCAAAGCGCTGCTTACCCCCAGCGCCAAGACGGGTGAAACGGTTTCTTATCGCATCGCGTTCACCAACACCGGGACGGTAGCGGCGCGCGGTGTCATCATCACCGACACTGTCTTTGCGAACATGACCGGCCTGACGTGGAACGGCAGCGTGAACGTCCACTCGGCCGATGGGCAAGTGTGGACGGTGGATGACCTTGCGCCGAATGCGACGGGCTACATCAACGTTAGTGGTGTGATGCCAGCCAGCAGTGTGGGCGGCGTGCTGCCCAGCGACGTGCAGATCACTACATCTACACCGGAATACGCACACGCCAACAACGCCGCGAGCGTGTATCTGGCGCTCGACGGCCAACCGATCGTCAGCACCATCGGACCGTTTGAAATCGGCGAACCAGTGGCGTTGGGTGATGGTCTATGCGGCAGTGTCACTTTCGCCAGCGCCGATGAACTGCCGGCAACTTTGACGATCACGTACACCGAGCGGCAGCCGTCGGTCAGTCAAACCGGCTTGCAGCGGCAGTATCGCATTGTGCCAGAGGGTGGCAGCAACTATCTGGCGCAGTTGACGCTATGCTACGACGACGCGGAACTATCGCTCGCGCATGTCAACGACGAAGCCGACTTGCACGCGTATCGTTATGAGGGCAGCGGCGTGTGGCAGCAGTTCTCCACGATCGACGCGCTGAACAATACCGTCACCGCCGAAGGTGTCACGCAGTTCGGCGTGTGGGGTCTGGGCAGCGCATCAGATATACCGACGGCAGTCGTCGTGGCGGATTTGCAAGCCCGATCGGCGGGCAGTAATTTGTCGCAACTCGCGCTTGCCTGCGCCCTCATCGTGCTGGGGTTGAGTGTGATCATCGGTTGGCGGCGCAATCGACACTAAGATGGTGAACCACTCTGAGTAACTAAGAGTAATTAACAGGCATGCTCCTGCTGGATTGCCAAATCCAGCGGAAATGCAGCGGATTTGACCATCCGCTGCGAGCAATCTGTAAACCAACTTAGGTTACTCTGAATAGTCTCCGAGATCGAACTCCGGCCTTATCGCTCAATCGCGGCGATAAGGCCGGAGTGTTTTCTTTCGACGCGCTTGTCAAGCCGGTTTGCTGTCTTCTCATCCGTCAACGGTGTAAAATAGGTGTGGCAACTCACATCCTTCAAACACTAGCCCAACGTTCCCTCGGGCGATCTGTTTGTGATCGCTACTGCGTAATCGTTGGCGCAGCTAGCCTCCTCACAACATCAACGCCCAAACTCCGCTCTTGAGCGAGTGCCTCGCGCTTGCAGCTCAACGCTTTGCCGTGAGACACGGCCAAATGTCGCATGACTACAGTCCAATTGCTTTGCGCGCAGGTCTGGATGACAATGAAACCGGCATCCAGCAGACAGAGTGAGCCAGGCAACAACGTGAAGCAGATCGGATCCGTGTTAATACAGGGAGGGGTATATGTCCACTCGCCGTTTCCTTCAGATCATCATCGTGATTTGCACCGTGATCGCCGCGAATAGTCCGATCGGTTTGTCGGTGGCCGCACCGCAAGCGCTGAGTGTGTGGGTGGAGTCGATCAGCAACAAGGTGCAGCCCACCACCGCGTCCGGCGCGACGAGTAGCATCGGCCTCGAAGGGGCAAAGCGGTCCGTCGAGGCCGCGCAGATCATCGTGCGCGCGAATAACGCGGCGTTGACGGGTGTCAATCTCACCGCGAGTGATCTGAGTGACGGCTTCGGCCACACGGTGGCTCGATCGAACATCACCTTCTTCCGCGAATATTTCATCAACTTCACGGGCGTCGTCGAAGGTGAACCGGGCAATCGGCCAGTACCGGCTAATTCACCGACGAACGATCCCAATTTGGCCGATCCGCTGATTCCGTTCGTCGACCCGTACACCACCACGGTCCGATCGTTGGGTGCACCGTTCAACGTCGCGGCGAATCGCAATCAACCTGTGTGGGTTGATATCAACATTCCCGAAGCGACCATCGCGGGCACGTACACAGGCGTGATCACGGTCAGCGCAACCGGCCAGACTAACGTGATCGTGCCGGTGACTTTGACTGTGTGGAACTTCGTCTTGCCCGATATGCGATCAGTGACGACGCACTTCAGAATGTCGGAAGGTCCGTTGATCTGGTATCACCGCAACATCTACGCGTGTTCAGGCACCAACTGTTGGCTTGATTGGACACCGTATGCGCGCACGCTGGTGAAGCGTTACGAGGAATTAGCGCATACGCATCGCATCGATACGGCGCAGTCTTTCATTCCTGATCCCGGCAACGGTTGCAATCCGCCCAGCGATTGGGCGGCCTATGATGCCGCAATGCAGCCGTATATGACTGGCACTTACTGGAGCGACGGTGTGCCAAGCAGCCGCGTTGAGTCACCGTTCACGCCCGGTGCGAGTTGGGGCTACGAACAAACATGCTCTTCTGCTCAATACACTGCTTTAGCGCAAGCGTGGGCGACGCATCTCAAAGCCAAAGGTTGGTTCACGTCCACGATTGTATACGCTCTCGACGAACCCGATCCGGCTTCTTATGCGGCTATCGTGCAAGATTCGCAGTTGCTGCAGGCCGGTGACGCGAGTTGGAAGACGCATATCATGGATACGACCACGCGGACGCCGCAATATGTGAGCACGCTCTATCCGGCGTTGGGCATCTACACGGTGGCGCTCAAAGAATACGATCACTGGAACTTCGACACCACCACACCGGCCAATCAAATTCCTTACGGGCGCAGCAATTGGCCAAATCTCTTCGCACAGAACATTCAACTGTGGTTCTACGAAAGCAACGCGCAGAGCGCGCCCTATCCGACATTTGCGACTAACACGCTGTGGGGCGCCGAGCCGCGCTTGATGTTATGGGGCAGTTGGTATGAGGGCGCGACCGGCTTCTTGTATTGGGATACCACCGACTGGCACGAGTCAAATCCGTGGGGACCCAACGTCGACTACAACAAGACCGGCGATGGTGTGTTGATCTATCCGGGTAATCACGATGGCACCGATGCCGCTCAAGGTTACGGTTCACCGAGCGACATCACACTCGAGGGGCCAGTGCCATCCTATCGGCTGAAGGTCATTCGCGCAGGCTTGCAGGATTGGGCCTTATTCAAGTTGGCTGAACAGCGTGGCTACGGCGGGTATGCGCGCGATCAGGTGGCGCGGGCCTATGGTCAACTGGGGCGTTGCGAGTGGAGCGGCTGTCCGCCGCTCGTGAACGGACAGTTCCTTTGGAAGAACGATGGCGCTTTACTGGATAACATCCGCCACAACATCGCGCTGAAAATCTTGGGGTTCAACAACCTTGCACCGAACGTACCGAGCAATTCCAGTCCCGCCGATCAAGCCGCCAACGTCCTGACGCATCAGCCGCTGACGTGGCAAGGTGGCGACCCCGATGGACAGCCAGTGACATACACGGTCGCGATCGGCAACGACAATCCGCCGACGACTCTCTTCACCGCGACGCAAGCACTCTACGCGCCAAGCATGCTCACAAACACGCTTTACTATTGGCGCGTAACCGCCAGCGATGGTCTCAGTCAAACCATCGGGCCGCTGTGGCAATTCACGACGATCGCCGTTGAACAGCGCGTGTATTTGCCGTTGGTGCGGAAATCCTAAATCGAGGTGGCAATCCGCGCGAGGCCGAGCTGGGCTGCGGCTTGCTTGCGCCGACAGTCTGGACAAACGTCCCATGACTCCGCGCTCACGCTCACCAATTCGCGCAGGAACATCATCGGATCAGGCGCAAAGGGTTGATCGCACGCGGGACACGGTTTTAACGGCACACGCGTATTCCACGTGCTTAGGACGCGCTGCCCATCCACGTCTTCGATCTTGATCGCGCCCGTGGGGCACACCGCCGCGCACGCCGCACAGCCAATGCACGCGTCCGACTGAATCTGAAACGGCGCGCCAACAACCCGATCGGTCCCGCGCCCGATAAAGCCGATCGCCGCCGCGCCGACCAGATCGCGGCAGACGCGCACGCACAAGCCGCATAAGATGCACAATTCATTCGCGTCCGTTGTCGAAGCAAAGCGCGATTCAATTACGCCCGCGTCACGCGCCAAGGATCGAATCACATCGGACGTAGGACAACGCGCCAGCATGAATTCCAGCATCATCTTGCGAATGACTACTGCGCGTTCGCCCTGTGTCTCGATCGACATCCCATCTTCCACGGGATACGCGCACGCGGCGATGACTTGCGCTTGCGGTTCAGTCATCTCCACCAAGCACAAGCGACACGCCCCATAAGCGGGCAAGCCTTCCCAATAACACAACGTCGGCAAGTGCGCGCCCACCTGTCGAATCGCTTGCAAGACGGTTGCTTCGGCAGCGACTTCAACGCTTTGACCATCAATCGTTATTCGCGGCATGCTCGCCTCACTCGTTACTAGTCACTCATCACACATTTGTCCGCCGGGCAGCGATGATCGATCACATGCGCTTCATATTCTTCACGGAAATAGCGCAGCGTGGACAGCACTGGATTGGGCGAAGTCTGTCCCAGACCGCACAACGATCCCGCTTTCACCGCTTCGCCCACTTCTTCGAGCAAAACTAGATCGCTTAACATCCCTTGCCCGTGCGTGATGCGATCGAGAATGACCTTCAACTGCTGATTGCCCTCGCGGCAAGCGGTGCATTTGCCGCACGATTCGAGCGCGGTGAAGTCCAGAAAATAGCGCGCGACATCGACCATGCACGATGATTCATCCAACACGACCAAACCGCCCGAACCCATCATCGAACCCACCGCTTTGAGTTGCTCGTACTCGATCGGCAGATCGAACAATCGGGTTGGCAGACAACCGCCCGATGGGCCGCCTGTTTGCACGGCTTTGATCCGCTGGCCGTTCAATCCGCCCCCGCCGATGCCGTCGATCAAATCGCGCAACTTCATGCCCAACGGCACTTCCACTAAGCCCGTGTTCGCAATCTGCCCGACCAGCGAAAACACCACCGTTCCCGCATTTTTCGGCGTGCCCAGCGCCGCATACCACGTCGCACCGCGCGCCATGATGACGGGCACGGTAGCCCATGTCTTAACGTTGTTGATGATCGTCGGTTTGCCCCACAGGCCGCTGACGGCGGGATACGGCGGCTTGGGTCGCGGCTCGCCGCTGCCGCCTTCGATGGACGCAATCAGCGCGGTCTCTTCGCCGCACACAAACGCGCCTGCGCCACGCACAATGGTGATGGAAAAACTGAAGCCCGAATCCAAAATATTTTCGCCCAATAAGTGCTGCGCTTCGGCTTGTTTTACGGCTTGCATCATGCGCTCCACGGCCAGCGGATACTCGTCGCGGATATACGCATAGCCACGTTGCGCGCCCACCGCATACGCGCCGATGATCATGCCTTCGATCACGCTGTGCGGATCACTCTCCAGCACCGTGCGATCCATGTATGCGCCGGGGTCGCCTTCATCGCCGTTGCAAATGAGATACTTGATCTCGGCCGGTTGATCGTGCGCGATCTGCCATTTGCGGCCCGTGGCGAACCCACCGCCGCCGCGTCCGCGCAAACCCGATCGGTTCATCTCATCAATCACGGTTTGTGGCGAGTGGTCGCGCAATGCGCGCTGCAAACCCGCATAGCCGCCGCGCGCGACGTATTCTTCAAGGCTCGCCGGATCGATCAGGCCGCAGTTGCGCAGCACGATTTTGCGCTGCCACGCGATAAAGGGTTGCTCGCTGAATTGAGGCGCACCCTCACACCCGATCGGTTTTTTCCACTCCACGCGCGGTTCGATCAGCGGCGACTCATCGTGATCGATCACCGCCCACACGTCGGCGGCGGGTAATGTATTACGCGCCAAACTATCGATCAACGAACGCGCGCGGGGGCGCGTCATCTTGGTGAACAACACAGGCGCGGCATTGGGCAAGCGCACTTCGACGATGGGTTCTTGATGGCACGCGCCGAGACAGCCCGTTTTCGTTAACAGCGCGTCAACGCCGCGTTGATCGAGCCGTTGTTTCAGCGTGTCGAAAATCACATCCGCTCCGGCGGCCAAACCGCACGTTGCCATCCCAACGGTGATCTTGATCCGATCGGGGCGGAGGCTGGCTTGACCGACGGTGCGTAGAGTGTCGAAATTCATAGTCATCTCCACAATGCGCGTGATGAGTGAAAAGTGACGAGTGAAAATCTACTCATCACTCGTCACTCTTCACTTCTTCCCGAAACTTCGCCAACACCCCATCCAACTCCTCCAGCGTCAATCGCCCAAACGTCTCATCATCGACGCGGACGACGGGCGCGAGGCCGCACGAGCCGACACAGCGCACGCGCTTGAGGGTGAACAGCAGATCGTCGGTGGTTTGATCGACTTTGATGCCGAGGTCGTGTTGGAGTCTGCTCAGCAACTCGGCCGCGCCCTTGACGTAGCACGCGGTGCCTTCACAGACTTGCACTTTATGCTGGCCGCAGGGCTTGAAGCTGAACAGCGTATAGAATGTGGCCGCGCTGTAAATCGTACTCAGCGGCACACCGAGTTCGGTCGCGGCGCGACGCACTTCGTCGGCGGGCAGATAGCCGTGCCGCGTGTTGATGTCGTGCAGCGCGCCCAACACCGCGCCTGCATCGGGTTGATGATAGCGTTGAGAGGGAAGCATATTCACCTCGAAGTAAACCGGACCAAAAGCCATGCGATCCACGAAGGACACGAAGGAACACGAAGGATTTTTTCGTGCCCTTCGTGGATCAGATCATCAGATTCCCAAGCCCGCGCGGCGCTCTTTCAACGCGGCCACCATCTTCTGTGCGGCGACCTTCATGTCTTCTTCGACGATGAAGTAGCCGCCCAGTAAATCCTTCGCGGTTTCGGTCAGCACCTTCACCACGAGCGGACTGCCCGTGACGGGCGGCAGCACGCCGACGTGGGTGGGCAGACCCAGCGCCACCGCCCATGTGCCGATCGAGACCGCTTTCTCCATCGCGGCTTCGGGCGCCGTGGCGACGACGGGCAACTGGCTCACATCCACACCGAGCTTGTTGGCGATCGCGGTCGCAATCGCGGCGGCGCGGCTGTTATCCACGCACGAGCCGGTGTGCAAGGCGAGCGGCAGCGGCGCACCAAGTCCAGCCGCGTTGCCCAAGGCAGTGAGCACGGCCTTCAGGCCTGGCCCCGCATACTTCTCCGTGGCTTGCGGCGTGAGTAAACCGTGCCGCGCAAAACTGCCCGAAGCGCAGCCTGTCGCTAAAATCAAGATGTTGTTCGCGGCGAGTTCTTTTACGAGTTCAACAAAGTTCAGGTCTTGCGTGACCTTCACATCGTTGCAGCCCGCGAAGAGACACACGCCCAAGATGTTGCCGTTCACGATGTTGTCGATCAGCGGCTTGAGCGGATCATTCGGATCGACCAGCGACAGCACTTTGATGATCGCCTCGGCGGACATGCCCGCCCACGCATCGTTGACGATAGGCGGAATGTTGACCTTGGCGGGATCGCGCTTCTTATACGCCTCGATCGCGGCGCGCAGAATCTCGGCCGCTTTCTCGCCCGCGTGCTTTTCATCGAATTCGATGTGCAGCGCGCCCGGAATCTTGGCGATGGGCATGGTGGTGATGATGGCCGTGTGATACTTCTTGGCCGCCCACGGCAGACTCGGCATGATGCACTGATAATCGACGACGGCGGCATCGAGCGCGCCCGTGGCGATGGCGAGTTCTTGCGACAACGAGTTGGTGGCAGTGGGGATGCCGTGCCGCATCATCACTTCCATGCCGGTGCAGCAAATGCCCACGATGTTGAAACCCGCGGGCGCACCCGCGGCGACGGCTTCATCTTTCAACGCCATCGCCTGCGCCACGATGATTTCGCTCAACACCGGATTGTGCCCGTGCACGGCGATGTTGACCGCGTCCGGTTTCAGCACACCCAGGTTCGCTTTCGCTAACACCGGCGTTGGCGTGCCAAACAAAATATCAGACAGATCGGTCGCCAGATACATGCCCGCGTAATCGCTGACCGCGCACTTGATCGAGCCGAGCAAAATGTTGACGGCATCGGCATCGACACCGTTGGTGGTGCGGTGCATGATCTCCGCGACGGTGGAATCCAGCCCTTCGGGGATCAGACCGAATTTCTGGAACTTCTCAAAGCGCTGCTGAGTCACCGTAGTCTTCAACCACACGGGCGGCTCTTCTCGCTCGGAAAATTCATCGAGAGCGAGATGGGCGAGTTCGCCTGCCAATTGCTGATCGGATTTGCCATCGCGCGCAATCCCCACCCGATCAAGCACGGCGTAGAACTTGGCCTGATCTTTGATCGCGTAATCGGGCGCTTCGCCGCGACTGAACTTCAACAGCGTATGCGCCAGGTGCTTGGCATGCGCGGAGTGCGAGGCCGTACCGGCGGCGATGTTGCGCGCCAGCCCGCGCGCCACGATGGTGTCCGCATTCGCGCCGCAGATGCCCAATTTCGGGCCGTTGCCAAACGGATCGATGCGGCATGGCCCTTGCAGACAGTGACGACAGCACAGGCCGGTCTCGCCGAAGCCGCACTGCGGCTGCTGCGCTTCGTAGCGTTCCCAGATGGTGTTGACGCGATTGGCTTTGGCAGCGTCAACCATTAAGACAGAGTCGGGACTGATGGAACGTGCTTTCATGATCTATTCCTCCTGCGCCTTGACGAGCGTGGCTTCGCGGATTTGACGGGCGTTGGCAAAGACTTCGCTGGCGCGTAGGCGTGACTGTTGCGCAAATTCATCGCCTTCGACATACGTGATCGCGCCGGTGGGACAGCTGGCCGCGCAGGCTGGCACGTCCCGATCGGGACACAGATCGCACTTCAGGGCCATCACTTTCCCATCGGGGGCGCGCCCGCGCCCGATCATGCCGAAGGGGCACATCATGATGCACATGCTGCACGCGATGCACTCGTGCTGGCCGCCGACGTTGGTCACCGTATCTTCGGCGGAGCGATGCATCGCTTGTGGGATGCAGGCCGCGATGCACGGGGCGGGATCGCAATGGCGGCACGTCATGGGCATTTTGAATTCGCCCTCGTTGGGGGTAACGACGTACAATCGGGGATGAGGGGGAGGTGATTCCAGCATCGCACCGAGCAAAGACTTGCTGCGCGAATGCTCGATCGCACAGGCGATCTCGCACGTCTTGCAGCCGGTGCACAGTTCAGGCCGAACAAACAATCGTTTCATGGAGTGGGCCTCCTGGTGCTAGCGACTTCGAAAGTGAAACGACGATGGGCAAGCCGGACGCAGTGAAAAGGACTCGCCCGAAGGCAGCAGCGGGTGGGAGGAACAGAAACACGATCGGGTGGCGGCGCACCTCCTGTGTTACTGTAAGGAACGGGTCGATGAGGATGGTCACAGCATAGGTCACTTGTCGCAGCGTGACAAGCGACGAATGTCATGTCTAGAATAATCAAGTGACGGTTGCTTAGCAGGATGTGTGCCTGAAGACTATGTCGCTGTGCACAAAGTAGTTGGCTACCTCGTCGACATCGCCCTAGTCGTTAAACAGTGGATTGATACGGAGATTTGAATTAGTGCGCGGCCGCTGACGTCGATTGGAGTGATGGCTGGCTTGGTAGATGCTTAGGAGCACACTCGATTGCTGGCTTATGCTGAAATTGACCAGACTGGCGCTCGATCATACAATGACCGCAATCTGTCCGTGCCGAGGCCCACATGACTCAGATCGAACTCACGCAGTCCTCGCCCTTATTGAAACCCGATGGGACACTCACGCAAGTGGGTTGGTCACGCCAGCCGCTGCTCGACTGCAATCTTGAGGCGGCGCAGTTCTATGCGTTGCGGTTCATGCAGCGGTTTCGCCTCAAACGTTGGGACTATTACGCCGTTACTTCGCCGTCGCATTTCTTCTCGGCCACGCTGGCCGATTTGGGCTATGCGGGACAGGCCTTCATCTACCTGATCGACTTCGCTACCGGCCAGTATCATGAGGCGACTCTCACACTGCCCTTGTCACGCGGCATCACCCTGCCCCGTAATAGTACAGCGGGCGACAGCACGTTCGATAACGGCAAAGTCCACCTGGCGTTTCGGCTTACTTCCGATGGACGCCACTTATCGATCGGGTGGCCGAATTTCGCCGGTAAAGACCTAACGGCAGATCTGGCGCTGCAACTCGCACCCGATCACGAATCCATGACGATCGTGATCCCGATGAACAGCACGCGGCGTTTCTATTACAATCGCAAAATCAACTGCTTACCAGCCAAGGGTCACGTCACTTGGGGACAAGCGCGCATCGAGTTCAAACCGACTGACTCGCTGGGCAACCTCGATTGGGGGCGCGGCATTTGGGATTATTGCTCGTTCTGGGTGTGGGCCAGTGCGTCGGGCGCCCTGTCCGATGGGCGCACGGTCGGCTTGAATCTGGGTTTCGGCTTCGGCGACACGTCGCAGGCCACGGAAAATGCGGTGATTCTTAATGGCCGCCTTCACAAGTTCGGCGCAGTCGATTTCGAGTACAGTTCGCAGAACTTCAAGCAGCCATGGCAGATGTCGTCACCAGACGGCCGTCTCAACTTGACGTTCACGCCCTTCATCGAGCGCGTCGCTAAAACCAATCTGATGGTGATTACCAGCGAAGTGCACCAGCTGTTTGGGCGTTATCACGGAACACTCACGACCGATGAGGGCGAGGTGATCCAGATTAATAATTTGGTCGGCTGGGCGGAAGAGCATCAGGCGCACTGGTAAACACGCGCGTCATCAGGTTGAAGGCAAGTCAGCGCGGACGACCAACATGTGGCTGCTCGCGCTGACTTGTGCTCGTTAGTGGCTTAGCGGGGTCGGCTTCGGGTCGATGGTGAAGAGAATGTACGCATCGAACACGCCTTCATAGAATTCGACGCGCACGGTATGCGGTCCGGCGGGCAGAGTCAGATCGACGGTGTAGGTCAGTGGCGCAGCTGGATGCCATTCGTTGATGACCAGACTGTCGTCGACGAAGACCCGCACGCCATCATCAGCCCGGACGGCAAAGCGATACACGCCATTGTCAAAGTTGAATGTCCGCGTCCAACGGACCGAGAAGTTGTCAGGCGGCACCGCCGGATCGGGTGCGGCGCGACCCCAGTTAAAGTTGATGTCGGCATCGTTGCGCACGACTAACGGTGCACCCGATAGATCGACGTTGCCGAAGTATTCGCCGCGCCAATCGAGGATGACAGGTGTCGGCGCTGGGATCGGCGTGTTCGTCGGTAAGGGCACGACCGTTGGCACTGGCGTATTCGTAGGAGCCGGCGTCAACGTTGGTAAGGGCGTGTTCGTAGGGAGCGGTGTATTCGTCGGAATGGGCGTTGCCGTCGGCACAGGCGTCGTCGTCGGCAAACGGCACGGATCAGGGTCGATGTTATCGCGCAGCCCATCGCCATCCGTGTCCGGATTGCGCGGATCGCTGCAGCCGAAAGCTTCTTGTCCATCCAACAACCCGTCGCCATCGCTATCGCTGAGCGTGGGCGATGTGCCGCGCCGCACTTCATCCAGATCAGTTAACCCATCCCGATCGGTATCGGCGCTGTGCGGGTCTGTGCCCAGTTGGGCCTCCTGCTGATCGGTCAGCCCGTCACCATCACTGTCGGAGTTGCTCACCGTGGCCGTTATCGGCAGCGTCGTTGTGATGATGGGGGTAGTTGTGATCGTCGTGATCGGTGCGGGTGTCTCAGAGCTGTTGCCCATCAACGCCAACGCCCCCACTCCGCTGGCGACGCCACACAACATGACCAACAAGAACACCGCGATCGTCCACGCCGGCAGCACGCCCGTGGTGACAATTTGTCCCGTAAGCGATTGTTCCGGCCCGTCTTCGGGTGTTACTTTAACGGAATATACATCGAGCCGAAGACCTCCGAACCACCGTCGATGCTGCGGTACGGCGCGAAACTCAGTTGTCGTCGTCTCCCCAGCCGTCAGCGTCAGTTGTAGTTCAGACGGACGAAATTCGTAGCGATGGTCCGGATCAAGCCACGACACCGTAAAGACCTGCGCTACATTGCTCTCGTTACGGACACTGATCCGCGCGGCGTCGTTTGCGCCGATGCGCGGCGGTTGCAACGCGCTGGTGAACGCGACATACGGCGCGATGCTCAACTCCGATCGGACTTCCACGGTTTCGGTTGGCACGCTTCGGCTGGCAGCGTGAATCGACAATCGATAGCGCCCAGCTCGCGCTTCCGGTAAACGCGGCGGATCGATCGTCAAGTTGACCTCTTCGCGTCCACCGGCCGGTAATTCGATCAGCGGCGGCAGCGCGGCCAACCATTGATCGGGCAAGCCTTCAAGCGTGAGGCGAAAGCCATCGGGTTCCTGGCTCTGATTGATGATGACAAGCGAGAGATTAGTTGAACTGCCGGGGATGACCGCGATGTGCGGCGTTTTCAGCCATACGCCGAAGTGTCCATCGGGGCTGGTTTCGATTAGCGGCGCAATCGGGGGCGGGTTGCCCACCGATGAGTTATCAGCCCCGACCGAGCTGGCCCCCGCCGAAGTCCACGGCGCGGTTGCGTCGAGTTCGGGACTGGGCTGGACTGAAGTGTTCGCGCCCGGCTCAAGCAGCAGGCGATATGGCCCGATGCGAAACACTTCGTGATAGGCCAACGGTCGGGGCTGATTCGCGGTCAGTTGGATCAGATCGATCCACGTGCCGTTTTCGCTGCCGACATCGACCAGTTGAATCTGACCGTCTTCAAAGCGCAGGCAGGCGTGATGACGCGAGATTTGTTGTTCCGTCAGGATCAGATCGTTGTGCTCGGCGCGGCCGATGCAAAACGGTGACTGGGTAATTGTCACAACTCGCTCTGATCCATCGGGCGCGATGAGGCGCAGAAACGCTAACGCAGATTGATTGTTCGACATGGTAGTCGTCCTCCGTGTACGCCGATCGGCCGGGAACACACGTGGCACAATCGGGTTGTCTGAGATTTACTGCGGCGAGTGTCATCACTCCGCCGCTGTTTACATCCGCACGAGGACAGTGAAGACACAGAGCAACAGCAAGATGGCTCGCCAATCCAGGTGACCGGCTTTTGGCAGCGCGGTGCGCGGCGCCAGGAGTAGAACGGCGAGCAGCACCCACACAATCGGGCTCATTGGTTCACCTCCCACATTAGCGTGCCGCGTCTGATCAAGCCTGTTCGGCGCGGCTTGTCTTTAACCCTAACATACGCCAACTCAAAAAGTCCCAAATACCGGCTAAAAAAACTCGAAATTGTGCTGCTCATAACGTGCGGCACTCTGCAAAAAAATACAGCCCGTCTGAAGTTAAACCCTCAGGCGGGCTGTATGACTACCACCCTTTTGGAGATGCTGACTTAGTGGGTACGCCGTGACAGAGCCAGGCTAAATGCGCCTAATATTAGCACGGCGCCAACGCCCACGATGAGCAAGCTTAGCGCGGCGGTTCCATCGTCACTGCCGCCCGTGGTCGGCAGTGTGCCAGGCGTGCTGACCGCGGTTGGCGTAGCCAGCGGCGAAACAGCCGGTGCGACGCTGGTAGACGTTGGCTCGACTGTCGGAACCGACGTTTCGGTCGGCGTGACGACTTGTGTCGCTTCGGCGGTTACGGTTGGCGTGACGGTGGCTTGTTGAACAGGTTGAGCAACGGCCCAGGAGGTCATGAGAGCGAACATCATCACCAGGGCCACGCCCACCCCGACCAGGTTTCGGACTCTAAACATCTTAACTTTCTCCTTTCAAAGTTGAATCTCTAGACTGCTCCAACGCCTGACCATCGTACACGATCTGCCCTAAAAAAGTTCCAAATGAAACTTCAATAGAATCTAAATGTTCCGTGTCGCCGCCGTGAAAAACCGATACATTAAGGCGTCGGTAAAGCCACCAAAATGAGGCGATGCGTATTGTCGTTGCGCGGCCAACACGTCACCAACGTCAACCGCTCGTCGTTGCTCGGCCCGATCCAGCGCGCATTCTCGCGCCGGACTTCGAGAGGCTGATCTTTTTCGGGCACGATGGTCCGCCGCACGATCACGTATGCGCGTGTGAACGAGTCGGTCTGCACTTGAACCGCGTCGCCTTCCTTAAGTTGTTCGAGATTCTCAAACACGCGGCCGTCGATATCCTGATGACCCTCCAACACCGTGTTGCCGATCGCGCCCACCAGCGCACTCGTCTTTAACCAGCCCGCGGCCCGCCACTCAGGTACGTCCCACTCGCTGATCTGCTGGCCGTCGCGTTCAACGGTACTCCAACCGACGGTGATTACGGGCGCATCCAGATTGATCGCCGGAATGATCAAGCGGATCGGCACGGCGGACGCAGCCGTAGCGACCGGTATCGGTGAAGTCGTGCTCGGCGGTTGAGTGGGCGTTGCTGTCGGCGGTAGGGGCGTCGGCGAGGGTTGGCGCGTTGGAACAAGCGTCGCCGTCAAGGTGGGCAATGTCATCGGCCCGTCACCTGCCTCTGGTAATAACGGTGTGGCGATCGGTGGGGGGGTGTTCGACGGACGCGAATCGCGCAGGCTTAAATCATTGAAATTGCGAGGGGTGGCAGGCGGCGCAACACAACCGGTCAGCAGCCACAGCAGACCAGTCGATGCGAGGAGCAATCGGCTTCTCATGAACGATGATGTTCGCTTTCTAGCCAGGCACATGCAACATGACCACACCGTTCAACACGGCCATGGCTGTGAGTTACGAAGGAGAAGATTGGGGCGAACTTGTCTGAGGGTAAGTGAAGAAGCCTAGACAGATGATAGGAGCATTATTGCGCGGAAAGAGCGCCCCAGTGACAGATGCGATCTTAGTCGATCCGCCACGGAGGCGCAATAAGCAAGGGGTACTGAGTGTAGGTGTAAGCGAACGGCTTACCGCAACCCGATCGGCTTGGCGACGACGATCAGGCGATGGGTATTATTCGTGTATGGCCAGCACGTCACCAGCGTTAAGCGCTCATCCAAGGTGGGTTGAATCCACACTGCATTTCGACGGCGCACTTCGGGCGGTTGATCGCGATCGGGCAGGATATGCAGCGCCGTGACTTCATACGCGAAAGATCGATCACCCGAGTAGACCTCGATCAGATCGCCCGCTTTCAGATCGACGAGATGCCGGAAGACTTCGCCGTAGATGTTGTGATGTCCGTCCAGCACGGTGTTGCCCATCGAGCCAAGTGGCGCAGAGGTCTTTAACCAGCCCGCCGCGAAGTGATTGGGAATATCCCACGTGCTGACGCCCTGCACCTCGCTCCAACCCACCGTCTCGATCGGCGCGTCAAGATTGATCGCGGGAATCACAATCCGCGTTGGAATCTGTATCGCTGCATCGGCGATCAAAGGCGCGGCGGCGATGAGCGGCGGCGGCGATTGATCTGGCGCCAGTAACGGTGTTTCCGGCAGCAGCGCTGGCGTCGCTGTGATCACAGTCTGGCCTTCTACCGCCAGCGGGGTAACGGTTGGGCGCAACAGCGGCTGCGCCTCGCCAAACGCGGCGGGCGGCGGCGTGAGACGATCGCGAATGAGCGGATACGCAATCAGCCCCGCATCGAGAATGAACAATACGCCCGCCACGACCAGCAGATTGATGAAACAACCCACGCCTCGCTCACTGAGAGCACGGACGGCTGTGGCGGACGTGCGCCGAACTTCAGGCATGATCGTAAGCAGGCAATCGGTCAATCGTGCCGGATTCAACCGCCAGGTGGACTTCATTTTCGCCGAGCGTTTCAATCCAGCTGATCGGAATCAACTTCTTCTCTTTCACCCATTGACCGGACGAGATTAAGACATAGGTTATGCGTTCGCCTTTATCGGCCGTCACCACTTCATCAACCTGGCCGGCCCGTTTGCCATCGCGCGCAATCACCTGGGCACCTTCTTTTACCGCCACCGTGCCGGCCGGGATATTTAGATGCGAGGTGGCACGGAAAGTGGGACCGCTGACGTTGGGCAACAGCGGTGAGTGCGGAGCAGTTGGCAGCCAATAGATGGCGGGCAACGGGCGAGTAGCATCGGTCTCTTCAGATTTGCCCAGCTTCGACTCGTCAACCGTGACAAACTGTGCCTCTTCAAGGTCCGGTAGTTGATCGAACTCGTCGGGCGTTAGTTGCACGATGATCCCGTCCTCAGCGCCGATCTCAACGCGCTCGAGTGGGAGGACTTTGTCGTGAACGGTCAACCAGCCACGACGAATGACCAAATGCGTAACTTCATTTGATTTGGGTTCGATCACCACTCGCGCAAGGCGTCCCAACTCTTGGCCGTCGGCATTCAAGACGACGACATGTTGTTTGAATTCCATAGTCCACCTCTTTGGTTACGTCAGCCGGAATGCGGCATC
Source organism: Anaerolineae bacterium (assembly GCA_046328575.1). GTDB lineage: Bacteria > Chloroflexota > Anaerolineae > Fen-1058 > Fen-1058 > JAGOBP01. The sequence continues at coordinate 77,216 of JAXLWI010000009.1, forward strand.
GGCTCGACCGCCGCGTGCACCTGCAAAAACCGCTCGATTTCTTCTTCGGCTTGAAGCTGCGAATACCCGTACTTCGCCTGCAACAGTTCACTGAGCACATCGACGCGACCGTCAATACTTTTCACATCTGCATCGGTGAGAGCCCGCCAACGCGGCCGTACGTGCTTGTGGAGTTGCTTCCAATGGTGTTCAAACGTTTCAGTGTTCAACATGGTTGTGCTATCTCCCTTCGCAGCGCATCGCGCCGGGTCAGCGCCTCAACAGCAGCAACACGCCGGCTGCAATCGCCAGAATGTCCAAAAATTTGCGGATATCGCCCAGATTGACAAAGGCCGACAGCCCGATTAGGACGAGCCATACACCAAGCATCAAAGTGCTCAAACGCATCGACGGCCTTACAAGATTTGAGAATCGCATAATGCTCCTTTGCGTTGATCAGACCAGTCCACGCCGACGAGTCAGCAGGCCGAGGCCCAACGCCAGCAGCGCCGAGCCGACGATCGACCACAGCACCGGAAAGGCCTCGCCGCCGATCTGAACGGTGAGCACTTCGGGCAGCCGCAATTCACGCGCCAGCCACAGGCCGACGAACGCGCCGACGAAACCCACTACGGCGGAGATCAGACAACCGCCCAGCGAATAGCCAGCCAACGATTGGCCGATTGCCCCGCATACCGCAGCGACGATCAACAGCACCAGAAATTGAACGATGGTCATGGTATACCTCCGTGAGTTCGTAATGATTGGGACATCACCACGTTAGGATCGTGAACCGTGGTTTACTTCAAGTTTGGCCAGGATTTTGTGCTTGACCTGAGCATCATAGACTTGCCACTTCTGCTCGGCATAGCCATCCCGATCGGAACCGGTCAGAAAACCGATCGGGATCTGAAACCCGCCCGCCGCTTGTTTGCCACCACCGAAATAGCGTCCCGTCACATCTTTGCCCAGAACCTCCTTGATGAATTGATCGGGATCAAGCACTAACTTTGAGGTACGCAGCGATCCGATCAATTTCTCTTCGCCGTTATCCTCGGTGACAATGCCGTAGACGATGGCGGTATGGACGTTCTCCTCGCTCAGCAGAAAATCGGCGGTTTCCGGGATCGCGTCGCGATTTTCACCGCGCAGATAGCCCACGCCCGCTATCGAGAAGTTGGCGACGATAGTGCGGCACGCCAGCGCGCGGCTGATGATCTCCAGTGTCGGCTTGGAGCGCGATTGGCTCATGATCTGGCTGAGCAAGTTCGCATCACTGAATTGGCTCAGATAACTGGCGGCGTGAAAATCCTCGGCGTTAGCCCGCACGAAGTTGGCCGTGTCCGTCATGAGACCGTGCATCAAAGCCGTTGCCACCGTCACATGGTCAGGATTGGTTTTGTCCAACTTCAGCGGCCCGCTCTCCAGATATTCGGCGTAGATGGTGGCTGTTGCCCCGGTGCGCCGAATGTCGCTGAAGGCTGGATGCAAGCGTCCTTGTACTTCGTGATGATCGACGACGATCAGGGTTGGCACGCCGGCCGCTTCCAACGCCTCGACGATCGCGTTGCACGTTGTGCCCTGATGATCGACGTACACCGCGCCCGCATACTGTTTCAGATCGAGCGCCGGATCAAACGGAGCAAGATCTAATTTGAGTAGGCGCGTCAACGCAACGTTCTGCCCGTGACTGATCGTGCCACAATACACGATGTCGGTTTCGATGTGGCATTGCGCGCTGATTAACCGTTGAGCGTAGGCCGCCGAGATCGCATCGGGATCTGGATAGGCATGCAGCACGATGAGATGTCTTTCGCCTTGATGCGCCGTTAGCAAATCGAAGAGGCGTTCGTGCGCTGTGATCAGTGGCACAGTCAGCTGAGGTACATTCGGTCGATCGACATTGGTCGCCATAAGCCACCTCCTTCCCTCCTTATCAATCTGTCTGCCTTGATGGGGCCACGCCGCCTGGCCTACAGATCGGGTTCGTATTTCGCGGCGTCGCGGGCTTTTGCCGGATAGAAGATTAGCCACATCACCCGAATGATCAGAAAGTACATCGCACCATACGCGGCCATCGCGATGAGCGCCGGAATCTCTAGGATCGAGCCGTCCACGGTCGGTGTGACGGTCAAGCCCGCAAACGGCGCCAGAAACGGCCCGGTCATTTGGTACATGAACTGCGCAAAGGGGCTGGCCGGATTCGCCGCGATCAGTTTCAGGCCGACACGAAACAGAATCGCCAACTCCAGCACCACGAAGATCAAAGTGATAATCTGGCTCCATTTAGCCAGCCGACGGCGACGCCGAATTTCTAACTCTTCGGGCGTTGGCCCGCGCAATTCTTCTCGCAGCGCGGGTGCCTGATCGAGACGTTCACTGTCCGCTGCCTGTTTAGTATCAGGCATTCGGGATACAACCGACATCGCTGGCCTCCTTATTAGGATTTACAAAAGATGGATTCTGCCCGAATAAACCGGGCGAAGTAGTTCAGGTTGAGCGAAGTAGCCGCCCCAGCAGGGCTATCGGTTGGGCAGGACTGCCTTGACGGCTACTTCTAACATTAACCCTTAAGTTCTCTTGCCTTACTCGGTGGTGGGTGTTTGTCGCCAGCCGTTGTTGCCTGTAAGCCGCTTAATGCGCGACGGCGAAGTCAAACCTGTCAATTGCTGCGACTCAAGGGTCATGGTGCTTGCCAGCATAGCATGCGCCAACTCAAAAAGTCCCAAACCCCGCCTAAAAAAACGCTAAAAACTGCGGATTTTGGCTCAAACCCACTAGTCAGGCACCGGTTGAATCGATATAATGAACACAGGAGGAGACGTCATGGAAGAGACAGCACCGGCCCACGCCTTGCATTTATCGCGTCGGCAGTTGATGGTGGTCCTGGCAGGAATTGCCGATGGGATCACGGCCCTCGATCCAACGGGGCGGATGATCTACGCCAACGATGCCGCCGCGCGTCTCATTGGCTATCCCGACGCGCCGACGCTGCTCGCCGTAGCCCGTGACGATATCCTGCGCAAATTCGAGACTTTCGACGAAGCCGGCCAGCCACTGTCGGCGTCTGAACTGCCTGGCCCGTTAGCGTTGCGCGGCATCATCGCGCCACCCACCGTGATTCGCTTTCGCGTGGTGGCTACGGGTGAAGAACGCTGGTCGCTCGTAACGTCGCAAGCCGTATACGACGAGGCCGGGCAGATCGAGTTAGCCGTCACAATTTTTCACGAAATTACCGACCTCAAACGCGCTGAACGCAGCCAGAGTTTGCTAGCGCAGGCGGGCACGCTACTTTCCGCTTCGCTCAATTACGAAGTCCGCTTGAGTCACGTGGCGCGGCTGGTCGTGCCTGATCTGGGTGACTGGTGCGCGGTCGACATCATCAACGCCGCGGGCGTCTTGCAGCGCTTGTCTGTCGCACATATCGATCCAGCCAAGGTCGAATTGGCATACACCATTCATCGACGTTATCCGCCACGCCCCGAAGATCGATCGGGCATTTATGAAGTCCTGCGCAGCGGTCAATCGCAACTCTTCGCCGATGTACCAGCAGAGTTGCTCGAAGCCACCATTACCGATCGCGATCAACTCGCGTTGATCCGCCAACTGGGCTTGCGATCGGTGATGATCGTGCCGATGGTAGCGCGTGGGCGAACGCTGGGTGCGATCACGCTAGCGTGGGCGGAATCGGGACGTCATTACACCTCGATCGATCTGGCGTTGGCCGAAGAGCTGGCGCGGCGCGCGGCGTTGGCGCTGGATAATGCACTGCTGTATACGGAAGCCCAACAGCTCAATGCAGAGTTGGAAAGCCGCGTGGCCATTCGCACTGCACAGTTGGAAGCTTCTAATACGTCACTCACCACCGAAATCGCCGAGCGCCGTCAAGCGGAAGAACAAGTCCGCATCTTGAACGCTGAATTGGAACAGCGCGTCGCCGAACGAACCTCGCAATTGGAGGCCTTAAACAGCAACCTGACGCACGAGATCGAGGAACGGCGGCAAACCGGTCGGGCATTGCGCGTGGTGCTGCGGCGTACGCGCGAACTCTATCGCATCAGCCAGACGATCGGCACGGTGCGCACCCCCGATGAAGTGCTGCAGGCCTTGTTGTCGAGCAGTTACCTGCGCAAAACGAGCCGCGCTTCGATCGCTATCTTTGACCAGCCATGGTCCGATGACGCCCAACCGCTTCAATGCACTATCCTCGCGGCGTGGAACAGCGAAGAAGATCTGCCCGCGTTTATCGAGCAGCGCTTCACGCTGGAAGGGCTGGGATTAGTGCCGCCCTACTCACGCGAGGCGCCCACTGTGATTGAAGATATCCGCGCGGATCGCGCCCTGTCCGAGCGCGTGCGACATCGGTTTGAGGTTCTGAAGACCCGCAGCCTGATCGTTTTTCCATTGATTGCCGGCGACCAATGGTATGGCGCTTTATCGCTGCACTTCAACGCGCGGCATGCCGTCGCCGTTGAAGATTTGCGGCACCTGCGCGGTCTGGTCGATCAAACCGCCATCGCCATCGATAACATTCGGTTGCTGGCCGCCGAGGCCAAAGCGCGCCGTGAAGCTGAGCAGGCCAACGACGTGAAAATGAAGTTTCTGGCGATGATCTCACATGAACTGCGCACGCCGCTCACCTCGATCAAAGGATTTGCTACCACGCTCCTGGCCGACGATGTGCAGTGGCCGCCTGATAGTCAGCGCGATTTCTTGCAGACCATCAGCGACGAAGCCGATAAGTTGGGCGATCTGATCGAGCAGTTATTGGACCTGTCGCGGTTGGAAGCGGGGATGCTGCGTATTCGGCCTCGGCCGCAAACGATCACTCACATTATCGACATAGCGATGGCGCAGCTTCAAATGGTGTGCACGCGTCATGAACTCGCGATCACGATTCCGCCCGATCTGCCGACATTAATCGTGGACGCCGATCGGGTTGCGCAGGTGCTGACGAATCTGGTGGGCAATGCGGTTAAGTATTCGCCGCCACAAACGACGATCACAGTTGCGGCCGCGCGTGTCGACGACATGGTCCGGTTCGATGTAGCCGATCAAGGCCCCGGTATTCCGGTGGCGGCTCGCACACGGATCTTCGAACCGTTTCAACAACTGGATAGTCATGCCATCAATCGGACTGAAGGAGCGGGCCTGGGGCTGGCAATCTGCAAAGGTCTGGTGGAAGCACACGGCGGGCGGATTTGGGTGCAGGATCGATCGGAGCCGGGGACGATCATTTCGTTTACGTTACCGATTAAGCCCGCTGCTGAGTGATCCTAAGTGATAGGTGATTGGCTTAATTGCTGGATGATATAATCAGGAGTGTAATTCGATGACCACCATCTTAGTGGTTGAAGATGAGGCCAATGTTCGCAAGTTAGTGGCGGTCAATCTCACCAGTCGCGGTTATGCTGTGCTGGAGGCTGGTGACGTCCGAGAGGCTTTGGCGCTTCTGCGCGCTGTTACGCCTGACCTCATGATGCTGGATATCAAACTACCCGATCTCACGGGTTGGGATCTCTTAGCCGGACTGGCCGTTGATGCAGCTCAACCAGCGCATTTTCCAGTGGTGGTGATGACCGCGTCGGTGATGGACGCGCAAGTCGATCTGGATCAATATCCTGCGGTGGTGGATGTGCTGGTCAAGCCGTTCAGTGCGGCAAAATTAGTCGCCGCCGTTGAGCGTGCGCTTCGCGCGAAAGTTAAGCACTAGGCACACATGGATCGAGTTCTGGTCGTCGACGACAACGAAGCCATTCAAAAACTCGTCAGCGTGAACCTGCAGATTCGCGGGTATACCGTCACCGTGGCTGGGTCTGGCGAAGAAGCGCTGAGCTTGTTCAATGCGGATACGTACGATCTGCTGATCCTCGATTTGGTGTTGCCGGGCCTCGGCGGCATCGATGTTTGCGCACAAATTCGCCAACAATCCGACGTGCCCGTCATCGTGCTGAGTGCGCGTGAAGACGAGGAGTTGAAAGTGCGCGCGCTCGACGCCGGCGCCGATGATTACGTGACCAAGCCCTTCTCGCAAGAGGAGTTGCTCGCTCGCGTGCGGGCCGTGATGCGGCGTGCCAAATCTGGCAGTGCCGACAAGCAGCCTGAGATTCGACTCAAAGACCTCACAATCGACATTCAAGGCCGTCGGGCCTTTGTTGGCGGCGTCGATATGCACCTGACGCGCACCGAGTTCGCGCTGCTGGCCGAGCTGGCGCAGAACCAGGAAGCGGTGTTGACACACGAGAACCTCCTCGCTCGCGTGTGGGGGCCGGAGTATCGTGATTCCAGCCACTATCTCCACGTGTACCTCGGACGCATTCGCAAGAAACTCGGCCCGGATTTGGAAACGCTGTTAGAGACGGTGCCCGGCGTCGGCTACATTCTGCACTCGGCTCCACAAACTTGATCTTCGAATAACAAACTAAGCCTCCTCGGACTGTGGCTACAGTCTGAGGATTTTTAGGTTTTTTTGAGCGGAATTTGGGACTTTTTTACTCGGAGCGTGATATGGTAGAGGTCGGTCAACACCCTAGGTCGTTGACTGTAGATAACGGGTTTCAGAAAACCATATCGGCATAAGGAGATCAACCAATGAACGAGGATATTTTGAAGGGCCAATGGACGCAGATTCGTGGCCAGGTTAAGCAATGGTGGGGCATGCTCACCGATGATGATCTGAACAAGATCAACGGCAAGCGCGATCAGCTGATCGGCAAGCTGCAAGAGCGCTACGGCTACAGTAAAGAGCAAGCCGTCAAGCAACTCGACGAGCGACTGGCCGAGTTTCAGCGCATGATGGCCGCGCCCCACCACTAGCCCAGATGAGGCTGCAGTCACGCTCAACTTACCAACTATGGGCAGTTGCTGAGTGACTCAGCGGTGGTTACCAGACCAACACATGACGAAGGTCGAGCGCCTGTTGGCGTCTCGACCTTCGTCGGCGTTTAGGCCCAAGCGGGTCACTGGTTGTTTACACTTAATCGCTCAGCGTCGCGGGCGTCGCTTTATCCACACAATGGCAGCTGTCATGGTTAATGTAAGCCACGTGACCATGTTGCCCCAGTTTGTGGTCGCACTTGATCGCGCGTTCATGGTTTGCAAGCGCACATTCGTCGGCACTTGAACGGGCGTGCCCGTGGTGGGCGGCAATTCCGCGCACGTCACACCATAGTGATCGTTGTAGATGAATGTGTCCGATGGCACATCGCTGTTGGCAACAACGATCAGCGTGACTGTTGTCGATTGCGCGGGCAGCAGCGTCCCGATTGTCCACGACACGATCGCGCCGACTTGCGTGCACGGGGCTGGTCCGCAACTGCTAAACGTCGTGCTGATCGGCAGTTCGTCCGTAATGACGGTTTCCGTCGCTGGGCCAAGACCTGTGTTCGTCACCACAATTGTGTACGTGATCGGTCGGTTGGCATGTGCTAGCGTGATCTCCGTTGTCTTGGTGATCGCAAACGCCGGCAATGACCAGACCGGCACGCTCACTTCACTCGTTGCGATCAGTGCGCTATTATCCGTGATCGATGTTCGATTAACGACGAGCGTGCCGGAAGGCACATCACTGTTGATGAGGACCGTCAGCGTGACCACGCCCGTCCCGATCGGTGTCACCGTCCCGATCGACCACGTGACCAACCCCGCGGCCTGATTGCAGGTCGCGCCGCTGCATGTTTGATACGTCGTGCTGGCTGGCACGGTGTCGCTGATCGTGACGCCCAGGGCTGGTTCATTGCCCCCGATAGTGTAGGCTAACGTGTACGTTAGCAATCGTCCCGCAAAGACGTGATCGACGTTCGCCGTCTTGATGATGTCCAGCGTGTGCGCGGCATTCACCGGCACGACGATTGTGCTGCTGCCCGTAATGCCTTCATTCGAGGTGACATGCGCCGTATTTGTGATCGCTGTGCCGTTGAACAACGGACTCGCTACGTTGACGGCCAACGTCACCAACGTCGACGCCCCTACCCCCAACGTCCCGATTGCCCAACTGACAACATCGGAATTTAGCGTGTGCGGATCGCTGGCCGAAGCGAAGGTCGTGTTGAGCGGAACAGCGTCAGTGATGACAACGCCTGTCGCGGTGACGAGGCCAGTATTGGTGACGACGACCGTATAGACCAGCGCGTCGCCTGCATTCACCGCGGCTGGCGTGGCCGACTTGACGATGGTAAATGCCGGATCACCGGTGTTGATCGTCGCCGTCGCTGTGACGATGTCATACGCGCGTTGATCGCCATTGGCACCAGGCTGCGAATCATACGCGCCCCACGCGGAGTTCGTCACCGTCACGCGCGCGCCGAGGCTGTCGGCTATGCGCGCGGTGAAGGCGATGGTCGCCATGCCGCCCGGATTGAGTTGATCGATCACCCACTGCGGATAGTCGCCGCCCGTGATCGCGCCGATCGGATCACTCACATTGATGTTGGTTGTAGCAACGAAGGTCAATTCGCTGGGCAGCGCGTCGGTGATCGTCAGATCGTGCGCAGGCCAGTCGCCGCTGTTGTTCAGCATCAACGTGTAAGTGACGATGTCGCCCGCGCCGACCGGGTTGCGCGACGTAGTGACCGACTTCGCCAGTGTGACGTTCGGTTCGTGAACGGTGAGAGTGACGATCGGGGAGGCCACCAAGCCGCCGGGATTGTTAGCGTAATTCAACGTCGCTATATTCGTGATCGATGTGCCATTCGTCGTCGTCGGCAGGTTCAACACCGTTGCGGTGATCACGATTGCCTCTTGCGCGAACGATGCGATTGAGGCGAAGGTCGCAGTGATGAGTTGTCCACTAATCATCGCATTAGCGCTGACAGATTCGATGCGCAAGCGACTATCGATTGTATCCGTGACAGCGACATTGCTGAGCACCGCGCTCAACGGTGCGCCCGGCACGCTGAGCGTGAAGACCACCGTCGAGCCGAGCGAGACGATCGAGGGCGTAGCCACTTTATCCAGCGTGGGCTGTCCGCTGTGCAGCGTTGTCGTCGCGCTGATCGGGCCGTAGTCGCGTTCGCCCGTGATCGATTCCGCCAGACTCGACCACACAACACGCGCTTGATTGATCAGCGCGGTTACGGCAGGCACATCATTATCGACCACGGCTTGATAATCGAGGCGCAGCGCTTCATCTGCAGCGAGATTGACGTTGGATGCAAGCGTGACCGTGAAGACACCGCTCGTCGCATCGTAGGCGGTCGCATAATCGACGACGGGCGAACCATTGATGGTCAGCGCGATGACGCTGGGTGTCGTGCCGCGCATGTACAACGGTAACGTATCGGTGATGATCAGATCGTGCGCGGCACTGACGTTGAGTCCGCTGGCATTGGTGATGAACACCGAGTAGACGATGGCCTCGCCCGCGCCGACGGTGCTGCCCGCAACCGGAGTGCTACCTTTGGCGATCGATAATGACGGTTCGACCACGCGGAACGTAGTGACATTACTCTGAGTCATGCCCGCGCTGTGTGACAACGTCGCTTGATTGTTGATCGTATCGCCTGCCACCGCGCCCGAATTCGACATCAGCCGCGCGGTGATGGTTACAAACACCTGTGAAAAGGCCGGAATCGTAGCAAAGTTCGCGGTGATGACTTGACCCGCCTGCTCGGTAGTTGCGCCTGTGCCGCCATCAGTGGTGACGCTAACGAAAGTGGTGCTGACATTCAGAGTGTCCGTGATCGTCGCGTTGTAGATCGTCATGTTTACAGGTGTGGCGGGCACGCGAATGGTGTACGTGATCAGATCGCCCAAGGTAGCGAACAACGGCGTCACAGTCTTGCCAAGGCTGGGCTGAGCCGTGTGCAGCGTCGTCGTGCCAAGGTTGCTGACGTAAGCGCGTTCACCTATCACCACGCTGGCCTGTGAATCATACGCAGCCCGTGCAGCATTGATCAGATCGTAACCGGGTGGGACGGTGTTCTCGACATTAGCCGCATACTGAATGAAGAGCGTACCATTCACCGGCACATCGATATTCGAGGCTAGGCCGATGGTGTACACGCCCGTACTGGAATTGAAGCCAGTCGTGTAGTCGACAACATCGATCGGTGTGCCATTGAGGGTGATCGCCACGATGGTTGGTTCCGCGCCCCGCAGATGCAGCGGCAGCGTATCAGTGATCAGCACATCGTGTGCGGCACTGGTCGTGATCGAATTGCGATTCGTAATCGTCACCGCATATGTGATCGTGTCGCCTGCGCCGAGCGCGCTGCTCGTCGGCGGCTGGCTGGCTTTGACCAGCGTCAACGCTGGCTCGGTGACCGTGAAGGTCGTGATATTGCTGGACGTGTGATTCAGATCGTCGCGCAGGATCGCCACATTGGTGATGGTATTCCCGGCGACTGCGCCTAGATCAGATGGCACGCGCACGGTCACCGTCACGATCGCTTGCGTGTACGATGGCACGCTGACAAACGTGGCTGTGATGAGACTTCCCGTGGTGGTGACAAGACCGCCCGTGCCGCCGTTAAGAATCGTATCAAGCGCCAGCGTGCGCGCATCGACCGCATCGGTGATGACGACGTTATAGAGCGTGGCGCTGATGGGCACAGCCGGTGCGATCAAAGTGTAAGTAACCAGATCGCCGGGAGCCGCATAAGTCGGCGTCACTTGCTTGCTCAACGAAGAGACTAGGGTGTTCAACGTCACCGACGTGTTGATCGGCTCATAGGTGCGCTCGCCCGTGACTTCACCCGCCAGGCTCGTCCACGAGGCTTGCGCGCGATTGATCAGGCTCACACCGGATGGGACTTCGGCTTCGACTACAGCTGCGTATTGGATCGACAGGACACTACCGACCGGCACAACGACATGCGATGAGAAGTTGATGACGTACACGCCCGTAGCCGCCGTGTAGTTCGCCGCGTACTCGATCGGATCGATCGGCACCCCATCGAGCGTGATCGTGATCAACTGCGGATCGAGCGCGCGCATCCACTGCGGCAATGTGTCAGTGAAGATTAGATCATAGGCGGGCGCGGCTGTGCTGGATGGCGCGTTGGTGATCAACACGGTATAGGTAACGGTCTGTCCCGCACCCACGCTGCTGCCCGCCGCCGGATCGCTGCGTTTACCGATCGAGAGGGCGGGTTCACCGATCGGCGTGGAGATAAGCCCCGTGTTCGTAATCGCTGAAGCGGTACTGTGTGATAGATAAGCTGTGTTCGTCAACACATAGCCCGCGTAACCGCCGAGGTTATCCATCACGCGCGCAGTGATCGTCACGTAAGCGAAGGTGTTGGAAACGATACTGGCAAAAGTAGCCGTGACGCGCTGACCGTTGTACACGATCGAACCGCCCGCACTGGTCAGCAGGCCAGCCGGTTCAAGCGTCATACTCGGATGGAGCGTATCCGTGATCTGAACATTGTATAACGTCGCGCTGAGGGGCGAGGTTGGCACCTGAATGGTATAGGTGATCAGCGAACCCAGCGTCACGGTTGGTGGTGGATCAAACGTGAAGGTCTTGGTGATACTGCCATCGGGTGTTTGCAATCCGGCGCTGTGCGAGCCGGCGCTGCTATAGGTGCGTTGATCGGCGTCGTTGCTCAGCACCGTGGTGCCCGATGGCCCGTTGTCGAGCTGTGTGTCGTAGTACGGCGCGAAGATCTGATTGCTAAAGCGCGTGTTAGCCGCCACCGTATCCGCGACACGCGCGACGATCTGCAATTGCAGCGTGCGCATGTTGGCATACGCGATGGCGCTGGGATTCGTACCCGATAAGTAGTTGACGCTCCATGTGAGTGTGCCCGTTGCGCCGGGCGTGGGCACGGAGTCGAGCGTGGTGCCGATCGGGGCGGTGATGAGCGCCGAAGATACGTAACTCAGTTCGGCAGGCAGCACATCGCTGATGATCAGATTGAAAGCGGGCGTTGTGCCGTGATTAGTGATCGTCACCGTGTACGTGACCAGATCGCTGGCGCTGACGGTGCAGGCGGTGGTGTTGAGTTTAGTCACGAACACATCGTCAAAAGCGCAGCTGTTGACCGCGCAGTTGTTGGCATACAAGCCCACTTGGCCTGCCGTCAACGGCGCACTGCCATCGGTCACGTCGAACTGCTGCACGCCGTCCAAGTAACCGCGCAGCCGGTTGCCTTCGGCGCGCACTTCGAGGTTATACCAGCGATTGGCAGACGGCGTGACCGTCACCGTGTACAGCGTCGTCAGGAGGCCGGCGCTCATCTTTTGCAACTGGACGTTGTTACCGCCGTCGTTGATGCGCACGCGATAGAGATAGTAGTTATTGGCGTTGGTATAGCGGAAGAGTAAGCCCAGACTTGACGTCGTATCAGTCGAACGCGCGTTGGCACTGTAACCGAAGTCCGTTGTATTAAGCGTATTGCGAACGGTTGCACCAGCCAACGTTGTGCCAGCCGATAAAGTGGCTTGACCCAAGCTGGTATTGATCGTCCACGTGTTGGTGACATTGGTCCAGTTGGCGAGCGTGGTGCTGCTGCTATTGAACGCGTCTTCCAACAGCGTGCCGCTGCACGTCACGGGTGTGGTATAGGTCTTATTGATGTGCAGCAACGGTTGGCCCACATACGAATTGACGTTAGCGTTGACCGTCTGGGTGAGCGTGTTTGTGACGTAAGCACCTTGATTTTGCGCATTCCAATACAGGTAAGTGTTATTGGTCAAAGTCGATACGGCCAACGCGTCGGTCCATTGGACCGTACCGTTGCGAGCAATGCCCGTCAGCTGCGCACGGAAAGTCATGGTCACATAACCAGTCGCATCGGACTGACTGTTATCCAACGGATCGAGCCACCACTCGATCGATTCTCCGGTAGCCGCCGCTTCGGTCTGGCCGACGCGCGGATTGCTCGTCGAAGTTGCGCCTAAAACGCCGCTGGGGGAACTGGCGTATAACGCCGCGCTGGCATAAGCGTCGGGCGCGGTGAAGGCCAGCGTGCTGGTCAGGGTCAACGACGGCGTAATCAAGCGCACGCCCACGGGCAGATCGTCGTACATATACGGCCACCACACGATCAGGCGCGGCGGCACCGTGACGACGACGCTATACGTGATGACATCGCCCACCTTCAGTTGATTGGTAGTGTTGTTGCTGGTCGGCGACACCGATTTGATCAGGCCGGGCCGCGCGGGCGTGATCGTGGCCGTCGCCGTGATCGGCCCGTAACTGCGCTCGCCCGTGACCTCGCCCGATAGTGAACTCCACGTTGACGTGACGGTGTTAGTCAGTCGCACGCTGCTGGAGTTGCTGGCCACTGCGCCCGAAATGCGCGCCGTGTAACTCAGCACGATGGCGTTATTAGGCGCGGCATTGCTGATCGAGGCAATGGTCCACGTGAGCGGATTCTGTCCCTGCACCGGTTCGCTGTGCGTGTAACCGTCGAGCAGCGCCGTGACGCTGATCCCCTGCGGCACCATATCGGTGATGACCACATCGTACGCTGGACTCGTGCCCGTGTTGGTCAGACGCAACGTGTAAGTGAGCGTCTGTAAACCATCGACGGCGTTCACGTTGCCTGCGGATGAAACCACGCGTTTGGTCACAGTTAAGGTCGGCTCGCCGACGAGCGTTGTTACAGTTTGCGTGTTTGTCAACGCGGTTGATGTAGAATGCGTTAGATACGCGGTGTTACTGATCAGCGTACCACTGCGAGCATTCAAGGCTGTATCGATACGAGCGGTGATAGTGACAAACGCCTGCGTATATGAGGGCACACTCGTAAACGTCGTCGTGATCGATTGGCTCGTCTGCGTGATCAAACTACCGACGCCGATCGCATCCACACTCACGATTGTCATACTTGGATTGATCGTGTCCGTGATCTGCACGTTGTACAAAGTCACGTTGAGCGGTGTTTGCGGAGCCGATAGCGTATACGTGACCAACGTGCCGAGCGTGGCCGTGGGCGGCGGCGAGAACGTCACTGTCTTCGCGATGCCGCCGTTGACGGTGCGCACAGCCGCACTACTACTGCCATCGCTGTAAGTGCGTTGAATCGTGCCTAACGCTGTCGTAACGCCGAGGCCGGGTTCGCTGTCGTAATAC
>JAXLWI010000090.1:0-14783 GCA_046328575.1 Anaerolineae bacterium
CGCCGCCGCCGGATTCTGCCCCACAGCCTTGATCTTTAAGCCCCACGTGGTCTTTTCAAAGAACCACCACGCCAGCGGCACCAGCAGGAAGGCGACGTAGACCGGCAAGCTCTGCTGGAAAAAGATCGGCCCGAGCACGGGGATGTCGCTAATGCCGGGAACATTCAGCGGCGGGAAACCATCGACGGTCTTGACGGTGCCGACCAACACTCGAAACAACAGGCTGGACAACCCCGTTCCAAACAACGCCAAACCGATGCCGCTGATGCCTTGTTCCGCTTTGAAGGTCACGCTGATCACCGACATCAGCAGTCCCATCAACAAGCCGACGAACGCAGCCGCCAATACCCCTAACAACAAACTGCCGGTGTGGAGCGTCACATAGAAGGCCGAGAAGGCCCCCACCAACATGATGCCATCCACGCCGAGATTCACCACACCCGAGCGCTGCGCGAACATCTCGCCGATCGACGCGTACAAATACGGCGTCGCCAAACGGATGGCCGAACTCAACACACCAATCACAATGGCCAGCGTATCTGTCTGTTGGGTCATGCCTGCGACTCCTCCGTGTCTGCCTCCGACACGCGGCGAGCCGCGCGTTTGCGCGCCCAATACTGTGAGCCGACGACGAACAGCACGATCAGGCCGAGGATGGCGTCGATCAACGCAGAGGGCACTTGTACCGCCCGCTGCATCTTGTCAGCCCCGACGAGCAAACTGCCGAAGAGATAAGAGGCCGGTATCGCGCCTAGAGGATGCAGGCCGCCAAACAACGCCGCCACAATTCCGCTAAAGCCATAGCCGCTGGTAATACCTTCCAACAACCGGTGCTGGACGCCGATAACCTCGATCACCCCGGCGACGCCCGCCAGACCACCGGCCAGCGTCAGCGACAACGCTTGATAAACCGGCACACGAATGCCCGCGTAGCGTGAAGCGTCGGGATTCAAACCCACCGCGCGGATGCGATAACCGATCGTGGTGCGCCACAAAAACACGTACACCACAATCGCCAAGATCACCGCGATGATCGTGCCGGTGTTTAACAACGTCTGTGGAATCAAGCGCGGCAGCCACACTTGTTCCGGCAGCTTCTCCGATTGCGCCAGATATTGCCCGGCTGACACACCGGCCGGATCAATCAACGGCCCGCGAATCATGAAGTTCATGAACTGCAACGCGATGGCATTAAGCATCACTGTACTCAGAATCTCGTTGACGCCCAAACGGGCTTTGAGCACGCCCGGAATGAAGCCCCAGAACGCGCCCGCGAGGAAGCCCATCAACAGCGTCGCCGGGATCAGGATCCAGCCCGCCCACTCGCGGAACTGCAGCGAGAACCACGTCGCCATCACCGCGCCCAAGATGATCTGGCCTTCCGCACCGATGTTGATCACACTGGCCCGAAACGCGATGCAGATCCCCAGCCCCACGAGCAACAGCGGTGTCGCTTTGACCAATGATTGCGTAAGTCCGGACACGCTGCCCAACGCGCCTTCGATCAATGCGCCATATGCCTGAAACGGATTAGCGCCGAGCAGCACCAACATCACGCCGCCGATCAATAGCGCCGCTACCACAGCCAATAACGGTAGTGAGGCACTGAATAGGACGGCATTCCAATCGATACGAACTTTGCGGCGTTGCAGACGAACTTGGGGAACAATCGTCGATGGCATAAGTTAAGAGTATAGTGATTTTGCCGGGTTAGGCAAATGACAATCGTATCAACTTGGGGTGAACAAAAGCATGCCGATTCCGGTTTAGTTCTAGTGTAAAATCTGGGTATGACCTACGCCACTTTGATTACAACCGCTG
Source organism: Anaerolineae bacterium (assembly GCA_046328575.1). Classification (GTDB taxonomy): domain Bacteria; phylum Chloroflexota; class Anaerolineae; order Fen-1058; family Fen-1058; genus JAGOBP01. The sequence goes on from JAXLWI010000090.1 coordinate 1,822, forward strand.
AACTCGCCCGGAACTTAGCGCGGCCCGATTGGGTGATCTTCGATTGCCGGTTTACACTGGCCGATCGGGAACGTGGTCGTCGTGATTATCTACACAATCATATTTCAGGTGCGATTTACGCCCATCTCAACGACGATCTCTCCGGGCCGATTGTGTCGGGCCAAACCGGGCGACATCCGCTGCCCACTGTCGAGGTCATTAGTCGTTTCTTTTCCCGCACAGGCGTAGATTCAACCATACAAGTAATCGCGTACGACGATGCTGGCGGCGCAATGGCGGCGCGTTTGTGGTGGTTATTGCGCTGGTTGGGACATGACGCGGTGGCGATTTTGGACGGCGGCTGGCAGAAGTGGACGCAGGCTGACGGACCAACAACGGCGACGATTCCAACACCCACGCCGCGCGTTTTTGTACCGCAAAGCCGATCGGACGACTGGCTCACCAGCGATCAGGTACTGGCGCAGATCGGCGATTCTAACTTCAAACTCCTCGATTCGCGCAACGCCGATCGCTATCGCGGTGAAAACGAAACGATCGATCCGATCGCCGGTCACATCCCCGGCGCGATTAGTGCGCCCTATGCGGACAACCTCAACCCCGATGGAACCTTCAAACCGATCGAGCAACTGCGTGCCCGCTTCGAATCGCTGTTGGGCGACACATCCGCCGAGCACGCCGCATTTTATTGCGGCTCAGGCGTCACCGCCGCACACAACATTCTGGCCGCAAAACACGCCGGGCTCGGCGAGGCGAAGTTGTATGCCGGTTCGTGGAGCGAGTGGATCACTGATGCGCGCCGCCCGATCAAAACTGGCACAAAATAATCTCAGTAATGAAAGACGCAGAGCGTGCATGCTCTGCGTCCTTTGTGTCTCTGTAGTGAATCATCGCTATACAGTAAAACTCTCGCCCGGTTTCAGCACCGTCACTTTGGCCGAAGTCTCCGCCGTCACCCGTTTCGCCCACGCGCTCACGTCCTGCGCGATCAGTCCCCATGTATCGTAGTGCACGGGAATTACATGCTTGGGTTGCAAAAGTTTCACCGCGCGCAAGGCATCATCCGGCCCCATCGTGAAGTTGTCGCCAATCGGCAGCACAGCCAGATCGAGGCCTTCTTCGCCTATCAACTTCATGTCACCAAACAGCCCCGTATCACACGCGAGATAGATCTTCTTGCCTTCAGCGGTTAACAAGAACCCCGCCGGATTGCCGCCATACGATCCATCGGGCAACGCCGAGCCATGCATGGCCTGCGTCAACTTCAAGTAGCCGAACGGATAGTTGAAGCCGCCGCCGATGTGCTGCGCGTGCACATTGCTCACGCCCTTGCCCTCGAACCAATTGGCGATCTCGAAGTTGGCGATGATTTGCGCCCCCGTGCGTTTCGCGATTGCCACGGCGTCGCCGACGTGATCGCCGTGACCGTGGGAGACAAGAATGTAATCGGCTTGGGCCTTGTCCGCCGTAATCGGGGCGGCGGGATTGCCGCTAAAGAACGGATCGACCAGCAACTTTGTGCCGTTCACATCCAGCAGCTGCGTCGCATGTCCAAACCACGTATGCTTGATCGACATCGTTGAGCCTCCTGTAAAGTGGATGTGAAATAATCATAGCATACCTGATGCGTACTGCGTATTGCGTAATGTTTCGCCGCTACTGCTCGGTCACAACTCGCCACACAAACTTCGGCAGCGCCAACTGTCGCCGCCAGCGCCACGGCTCGCGGCTGAGACGATACAGCCATTCGAGATTGAGCCGCTGAATCCAATGGGGTGCGCGCCGCTGTGTGCCAACGACAAAATCGAGCGAGCCACCGATGCCGATGCCGACCTTCGCGCCCGTGCGCACCAAATTCCGATCGATCCACTTGTCCTGCTTGGGCGCACCGTACGCCACCAACACGATATCCGCGCCGGATGCTTGAATGCGGCGAACAGCGTCAGCATCGTCGTCGGGTCGCGGCGAACCCGCCCACGTCCCGACGATGGTCACACCCGAATACAGCGAGCGTAATTTGATCGCAGCTTGTTCGGCGACGCCATCCGCTGCGCCCAATAGAAAAATCTTCCAGCCGGTATCTGCGGCTCGCTCGGCTAGCCGATAGATCAAATCTGATCCGGCGACCCGTTCGCGAATCGGTTGGTGCTTTCGTCGCGCCGCCCACACCACGCCAATACCGTCCGGCAGATTCAGCGCTGCTCGATCGAGAATCTGCCGAAATTCAAGGTCATTCTGCGCGGCCATGATGAACTCGGGGTTGACGGTGCAGATTTGACGCACCTCGCCCTCGACGACAAATTGCCCGATCAGGTCGAGCGTTTCTGTCATCGTTACGTCGTGAACGGGAATGCCGAGGATGGTCACTGCTTTCAAGTTTGCCATTACATCTAAATCTGACAGAATGACCAGATGACAGGCTGACAGGCTGAATCTTTACGTGAGATCTTCCGGTCATCGTGTCATCCGCCGCGTTGTGTGCGGCTCGCCATCTTGTCACCGATTGAGGACCTCTTCAAACACTTGCAACACGGTAGCCGCGCACGCTGCCCACGTGAACCGCTGTGCCTGCTGATACCCGCGTTCGATCAGCGTGCGGCGCAAGTCTACGTCGCCGATGATTTGCTTCAGGCCATGCGCGATCTCTTCGACGTTCAACGGATCGACTTGCAGCGCAGCATCGCCGCCCACTTCCGGCAGCGACGAGGTGTTGCTGCACACCACCGGCACACCGCACGCCATCGCTTCCAACACCGGGAAACCGAAGCCTTCATACAACGACGGGAACGCAAACGCCTTCGCCCCCGATAACAACGCGGCTTTGTCGACTTCTTCCACGTAGCCGATGAAGCGAATGTTACGTCCGGCTTGCTTGATCAACTGCTCGTAGAACCAGCCGCGTTTGCCCGCCAGCACCAACGAAACGTTCGTGTTGGTGCGATGCCACGCTTCGATCAGCCGCGTCAGATTTTTGCGTGGCTGGAGCGTGCCCAAATACAACACGTACTCGCCTTCAACGCCATACTTGGTTTTCACTCGCGCGATCTCAGCGCGATCTTCGACGCGCTTCACCCGCGGATCAAGACCCGGATAGGCCACCGCGATCCGATCGGGCCGCGCACCGTACCGCGCGATGAGATCGCGTTTGGTGGCTTGTGAATCCGCCAAGACTCGCGCGGCCGTCAACGTGTGCCAGCGTGTCGTCACATCGAGATAGAGACGCTGCCCGGTGGGATGCGTTTCGGGGAAAAACAAGTAGCCCAGATCGTGTACGGTGACCACGCTGCGGCGCGGATGCATGATCGGCAGGACGTGCGACGGCACGAACAGTAGATCGGGGGTGTGCGTCAGCATCTCCCACGACAGGCGGACTTGCGTCCACAAGCGCGGGGCTGGCATGATTCTGGCTTCTGAGGTCTGGTTGCCGATTTGAAAACGCGGCGGTCGATTGAAGTACAGTCGGAATGAAAACCGATCGGGCGCACGTTCAAGCAGCGCGTCGATCAACTGACGCGAATAGAGTTCGGTACCGGTCGGCTGTTCGATCACCGATCGGCTGGCATCCACCCCCAGGCAGTAATGGCGGTTCATCACGAGTGAATAATCAGCGCGGCTTTCGAACAGATTGCAGCAAGACGATCAAGCCCAAGACGATCAGCAGCACCGGCCAGAAGCTGACCAAGGTGCGCCAGTTCGGCATATCGCCGAGCGTGAAGGCGAAGCCGCCCGCGCCGACGAGCAGCAAGATCGTCGCCGGAATCCACAGGCCCATATCGCGCATACGGCCGGTCAGCCACAACACGACGAAGGCAATACCGACAATGAGTGGGAAAGCTGGCCACAAACGGCCCATATCGCCCCACCCGATTGGACCGAAACCGGGTACGTTGATGTGCAGCGTGAAGAGGAAGAAGAACAGGCCGACCAGCGAAACGATCGTGCCGACAAACGCCAGGCCGGGATCGTGTCGTCCGCCAAAGAGGTAGCCGCCCCAGAACATCAGGCCGACCAACACGACGATGCCCGGCCACAATTCGGTAATGGACAACGACGGCAGCACGCCAAAGTTGACCAACAGGAAGAACGCGCCGAGCAAGATGAGAAACAGCGCCGGAACTATTGCACCACGTCGTTCCATGATCCACCTCCGCTAGCGGCATTGTATCACAGAGTCGCGCGCAAAAACGCCTCAATTTGATCGGCCGTCGCGCCCGCGCGCAGCACGCGGGGCGGCGATTGTGTACAGTCCAGTACGGTCGATGGCACACCGCCCGACGTTTCACCGCCGTCCACGATTGCATCGATGCGCCCGTCAAGTTGATCCAACACCTCGCGCGCACTACGGGGATTCGGTCCCGCCGATCGGTTGGCGCTCGTCACGGCCAACGGTCCGGTCAGGCGCATCAAGTTGCGCGTCAGATCCAGATCGGGCATGCGCACCGCCACTGTTTCAGTCGCGCTCACTTCAAGCGGCACACGCGGATCTTTCGGCAGCACCAGCGTCAACGCGCCGGGCCAGAATTGCTCCATCAAGCGATAGGCAATCGGCGGAATGTCGATCGCCACTTGATCGAGATCGGCACTGTCGGCGATCAAAATGGGGATGGCTTTTTCAGGCGGGCGTTCTTTGGCGACGTACAGCTTCAAGGCTGTGTGGCCGTCAAACGCCAACGTACCAAGTCCGTATACCGTGTCAGTGGGGAACGCGACGAGTTTGCGCTCACGCAGAAGTTGCGCGGCAAAATCCATTTGGTCGGGGCGTAGAATTTGAGTCATGAGGTGATTCATCACTCGACGCGTAAGACCTGAGCGTTGACGAAAGCGTTGCCATCGAACGAGAGTCGCACGCCTTCACAATAGTTACAGAACGACCCGAAAGACACCGGTCCGTCGGGTGGCAAACAACCGATCGTGCCCGCTTCAACGATACCGCCATGCGAAATGATCAAGGCGCGGCCGTCCTCTGGCACCGCTCGCACGATGCTGCGCCACAGATCCGCCATGCGTCGCGCATACATCGCGACGACCGCGCTTGCGGCCGAGGCTCTAGCCCACGCGGCAAAACCGGCATTCCACTGCACCACCGCCCCGACTTCTTCGCCCATCACAGCCAATTGCTCGATTTGCTCATCGACGGCAAAGCCCATCGCAATGGCGGTTTCGAAGGCGCGTGGCAACGTGCTGGTCACAACGCGCTTGAACGGTCCAAGCGTACTTCCGACGCGGCGGGCTAAATCAACACCGGCTTGTGTCACATGCTGGCCGGTCATGTTGCGCATGGTATGGCGTCGAACTTCAAGCGTGCGCACGGTTCAGCCTCACGAGGCTACAACTCAATCACGGCCAATCGATCGAGTCCGGCGTAATCTTGGCGAACTTCGATTCGCGCCGTGGGAAACGACTGGCTTGCGATTTCGGTGATCGTATCGCCTTGATACGCCGCGATTTCCAGGACGATCACACTCTGCGGCTTCAACACACGTGGCGCAGTTCGCAGCAGTTCGCGGATCAAGTCCAGCCCATCCGGCCCGCCGATGAACGCCATCTTCGGTTCGTGGCCACGAATGGTCTTCTGCAAAAACGGCCAGTCTTTGTCGTCGATGTAAGGCAAGTTGGCGGCCAACAAATCCAGCTGCTCCGTCACGGGCTCCAACAAGTTGCCCACACGAAAATCAATGCGGTGATCGAGTTGATGGCGCTGCGCATTCGAGCGTGCCAGATCGATCGCTTCGGCGGACAGATCCGTGGCGACGATCGCCGCGTTAGGCAAATGCTTGGCCAGCGTCACGGCGATTGCGCCGCAGCCAGTACCGATGTCGGCAACAACGGGCGCGGGATGGTCGCGGAACCGATCGAGCACGAACTCGATCAGGCATTCGGTTTCGGGGCGCGGGATCAACGCGCGTCGATCGGTGATCAGATCGAGATCGTAGAACTCACGATGACCGACGACGTAAGCCAGCGGTTCGTCGCGCAAAACCCGATCGAGATCGATCTGGAAGCGCTCGATCTGATCGGGGGTGGGCGTCTGATCGAGCCGCGCCAACAACTGCGTGCGCTCGATGCCCAGCGCATGCGCCATGATCACTTCGGCGCTCAAGCGCGGCGCATCGATGTCGACGGCTTCAAATTGTTGAGCAGCTTGTTGACACAGTTGTTGAAAGGTGAGGCGAGTATCATTCATGGATAATGGGTAACAACTAACGGGAAACGAGTATACGGTAAGTCGGTCGTTACTCGTTAATCGTTATTATAGTCCAGCCGCTTGCAACTTCTCGGCCTGATCGCGGGTCGAAAGTTCATCGATGAATTCGTCCAAATCGCCGTCCAAAATCGTGTTCAGGCGATAGGACGTGAGGTTGATGCGATGATCGGTGACGCGGCTCTGCGGAAAATTGTACGTGCGAATCTTCTCGCTGCGCTCACCACTGCCCACCTGGGAGCGACGCGCAGCCATTTCCTCGCTGCGGCGCTTTTCTTCTTCCAACTCATACAGGCGCGCGCGCAAGATCGACATGGCCCGCAGCCGATTCTGCAATTGCGACCGTTCGTCCTGGCACTGCACGACGATGCCGGTGGGCAAGTGGCGAATACGCACCGCCGTCGAGTTCTTCTGCACGTTCTGGCCGCCCGCGCCCTGCGAACGATACACTTCCATTTCGATGTCTTTTTCCGGAATGTCGATTTCCACTTCGTCAACTTCGGGCAGCACCGCCACGGTCGCCGTCGACGTATGGATGCGGCCCTGCGCTTCGGTGACGGGCACGCGCTGTACACGATGTACACCGCTCTCAAACTTCATGCGCGAATAAGCGCCCTTCCCTTTCACCATGAAGATAACTTCTTTGAAACCGCCGACGCCGGTATCGCTGCTCGATAGCAGTTCGCTCTTCCAATTATGTGTTTCGGCGTAGCGCGTGTACATACGATACAGATCAGCCGCAAAAATACCGGCCTCGTCGCCGCCAGTCCCGGCGCGAATCTCGACGATGACGTTCTTATCGTCGCGCGGATCTTTCGGCACCAGCAAGACCTTGAGGTTGGCCTCCATCGGCTCGACCTGCGCTTGCAGGCTGGTCACTTCTTCCGCCGCCATCGCCGCCAAATCCGGATCAGCTTCCGACGCAACCAGCGCGCGCGCCTCGTCGAGTTGACGCAGCACGTCGCGATACTCACGATACGCTTCCACGATTGGCTGTAAGCTCGTGCGCTCTTGACCGACCTCACGCAAACGATTGTAATCGGCAATCACTGCCGGATCGGACATCAGAGTATTCAGTTCTTCGTAGCGGTTCTCAATCCCCGCCAGTTTTTCGAGCAAGTCCATGACACGTCCCGTTGAAATCAATCAATGAGGCGACCAGACTTTCGGTCGCCTCGTTTGTGAACCTATTATAGCCTAGACGCGGCTAGCGTGTCAACGAATCAACGCGTTTTGCGCGCCTTCGCGGCGGGTCGCTTAGCCGCGGGTTTCTTGGCCGCGACTTTCTTTACAGGCTTCTTAGCAACGGATTTCTTCGCCGCTTTCTTGGCCGTCGACTTTTTCGCAGCACGCTTCTTAGCGGCCGGTTTCTTGGCGGTCGATTTCTTCGCAGCGACTTTCTTTGCGGCAGGTTTCTTAGCCGCCGGTTTCTTGGCGCCCGATCGTTTCTTCGGGGCCGCCGAGGGTGCGGCGGATTCAATCGGGGCGGCGAACTGCGCGCGCTTCGTTTCGATCACGTTGAGCAAGCCATCAAACGATTTGATGAATTTATCCACGCCCTCAATCGACAACTGCTCGCCGACAGCGTTGAGATCGAAGCCCAACGCCGCCAGATCAGCCACCACTTGCCGTGCGGCGGCAAGATCGGCATCGACGGTGCGCGCCACAACAGTATGATCCAAAATAGCGACGTAGGTTTCCGGCGGCACGGTGTTGACGGTGTCCGGTCCGATGAGCGTGTCGACGTACAGCACATCGGGATACTTGGGATTCTTGGTGCTGGTGCTGGCCCACAACACGCGCTGCTTGCGCGCTCCGTGCGCGGCCAGTTTCATGAAGCGTTCACTGCCAAACAATCCGCTGTACTTCTCAAACACCAACTGCGAATTGGCGACGGCCGCTTTGCCCATCAGCGCTGCCGCTTGTGCCGCCTGTGGTCCTTCAGCATGCACGATCTCTTCGAGTTTCTTGTCGAGCAACGTATCCACGCGGCTGACAAAGAACGACGCCACTGACGCGATGTGATCGATGCGGCGATTGGCGGCGACGCGGCGTTCCAGTGCGCGAATATACGCTTCGGCTACGGCAATGTAATGATCCATCGAGAACATCAACGTGACATTGACGTTGATACCGTCATACAACGCCTCTTCGATCGCGGGCAGACCTTCTTTGGTCGCCGGGATCTTGATCATAACGTTGGGGCGTTGTAGGGTTTGCCACAGCCGACGCGCGTCGGCCAGCGTGCCGTCGGTATCATGCGCCAATTTCGGCGACACTTCGATGCTGACGTAGCCATCCACGCCGTGTGTTTGGCGAAAGACGGTTCGAAACTCATCCGCCGCCATTCCGACATCTTCGATAGTGAGGGCGTCGTAAATCTGCTCGACGCCAGCCCCGGCGGCGACCAACTGCTGCATCGCCGCGTCGTAGTCACTGCTTCCGCCGATGGCCTTCTCGAAAATCGACGGGTTGGAGGTCATGCCCAGCAAGCCTTCGGCTATCATCGCCTTGAGCTTGCCGGCCGTGATCATCTGGCGCTGAATGTTGTCGTACCAGATGCTCTGGCCTAGTTGAGCGAGTTGCTGAATCTTATTCATTGTGTATGGCTCCTCATCTATGATCCACGCTCCACGTGTCACCTTAATTTAGGTCGCGATGATTCGTGTTGATTAGTGGATCAAGCGTTCTTTTCGATTGCTAATACCTTGCCTAGTCGCCGCTGAAATTTCTCGTCGGTGTTGAACTGCGCGCCAACGAAAGCCAGCACAATCTCGCGCGCCAACTCCACGCCGATGATGCGCGCACCGAGGCACAGCACGTTCATGTCGTCGTGCTCCACACCCTGATGGGCTGAATACGTATCGTGGCACAAGCCAGCGCGAATACCCTTCATTTTGTTGGCGGCCACGCAGGCACCGACGCCGCTGCCGCATAATACGATGCCGCGTTCGGCACTGCCCGTTTGGACCGCCTGGCCCACCAATAAAGCATAATCGGGATAGTCATCACCGGCAAGGTAGGTGTGTGCGCCGAGGTCATTGACGTCGTGACCGGCCTGCTTGAGAGCGTCAACCAAATCCGCTTTGAGGGAGTAACCGCCGTGATCGGCGGCAATGGCAATTTTCATCGAAGCGATCCTTGTGTAGTATCAGTCGTGATTCTCAGCTAAAGGTTACACCAAAACGCCGAATCTACCAACCCCTATTTGGGCAGGCTGCACCGATTTGCAACAAAACGAGCGATCTGAAAACAGATCGCTCGATGGGCCGGAAAGGACTCGAACCTTCACGTTCTCGCGAACGGGAGATTTTAAGTCTCCTGCGGCTGCCATTTCGCCACCGGCCCGTGACCGCCATTCTAACACGCCCAGCGCGGTCTCGCAACTACAAATACTTCAACTCGTGTGCTTGCCGTTCCAACTCCTCGCGGAAGTCAGGATGCGCGATGTTGATCAATGAACGTGCTCGTTCGCGGATGCGCTTGCCGTACAACTCCGCCACACCATACTCGGTGACGATGAAGCGGATGTGATTGCGCGTGGTCACTACGCCCGCGCCCTGTTTCAACATCGCCACGATCTTGCTGGTGTTGGTGCCTTTGATCATAGCCGAGGCCGGTAACGCGATGATGGGAATGCCGCCGGTGCTGCGTGAGGCGCCGTATATGAAATCGACCTGGCCGCCAACGCCGCTGTAAAACCGCGGGCCGATCGAGTCCGCGCACACCTGCCCAGTCAGATCGACTTCGATCGCGCTGTTGATGGCCACCATCCGATCGTTCTGGGCGACGACGAAAGGATCATTGATGTACTCAGTCGGGTGCAATTCCACGATCGGGTTGTCATCGACGAAATCGTACAAGCGCTGTGTACCCAGCATAAAGCCCGCCACGATCTTGCCAGGATGCAGACTCTTGCGTTCGCCGTTGATCACACCGCGCTCCACCAGATCGATCACGCCGTCGGCAAACAACTCGGTATGCACGCCCAAATCTTTGTGCGTGGTCAGTTCCTTCAACACCGCGTCGGGAATTGCGCCGATACCGGTTTGCAGTGTTGCACCGTCGGGGATCATGGCCGCGATGTGCTTGGCGATTCGCGCGGCCACTTCGGATGTACTACCCATTTGAACCTCAGGCAGTTTGTAATCGACCGGAATAATGTGCGTCAATTTGGAAACATGAATGAACGAGTCGCCCAACGTACGCGGCATCTGCTGATTGACTTCGGCGATGACAATCTTAGCGACCTGTGCCGCGGTTTTAGTCACGCCCACTTCAATGCCGAACGAGCAATAACCGTGTTCGTCAGGCGGGCTGACGTGAATTAAGGCCACGTCGATGGGCAGCTCTTTGCGAAAGGCCGCCGGCATCTCTGACAAAAACATCGGCGTGAAATCGGCGCGGCCCTCGTTGACGGCCGCGCGTACGTTGTCGCTGATGAACAGCGTGTTGACGCGCATGTGCTCTTCCATGCCCGGCTGCACATACGCCGCGTCGCCCACCGTCAATACTTGCATGATTTCGACATCGTGCAGTTCCGGCGCATAATCAACCAGCGCCTTCATCACCTTTTGTGGTACCGAGCAGTTGCCCGTTAGAAAGACCCGCATACCGGGCTTGATCGCCCGTACGGCCTGATCGGGCGTAGCGGTACGTTCCTGATAGAGTTTCGTCCAAGCAGCCATACTGTCACCTCGACCCGTTACACGTGGTTGATTTGCAGCGCCGGATTAACAACATCTCCGTCGCGAGTGTTCACGCCACGCGCCAGTGACGGATCGTCGGCGATGGCCTGATCAAGCCCTTTACGCACCACGGCCTGAATGTAAGGCCAGGCCGCATTGTTGAAGGCATGCGTGGCGGTGCGCGCCACCACCGCCGTCATGTTGGGAACGCAGTAATGCGTGACGTTCTCTTCGATGAACGTCGGCACACGATGCGTCGTCGGCCGGCTGGTTTCGACACACCCGCCCTGATCGATCGCCACATCCATGAGCACACTGCGCGGCTTCATCGTGCGCACCATCTCGCGCGTAATCACGATCGGCGTGCGCGCCCCCGGCAGTAGAATCGCGCCGATCAGTACGTCGGCAAACTTCACGACTTTGCGCAGATTGAACTCGTGCGACACCATCGTCACGGCGCGACCACCCAAGATCGCATCGACGGTTTGTAGCCGCTTCAGATCCCGATCGAGCAGGTAGACATTCGCGCCGATGCCTAAAAACGCGCGCGCTGCGCACGTGCCTAACGTGCCCGCGCCAACGATCACAACTTCGGCAGGCGGCACACCTGGCACGCCGCTCAGCAGAATGCCTTTACCACCCCGATCATTTTGGAGCAGCATCGCGGCGATTTGCACCGTCATACGGCCCGCGGCTTGCGACAACGGCGTGAGAACCGGCAGAGTGCCATCATCTTGCTGGATCATTTCGTAGCCGATGGCGGTGATCTTCTTCTGCAGCAAGGCTTCAACACGCGAACGTCGCGCCGCGGCGAGATGCAACAACCCCATTAACGTCTGGCCTTCGCGTAACCAATCGGCCTCTTCGGCAGTAGGCCGCGCGACTTTCAATACGAGGTCGGCTCGTCCATACGCCTCTTGCGTGGAATAGACGATCTTGCCGCCACCTAACTCATAGTCGCGATCGCTGAAGCCAGCCCCCAACCCTGCACCGCGTTCAATCCAGCACGTGTGCCCTTCGGCGGTCAGCAGTTGGACGCCAATCGGCGTCAAACCGACGCGGTATTCACCTTCGCGCCGTTCACGTGGAATACCAATATCCATGTTTGTCACCTCATCTTGGAATGAGAGATTGAAAGGCGGCGGCTCGAGCTAAGCGGCCGCCTGCCATTACAACTTTTTCGCTCGCACCAACAAGATCGGGCATTCGGCCACGCGCAGGACCCGATCGGCCACACTGCCGTACGTCCAGCGGGCAATCCCCGATCGGCCATGCGTGCACATCGCGATCAAATCGGCCTGAATATCGTGCGCATACGAGATGATCTCATTGGCCGGATTGCCAAAGCGCACTTCGCTCGACAATTCGACGCCGGCCTGAGTCAGATTCTTCTCAACGCCGTGCAGATAGTTGCGCAGTTCATCTTCGACCCGCTTCCGCTCACCGGTTTCGTCAAACGGCTCGCCCGGATACACCGCCATCGGATAGACCATCGCGGAGGCCGCCGCTAAATCGACGACCTGCGCGACCGATAGCAGATAGACGTGTACGCCGGCACGCCCTTCCAACACCGCCTTCACATGCGGTAAGACCTGTTCAGCCAACGGCGACCCATCGAGTGTAACGAGAATTCGGCGGTACATGGTAGCCTCCTGGCGGATTATAAACGAAGGTTGAGGCTGCGGTAGGGTATACCCACTACGGGGTAAACCTATGTTTAGATTAGCATCCTGATCTGGCTCAAGGGAGTGAACAACGTCTCATTCTGTCAGGTTGAATGTCACCACACGCTTGATCGGTTGGTAAAATGAAGCGCGGGTACCCGTATTCGGATACCCGCGCTTGCTCCAGGAGGAGATTGCCCGTTAGTTATTTGTGGTGCCAAACGATCGCGCCAATACCGCGATACCGGCGATGACCAGGAAAATCGGCCAGACGACACCCCAGTTCATATTGAACAGGAAGATCAGGGCGACTGCCAGTGGGAACAACCCGCCGATGAAGGCTCCGGTGACCGCAGGCGTAATGCGTTGCCCGTTGTTCTGGTAGATACGCCACGCGCTGCCCCACGCCCC
>JAXLWI010000091.1:0-14682 GCA_046328575.1 Anaerolineae bacterium
GTGCGGCTAACTACTGACCAGGCTGACGTACCGAAGGCTAAAGTGAGCGCGATCAGCGCCGCCGGAAAGCGCGTCACGTATAATCGCGCAATGAGAAACACGAACACAACGGTCAGGGCTACCACGAAGCTGGCAATCGCAGTCTGCACCGGCTCACCGAAACCCGTTCGCAGTGAAGCCGCAAAATCCGGCGAGACCTTGTCAATCACCCACACCACGGGCGCAGCGAGGATGGAGGCTCCCACCGGGTAGAGCATGTAGATATGACCGTCGATCTCCTCGGTCGACAACCACGTTGTTCGCACGATGTCGCCATACTCGTCTAAATCCGTGTTGCCTTCGCGCACCAGGCTCAACGCGGTCTGTAACGACAAGGCCGAATCAAATGTGGCCGTGTTGCCGCTTGCTAAATAACCGGTCAGCACCACCGCAAACAACAACAAACCAATAACACCATCGCGTCGCACGAATCGCGTCATGGCGTTACCGCCTTGGCGAGCAGCAATTGTTCGCCAATACTCTGCCCGTTCGCACTCACCGTCAGCCGCACGCCAGAATTTGGATCGTAGAAGCCAATCGCGATCAAGACGGTAGAAGTTGGATCGGGCAATGCTAGGTGATTCACCTGGGCAAAGAGATCGCCAGAGTGCCAGCCATACGCTGGTACATCCAGCCGGTCTTCCTGCGCCTCGATTGAACCGTCTGCACCCAACGCATGCACAAACAACTGTAGCGGCGCTTGAACGTGATCGCCCGCGCGCCAATAAGTGATGACGTTGATTTGATCGGCTGTGCGCTTGATCTCAAATCCAATCAAATCAGCCGACTCACCAAACCGGACTGGCAGATCGATTTCGTCGGCGCGCTGCTGGGCCTGCTGCGCGGCCAGCAACAATTGCGCGCCGATATCGGCGTGATACAACGCGTATGCACGCTGATCATCAGCAGTTACGGTGCGCGTCACTGGTTGAAGGTCAGCCAGCAAGGGCGTGAGTGCTGAGTCTAGAGGTTGATCGTCCGCAATCGCGAGCCAACTCTGATCGGATGCGGCGATGATCGATCGAGTGGCATCGAACCAGCGCGGGCGCACATCGTTAGTGCCAAATTGTTGGTAGGTCGCTGCATCGATTTGATCCAATTGCAGGCCAGCCAACGACAGCGCGACGCTTGACCCACGCGCTGGTACAGTGTACAGGTAAATCGAATGTCCGATGATAGCCTCGGGCTGCAGTGTGCGGAAGTAGGCGTAGGTGCTGCGGTCCGTCCAGATGCCGCCCATCAGGCTTGTCACACTGATGGCGTACTTCCCAGGCGGCGGATTGGCAGGATGATAGGTGTGCAGCCACCAAGCGCTTTGCTGATGCATCGCTAACGCGACAGGCGGCAGCGCTTCTGTATGAAGACCGTAAGCGGCCGGATCGGTTGCGCCAAAGTAACTGAATTTCAAGTGATCAATCTGGTGCTGATCGACGTATTGCTTCAAACCGATCAAGTCTTGACCCCAGTCAAGATTCGAATCGCTGAGGATGAAACGACCTCGCTCGGGGCCGCCCACCAGATCGTTGAAGTACGTCAAATAGTAAGGGTAAATCGTCAGCGTACCGCCAATTTGCCACGCAAGTAAGCCGCAGCCAGCGACGATTAGCCAGCGCCGCCGACTTAGCTGTGCAAAAACATCGGCACTCGCCACAAACACAAAGGGCAAGATCGGTAGCAGATACCGATAGCCTAGATCGTGTGGACTGAGTAGCAGACTGGCGAACAATAGCAGCGGCGCCAGCCATAATTTGGCAGCGCGATAGAAACCTCGTTGGCGCAAGACGACAAAACCGGCCAGCACGACCATGAGCAATTCAGGCAACGGCGTTTTCACAACAAATACGATCGGGAAGTAGTACCACCAGCCATGGGTTGACACCTGCTCAAACAAGTAACCGGGTGTCGGCTCGCGCAAATACACATTGAAGTCAAGCCATTCGCGCCAATAAGTGGGGGCCGGTAGTGGCAAGCCATTGGGCACAACTGAACCGATCGAGAACCGATAGATGCCCCACAAGGTGATTCCACCGAGAACCAATGTGACAAACAACAGCGCGAAAGGGCGCAGGGCTGCTCGGCCTTGTCGCCGATTGCGCCATGCTTCGATCGCGATGAGTAGGCCGAAGGTTGCCATCAACCATACGGCCGAAATCTTGGCCGCCAGCGCCAGCCCCAACGTTACGCCGCTAAACAGCCAGTAAATGTTGCGTGGCCGATCCAAGGCTAATGTAAACGCATATGCACTTAGAGCATACGTTGCGGCCGACACTACATCCGTGGTTGCCAAACGCGAATGAGCCAGCATATTAGGGCAAAACACGTACAGCGTTAGCGCGCCAATCGCCGACCACGCACCGCTGCGTCGTTTCGCCCACCGATAAATCAGCGTGCCCAACAAGAGACTGACGCCCATAACCGGCAGCCGCGCCAAGAACACGATTATTTGCGGCGACGCTTGATTGGCCCACATAAACGATTCGATCAGGCCGGTGTCGCCGCCAGCCAGCCAGATTGGATCATCAGCCGCGGGCATCTGGAGGTTAGGTTGCAACAACAGGGTTAGGCCGCTCAACGACGTACCCAGGACCGGGCTACACGGACTGCAAAACTTTGGAACATAATCTGCGCCGCGTGCGATGAACGCATAGCCGCGCGTGATGTGCATCGGTTCGTCAAATGTGGGGGCGGTCACAGCCAGCGTGCTGAACTGCAGCCAGAGAAAGATCAGCAGCAAGGCGACGGCAACAAGCGATGGAGAGATAGAGAAACGGCGAGACATGATAAGTAATGAGTGGTGAGTAAAAACGAATTAACGAATGACTTGTACTGTCCGGTATACGACGTGATCGGATGGCGATTGAGTACGTGTACAATCCACCTGCATGACTCTCTGACCTGTCACAGGATTATACATGCCCAGCCAAACTTCATAGCGGCCCGGTTTGGTGTCGGCTGGAACGGTCATCGTATGAACCTGTACGATTTCATCGTTAGCCCGCCAGAACTGCGTCGGCGCATCTAAACCGTCGTGTTGAGCGATCGTCTGGCCCGTAGCGGGATCGATCAAGTGAGCAAAGATGCGTCGTGGTGACTCAATCGGTTCGTGCGCCAACCATTTTGTGCTAAAGACAAGTTTGCTACCTACAGTTACCGTCAATGTCCGTAACGGCGTAGCTGTATCTAGGAGGGCGGTGTCCTCGAAATAGGGATCCCATTGGGAGCACGACGATCTATCAAACAAGTGGTATTCCGGATAATAGCGATCAAATCGCTCCTCCCTGAAATCAGTCATCGGAATTCTTATCCAGTAATCAACTGCCGATCGAACGCCCTCGGATATAGGCACAATCGCCGGGAAATAAATCGGTGCTGGCCAGTATGTTGAGGACGCATGAACCACTGCCCCCCCACTGCTGATGGGACTGCCCGAATCAAACCATCGCACACGCACGTCTTTGCGTTGACGCAACAAGTAGAGACTATCGTCGTCCATGGTGTCGTTGGATAGGCCGCCAACCGAGACATCCATCACATCGCTGGCATCGATGTCTTTCGCAATCGCGGCGAAGTCAGCCTGAAAAACGAACTTCGTCTCAGGATGATTCGGCCACTTGTTGAAGTAATCGTCCCACGTCGAAACCGCGTTGACAGCCATAACGCCGATTAAGACCACTGCGACAATTGCGCTCGTCACCCGAGACATCGCCGCAAAATTTCGCATTGGCACAATACGCGGCAGCCAGAACAACGACAAACTCCGCCGCAAGCCCCAGCAGTGCAAACACCATCGGCAACGCGCCAAGCGTGCGCGTGAAGTTGGGCGCACTCGTCGTGACGATGGTTGGAATCAGCATCGATCCGATCCACAGCAAGGCCAGCGCGTAACGCGGTTGTCGTAAGCGTGTGATTGCGATCAACGCCCCGGCACTGAACAATGCCGCGCCGATCGGTTCTGGAAACACCGGTCGATTCGGCCAGTTGTCGCGCACGGTCGAATCTCCGACGGCGGTGAACATGCCCACCGCCCGATTGACATTCGCACCGATCTCGCTCCAATCACCTTGCAGGGCTTTGTCGAGTGGGCCGCTGACCTCACTCACGCGGAATTGGAGATCGGGGTTAGTGAGCAACGTGATAATCAATGGCAGCGCAATCACCGCACCGACGAGATAGCTGGTGAACAAGCCGCGCCACTTGCCTCGCATCCGATCGCGCGCGAACAGTGCGAGGTAGATCGTGAACGCGACCAGCAAGATCGGCAGCGCACGCGATGACAGGTAGGTGTAAGCTGATAGGCCAAAGAACACACCTGCAAAAACAAATGGACGGAGGGACACAGAGATAGCGAGACGGCGGGAAGCATGGTCTTCATCCTTCATCCCTCCGCCTTCATCCTTTGTCAGTCCTCGCCACAGCCAATCGAAGCCTAGTGCCAGCATCAGCGGCAGCGTCATCGCACGGAGAGCCACTCGGCCCCAAAACACAGGCCACAACGCAATCGCCATGCCACCAACAGCCACAAGCGCAACCGTTGGACTAAACATCCGACGCAACAAACGATACGTCACGGCCAACGTCAACATCGCCACGAACACCGACGTAAACCGCACGCCAATCACATTGTCGCCGATCAGTGCCGTCGAGCCAGCCATCAGATACAAGAACAGTGGCTCTTGCCCGTAAGCCTCTTTGAAGAACAGCGCATTCTCGCCGTGCCGAATGCTGTCCGCGATCTGCCACTCGGCGACTTCGTCGTGTTCGAGTCCCAAGCCGAGCCCGGCGAGTTCATGCGTACGAAAGAAGAACGCGATGAGTAGAATAACGAGCAACGAGTAACGGGTAAGGCGGGTCATGGCGTGCGCACTTCGACAACATCAATTAAGTATCGGCTTGCTCCATCAGCAAGATTGAGTCGCTCACTGGTAACAGGATCGTACCACCCTACTTCAACGGGATATTTGCCCGGCGCCAGATCAGCGGGCAAATTCACCTGATTAAGTTGAATCAGCCTGTCACCTGGCTGAAGTGCCGCCCAGTTAATGTCTTCCCGATCATCCCCTACAACGACTTCATCGGCGGCTGTCAGCAGATGGAAAAACAATTTCAGTCGGGAGCGATTAACGGCCTCGATTTTCCAATCGGTCTGCCAGATATCCGCTTCTCCAGGGCGCGGGCGCGATGTCACTGAATCACGAAAAGCCCACAAGGTCACGCTGTTGTCAAATGTGCGATCTGATGGAAGTGGCGCGCTATCAAGCAATTTATAGGCGTAAACTGCAAATGTCGGTTGTTGGGTCACTAACGCTGCATCAGCTGAAAGCCGCGCAGTGATTTCGCTACTTGGCGACTGCATTGAAGACACAATAATCGTCCCGGTCGCTGGAGTCACAATCGGTTGTTTGTGATCAAACCAGCGCGGTATCACCAACGCCCGTTCCGGATTGAACCAGCGTGCTTTCAAATCGTTGCGTTTTAGATCCAAACGAAGCGCGACCGGA
This sequence comes from Anaerolineae bacterium, assembly GCA_046328575.1. Classification (GTDB taxonomy): domain Bacteria; phylum Chloroflexota; class Anaerolineae; order Fen-1058; family Fen-1058; genus JAGOBP01. The sequence continues at coordinate 5,538 of JAXLWI010000091.1, forward strand.
TCCAACTGCAACTCCGTGACGTGCGTTCCAACCGCCACATCCATAATCTGCGAGTTCTGATCCAGCCACTTTGCGATGTCGCGCGTTGGCGCATGATACTGAAAACGTACGAAGTCATCCTGCGCCCACGTACCGAAGTAGTCGCGAAGGGTGAGCGCCCCGTTGAGCAAGATTAAACCTGACAGGATGACAGGACGAAGAGATGACAAGATGAGCCGTTGGCGGGAGGTCATCCTGTCAAGAATAAGAACAGCACCGTAGGCAGTAAGAACATACACCACCGGCAGCGCCACAATCGTGTGACTGAAACTCGCCGCGGGGACGCTGACAAACGCTGGCGCAAGGCCGATCATCAACCACGCCAGCGCAAAGCCAGATTCGGTACGTTTCAGGCGAATGAGACAGACGATCACGCCGAGATAAAAGAACGCGCCTGTAAGCCAATCGAACACGGGGCGATTGGGTACGTTGTACAACGATTCGGGATCACCTGCGAAGGTGAACATGCCCAACGTGCCGAGGGTCGTTTCGATGGCGGGCTGCACGTTGCCTTTGCGCAACTCAATCAACGGCCCGCCGACGACTTCGGTGCGCTTCTCCGCGCCGGGCGTGTTGGCGATCTCGATGAACATCGGGGCAGCGATGACCACGCCGATTGCAATCGCGAGCACGTAGCGCCACCACACGCGCTTCAGAATCGAGCGTTGAAAGATCAACAAATAACCTAGAAAACCAGCCAAAACGATCGGCACGGCGCGGCCCGCAAAGTACGTCATCAACCCGGCGGCCAAACAAATCCCACCGCCGAGTACGCGGAGAACGTCCAAATAGATCGGTCTTCGCTTTGGGGTGGCAGGGCCTGGATACAAAAGATAGAACGCCGCCAGCATCCACGGCAACGTGCCGATGTGACGCACGCCGAAGCGCGCGTACATGATCGGCCAGAAAGACACCGCCATCAACGCCGCGGCCAACAAAGCGATGCGATCATCGAACATCTTGCGCGCTAACGCAAACGTCAACGCGATCGAGATCAATCCGCACGCCAACGGCAGCCACTTGTAGCCGATCAGGTTGTCACCAAACAACAGGAGTGTTCCAGCATGCAAATAGTGATAGACCGGCTCGTGGCCTTCGGCTTCAGTGATGAACAACGGCCGCCAACCATCCGCAATGCGGCGATCCATGCCATATTCGATCAGTTCATCGTCGCGCCAGCCGGGCGGCGCTGAATCAGCCGCGAGGAAGCGAAAGGCCGTGGCGATCAGCAGGAGGCCGACCATTAGCCACAAACGATTTCTAATGTGTGCTGTCTGATTTCCGAATTGGGTGTAACTCATGGAGTCACAGTGATTGAACCGATGAGGACGTGATCGCCGAGCGGTTGACCGGCAGCATCATAGACGGTCACGCGTTGTTGATCGCTTTGAGCGTACGCGCCGACTTCAAGCGGATACGCGCCCGGCTTCGCCTCAGACGGAATCGTAAAGCGATGCACTTGTACGAACGCATCGCCCGGCACCCAATACCACGACGGCACATCGAGCGAGTCTTGTTGCGCCAGCACCGGCTTATTCGGATCGCCCGTCAGCGCGTGCGTGAACAACACCAGTTCTTTATTCGTGATTGTCGTGATGCGCCAATACGTCAGGACGGTTACCGTACTGCCGGGTTTGAGATCAGCCGCCCGCCCATCGGGCGAGTTCACCTTGTACCCGATCAAACTGAACGTATGATCGAAATCGAGGACGCTAGTCACAGTAACGCTAGACTTTAGCGCGTCGGATAGCGCGGCCGTCGCGTCAAACTGATACACGTCAAAGCGCGGATTGAAATCATCGGGCTTGAGCTCAACCGTCTGCACTTTCTGCGCGTGTCGATTGAACATGTCGGCAAACGCGGGATCGATCGGCGCGATGGCGGGCACGACGACGTTGACGGTGTAGTTCGCGGGCGCGGTGGCCTCGGCGCCCCCGATCGCAACCGCGGTGCCCAACGTGCCAGTAAAGACCGTCGGTTTTGACGTAACCCCGCTGGAGCAGCGCACCTCGCCGCCGACCGTTCCGCACGCCGCGGCTTCGACGGACGTCGGAAAAATCAGGCTGGCATGTGGCTTGCCATCGGCATCAACAAACGAACCCGTAAACCAGCGCAGCGATAGATCGTGACGATTCAACAGCAACCGCATCGAAGATGGATCGTGAAAGCGATCGGGATAGATCGAGGATACCGCTACGTCCGATCGGGTATCCGGCGTCCGATCGAGATAACGGGCGATCTCCATCAAGTTGGTGTGATAGGCGACGCGCACATCATGCGCTTCACCCCACACATTGAAATAATCGTGGAACGTGTAAAACGTCGAGGCCGCGATCAAAATCACTAACGGGATCGAGCGCAGCGTGTGCGAATAGATGATGCGATCGACAAAGCGCGCGAGTTGAACGTAGCCAATGCCGACGAACACGTAAACGATCGGCTGGGCGGCGATGGATCGCAGCATGCTGGCCACCACGCCTGTTAACAGGCTCGGCACGATGGCGACGACCAGCCAGACAAGCGCCAATGCATTCTCAGTTCGACGGAAACGCAGAAACGACACGCCGATACCGATGTAAAACATGATCGCGATCGGCCAGTCCAAAATTGGGCGGCCCGGAATATTGTAGAGCCACAAGTTATCGCCGCTGATCGAAAACATGCCCAGCGCGTTGAGCGCGTTGCTAAACACTTCTTCGGGTTTGCCAGCGATGAGTTGATCGATCGGGCCACTGAGTTGCGTCAAACGCACCTCAGTGCCAGGATGTGCGTTGATATACAGGAACATCGGCACGGCCACCGCCATCCCGATCGCGACGACGGCGATCAAGCCGAACCAGTTGCGCTTCCAGGTTTCGCGCTGAAAGATCAGTAGATACAGCCACAACAAACCGAGAATTACCGGCAGCACGCGCGCGGCCATGTACGTATAGAACGACAGGCCCAACAACAGGCCCGACATGACGAAACTGACCCAGCGCGTATGCCGCGCCGACAAGCGCGTAATCGAGGTGCGCCGTTCGAAGGGGCGCAGTGCATGCCACAAAAAGTAGATCGACGCCATGAAGATGACGGGCAGCAGCGCCGAGCGCAGCGCTTCGCGGCTCGTCGAAATGGCCCAGAATGACGCCGCCAACGAAGTCGATGTCACCAGCGCGGTCGGCACGTCGAAGGCTCGCCGCACCCAGAAGTGCGTCACGAGGATCAGCAGCAAACCGGCGGCCACGGAGACTAATCGGAGCGTGAGATAGCCCTGCCCCAGAATCGGCATGAAGGCGGCGACGACGTAATCGTACAGTGGTTCGCGCCCGTAACCGACCGTCTCATAGATCGGGCGTGCGCCGTTGACGATGGCGATGGCGTCCATGCCGTGACCGGCTTCGTCGTGCGTAAAGCCTGGCGGCACGGCATCCAGTTGATACAGTCGAAAGAAAGCGGCTACGATTAGGATGATCGCCAGCACGATCAATTCGGTGCGGCGACCCGGCCAGCGTGGATTGGGTGGCGGTTCAAGTTGCATAGCGACGCGATTATATCAAAAACGGGGGATTCGTGTGGCGTGACGAGTGACGAGTAACAAGTAACTGGAGCGCTGCACTTCACTCATTCCTTGTTACTCGTTAGCCTTGACCAAAGAAAAAGCCCGACTCCGAATGGAGTCAGGCTTTTCAAGACGTGACTGCGAAAGACTAGAAGTCGCCACCAGCGCCGGGCGGCATGGCCGGAGCTGGATTCTTCTCAGGAATGTCGGTGATCAACGCATCGGTCGTCAGGATCATGGCCGCAATGCTGGCCGCGTTCTCGACGGCGCTGCGGGTGACCTTGGCGGGGTCGATGATGCCCGAGGTAACCATATCCTCGAACTCGCCGCTGAGGACGTTGTAGCCGATATTCTTGTCGTTCTTCTCGCGGGCCAGGCGGCGGACGGTGTCGATGATGACAGCGCCGTCTTGACCGGCGTTGCCAGCGATGCGGCGCATCGGCTCTTCGAGCGCGCGGCGCATAATGGTGATACCGGTTTGGATGTCAGCCTCGTCCGACTTGAGGTCGGCCAACGACGCGATGGAGTTGACCAGCGCCACACCACCACCCGGCACGATGCCTTCCTCGACCGCGGCGCGGGTCGCGCTGAGCGCGTCTTCCACGCGATGCTTCTTTTCCTTCAGTTCGGTCTCGGTGGCCGCGCCAACACGGATGATGGCGACGCCGCCGCTCAACTTGGCCAGACGCTCTTGCAGCTTCTCTTTGTCGTAGTCGCTGGTCGTGTTGTCGATCTCGGCCTTGATCTGCTCGATGCGGCCCTTGATTTCCTTGAGCTCGCCCTTGCCTTCGACGATCGTGGTGTTGTCCTTGTCGGACATGACCTTGGCAGCTTGGCCCAGATCGTCCAGCGTGACGGTCTCGAGCTTGCGACCCAACTCTTCGGTAATGACGGTGCCGCCGGTCAGAATGGCGATGTCTTGCAGCATAGCCTTGCGGCGATCACCAAAACCGGGGGCCTTGACAGCCAAAATGTTGAACATGCCGCGCAGCTTGTTCAGCACCATCGTCGCCAGCGCTTCGCCGTCCACATCTTCGGCGATGATGACCAGATCGCGCTTGCCGCGCTGGAGCAACTTCTCCATCAACGGCACAATGTCGGTCGCGGCGCTGATCTTCTTGTCGTGGATCAGAATATAGGGATTCTCGATCACCGCTTCCATCGCTTCGGGATTGGTGACGAAATACTGGCTGATATAGCCACGATCGAACTGCATACCTTCAACGTACTCGGTCTCGAACTCGCGGCCCTTGCTCTCTTCAACCGTGACGACGCCGTCCTTGCCGACCTTGTCCATCACGTCCGCGATCAGTTCACCGATTTCCTTGTCGGCCGCCGAGATGGACGCCACATTGGCGATCTCGTGCTTGTCGGCCACCGGGGTGCTCATACCCTTGATCGCCGCCACGACCTTATCGGTCGCCATTTCAATGCCGCGCTTGATCTGCATCGGGTTGGCGCCGGCGGTCACGTTCTTGAGACCTTCGTGCACGATGGCTTGCGCCAGCACAGTCGCGGTGGTGGTGCCGTCACCGGCCACATCGTTGGTCTTGGTCGCCGCTTCCTTGAGAAGCTGCGCGCCCATATTTTCGTACGGATCCTTCAGTTCGATTTCTTTGGCTACGGTCACGCCGTCGTGAGTGACGGTGGGGGCGCCGAACTTCTTATCGAGCGCCACGTTGCGGCCCTTGGGGCCGAGGGTCGTCGCCACGGCGCTGGCCAGGGCATCGACGCCGCGCTTCAGCGCGTACTGGGCTTCATTTGCAAATACAAGTTGCTTAGCCATGTCTATTCACTCCGTTACTTGAGGACAATCGCCAAGATGTCGCTCTCTTTGAGGATGAGCAACTTCTTGTCGTTGATTTTCACTTCGGTGCCCGCGTACTTGGCATACAACACGGTATCGCCCACGCTCACATCCATGGCAATGCGCTTGCCATCTTCATCGGTGCGTCCGGGACCCGCCGCCAGGACTTTGCCTTCCTGCGGCTTTTCCTTGGCCGTTTCGGGCAGGATAATGCCGCTGGCCGTGCGCTCTTCACGCTCAATCGGCTCGACGACCAGTCGGTCACCCAACGGTCGCAACTTCAGTTCGTCTGCCATTGTTGCTTTCCCTCCAAAGTGGAATGTGATTTTGATGGATTACAGCTGTACAGCAAAGTCGGTTAGCACTCATGCCGATAGAGTGCTAACCGACTTGACTATACCACAATTTTCAAGGCAATGTCAAGTGTTTTAGGGGATTCTAACAAAGTTTTAGCACAGATTAAGGTGGAGCGCTAGGCTCGATCGGCCGTACTGGCTCAATCGATTTTCTCCATCCGTTCGACGGGCAGCACAAACACGATCGCTCCACCCACCTCCACCGGGATCGTGCCCAAGAATCGCTCACGGGCTTCCAGATTCGGCAACAACGGATGCAGATGACGCGTCCGGCGTTTGCAGTGCTTGCGCAAATACCCCAGCACGACTTCCACTTGCTCGTCAGCGACGGCGATGAGCAGCGTCACATTGCTGGCGCGCAAAAAGCCGCCGCTGGACCCGATGCGGGTCGCGCCAATTTCGTGATCCTGCAAGTCCTGCACCAGGGCGTCTTCATCTTCGTTCTGTACGACGGCAATCATTAATCGCATGTCAGCCTCCAAGCCTTATTTGAGCGGACGCGGTGTGGGTGTACGCAATAACGGCTTGCCCAAAATATAGTTGCACAGATCCATATTCTCCAGCACACCTTCGTCGTCAGGTCGAATAGTAAGAGCACGCCGGAAAGCGGGTACAGCTGCTCCGTCATAGTACTTGGCTTCATCCTTGTACGATGCAGCCAAATAGCAGTTGGCTACGCCCATAGTCGCGTATGCCACCACCACCCGATCGCATGCCCGTGTGCGCGCTGTGACGCAATAGTGATCGGCGTCGAACGCGTCGTTCATCAACTGGATGGCAACCTTAAACGTAGCCGCCGCGTCTTCATAGTTGCGGCGGGTGTAATAGGTGGCCGCCAGATGACTTCGCGCCGACCACGCGGTTGGATCAACTTCGATGGCTTTCTCCAAGGTGTCTTGCGCCTTCTTGAAATCTTCAAGTGTGTAATACGTCCAGCCAAGCTCATCGTAGGCCGGACCGTATGACGGATCGATCTCGATGGCTTTGCTGAACGTCTCAAGCGCCCGTTGCCAGTTCGTCGCATCGCGTACCTGGGCCAGAATGCGATAGTTCTGACCTAGCACCATATACAAGTTGATCTCTTTAGGGGCAAGCTCGATCGCGCGCTGATAAGCCTCGACGGCTCCCGTATAGTTGCCCTGACTCTCGCGCACGTAGCCGACAGCGCGCTGGACGTCCGTCCGATTGGGATCGAGTTCGACAGCGGTTTGTGCGTTATCGATCGCGTTGGGAATATCATTTAGGTCCGCATAGGTCTCGGCCAGGTAAGCGTAGGCATCGGCATACTTGGGATCAAGGTCAATCGCAGCCTTCGCCGTTACAATGGCTTTCTGAAACGCATCGTTCGCTTCAAGTTCACGCCCCCGCTGGCGCAGCCAACTGGCGTGCCAGTCTAGCGTCATGGCATAGGCCGCTTGCGCTTTCACATCTTTAGGCGCGATCAGCGCCGCTCGTTCCGCGTATGGCAGCGCTTCCTTAGTCCGATCACGCAGCGTCAACAACCGCGTCAACTCTAGCAGCACATCGAGGTTGTCCTGCTCCAGCGACACCGCCTGAATGTACGCGTCGATAGTACCCGGCATATCGCCTGCCTCTTGCAACGACTTCGCCTCTACCACGTACGATTTAGCCGTACGCGTGGCGGTCGGCGTGGGTGGCGGCGTAATCTGCTGGCGCACCTGGCTCTGATTGATGAGCAGCCAAATTCCGGTACCAATCAGGATCAGCAGAACCAAAACGCGGCGCGGCGATGAACGCCTTCGCCGTGAACCTATCGTATACATCTCGACTCCGGTATCGATTGGCCGTATAAAGCCTGACCGCTTGCATCATAGCACGGCGACTAGGGAGCGTCAATCACGGAATGACGGGTTATGACGATAGGACTACTCAACCCGATTGTTTTGCGGCGGCCCGATCGGGTATGTTATAATCGCGGCGTTAAGCGGCCCGTGGAATTTAGATCGGCGCCAGTCGTGGAGCATGTATGAATTGTCGTGAATGTGGTGCGCGAGCGGAAGCCACTGACCTGGTCTGCGGCAATTGCGGCGCACTGCTGGAGCGCCCTCGCCCCGTCGTTCAGGCGACTTCACCCGTAGCACCCATCAACCCTAAGACCGCCCGGCGTCTTTCGACCTCAACCCTGCTCATCATGTTGTTTTCGTGCGGTTTACTGGCGCTTATCGCCGCATCGGCCGTGGGTGGCGTCGTCGTGGGTCTGCGCGATCGAGAATCCGATCAACAGGTTCAGGCCGACAAGTTCTATCAAGAAGGATTGGCTAACTTCGCCTCAGGTCGACTGGAACTGGCCAAAGCAGACTTCACTTACGTCTTGCAGCTTCGACCTAACTATCCCGGCGCGCGCGAACAACTCAATCAGGTCGAGAATCGCCTCAACGTCAAACCCACCGCGACCTCGCCGGCCTTGAACAACGCGATCGAGCAGCTATACCAGACCGCCAAGAGTGCCTATCAAGACAAAAAGTGGGCCACCGCGATCGACACGTTGTCGCAGCTGCGCTCGATCGATTCAACGTACGAACAGGCATCGGTCACTCAGATGCTCTACGATGCCGCTATGACGTACGGCCGGGATCTAATCCAGACCGATCGGCTGGAAGAAGGCATCGCTTATCTCGATCAAGCTGCTTACCTCAAGCCCCTGCCCGCCGATGTCACATTAGAATTGCAGTATGCCAAGCTGTATCTGACCGCGCGCGGCTATTGGAACGTCAACTGGGAAACTGCGATTGAGAAGTTCAACGAGTTGTATGCTATCGCGCCTAGCTATCGTGATGTCTTTACACGGTTAGTAGAAGCATACATCGAATATGGTAACGAACGCGTGCGCGCCGGCGATGCGTGTGTGGCACAGAAGCAATTTGAAAGTGCTCAGAAATTGCGGCCTGACGCGACACTCCAAACCAAGTTGGAACAAGTCACCCAGGTTTGTCTGACCGCCACGCCGGCGCCAATTAGTGGCACGGCCCAAACATTGGCCGGTTTGTTCACAGGTCGCATTGCCTATCCGATCGATGGTGGCTTTATCTACGTCGGCAGCGCAGGCACGCCGGTTTACACCGCTGGTATCGGCGATCAACCAGAACTGCAGCGGAACGGTTCGCAGTTGGCGTATCGCACCGGCAGTGGTCTCAACGTCGATGGGCGTGCACTTGGCCCGGCGGGTGCCGCGTGGCCGACCTTCTCACCGGACGGCAAGCGGCTTATTTACGCTCTGCAAGGCCGGTTGTATATGATCAATGTGGATGGCAGCGGCGAGCCGATCGATCTGGGGGCGGGCTCCGCACCAACGTGGGGGCCGAAAGGGCAGCTGGCCTACGCGGGCTGCGATGCGGGCGGTACTTGCGGGATCATGGTCCGCAATCCCGATCAGCCCGATGC
>JAXLWI010000092.1:0-14556 GCA_046328575.1 Anaerolineae bacterium
ATGTCGTCGATGACGGTCATGGGACAATAAGCAATTAATAGTGCGCAATGAACACGCTGTGTTGAGGCAAAGAGATTATACCAGACACAAAAGCCGCCGATCAACGATCGGCGGCGAACTTGTTGGGCAGTCAACTTTGGATTTTGCCTGTGCCTCATTAGGGCGTAGCATCGTGCTGAAGCGGTCTGATCCAAACTATGGAATATCGCCACAGCAGATGCCGTGTGATGCAGGCGCCGGGCAAGATCCGTACGCAGCCCTGTCGTACCTGTGCCAGAGTGAGATAGGCATCAGTACGCCCATGTTCTGCCCAGGCGGCGCGAACTTCGCTGGGTGGTCGCAATCGATGTTCTTTCCACAACCTCAGCGCGAAGTTCCATGGAATGGCCGGAATACTCAAGGCAAAATCAGCAATGCTTTCGGCTTTGAATAAATCGAGCACCAGCAACACGCCGCCCGGCCTGAGCGCGCTCTTCATCTTTTCAAGCAGCGCCTCAAATGGCAAGTGATGCAGCGTGGCGATAGATACAATGCAATCGAAGTGATTTGATGGCAGATCAGTCTTAAGCACATCGGCAACTTGATATTCAATGTTGCCAAAGTCAATCGATCGTTCGCGTGCCAGCCGAATCATCTGCGATGAAAGATCGAGCGCTAACACATGCTGTGCCCGCTGAGCCAGCAATCGTGAAAACGCCCCCGTCCCGCAGCCAATGTCCAGCGCTTTCTCACATCGGGCGGGCATGTGGCGCAAAAGGAACGGATGATAGTGGCGGTTGTGATCCCAGCCGTCTGTCGATAGAACGGCCAGTCGATCAAAGTCTGTTTGAATCTTGTCCATTGAGGCCATGCGGGTCGCTTCTCTGCGCGATTGCGCTCACTACGCGAGCAGGCGTTGTGCGGCGACTAGTGTGCCATCGCTGCGTACAGCAGCTGCAGCCGATCGGGCGCGGGCGGCCACCTCGGGTTGGAGGGCGTGCTCAAGCGCGTTCGTTAGCGAATCGACGGTCGGCGTGCTGGAGGTGTGCGCCGTGCCAATGCCAAGTTGTTGGACGCGTTGCGCCCAGTAAGGCTGATCGTAATGTTGCGGGATCACGACCTGGGGTGCGCCCGCTTGCGCCGCCAGCGTGATAGTGCCCGCGCCACCATGATTGACAACGGCCGCGACCCGTTTGAACAGCGCTTGAAGATTGGCTTCGCCAATCGCCAGACAGTCGGGTTCGTTGTCGATTAGGGACAGATCCGCCCAGCCGCGAGAAATGATCGCGCGACGACCAAGTGCGCGGGCAGTTTCGATCATTACTCGGCTGAAATTTTCCGGTGCTCGAAGGCTGCTGAAACCGAAGTAAATCGGTGGATCGCCTGCATCGAGAAAAGCCTCTAACTCTGCCGATAGAGGACGTTCATCGGGCAGAAGCCAAGCACCGGTCTGAAACACAGCCTGGTCGTGGGGATCGGGCCAAGGCCCTAACGTCTGATCGGCTGCCAGCCAGGGCTGCTTGGTCAGGATGTAACTGCGCACGTCATCGACCGGCGGCAGACCGATCTTTGCGCGCTGCGAGTTGAGCATGGCACTCCACTGATCATTCCAGCGCTGCGCATCCTGCGCCCAGAGCGGGCCGTAATCGGCTATGACGGGCGCGGGCTTGTCACCGAGCATCGCTAATACCGGCGGCGCGTGATGCGGCGATGGTAGCACAACTGGACAGTAGGCGGCGAAGAAGTACGGGATGCTCAACTTCTCGGCGATAGAGGGCGCGGCAAGTTGGAGGGCCGTTGCGCCGACGATGACATCGCAGTTCCGGGCAGCGGCACCGATCGTCTCGAATTGTGTGGCGACCGTGGCTTCCATCATCTGCCGCCGTTGCTCGGGCGTGGGCAGGCTGGTCGCCGCCGGGCGGGCTTTTGCCGTCGAACGTACTTCTGGCCCGATCGGTGTGACAGGCAGCCCCAGGCTTTCGATCCAGTCGCGGAAGTCGGGCGGTGTGCACAGCTGAACATCTTGGCCCTGGGTCTTGAGTTGCAGCCCCAACGCCACCAATGGCTGGACATCGCCTCGCGATCCGATCGTTGAAAGTAGTATGCGCATCGTTATTCTCCTTTACCAGTAAGTGTTAGCCGGACGGTTTGCATTCTACAACGTTCAGTCAGTGAAAAACAACTACCTTTAATCGCTATTGTAATTCCCGGCCTGGATTGGGTATAATATAAGCAACAGAACAAAAATGGTCATTGGGTCTGCCTCACTAAAGAGCAGACTTTTTGTTTAAAAAGGCTTCCGAAGTCACGCGGTTGTGGACTTCGGAAGCCTGATATGAACCTTATGGTTTTCGATCGCTGCGATCGTGCTGCGTCAACGAGGTCAAACTCATTCACGTGTCACGCTAATGTCTGATGCTTTCTGGCGATAACCCGCGAAGATGCGCTCGATCGGTGACCAGCCGATGAACTGCGGCTGACTCCAACCCGACGCGAGCGTGAGGTTCTGCACATCACGGTAATGATCGATGCGCACAGTCTTCGCGGCATGGATCACCTTCCCCTCACTAATACACAATCCCACGTGCCCCCAATGCTTGATCTCATCTCCGACGGGACCCGCGCACGCATAGAATACAAACGCCCCGATCGGCGGTTCGCCGCGATTTAGCGACGCGCCATATTCATCCGCCGATTCCTGCGCCGAACTGCCGCCGAAGATTTCGACGTGATTGCTCTGTTCGTAAGCATCTTCGACAAAGGCCAAACAGCGGCCCGCATAGTCTGTTGCGCCAACTCGCTCTTGCGCCCAACGAATGGCGTTGGCGATGTAAGATTCAAATTCTTCGTTCAAGTTTCCATCCTAAATGCATCCGCCGATCAGCAATCGGCGACGAGATGATTCAACCGGTTTTGTAGCGACAGCCTACGAGGATGCGCTCAATGGGGCTGAATCACGTCCGGGATATTGGGTTGCCAGGCCTTGTAGTGAGCGTCACACAACCAGCGGAAATCACCGGTATAAGTAGCGACGCGATGCAGGCCGAGTTTGTCTTGCGTAGGATCAATTTCATTGAGCAGGCGATGCAGCGCCAGGATGCCAGATCGTTCCGGTTCGCTGAGTATATCCCGTTGCAATGAGCCGCGATCTGAAGTCTTGATTTCTTTTGGCAACTTGTCAATGATGGCTTTCGCCAGATCCAAATGATCCTTGATGCCCCAGGTCTCGGTTGTCTTAGGGCCAAAAAACACATTGATGGCTGGGCCGGCCATGGGTGCCACCGTCTTAAGCACACTCAGGACAAAATTCGCGGAAGGTGCGAGCGAAGTGACCCATTCGCGTGTTTGTTTGATTTCGTACACACCCTTGCCCTTTTCCATGACCGGGTGCTGGCAGCCTTCGGCCTCACACCACAATTGAAGTTCCATTGGATGTGAAAATAGTTGTGCTACCGACCACTTGGCATTTGCTCCTCTGAAAGTAAACAGCCTCGGACCGTTCTTGCCTTCATCGGCAATGGCGTTCATGGTGGCCCAGAAGTAATTGGCAATGCGGCTGTCCATCCCGGCGAGTTGTTCTTTGATTTCGCGCAATTGGACGCTCAAATCGCGTTCTTCAAAGCCCATCAACAACTCGGTGATAGATAACCTGCAAGAACATTCCTGACAGCGAACGGTGGTATCGCCTTCGGCTAGAAATTGGCGCAAGGCATTGATTTTGAAGCGCCCTTTACACGGCTGACCATTAACCACTTCCGGGCAAGGCACTGCAAAACCGTAGCGGCCCTCCAGACCGGGCCAGTTATCTTTAATCAGTTTTATCAGCGTTTCTTGCAGCACATTCATGAAATATTCAGGCCATTCGGCTTGAGTGTAGACATGAAACTCCCGCCCACGTTTTTCGAGCATGGCGGTGCCATGCGTGCCGTGACTGAGGAACATGCCCTTTTGCCAGTGGAGGCTGTGCGCGTTGACAGGATAAGCATAATCATGGGTGCGGACGATCATCCACGGGACGAGACCAGGCGGGTCTTCTTCCAGCGCGCAGACCATCGCAATGCGGCGCTGGTCTTTGGGCGGTTCCTGTTCTGGCAGCCACGGCAGTTCAGGGCGGACTTGCGGAACATGCTGGGCGACGAGACTGGCTTTGCCATCCGTCAGACGATAGCAGACATCGTACTTTTCCATCAGGCGCAGGAAGAAGGGATAGAGCGTGGATTCGTAGCGCGGTTCGTTGGGGAAGGCGTGGTCGTGCCAGACGGTGTGGAGGTCGCTGTCGGGCAGGATGCCTTCGCGTTCGGCGGTGGCGCGATTTTCGAGCACGAAGCCGATGGCTTTGGTCAGCCATTCGGGTTTGAGCACCACGTCGTCGCGGAGTTTTTCGTCGTCAGAGTAGTGGACGATGTAGCCGAGGTCGTGCATGAGGTGGGCGAGGGTGTCGGCGTCGAGTTGACTCAAGCCGCGTGCGGCGCAGATTCCGCTAAAAGTCGAGAAAGAGACGCGCGGCTCGGGGAGGGCAATCAACTCGTCGCGGGCGGCTTTCCAGTCGCGGTTGAACATCATCCCCATTTGTTCCAGTTTGGCAGATTCGCGGGCGATGACCTTTTTCAATTCGGCGATGCCGACCATCTCGCCTGTGGCGGGGTCGGGGACGAGGCTGTCCACTTCGTAAAAGCCGACGATCAGCGCGCCGTATTGCGCCTGGAGGACGGGCTGGTCGATGCGCGCGATGCGCTCGCCCGTTTTGCAGTGCGTGGAGACGATGAGCACGCGCGCTTCGTCGCCGACCCGCAGGCGGATCATGTTCAGCCAGTCTTCCACCTGACCCTGCTGGACGCCGCGGCGCGGCTCCCAGACCAGCAGGTAGAGCGAACGGCGACTGAAGAAGAACTGGTGCGTGACGCGGTAGACGTCCTGCCCGCCGAAATCCCAGGCGTTGAGTTGGATTTCGACGCCGTCCTTCTCGGGGTGCGGCAGGCGCAGACCGTGAATGTCAATCTCGACGCCGTGCGTGGTTCTTTCGTCTTTCTTTGGCGCTCCTTCTCCCTTTTCATTTTTCAACGCTTTCAATAACGTGGTCTTGCCGACGTTGCCTTCGCCGACCAGCACCAGTTTGGCTTCGTAGAGCGGTTCGGCGTTTGTTTCGAGGCTGCGGAGGTAGGCAAAGAGTGGTTCATAATTTTTCGCCTTTACAAGCGTCGTATGCACTTTGCAGGGCGGGGTTGAGGGGGTTGTTGTCAAGAGACAATTTAGTTAGGTTGTTTCTAAGCCAAATTGGAAGATTGAATCTCACATCGGTAAGACCCTTAAGTTTTGATGGGTTAGCAAATTATCTTTCAACAGTTTTAGATCACCAACCCAATCAGGAAGTTCACTATTGGTTGCACTGAAATCGAAATTCTTCCAAACTGCCAATTGTGAGCGATAAGTGGTTTGTCCAAGATTTTAATGATTTCATTGCAAGATTGCCAATTTTCGGGTGACGTCAGTTTTGTTGGAATGTCCAGTTCGGTCAACTCCGTGAGTTGTCCCAATGAATCTGGCAGGGCGGTCAGTTGGTTGTTGGAGAGATTCAGGGATGTCAACTGCGTGAGTTGTCCGAGCGCGTCTGGCAGGGCGGTCAGTCCGTTGTTGGAGAGATCCAGGGAGGTCAACTGCGTGAGTTGACCGATTGATTGTGGCAATTCGGTTAACTTCATGCGGCTGAGGTCAAGTTCCGTTGCGCCAGAGCGCAGGGCGTCCGCGATTTTTTGTTTGGCTAGTTGGTAGGCTTCGTCTTTGGGCATGGTTATGGGCCTCTTGCCTGTTTCTCCCAAACTTCAACGGGGTGCTTCGCGAAGGGAGAAAAGCGCGGCGGGATAATACCGGGAATGACGGTATTGTAGCATAAGACCGGTGTTGTGGAGCACACGTTCTTTCATGATAGTGAAACACACACCTTAACGCAATGAACGTGCACGCAAAAGAGGATGCTGTCGGCGAATTCGGTCATTCCCGCGACGCCAGGCGGCCCGCCGTCGCTGAGCGACGGGCACGGGCAGACGGGAATCCAGAAAACCGAGCAAACTGGATGCCCGATAGAAACGTTCGGGCATGACAACCGGATGGTGTGGCGGAGCAGTCGCGATCCCTGGCGAAAAGAAAAACCTGTCAGGCCCGTTATGGACCTGACAGGTTTGAAACGCCAACTGCTAACAACTAACTACCAATCACCAATCACAAACTACTTATCGCGCACCACCGCGCCGAGCGCAGCCTGCGCGGCGGCCAGGCGGGCCACCGGCACGCGGTACGGCGAGCAGCTCACGTAGTTGAGGCCGGCCTTGTGGCAGAACTCGATCGAGGACGGATCACCACCGTGCTCACCGCAGATGCCCACTTCCAGATTCGGGCGGGTGGCACGGCCGTTCTTCACGGCCATCTCGATCAGCTGACCCACACCCACCGTGTCGAGTTGCTGGAACGGATTGCTGGGCAGGATCTTCTCTTCCACGTAGCGCAGCAGGAACTTGCCTTCCGCGTCGTCACGGCTGTAGCCGTAGGTCGTCTGGGTCAGGTCGTTGGTACCAAACGAGAAGAACTGCGCCAATCCGGCGATTTCACCAGCGGTCAGCGCGGCGCGCGGCACTTCGATCATCGTGCCGAACTTGTATTCCACTTCCACGCCCTTCTCGGCCATGACTTCCTTGGCGATGGCTTCCAACTCGCCCTGCGAGACCTTCAATTCGTTGACGTGGCCGGTCAGCGGGATCATGACTTCCGGCTTCACGACGCCGCCCTTCTTCTGAACATTGCAGGCCGCTTCGAAGATGGCGCGGACTTGCATCTGCAGGATGCCGGGGTAAGTGATGCCCAGGCGGATGCCGCGCAGACCCAGCATCGGGTTCTGCTCGCGCATCGACTCGACGGCGGCCAACATCTCTTCGGCTTCCTTGACCTTCTTGCCCTTCTTGCCCAACGCCTTCATGGCGCTCACTTCGGCCAACAGCTCGTCGTGCGAAGGCAGGAATTCGTGCAGCGGCGGGTCGATCAGGCGGATGATGACGGGCAGGCCGTCCATCGCCGTGAAGATGCCTTCGAAGTCCTTGCGCTGCAGAGGCAGCAACTTCTTCAGCGCGGCTTCATACGCCTTGACTTCTTCCGAGGCCTTAGCGGCCTTCTTAGCGGCGGCGGCGTTGACCTGGAATTCCTTGAAATCGGGGCGCTTGGCCAGATCGGTCTCGGCACGCTTCAGCGCGTCCAGCTTCTGCTGGGCGGCGGTGGCATTGAGGATCATCTGGCGCACGACGGGCAGACGCTCAACTTCGAAGAACATGTGCTCGGTGCGGCACAGGCCGATACCCTGCGCGCCGAACTTGCGGGCCTGGATCGCGTCCTTCGGATAATCGGCATTGGCCCACACGCCCAGGCGGCGGACTTCATCGGCCCAGCTCAGCAACGTCACCAGGTCGGTTTCCTTGTCGAAATCGGGGCGGATCGTGGCGACCTGTCCGGCCAGCACTTCACCGGTTGTACCATCGATCGAGATGTAGTCACCCTGCTTGACGGTCTTGCCATCGGCGACCATAACCTTCTTCTCGGCATCCACGCGGATGGCTTCGCAGCCCGCCACGCACGGCAGACCCAAACCACGCGCCACCACGGCGGCGTGCGAGGTTGCGCCACCGCGCTGGGTCAAAATGCCCTTGGCGACGAGCATACCGTGCACGTCGTCGGGGTTGGTTTCGGGGCGGACCAGAATGACGGGCTTGCCCGATTTGCCCCACTCTTCGGCGGTGTCGGCATCGAACACGGCGAAACCGGTGGCGGCACCCGGCGAGGCATTCAGGCCCTTGGCCAGCACGCCCGCCAACTTCTTGGCCTTGTCGTCAAAGCGCGGCAGCAGCAGCTGATTGATGGTCATCGGATCCATGCGCTGCAGGGCTTCTTCCTTGCTGATGAGGCCTTCATTGGCCATATCGACGGCGATCTTCACCGCGGCTTGCGCCGTGCGCTTGCCGGTGCGGGTCTGCAGCATCCACAGCTTGCCACGCTCGACGGTGAATTCCATGTCCTGCACGTCGCGATAATGCTTCTCCAGCTGATGGGCGATCTGGACGAATTGATCGTACACTTCCGGCATCTCGTCCTTCAACTGCGCAATCTTCTTGGGGGTGCGGATACCGGCCACCACGTCTTCACCCTGCGCATTGATCAGGAACTCGCCGTACAGCGCGTTCTCGCCAGTGGCGGGGTTGCGGGTGAAGGCCACGCCCGTGCCCGAGTCGTTGCCCATGTTGCCAAAGACCATGGTCTGGACGTTGACGCCCGTGCCCAGGTCGTGCGAAATCTTGTTGTAATTGCGATAGTCCACCGCGCGCTTGCCGAACCACGACGCGAACACGGCTTCGATGGCTTGCGACATCTGCTCGTGAACTTGATCGGGGAAGTCGACGCCCAATTCCTTCTTGTACAGCGCCTTGTATTCCACCACGATCTTCTTGAGCATCTCGGTGGTCAGGTCGGTGTCTTGCTTGCCCGCCGTCTTGGCCTTGAACTTGTCTAGAATGTGCTCGAACTTGTGGCCATCAATGCCCTTGACGGTCTTGCCGAACATCTGGATCAGACGGCGATACGCATCCCACGCAAAGCGCTCATTGTTGGTGAGCTTGGCAATACCTTGCAGGGTGTCGGGGTTGAGGCCGACGTTGAGGACGGTATCCATCATGCCCGGCATCGAGAACTTGGCACCCGAGCGGACCGAGACCAACAGCGGATTCTCCGGATCGCCAAAGCGCTTGCCGGTCTTCTCTTCAATCACGGCCAGCGCCGCCAGCGCCTGATTCCACAGATCTTCTGGGAACTGCTTGCCGATCTTGAAATACTCATTGCAGGCTTCCGTGGTGATGGTGAAGCCAGGCGGAACCGGTACGCCGGTGTTGGTCATTTCGGCCACACCCGCGCCCTTGCCGCCGAGCAAGTCACGCATGTCCTTGTTGCCTTCGGTGAATAGGTACACCCACTTCTTCGACATCGTTTGCTCCTTAAGCAAAATTGAGTTTTAGAGGAAAAACCAAGTGTGGATTATACACCAATTGGTCAGTTTACGACCCTCTCAGCCGTTTGTGGAGTGACAATCCGCGCCCAAACGGCTGAGAGGTGTAATGTTTAGAAGCCTTCTATCTTGGTCAAATCGACAATGCCATCGGCTAGATGCCAGATGCGCTGCAGCAGCGCTTGCCGCGTCTGCCGGATCGATAGATCTTCGTGCATGACGAGGACTTTATCGAAGAACGACGTAATCGCCGGAATCAACGTCGAGACCGCGTTCAACAAATCCTCGATTGATCCACTCGGCCCGATCGTTTTTTGCGCAGCGTCATAGGCCGCATACAACGCTTGCGTCTGCCGCTCACTGTCTTTGCTGATGTCCAATGGCAGCGGCTCTTTGATCTCGCGCACGATGCGTACGCAGCGCGCATAACCGTCGAGCAGCGGCGTCCAATCGGGTTTGGCCACCCACTGCGCCAACGCCTCGATCGATTGCTTCGCCACAAACGGATCATCACCGCGCGCCGCCAACACCGCATCGACCAGATCGTACCGCAGACCCTGATCGAGCAGGGCGGCCCGCTCGCGCCCGATGACGAAGGCGTGCGCGTCGTCGATGGCTTTCGCCTCGACGATCACGGGTTGCAACTTCGCGGCGGCTTCCAGCGCGGCTCGAATCGAGAAAGTGACGCGCTGCTTAATCAACGTCTCCACCACGCCCAACGCGGCGCGGCGCAAGCCCCATGGATCGGCGCTGCCCGTTGGCGCAAGGCCAACCGCAAACAGGCCGCTGAGGCTATCAAAGCGATCAGCCAGGCTGATCACCGCGCCGATGATCGACTCCGGCGCGCGATCGTATTGCTCGGCCAGCGCGACCGCCACCGCCTCGCTCTCACCCGACAACTTCGCATACTCGCGGCCCATGATGCCTTGCAGTGACGTCATCTCCACGACAAGTTGTGTGGCCAGGTCAGCCTTCGACAAATGCGCGGCGCGTTGCGCGGACGGGGTATCGCTGACGTTCAACATCGTCGTCAACGTCGGCGTCAACGCTTCGATGCGCTTAGCCTTGTCTAGCATCGAGCCAAGTTTGACCTGAAAGGTCAGCGTGTTCAATTTAGGCAAGAAGTCTTCGAGTTTATGCTTGCGATCTTGATTGAAGAAGTATTCGGCGTCGGCGAAGCGCGCGCGCAAGACTTCTTCATTGCCGTGCTGCACGCTGCTCAAGTGATCGGCGTCGCCGTTGCGCACCGCAACGAAGTGCGGCAGCATGCCGTCCTTGCCCAGCACCGGGAAGTAGCGCTGATGCTTCTTCATCACCGTGATGAGCACGTCTTTAGGCAGCACCAGGTACTTCGGCTCGAAGTTGCCCATGAGGGCCGTGGGCTGCTCGACGAGATTGGTGACCTCTTCGAGTAAACCGGCATCATCGGGGATGCGGCCGCCTTTGCTGTCCGCGACTTTAATCACTTGCGCTTTCACCACTTGCTGGCGCTGATCGAAATCGAGCAGGATGTTGGCCTGCTTCAATGTTTCAAGATAGACATCCGCCGAAGTGATGACGATATCGGGCGAACCCGCCGCGCGTGTGCCGCGGGTGACATTGCCGCTGCAATAGCCGGCGTATTCGAATGGTACGACCTGATCGCCAAACAGGGCTACGAACCAGCGCAGCGGGCGGCTGAAGGCGATGCCGCTGCTGTTCCAGCGCATCGTCTTTTCAAACTTCAGTGCGGCCACGAGTTCGGGCAACAACGTCGCCAGCACTTCTTGCGCGGGCTTGCCGGCATCGTGTTTCTGGGCGTAAACGTATTGATTGCCTTTCTCGTCAACTTTGATCAGTGAATCAACACTCACGCCTTGGCCGCGCGCAAAGCCTTCGGCGGCTTTGGTGGGCTTGCCGTCCTTATCGTAAGCGGCCTTCAACGCCGGGCCGCGCACCATCGAATCGAGCGGCGTTTGCTGCGGGGCCAGATCGCGCACGACAAAGCCCTGCCGCCGCGGGGTGGCAAACACCTCGATCGAGTTGTAGGCCAATCGGGCGTCATTTAACATTTTCGGCGCGAGTTCGCGCAATTGCGTCAAGGTCGAAGTTACATCGGTCGCGGGCAATTCTTCACTGCCAATCTCAAACACAAACGAGGCTGGTTCTTTGATTATTGCCACTGGCCGCTGGCTATTGGCGACTGGCTGACCGCTGGCGGCCGAACGCTGATCGGTTTCTTTCAACCACGGATACTCCATCGCTTTGCGTTGTTCGGTGTACGCAGTGGCGACGTTGCGCGACAGATCGCGCATGCGACGGAAGTAGTTGGCACGCTCTGTGACCCCGATCGCGCCGCGCGAGTCCAATAGGTTGAAGGTATGCGAGCACTTCAACACGTAATCGTGGGCGGGCATAACCAGCGGCGGCTCGTGCGACAACGCGGCCTTTGCCTCCGATTCGTAGAAATCATAAGCGCGGCGCAAGCCATCGACATCGGCCATCTCATAGTTGTAGATGCACTGCTCGATCTCGTTGCGCAGGAAGATCTCGCCATAGGTGTGCACGCCATCGAAGTCGATGTCGTACACGCTACGCACGCCTTGCAGGAACATCGTGATGCGTTCAAGACCATAAGTGATTTCAACCGAAACCGGATCGAGCACCTGGCCGCCCGCCTGCTGGAAATACGTAAACTGCGTGATCTCCAACCCATCAAGCCACACTTCCCAGCCCAAGCCCCACGCGCCCAGCGCGGGCGATTCCCAGTTATCTTCCACAAAGCGAATATCATGCTCTTCGCGTTTGATGCCGAGCGCGAACAACGATTCCAAATAGATCTCTTGCGGATTGCCGGGATCGGGTTTGAGGATGACCTGGAACTGCGTGTGTTGCTGCAACCGATTAGGATTGTCACCGTAACGGCCATCGTCGGTGCGGACTGATGGTTCAACATAGGCCACGTTCCACGGCTCTGGTCCAAGCACGCGCAGGGCGGTAGCGGGATTCATGGTGCCCGCGCCGACCTGATGGTTGTAAGGCTGCCACAAGGTGCAGCCGCGGCTGGTCCAGTAGTTTTGCAACGTGAGAATGATCTGTTGAAACGAAAGTGGTTTAGACATGGTTGATCCTGACGAGAAATGAGTGACAACTAAGGCGCGCTTGGCTAGTTCGTTGATTCACGCCGGAGAAGATTGAGGAACTCCACCGATTTGACTTTGCGCTCCAATACAAATTGGATGTATCTTAACATGACTTGCTCAACTTCGCTTGAGACCGCGTCACGAATGGTGAGTGCAGTAAACGCAGCATATTCTGTACGCAAGGCATGTCGCAGCACCTTCAGCGCGTTGAGCGACAAACGGCTTGAATCCGATCGACCCGCGGCGTGCGTTGGGCATAGCACCCCGCCTGCGGGCGGACTCCAGCCGTAGAATTCATCCACCGCTACTTCTTTCAAGGCTTCGCCTTTGTCCGCACACGCAAATACTTGCGGTTGAAAACCGGCGAGGGTCAGCAATTTCAATTCAAAGAAGCGCGCCGTCAATGGTAGATTATTCGTCGTGGCGATCCAATTCAGCCCCTCGGCCAACAGATCGAACATCTCCGGTTGCTCGCTGCCTTCCTCCGCAAACGCGTCGATCAACTCGACCGCGTAGTGCGCGTAGGTCGATCGGGTGAGGTCTTCGCGCAGTCCACGATAGGCTTCGATCATCTCCACTTGCGAGACGATGTCAATATCGCCGCGTCCCTTGGCGACCAGCATCTTCGACCGCATGAACAATTCGATGTGACCGGCGCGGCGGCTTTTGATCTTGCGCGCCCCTTTGGCGTTGAGTCGCAGCTTGCCACGCTCGCGCGACAGGACCGTCAACAACCGATCGGCTTCACCTATGTCCGTGCGGTGCATGACGATGGCATCAATTCGATATAACCGGTTACGATCGACCATAGAGCAATAACCAATGACAAATGACAAAGCGCAGTGCCTTGTCTACTTATCTACCAATTTACTAATCTACTTCTCCAAATGCTTGGGCGTAAACATATCTGGCAACAAGTCGCTGAGCGTTGTCGTGCGGTATTCGCCGTTCTTGTCGGCGATGTAGATGATCAGTTCAGGCGCGAATTCGGCCATGACTTGCCGGCATGCGCCGCACGGCGAGCCGCCGTTGCGAGTAACGACGGCAATTGCTTCGAATTCACGTTCACCTTCGGATACGGCTTTTAAAACGGCGGTGCGCTCGGCACAGACGGTGTGGCCGTATGAGGCGTTCTCGACGTTGCAGCCTAAATACACTTTGCCTGATTTGCCCAGTAGCGCCGCGCCAACTTTGTAATGCGAGTACGGCGTGTACGCGCGTTTGCGCGCTTCAATCGCCTGGGTGATAAGTTCTTTGGGAGTCATATGATCTCCTGACGAGTGACGAGTGATGAGTGAAGGACACTTCTCACTCGCCACTCGGCACTCATCGCCGATTATTCTTTCGCTTCGTCTGTCGTTTCTTTGATCTGCCGTGTCACCCGAATCTTGCCGATGCGGCGACCGGCCACGTTGATGACTTTCAACACCACTTCTTCGTGCTGTACTTCGTCGCCGGGCAGGGGCACCTTGCCCAGCGATTGATAAATGAAACCGCCCAGTGTGTCGCTTTCATCGAGCGGTAAGTGGCTATCGAGCAGATCGTTGATGTCGCTGAGATTAGTGCGCGCGTCGATCAGCCATTCGTGATCGTTGATGGTCTGGATCAACGCCTCTTCACCTTGATCGTACTCGTCCTGAATCTCGCCGACGATTTCTTCAAGGATGTCCTCAATCGTGACGAGTCCCGCCGTGCCGCCATATTCGTCGATGACGATAGCCATGTGGATGCGGCGCTTCTGCATCTCTTCCAGCAGTTCGTCGACCTTCTTGCTTTCGGGCGTAAAGGCCGCTGGCCGCACGATGTCGGACAACTTAATCTGATTAGCCGCTTCGCGCCCTTTTTCGCGCAGCACTTTCAACAAGTCTTTGGCATACAAAATTCCGCAGACATTGTCGATGCTATCCTGATACACTGGCACGCGCGAATGGTTGTGTTTGATGATCACGTCCATGGCATCGAGCAGTAGCGTTTCAGCGTCCAGCGCCACGATGTCCACGCGCGACACCATTACTTCGCGCGCCAGCGTTTCGCCAAACTCAAAGATCGAGTAGATCATTTCCTTCTCGTCTTCTTCGAGCACGCCGCCTTCTTCGCCCGCATCAACCAGCGTTTTGATCTCTTCCTCGGTCACAATTGGCAGGCCGCGGCGCGGTTGACCGCCAAACGGTTTGGCTACCAGGTTGGTCGTCCAGACAAGAAACCGCACGAGCGGCGAAGCTAATCGGGCCAGAAAATCGATCGGACGGGCGACGAACAACGCAAGCCGTTCGCTGTGTGCCAGCGCGATCGATTTGGGTGCGAGTTCGCCGAAGATCAGCGTGACGATCGATAAAACGATCGTGATGATGGCGACCGCAATCCCGCGTGCGGCTGAAGCCAATCCCGCAATCGGCAGCTGCTCGATCGTTTTGCCCAGCC
>JAXLWI010000093.1:0-14242 GCA_046328575.1 Anaerolineae bacterium
GTTGAACGGATCGCGCATGGTGCGGATCAAAATCTCCGGCCCCATCTTAACATTGTCACCCTGTTTCAACAAGAAGTGGATGGTTTCGGCGACATCGTCCACGCGCAAAAAATGCTGCGGCTGGCCGTCGGGCATGGGCACGTACGCCATTAGCAAACATGCGCTCCGGCTTCGCTGGCGACGTTGATGATGAAGCCGCATCGCCGTTCGCGCATACCGGGCAGTCGTGTGGCGCGCCTAATCTGTGTGTTACCAAATCGCGTCTGGGCTTTCTAAGCGCGCGACCTTTTGTAAGTCGGCGAGCAATCCGTCCAGATGCGGTGTGTGCTGGCCCGTGCGCCCGCCGAAGATCGGCGTGGCGTTTTCTGGTATTACCAACGTTGCTTGAGTGAATATCGGTGTCACCGTTTCAAGCCACGCTGTCTGGATGCGCGCTAAGTCGCTCGAAAATTCCGCGTCATCGGCCAACGGTTCGAATAAACCAAGCGCGTGCGGCCACAACTCATCCAGCGCGGCCTGCATTCGCCGATGGCTTTCCTCCGTTGCGTCTCCTAACCGCAACACCCAGCCTTTGCTGTGCAGCACATGATATACCTCTTCACGGTTGATCTTGGCGACCGCGTCTTCGATCGGTGCGTAGCTGCACTGCGCCAAAACCGCGTTACGGGCGTACTCATAAGCGTCGAACAGGTATTGCCGTACAACAGTGAAGGCCCAATCGCCACGCGGAAGTTCAACTAGTGCGGCGTTGCGACACTCGCGCGCGCTGCGCCAGAAGGCCAGCCGATCAGGCGCGGGCAGTTCGAATTGTTCATGTAAGATGGTGTACCAGAGCAGCGCGTGGCCCAACTCGTCTTGCGCAATGTTGCTGAAAGCGATGTCTTCTTCCAGCAGTGGAGCGTGGCCAGTCCACTCCGAATTCCGATGACCGAGCAGGAATTCGTCGTCGGCGAAAGAAAGGAGGCGATTGATGAGCCCTTGATGATCCATGGTGGTCATTTGGTCATCGTGTCATCCTGCCAGTTTTCCGCGCGTTTGATGATGTCTCGCATTGGAAAGCCGCTGGCCTCGCGATAACTCTTGTCGGTCGCCGGTTCAAACCAGGCCTCGGCTTCTTCGTACGGCGTGGCCGTGATCTGATCGCTGGGGACGACCCAGAGGTTCACGCAGTCCAATCGGCGCGCAAACTGATCGCGAGCCAGCAGTAACGCCATCTCTGCATCGGCAGCGTGTACCGCGCCGACATGGACGTGTGGCTCGCCGCGTTTGCTCTGATGAAAGACTTCGAAGGTCCTAAGTTGAGTGTCCATATCAAATATCCGACACCTAAGTACGGTAGGATAGTTACCCTGCGACAGCATTAACTCACTAACGCCCTATTAGACATGGAACTTTTCGCTGCCAGAGCTTCTCTCACCCAGCGGCCTTCTTCATGTGCGGCGCGGCGGACGGCCAGGCGTTCTGCATTCAGCGGACCATAACCGGCGATGACGCGCTTGAATTCTTCCCAGTCAGGTTCGCCGAAGTGCCAGCGTTTATCGGTTGAATCGAAGCGCAGTTCGGGATCAGGTATCGTTAAGCCAAGCCGCAATATCTGTGGGGCATACTGCGCGACAAAATCGTAGCGGAGTTCATCGTTGGTGCGAGTCTTGATCTTCCAGCGCATCATCTTCTCAAGGTGGACCGAATCCCGATCGGATGGGCCGAACATCATCAGCGTGGGCCACCACCAACGATCGAGCGCGGCTTGGACCATCGCGCGTTGCTGCGCGCTGCCGCCCGCCATCGTCACTACAAAGTGATGACCTTGCTTGAGGTGAAACGATTCTTCGTAGCAAATACGTTTCATCGCGCGCGCATAGGGGCCGTACGAGGATTCAGCCAGCATGAGTTGATTGACGATCGCGGCGGCATCCACCAGCCAGCCGATCATGCCTACGTCGGCCCAGGTCTTGGCGGGATAGTTGAAGACGTTGGAGTACTTGGCTTTGCCGGACAGCAGATCATCGATCATCTGCTCACGCGAAATACCCAGCGTTTCCGCGGCCCGATAGAGCAGCTGGCCGTGACCGGCTTCGTCCTGAACTTTGGCCGTCAGCGCCAGTTTGCGGCGAAAAGTCGGCGCATTGGGAATCCAGCCGCCTTCCGGCAAACAGCCAACAATCTCGCTGTGGGCGTGCTGCGAGATCATGCGAATCAACTGTTTGCGATAGTCCAGCGGCATCCAGTCGTGGGGTTCAATCTTGTCGCCGCGCTGAATGCGGGCTTCAAACGCGGCGAGTTTGGCCTCAAACTCCAGGCCACTCTGTGGCTCAGCCGAGTCGACCTTCGGCTCGGCCGCCGCCAGCACACTCATCATGCTCATGGGCATCCCTCCGTTGGCTAGACGTGACGGGCGCGGTATGGAGCAATTCTACCATACGCCGGTATGACCTGCGGCCGATTTACGCGTAGGAGCGGAGTATGCTATGATTTGACCCGATAGGAGGCCCGTGTGACCAACGAGCATGTGTTGCTGGTCGACAAAAACGCTGAGACGCGCGCCTGGCTGATCGAGCACGTGATCAAACCGGCGGACTATACCTTTGCGGAAGCCGAGAGTCTGGATGAGGCCGCGGTTAAAATCTCGGCTTTTAAGCCGCACGTCATCGTGCTGAACTTGTCCGCTAATGTCGTCGGCGCGATCCAGTTTATCGCGCAACACGAAGCCGCTCGACCCGTAATCGCTCTCGCGTCTACGCACCCTGCCGAAGTCATCCAAAGCGTCTTACATGCCGGAGCGCATGATGTCTTGATCAAACCCTTGGAGCCGGGGCGCGTCGCCCGCTCGATCGAACGCGCCTTACGCCCGCAGCGCCTTCTGGCTGAACGCAACACCTTGCGCGAACAAACCGAGCGGCAGGCGCAGGAATTCAATGCACTATACACCATCGGCAAACGGATCACGGCGTTGCTCGATCTGGAAGAAGTGCTGAGCATGGTCGTTACCGCCGCGGTGAACGTGACTAACGCTGAAGAAGGCGCGCTGATGCTGCTTGATGCGGAGACGGGCGAACTTTACCTGCGCGCGAGCCGCAATCTCAGCGATGCCAGCGCGCAGAAAAAGCGGGTCAAAGTGACGGACACGCTGATGGGACGCGTAGTCAATAGCGGCCGACCGCTGATGATGCGGGGCGACGATGTCGTGCGAGTGCAGAGTTCGTTTCTTGTAAAGTCCATCGTGAGTGCGCCATTGTTGGTAGGCGATCAAGTGACGGGTGTGCTCAGCGTGGATAACAAATTCTCGCCACGGGAGTTTACTGAGCACGATGTGCACGTGCTGTCCACGCTGGCCGATTGGGCCGCGATCGCGATCGAGAATGCGCAGTTGTTTGCGCGGGAGCAGAGTCGCACGCGTGAGTTGTCGGCGTTGATCGAGATTGATCGGCATATTTCTTCGACGCTGGATTTGACCATTGTGCTGGAGCGCATCGCCAGCCATGCACAGCGCTTGTTGCAAGCTGACGATAGCGAGGTGTATCTACTTGAACCCGACGGGCGCACGCTGCGTGCCATCGTGGCCACAGGCAATTACGCCGAGGAGATCAAAAATTATTTGATTCCGCTCGGCCAGGGCATAGTTGGTGCGATTGCCGAAACTGGCGTGGCTGAGTTGGTGAATGGTACTGAACACGATGCCCGCAATGTGCCGATTCCGGATGTGCCGTTTGAGCACGAAGCGCTGTTGTGTACGCCGCTGATGTCACGGGGCGTGACGCTGGGCGTGATGAGTGTGGCGCGCACCGGAATGTATCAACCATTTCGTTCGGCTGAACTGGACTTTCTGAAGGCGTTGGCCGGTCAGGCCGCAATCGCGATCGAGAACGCGCGGCTGTACGCCACCGAGCATCAGCGGGTGCTGGAGTTGGCGCGCACCCTTGAACAGCAACGCGAACTTGATCGGTTGAAGAACGAGTTCGTCCAGAACATTTCGCACGAACTGCGCACGCCACTGGCGATTGTGCGCGGTTACGCCGAATTGTTGGATAGCGGTGAGATGGGTGATCTATCGGAGGCGGCCCGCGAATCGGTCAGCGTCATTGCGCGGCGTTCGCGTATGTTGGGCAAACTGCTGGATGATCTTCTATCGATCTTGTCGGCCGAAACAGGCAAATTGGCGCGCGAACAAGTCGATATGACGAAATTGGTCGAGAGTCTGATCGAGGAATTTCAACCGGTCGTCAAGCAGACACATATCAATTTGTCGGCCCAAGTCGCGCCACATGCGGCAGCCGTTAACGGCGATCCCGTTCAACTGCGACGGGTACTGGACAATTTGCTGAGTAATGCGACCAAGTTCACGCCAGCTGGCGGATCAATTGCCGTGCGGTTGTCTTCGGCCGATAGTTCTGTGACACTTGAAGTATCCGATAGCGGTATCGGCATCCCCGCCGATCAGCTGACGCGCATTTTCGAGCGGTTCTATCAAGTGGATGGCAGCACCAAGCGCCGCTACGGTGGCGTTGGGTTGGGCCTGTCACTGGTGAAAGAAATTGTGGAAGGGCACGGCGGGCGTGTGTCGGTGGAGAGCGAAGTCGGCAAAGGCAGTACGTTCCGTGTCGTTCTGCCGGCGCTGAAAACTGCGCTTGCTGCGGATTAACTTGCGCCAAGGTTTATTTCATGGAGTGGAACATTATCTTGCACGCGGCAGATGGGTATGTTGAAATCGTGAGCAGCGGCGTTGCCGATCGAGATGGCTCGTTGGGGATGGCCCTGGCCCTCACGCAGACTATGCGCGCTCATCAAATTACCAGGGCGCTGATCGATCATCGCCAGATTGAACGCGTCGTCGGCAGTACGCTCGATGTCTATGATCGACCGAAAGCCATGCAAAACATCGGCGCCATCTTCAAAATCAAGATTGCCGAAATCATTCAACCTGAGCATTCGGAGCACTTCAAATTCTTTGAAACCGTGTGTGTCAATCAGGGGTATCAATTCGCGGTTTTTCAGGACAGAGATGAGGCTCTAGCCTGGTTGCTTGCTTAGGCCATCATGAGGCGCTGGCCGCTGGCCTGTGTCGTGTTCACCTAACGGTTGGGCGATAGCGCTAGTAGGGTCTTCAGCGTTTCTCGCCCGATGAACTCCGCCGAATTGACCGTATCCTCCGGCGACTGCTCTAACAAAACCGCGATCGCGTAGCGGGGCCGATCGGCCGGAGCAAGACCGATGAACCACGCCAGCCGTTTGTTGCCACTTAACGCCACTCCGCTGTGGCCTGCCACACCGTCATTCGTGGTCATCATCGCTAGTACAGTCTGAGCCGTCCGGGGCGAGATCAATCGTTTGGGCGCGGCGGACGGCGTGTCCGGCAGCCACTGATCGTTAGGACTACGGCGCGTGGCTTCGACGAGATGCAGTGGCGGCCACAAGCCCCCAGTGCCGATCGTCGATGCGACCAATACCATGTGCAGTGGCGAAACGGTCAATTCGCCTTGACCGGTGGCATACGCTTGCAGTGCGTCAGTGGTCGTGAGCGCTAGCGTCAAGGTGGGCGCGGCCGAAGTGCGAATATCCAGCACGGGTGGCGTCGTGAGTTGCCACTGCTGCGTCACCGAGATGAGTTCGGTTTCGCCCCACGTCAGGCCGAGATCCGCGAAGGGCGCAGGACAACCGTGCGTGTATGCATCAACAATGGTCTGCACGGAACCGGCTTGTGAGCAGTCCAACACCAGCTGATCAAGTGCCACGGGCCGATCGGGCTGGGTGAGGGTTTCCGTGAGGCTGATTTGATGACGTTCAATCGCTTCGGCTAACAACACCGTTTGCAAGATCGACCCTGGCTGATATAAGCCTTGGGTCACGCGATTGAGCAGCGGGGCCGCGGGATCGATCGAGAGTTGTTTCCAATCCCGATCGAGCGTGTTGGGATCGAAGGCTGGATGGCTCTCCATCGCTAGCACTGCGCCATCGGACAGCGAGACGACCACTGCACCGCCGTGCTGGGTCAGGCGCTGCGCCAGATCGCGCTGTACATCCAGATCGAGCGTGAGGCGGACATCGCCGCCGAGGCGTGGACGGTGCATCAAACTATCGGCAAAATCATACGGGCCGCGTAGGAGGGCGTCTTGCGCTTCTTCAATGCCGGCCAAACCATAGTTGAGTGAATAGTAGCCGACGGCAGGCGCGGCATTGATCACTGGATAACGACGGACATACGTGCCGCTGATCGCGACCGATTGTGCCAGCACCTGATCATGCCGATCGAGAATAGTGCCGCGTTGAATATGCTGCTCGTTGAAGAAGCGGCGTGGATTGTCGTCGCGGGCGCTTAAGCTGGTCCCGCCGATCGACCAGAAGGTGATAGCAAGGGCCAACAGGCCAAAGGCCGCCAACGCCGAGGCGGCCACTCGTCGCAGCGATCTAGACATTGAGCGGCCGCTTATCGATCACGAAGGTGCACACTTCATCGCCGCGAGCCTGACAGGTTGTTTCCGTTACAGTGAAATCACGGCCCGTGCCCCAGGCCAACACCGCCTCGATCGTGCCCACAATCGTCAGGCAAATCGGCTCGGCGGTCCGCAGATCGTTGCAGTACAAACAGTCGGCGAAAGTCAAGGTGTAGGCGTAATCGTCCTCACTCAGGCTGTGCAGCGCTGCGCCACGCGCCCGATCGGCTTCGCGGGCGAGGGCTTCAAGTAAGGTGTGGGCACGACGCGTCAGCGGCAGCAGGCTCAACATCGGGCGCAGTAATTTGGCCGTCGGTCGCGAATTGACACCCAGCTTACCGAAGTTCGCACCCCAACGACGAAAGACCCCGCGCGCACTATGTTCGCCATACATATTGAACATGCCCGCAAACAACGCCGCATAATCGCGCCCGGGCGTCGCTAAGTGATCATCATTCGCCGGCGGCTGAGCCAGCAGGCGTTCCAGACCGGCCACGCGCAGCACCGCATTCAAACCGCTCTGGCCGATGGTGGCCTCGGTGGCCTGCAAGGCCAATCGCATGATACTGTTCTCGACTTGACGCGGATCTCCGTTCATAGGTTTAATCCCGATCGGCGGCGATGTGCAACAATAGGCCGATCTCGATGAAACTCATCAGCAGTGAACTGCCGCCGTAACTAATGAATGGCAATGTGACACCTGTCAGTGGCGCGAGGCCAGCGTTGCCCGCCATGATGATCCATGCTTGCAGTCCCAGCGATGTCGCTAAACCGGCGGCCAGCAATCGTCCGAAGGTGGTGCGAGCAGTCGCCGCAATGCGTAAGCCGCGCAGCGTCAACGCCGTATAACACGCCACCACGGCCAACGTGCCTGCCAGCCCAAACTCCTCACCGATGGCGGCCAGCGGCATGTCGGTATGCGCGGCGGGCAGGATCACTTCGGGATAGCCCTGTCCCAGGCCTGTGCCGATGACGCCGCCGGTGTTCAGCGCGATCAACGATTGCACCACTTGATACGATGAACCAGCTGCGTCGGCCCACGGATTGAGCCACGTATCGATGCGACCTCGTACCCGCCCGATCAGCAAGTAGCCGGCGACCGCGGCCACCACGAGCAGCACTGCGCCAACCGCCAAATAGCGGCGTTTGCCGCTGGCCAGAAACAACATCACCAGAAAGGAAAAATAGAGCAGCAGCGACGAGCCGAGTTCTTGCTGGGCGATCAACAACAACATCGACACGGCCCACATCGCGATCAGCGGCGCGAGATACGGCAGCGTCAGATAGCGCGCTCGTTGAGTCGGGCCAAGACTGTGCGCGATCTCGCGTTTCTCAGCCAGATACGAAGCCAGAAACGCCACGAACAGCAGCTTTAGCATCTCCGACGGCTGGAAGAACACGCCGAGGATGCCGCCCAGCCAGAGCGTCAGTCCCACGCCTTCGGGGTTCACGCCGATGATGAACGTCAGCGCCAGCAGCACTAGGCCAATCAACAGCCACGTGTAGCGGTAGCGCCGCAGCCATTTCAGATCGGTCGGCGTGCGGCTGATGAAGATGAAGGCCGCGGTTGAGACAACCAGCCACAAAAGTTGGCGCGGCAAGAAACCTGGCGCCAGACGCGCAATTTCGATCAGCCCCCAGCCGCTCAACAACGCCACGATCGGCAGGATGAACGCGTCGCGGTCGCGCTGGTGTTGATCGAGTTGGCGATGTAGTCCGGCAAAGCACACCGCCCATGTAACGAACGCGGCGATCAACAGCCCTGGCGCAATCTGGTAAGCGCCGATCGGGCTGTTTGCATCCCGCTGGTTGACCAGGCCCAACAGGCACAGCCCGACGAACACAAACGCGCCCGCCAGCAGCAACAACCGGCCTTCATCGACGCTGCGATTGGTGATCGTCCACCAACTTGGCGCGGCCTCGATCGGACGGGTAGAATCTGATGGCTGATTCACAACATCGGGCGTGGCGATCACGCGTTACTTTGTCCTTTAATCACTTCTTGCGCTTCTTGCTAGCTTTCTTGGCCGCCTTCTTTTCCGGGAGTGGCAAATACTTGCCGACAATCGGGGCCAAGTCGCGCTTCACCTTGTTGGGGATGACGGCGCGATTGGTGATGATGGCATCGGCCAGCGCCGTGGCGCAGGCACAATCGCGTTCAGCCGGGATCGTCGGCATCAGATTCACGATCGCTTGCTTGCTGACTTCGACGTTCGCCAACAACCGCTCGATCACCATCGCCACCGTGACGGCTTCTTCCTCTTCGTGCCACACATCATAATCGGTGACATGTGCCATACAGGTGTAGCAGATTTCGGCCTCACGCGCGAGGTTAGCCTCGGGGATCGCCGTCATGCCAATGATGTCGAAGCCCCACTGGCGATACGCTTTGCTCTCGGCTTTGGTGCTGAAGCGCGGCCCTTCGATCGTAATGAGTGTTGCGCCCCAATGCACGGTCGCGCCTGTTTGCTCCACGGCTTGATAGACGAGTTTGCTAAACTGCGGGCAGAATGGCTCGGCCAAGCCGATGTGCGCGACAAGACCATTGCCGAAGAACGATAAAGCGCGGCCCGATGTGCGATCGAACAGTTGGTTGGGAATCACAATGTGGCGCGGCGCAAATTCTTCGCGCAGGCTGCCGCATGCGCTGACGGACAGAATCCGTTCGACGCCCAGTGACTTCAACGCCCAGATATTGGCGCGCGAATTCACTTCGGCGGGCGTGAAACGATGGCCGTGCCCGTGGCGCGGCAAAAATGCTACGCGCTGATCGGCCAGTGTGCCGACGACGATCGCGTCGCTGGGATCACCGAACGGCGTTTTGATCGCGTATTCTTTGATGTCAGTCAGTTGTTCGATCTGGTATAAGCCGCTGCCGCCGATGACGGCGAGTGAAACGAGTTCGCGCTTAGGCATGAGAGGACTCCTGTTGATCGAGGTCGCGAGTGATTGTATACTGGTGCGGCATAATGGTCAATGAACCAACGCCCATGATCGAGCTATCCATCCTGTATTTCGATAACGACTTGCTCGTCGTCAATAAACCGGCGGGCGTACCCACGTTGCCTGACGGCTACGTTAAAGACGCGCCGAATCTGCGCGATTTGTTGACGCAGCAGTATGGCCGCGTCTGGGTTGTACACCGGCTCGATCGGGATACGAGTGGCGTGATCGTGTTTGCGCGATCAGCCGAGGCGCATCGCGCGTTGAATTTGCAGTTCGATACGCATCACGTTCGCAAGATCTATCACGCGTTGGTCGTCGGCGCACCCGATTGGGATACCCAGCTGATCGATTTTCCGTTGCGGCCGGACGGTGATCGCCGCCATCGCACCGTGATCGATCGGACACGCGGCAAAGCGGCGGTCACGCGAGTACGTGTGCTGTGCCGTTTTGACGGCTACACGCTGATCGAAGCCGCACCCGAAACGGGCCGCACGCATCAGATTCGCGCGCATCTTGCCGCGATCGGCTTTCCGTTGGTAGGCGATGCATTGTACGGTAAGGGTCAAGTGTTTGGAGGGATAACGCGCACGGCGCTGCACGCTCGCTCGATCGGTTTTGAGCATCCGATCACGCATGCGATGATGCAATTTGAAGCGCCATATCCAGAGGATTTTGAGGCGGCATTAAAAACGTAGGGCGAACCTATGTGTTCGCCCGCGTTCGAAGGCAGACACACCGATCTGCCACTACGCTCGATAATGTCGTTCCAACTCCGAAGCATACTTCGTGCCGACCGTGTCTTGATGTTCGGCTAGCCAATCGCTCAGACGCGTACGGCCGGTCGGCGGGCCATCCACTACCAGTAGGTTCGACATCAAGCCGTCCACTTCTTCCTGCGTCAGTACCACATCGCGCACAAAGCGACCGACCACTCGCGATAGCGTCAGCGCGAATTTCGGCGGCAGATGCACGATTAAGGCGCGGCTGCGCACTGTCGTCGCGATCAAGCGCACCAGCGTTTCAAAGGAGTAAACCTCTGGACCTACCGCGTCGATGATCTGATTGTTGCGCTGTTGACCCGCTGTCACTGCAATGTCGGCCATGTCGTCGGCGCTGATCGGCTGCAAGCGATAGTTGCCGTCGCCGGGAATGACGAACACCGGAAAATGCCGCAGCAGCCACGCGATGTTGTTGACTAAGATGTCTTCGTCACCAAAGATCACCGTCGGGCGGAGGATGGCGTATGACAACTTTGAATTCATCAACGTCTGTTCGAGCAAGCCTTTGCCACTGAAATAGGGCAGGGGACTTTGCGCGTGCGGATTGGTGATGCTGACATGCACGAAACGCCGAACCCCGGCTTCTTCGGCAGCGCGGATCAACTTGCGGGTGTTCTCGACGGCTTCGTCAAACGAGATTGAGCCGTGCGTGAAGCGCACCCAGTACGTATTGTAGAGCGTCGTGACGCCTTGCAGGCTGCGTACTAACTCGCTAGGCCGATCGAAGTTGAAGGGAAATGCATCGACGCGCACACCAAACGGACTGGTGCGGTTCGGATGGCCGGTCAGCGTGCGTACCAGACGGCCTTGCGCCAGCAAGCGCTGTGTGATGTATTTGCCCGTGTAACCGAAGGCCCCGGTGACGACGTCGACTTCTTGAACGGAATTAGCACGCATGATGGCGAGATCGCTTAGCGGCCTTCAGCCGCTTCGTGAATAGCTGTGACGATGTTGTAGTAGCCCGTGCAGCGGCACAGATTGCCGCTAATGGCTTGCTGGATTTGGAACTGCGTCGGCTGCGGATTCTCGTCCAGTAGGCTCGCGCCCGCCATAACAAATCCCGGCGTGCAGTAACCGCATTGTACGGCGTTATGCTTCACGAACGAATCTTGCACCGGATGCAGTTGGCCATCGTGCGCCAAACCTTCCACAGTGACGATGTTCGCGCCGTGCGCGCGTGGCGCAGGCACCATGCATGCCATCACCGCGATGCCGTCGAGGAACACTGTGCACGCGCCGCACTCGCCCTCGGCACAGCCTTCCTTCGTGCCGATGAGGTTCACATCCTCACGCAGCATGCGCAGTAAAGTCTTATCGTTCGCGCCGCGCACCGAATATCGCTGGCCGTTCACCGTGGTCTCGATCGTCTCATGGCCGCCTTCGTGGTGAACCAATACTTGCGGCTCCGGCCAGGTGGGGAAGTGGCCGTTGGACTTGCCCCACAACAGCGCGGGTTTCTCAGGGAAATCGGCGCGTTCTTGGCCGTTGCGAATCTGCCGCAAAACGCGCATCGTCGTTACGCGCAGCATCTCCACGCGATACTCAGCCGGGCCGCGCACATCGTCGATCGGTTTAGCGGCATGCGTCGCCAGATCACCCGCATGCGCGATCACCTCATCGGTCAGCGACTTGCCGACGAGATATTTCTCAACTTCGGGCGCGCGTACGATCGTCGGCGCGACCGAGCCGAAGGTAATGTGCGCCTTCACGATCGCATCGCGATGCATTTCAAGGATCACCGCGCAGTTCACCACCGAAATCGCTTGCGCGCGGCGCAGCGCCAACTTAATGAACGTGCCGTGCTCTTCGTCCGACATCGCCGGGAAAGAAATATCGATCAGCATTTCATCGTCGGCTAGCGCGGTTTTGCGTACGCCCTTGTAGAATTCGTAGAACGGCAGCGTGCGTTCGCCGCGTGTCGAAGCGAGCGTCACTGATGCGCCTAACGCCCACAACGGCGCGATGGTGTCATTGGCGGGTGAGGCCGTAATGAGATTACCGGCAATCGTGCCGCGATTTCGAATCTGGGGCGCACCCACTTCCCAGCACGCCCGCGCTAACGGATATGCCCGCTCGTAGATATCCTTCGATGCGACAACTTGATTATGCGTAACCAACGGACCTAAATGAAACACGCCGTTTTCCAGCCGAATTCGATCGAGGCCGGGGACGTGCGAAATATCGACCAGCACCGAAGCCGATCGGACTTTGCGTTCCAACTCGATAATGAGATCGGTGCCCCCGGCGATAATCCGCGCCTCTTTGCCGTGCTGCGACAACAATTTCAGCGTTTCAGTAAGCGTAGTGGGGGTGTAATAAGTTTGCCACATAGGAAAGATCACCTCAGACGGTGGGTGGAGTGGTTGTGATTATAGGCTCAAGCCAACGGCTTAGCAAGTCTCCAGCCGCTAACTTCCAACATCCAATCTCTTCAAGGCATCAGCCGCCGCCGCTTGCGCCGCCGATTGTTTGCTCGGGCCTTCGCCGCGCCCAATCGCTTCGCCGTTCAGATCGACTTCGACGGTGAACCACTTGGCGTGATCGGGGCCGCTCTCGTCGATGGTGCGATAGCGCGGGGTGATACCCCGGGTGGCCTGTGCCACTTCTTGCAGCGTGCTCTTCGCGTCTCGATCGCTTTGCGCGGCGACGATGTGATCGACTTCGGCCTTGATCAGCGGGCTCAGCAGGCCTTGCACGGCCCGCAACCCCTGATCGAGATATAACGCACCGATCACGGCTTCAAACGCGTCGGCCAGCAGCGATTGCCGCGCGCGCCCGCCCGATTCGGCTTCGCCTTTGCCCAGACGCAGGTGTTCGCCTAACTCGATTTGTTGGGCAAATTCGCCGAGTTTTTCGGCGCGCACTAACGCCGCCCGCACGGAGGTAAGTCGGCCTTCGGGCAGATCGGGATAATGGCGATACAGCCACAACGCCACGACGAAATCGAGGATTGCATCGCCCAGAAATTCCAACCGTTCGTTGTCTTCGCTGGGCAAGTCGGGATGTTCGTTAAGATACGAGCGATGCGTGAGCGCACGTTGCAGCAGAGCGGGATTTTTGAAAGAAGGCAGCATACGTTAATAACAAGTACCGAGTCATGAATAAAGATTTGTTACTCATGACTCGGTACGCATTATTCCTCAAAGCGTTTCAGGATTAACACACTATTGTGCCCGCCAAAACCAAAAGCGTTAGTCATGAACGTGTTGACCGTCACCGAACGCGCGACGTTGGGCACATAATCCAGATCGCAGTCGGGATCGGGCGTCGCGTAGTTGATGGTCGGCGGCACGCAGCCCGTTTCGATCGCCTTGATGCCAAAGATGGTTTCCAGCGCGCCGGTCGCACCCATCATGTGACCCGTCATCGACTTGGTACCGCTGATCGGAACTTTGTAGGCTTGTTCGCCAAACACGCTCTTGATGGCCATCGTCTCGTACTTGTCGTTCAACGACGTGGCCGTCGCGTGCGCGCTGATCCAATCGATGTCGGTCGGCTTCAAGTGCGCGTCCTTTAACGCAAAACGCATCGCCTGCGCTGCGCCGACGCCGTTCTCAGCCGGTGCGGTGACATGGAACGCGTCCGATGTGATACCGTAACCGATGATCTCGGCCAGCGGCTTAGCGCCACGCGCTAGCGCATATTCAAGGTCTTCTATGATCAACGTCGCCGCACCTTCGCCCATCACCAAGCCATCGCGATTTTTATCGAAAGGCTTGCACGCTTCCGCGGGATGATCGTTGTTGTGACTCATCGCACCTAATCGATCAAACGCCGCCATCCCGACGATCATAATCGGCACTTCGCTGCCACCTGCGACGATGGCTTTGCATTGACCGAGTTTGATCGATTGATACGCCAACCCGATCGCATCTGCGCCGGCCGCACACGCCGACACCGGCGAAAAGTTAGGGCCATGAATACCCCAGTCGATCGAGATGGCACTCGACGCGCCGTCGCAGATCGTGCTGGGGATGCTGAATGGCGGCATCCGGCGCGGGCCGCCTTCCTGCAACACCAACACTGATTCGTAATAGGTCGTTAGACCGCCTACCGCTGTGCCGATAAAACAGCCGATTTCATCGGAGT
>JAXLWI010000094.1:0-13937 GCA_046328575.1 Anaerolineae bacterium
GCTTCAATCGCATCTGGCGTATACGCGTTCTTGAGCAACACCTGCTGGAACGTCAATTTCGTAAACCAGGTATTGATCCAATTCAGCCCCATCGCTTCAACCATAGCGTTGACAGCTGCTCGTGAAGCATCGCGCCGCAGATCAACAATCAACGCCTGGCCGCCGGGCGTCAACACACGCTGCATTTCGGCAATCGCTTTCACGGGTTGCGTGAAATTCTTGAACGCCGCCGTGCAGATGATGAACTCGAAACTCTCGTTGGCAAATGGCATATCAGATGCATTGCCATGCCGGAAATCTACCTGCGCGCCCGCTTCTCTAGCCTTAGTCTGCGCAATCTCGACGAACGACTTGCTGATGTCGAGACCCGTTACACGATACTTGCCCGACTTCGCCACTTCGATCGAGAGATAGCCCGGCCCTGGTGCGACTTCCAACACGCGGCCGCCAGGCGTCACCGTCGTGTTGACGAGCTGCACCCAGCGCTTGAACTCATCCTCGCGGCGCGCATTCCGCGCATACCACGTGGCAATGACACCTTCCATCGCCATGCCCTTGTACGGTTTTACTGCTTGTGTCGTCATCGATGGTCTCCTCTATCAACGTGCGCTTATTTGCCCTTGGTCTGATCGTTGCTGCGGCTAATGACCCAGATTGCCGCCGCGCTCAAAACAAAGAACGCGCCCAGATTCACCGGATTCAGCCAAACCTTAACGAGTTCCCCTAACGTGTCCATGTGTCGATCTCCTTGTGTTGAAAGATGAGCCGATTGTACGATTCAAGCAGGATAGAGCGCATCACCCGCAGCGGGTGATTGAGCGGGTGATTGCCGCGGGTGAACGGCAAACAACCCGATCGGCCAGCTAATCCGATCGGGTTGGTGTGGGCGTAAAGCGAAGTTTTACAACAGATTCAATTCGCGGGCGGCGTCAGCAGCCTCGGTGCGACTGTTAACGTTAAGCTTATTGAAGATGCTCTTGACCTGCGTCTTAATCGTGTTCGGGGATACAACGAGTTCACGGGCGATTTCAGGATTGGTCAAGCCTGCCGCGAGCAGTTTCAACACACGCAATTCCTGCGGACTCAACGGCTCCAACAGCGGCGACGAAGCAGCCGCTTCAGCCGACGGTACGGAGGCAACTGCACGCAGCACCTGCGCGAGAAACGTCAGGAGTGAGCGCTTGGTTACTTCCGGTGCGATCGCCTGCAACCATCGCCGCATGGCCGCGCCTTCATCGACGAAGACGCGCACACACCCTTTGGGTTGAGCCAAAGCCAACGCTCTTAAGAGCCGTTGTTTTGCCTGTATTTCACCCGCTTCAGCGAGCGCCAGCACATTGAGAATTTCTATTTCGCTGCGAGTACGGCCTTGAGCCTGCGCGTCAGCTTAGCCATGGTTCAAGCAGCGCCGCCGCCTCGGTTGACGATCCTGCAGCGATCTTCAGCCGCGCAGTGATCAGTGCTTCCAACTCTTGTTGGCTGGCCAGCACGTTGGCACGCTGCGGTGCACGCGCACCCAGCCAGTGTTGAGCCGCGCTGACGTCATTGGTCATCACTGCCAGCCGCGCCTGCCAAGCCGATACTTCCTGCTGCCACAGCGTGCGCTGTGTTTGCACGGCTAACGTTTGCAGCCGATTTTGCGCCTGTGCCTGTTGTCCACGGGCCTGCTCAATGCGCGCCATCAGCAATGCGGCACGCACGTGCAGTTCTTCATCGCCATCAATGCGGTGCAGGTCGGCGGCTTGTGCGGCCAAGGTCTCAGCCGCGACCAAATCGTTCCGTTCGTAGGCGATCAACCCCAGTCCGGCCAATGCTAGTCCGCGATCAGTGCTGAAAGCGGCGAGGTCACCGGCTTCGCTCAACATCTGCCGATAGATCTGCTCGGCCAGATCGAGTTCGGCCTGAGCCAGATACGTGCGCGCCAGCATATCGGTCGCCGCCAGTGTGCTGAATGTATTCTGGCCGATGCGGCACAACACGCGCGCTTCCATGATCGTGCGCTGCGCCAGACCGACTTCGCCTGCCAGTAGTCGCTCGATGCCGATCGCCAACAAACTGATGCCGCGCCATTCCACGTCATCTTCCGGCAGCAATTCCAACGCACGCTGGGCATAGAGGAATGATCGGGCGAGGTCATCCCGCCAGAGTGCCGCGGTGGCGCGCAACGCATAGACTTGTCCTACGCCGCGCTCATTCTGTGCGGCTTGCCATTCGCGTTCAGCCGCCTGTAAGCGATTCTCCACCATGGCCGCGGTCGTCACCGCATATCGATCGGTTGTAAACAACACCGCTTGCGCATCCGCAAAACACAGGGCTGGCTGGACGTTTAACACTTCAGTGGGCAGCTGCGTGATCCAGCGATGCAATGTAGTCAATTCGTGATTGCCGCGTGCGTTAAGACTCCATTCAATCAAGGTTGCGGCGCGCTTAGTATCGTGCGCAGTGAAAGCCGTTTCGATCGCTTCATCATACAAGCGCTGAGCTTCATACCAGCCACTCGCCTTGATCAGCCACGCCTGGATCGTCGCTTCATCAAAGCGCTGCCGCGCCAAATAGCGCAGGACTTCGGCAAACAGCGCGTGATAGCGGTACCAACGCTGACCAGCTGTGCCGCCCAAGGGAATGACAAACAGATTGTCACGCTCTAACTGATCGAGCACAGCGGCACCATCTGCCCGATCGGTAATTGCATCGCACAACGAACCAGTCAATTGATCGAGAAAACTGGTCTGCAAAAGAAACTGCTGCGTAGTCGCTGGCAAAGCCGCTAGCACTTCGCTCGTTAGATAATCCAATACCGATCGCGTATCACCGCTGAACGTGGCGAGAATCTGTTCGGCCTCACGCGGATCGGTCTGGTTTTGCAGTGCCAGCGACACCAAACGCAAACCCGCGGCCCAGCCTTCAGTTCTCTGTTCAAGACGCGCAGCGACATCGGGCGAAATCGGCGCGCGTACGGTGTGGCGCAAGAAAGCGAGTGTTTCAGCACTCGAAAAACGCAGGTCCGTCGCGGTGATGTCATTCACTTCAGCGCGCGCCCGCCAGCGTGCCAACGGCAGTGGCGGCTCGCCACGCGCCATCAATACGACGTGCAGCGTTGACGGCAAATGATCGATCAAGTACGCCAGCGCCGTGTGAATCTCAGGTGCACTGATCGCATGATAGTCTTCCAACACGAGGATGCTATGCTGTGCAAGTTGCGTCAATTCGTTGATGAAGGGCGTGAGGAGTGTTTCAATTGCCAACGACTGAGATGTGCGCAGCGCCGCCAAAGCCGATCGCCCCGGCGTCCCTTCAAAGGCCCGACACGCCGTGAAGACGTAACGCCAAAAGCGCACGGGATCATTATCCCCGGCATCGAGCGAAACCCAACCGACCGGCATATCCTCCTGCACGGCCAACCACTCACTGACTAGCGTCGTTTTACCCGCACCGGGTGGCGCACTGACCAGCGTGAGTTTGCGATCGAGTCCGGCGTCGAGTCGTGCCAGCAAATTCGGACGCGGCACCAGCGCAGACGGCAGGCGCGGCGGAATCAGCTGGTGCTGAGCAAGCCGTGCTTCTCTGCTTGGCGCGGGCTAGAGGTTCGATTCATCGGATTCAATTCGTGGCCTGCATGTGTTAGCCAGATCGACCACGCAAAAAGTATACCGCATAAAAGAATCTCTCCGAAAGTATGGGCTTTCGGAGAGATCAAGGTGATTACAGCGATTCACTCAGGCAATACCGGGCAGTTCCTCCAAACCAACGGCTTTGGCTTCACGCCGCACAATGGCGAATAACTCTCGCTCAACATCTTCAGCCAACTTCGGACGTTGATAGGCGTTGAGCAATTCGGCCACGCGTTGCTTCGCGCGTCCAAACGCATCGAGGCCGCCATTCTCTTGCCACGCGCGTACCGAACCGCGATCGATGATCTTCGACGGCAGATGCTGCTCGCTGGGGAACAATCGGCGCGTGTCCTTCAATTTCAGGAACTCACCCTTCAAGCCTGTCTGCGCAAACATCGCCGTGGCCAGTGTCTCCGTCGGCGTGCCGATGCCGCGCAGCAGCCGCTGTGCCATTGCAATCGCTTCGGCATCGATCACCAACTTCTCTGCGCTTTGGCACACCAGAAAATCCAGCATGCCCGCGCCCGAGATCATATTCACCCCCGCCAGCGCGCCCACGATAGCCGTTACCCCGCTTTCTAATCCGGCCTGCGCATCGACGAGTTTGCCATCGCTGGCAGCGAGATAACAGTGCGTGGGGAAGCCAAATGACTTACCGACCTGAGCGTAAGCAGCATCGATCATCGCCGTCTCGATCGCGCCCATCGGCGTCGCGCCTGATCGCATGTCGAAAATCGCCGGCGCCCCGCCCCACACGATCGGCGCTCCAGCCTGCGCGAGTTGATGAATGGTCATGCCGCTGATGCACTCGGCCGCGTGCTGCGTGATCGAACCGATCAACGTGACAGGCGCGGTCGCACCCGCCAGCGGCATCGACACAATTTCGGCGGGCACGCCGGCCCGCGCCAGATCGATCAAGTTCTGCGAGGCAAAGCCGCTCCAGTTCAGCGGCGGCGAGGGACACACATCGAACACGGCGCGCGGCTTCACCTTCAAGGCCTCACGCCCGCCGCAGTCCGCCGCGAGCAGATCGATCATCACTTGCGTCGTGCGCTCATTGAACGAGCCTGTTACCACCGGCTTGTCTGAATACAACAGCACCAAGAACAGGCGATACATATCCCCGATCGATTTGGGCACGTCATCGCACACAATCGCGGTCGATTGCGCAGCCAACTGCGGCAGCATCTCCGCCACTTTGATCAGCCGTACCAGATCAGCCGCGCGTGACGGTCGATGTTCTAGCGTGTCGGGATCAAGTACTTGCACGCCTGATGACCCCGGATCGAAATAGACATCGTCGCCACCGTAATGCACCACGGGATTGCCCGCTCGATCATGCACGTAGAACGAGCGCGGCACATTGGCAAGTGCCTTACGCGCAACAGTTTCGGGGATATGCGCAATTTCGCCGTCGATCGTAGCTCCAGCAGCGAGCAACAACTCACGCGCCTCGTTGGATTGAACGCGCACACCCGGCGTCATCAACAACTCGAACGCCTCGCCCACAATCCGATTGATCAACTCGCGATCAAGCAATTCCAATTTTGGTTGCATAGTGTCGGCCTTTACTGAAGCGCAAAGACACAAAGTAAAATCGAAACTTTGCGCTCTTAGCGCCTTCGCGGTTTATTTTTCGAGTGTCGAGATAATGCGCTTCAACTCGGCGACCAACTTAGGTTCTAGCGGATCGGGCTGATGTTCGCGCAAGATGTGCTGCGCTCGCTCACGCGCCCAGTCGCGAGCGCCGTCGCGCTTCGCTTCCCATTGGCCGTAAGGGCGTCGATCCATCAATCGGGGCTGCCACAGTTCCCGCATGTGGGCGCGCGTGTGCTTATGCTTGAGGAAATTGCCGCCCGGCCCCACGGATCGAATCACATCCAACGCCAGCGTTTCATCGTTCACAACGATGCCGTTCATCATCGACCGCACGATGCTGAAAATTTCGCAATCCATCACCATCTGCTCGTAACTGAGGATGCGGCTACCGTGCAGCAGGCCTGCGCCTAACAACATATCCGAGCCAGTAAGCGAAGCCATGAACGACGAGAAAGCGTTATCGACAGCGGCTTGCCAATCGGGTTCTTTGGCGCCCGTCGCAAACGCCCCCATCGAGAGCGGCACGTTGTAGAAGTCGCTCAACACATTCGTCGCCGCGCCGAAGAGAAAATCTTCCGGCCCGCCGCCGGTGTAACCGCC
Source organism: Anaerolineae bacterium (assembly GCA_046328575.1). Classification (GTDB taxonomy): domain Bacteria; phylum Chloroflexota; class Anaerolineae; order Fen-1058; family Fen-1058; genus JAGOBP01. Next base: position 5,811 of record JAXLWI010000094.1, read on the forward strand.
TGTGCGCAAGTCCATCGCCGTTTGCGCGGCCGCGTAATAGACGGGCGCGCCGGGATGCGCGAGTTGCATCAACGCCAATGCACTGATCACTTCCGCGTTGCCCACCACGAGGTTGCCCGCCAGCGTCACCGGCCCGCTGAACGCGCATGACGCCATCGTCATGTAGCCGACGGGCAAGCCCGCTTCAGCAGCGAGCAGACCCGCGTCGAGCGAACCGCCGTCGTGACCGAGTGGACTAGTGGTGCATTGCATGATCGACAGGATGGGGCGCTTGCGCAATTCGTCTTTACCGCCGACGATAGCCGCCGCCATTTCAATCGCAGCCTTCATTTCAGGCTCAGTAACGATGCTCTCAGTTTGCAGATGTTTGGTGGTATTGCGCCATGCGGCTTCCAATTCGTGCAGTGAGCGCGATGCGGGCGGTTGATCTTGCGCGGCCACCATCGACCACCAGAAGCCGATCTCGTCGAGCGCATCGGCCACGCGCGCGCAGTCTTCACTGTCTTGCTTCGTCGTGCGGCGACGTTCACCCGTGAACGCATCGATCACTTCGATACAGCAGCCATCGGTGCCGAGAAAAACGTGATGGCCATCCATCGGCAAATCCTGCGACGGATCACGCGCCGCCAGCGTATAGATCGGCGGTGCGGTCTTTAACGCCGCTTCGATGACGTGCCCGGGAATCTTGGCGATCATCGACGCGCGATCAACTGTTGCCCCGTGCGCTTCGAGAATGTCCAACGCCTTATGCGACGGAAATCGCACGCCCGTCGTTTCGATCACATCGAGCGTGGCGGTGTGAATTTTCAACACGTCTTCTTGGCTCAGAATATCCAACCCCAAACGCGGATTGGAAATGGAGTTGATTTTGCCAGCCATGTTGCCTCCGTTTTACATCGTAGGGGCGAACCGGTGTGTTCACCCAGGGCAAACGCACAGGTCTGCCGCTATGCTTATGCGCCGACCAGTTTCTTCGCCAGCGTCACTGCCCCCATCGCATCTTCGCTCATACCGTCCGCGCCGATCTCAGCAGCCCAGCTGCGTGTAACGGGCGCACCACCGACCATCACTTTCACTTTCGGACGCATCCCCATATCATCCAGCATCTCGATTACGGTGCGCTGGCCTGTCATCGTCGTCGTCAGGAGTGCTGACATACCGATGATGTCCGCGTTTACTTCGCGCGCTTTTTCGATGAATTTCTCAAACGGCACATCAACGCCGAGGTCGTAGACTTCAAAGCCGCTGGCCGACAGCATTGTCGCGACGAGGTTCTTGCCGATCTCGTGAATGTCGCCCTTCACCGTGCCCAACACGACTTTGCCCAACATTTGTCGCTGTGTGCCGCGCTTCTGCATCTCTGGCTCCAACACGCCGACGGCGGCTTTCATCGCTTCAGCGGCCAGCATCATATCGGGCAGGAACATCTCGCCCTGCGCGAATTGATCGCCTACATACGACATGCCCTCAACATACCCGCGATTGATCGCCTCAAGCGGATCGATGCCTGCTTCCAGCGACCGACGCGCAACTTCAGCCGCGGCCTCTTCATCGCCGTCGATGATGCTTTGCTTCATGGCTGCAAACAGTTCTTCCGACATGGTGACCTCCGTAAGTGAGATAGTTGAATAGTGGTTGAGTGCGATAGTTACTTCAAATTCTGCGCGGCGCGTTCGACGATGGCATGCACAGCGCGAGCCGCTTCACTGCTCAACAACGGCGGTTGATGCGCCGTTAAGATTTGCTCAGCCCGATCGGCCGCGCGCTGCGCCAATGTCTTGCCGCCCTTCGACTGCCACTGCCCGTAATTGAAACGTTCGATCAAGCTGGGATACCAGCGTTCCTTGTAGTGCTTGCGCGTGTGCGGCGTGTTGAGGAATGATCCTTCCGGCCCGATCTGATCGATCAAGTCCAACGCCAACGTTTCGTCGTTGATCTCAACGGGTTGCAGGAACGGCTTGATGAATGAGACGATCTCATCGCAAATGACGAGCTGCGCCAGCGAACCCGACAAACCCGATTCGAGATAACCCAGATCGTGGATCAGCTGCCCGCCCGATAGCGCCTCCATCAACATCGTCAACGAGGCGTCGATCGCCGCTTGTTGATCGACCACTTTCGCGTCGCTGCCGCCCGCGAGGCTGAACATCGGCAAACCATAGTAGTGAGCCATCGCCGCCGCAATACCGCGATGATCCGGCTCGGCATAAGGATCGACCATCGTCTTAAGATCAAGCGCATCGCCCGCGAAACCCGGAATAATAATCGGCGCACCTTCGCGTTTAAGTTGCGACAACACAATACCGACGAGGACACCGGCGTTGTTCAAGGCGAGGTTGCCCGCCATCGTCACTGGGCCGGTCGTGCCGCCGGATGTGACTGGAATCCATAACGCAGGTAGGTTTTTCTCGGCTAAATACAGCAGTTTTTGCAATGCATCCTGATTGTGCAGCAAGCCCGTTGTGACGTTGATGTAACACGCGATGCAGGGCTTCTCGCGCAACGCCGCTGCCCCGCCGACGGCGGCCTCGGCCATTTCGACGGCATCAATCAAGCCCGACGTTTCGTAGGTCACGATCACGATCGGTTTGGTGGTGTGATTCAGCATCACTTCCATCTGATACCGATCGGCGATGCGATTATCGACATCGCCGGGCAGGAACATCGACATCACGAAACTGATGTTGCTCAGCGCATCGCAGACGGTGATGCCATCACGCACGTCTTGCAACTTGGGCTGACGCCGCTCCCATGTCCGATGATCGACGATGTTCAGCACGTCGGAGCCGGGGCCGAAGTACGTGTGGTAATCATCCAGCACGATCTTCGCGTTGCCCAACCGATCAAACAGCGTGATCGATTTGGGCACGGTCTGTAGGGCTTGATCGATCAATCGGGCGGGCACACGCACGCGCGCGCCGTCAATCGACGCTCCGGCTTTACGCATCAATTCGATCGCGTCGGGCTCGAGCAACTTGACGCCAGTCCGTTCGAGGATCGACAGGCTGGCGTGGTGAATCTGTTCACACTGGGCGGGGGTGAGCCGCGCGAAACGGGGACTGCCTAATGATCGAGCGTCGGTCATGGTGGCCTCGTGATAAGAGATGCGGCTCAGTGTACTGTCAGCGTAACTGAAGTGCAAGCGCGTCAAAAGTGCAGGATGTCACGCCGTGGCTGGATGACTTTCACGTGTCGCCACTATGTGATGCATTTTAGCACAATGTGAACGTCGTGGATTAGGTATAATTTGGGCAGCCTTGAAGGGAGAGCGACGATGTCCAATTACGTGCCGTCAACTGAACAATTAGTGGTCGAGGTGTACGCTCGGGACCTGCCGCGCTCGATCGAGTTTTACCGCGCGTTGGGGTTTGAGGTGCTATCGGTTGAAAACGATTTTGCGGTGCTGGCGTGGGAGGATCACCAGTTCTTTTTGGAGCCGCGCGCTGATCTCCCTGCCCCGATCAATCAACCGCAAGCCAATATGCGGATCATGGTGGCGGACGTCGATCGCTACTGGACGATTGCGCAGCAAATCGGGGCACGCGTTGTTAAACCGATCGACGATCGATACTATGGCCTGCGCGATTTCACGATTGCTGATCCCGACGGCTTCGGGCTGCGCTTCGGTTCGCGCTTAAATGCTTAATCGCCCGTAGCAAAGCGTTTACGCAACGCACGCTTCTTTTCCAACGCGCGCAGAATGCGGGCATGCTTCTCACGCGAGATCGGATAGAACGCGCACAGCACAATGCCCGCCACGAAAAAGATCGCGGGCAGCGGGCCAGACAAAAACTGGATCGCGTTCAAAGCCGAGGCAGGCTGCGTGGCGCCGCGTTCGATATAGCCTGTAGCGGCTAGTAGCGACCCCGTCACCGCAATCGTGCCCGCGCTGACCATCTTCTGAATCAACGTGATGACGCTGTAATATGCGGCCTCTTGTCGATTCGAGGAGCGTAACTCATCCCACTCGATCGTGTCCGGCAAAATCGCCAGTGGGATCGCGTGTGCGGCCGAGACGCCCACGCCCGCTAAAGCCGCCACGATAAACACCAACGTTGCCTGGCCCGCTGGCATGAAACTCAACCCGATCAGCACACAGGCCAGAAAGACCATGCCGACTTGATACGCGCGCGGTTTATTCCATCGCTCGGCAAGCCACACCCACAACGGCAGCGCTAACACGGCCACGCCGAAAATCAACGCGAAAATCACATCGCGGTCGCCGCCGCTTAGGCGGAAATAATCGCGGATCAGAAACACCAATACAAACTGAATCAGGTCGATTGGAATCCACGTCAACAGATAGATGCCAGCCGCAATCAAGAACGCCTTGTTACTGGCCGCAATCCGAAATGAGTCGCGCAGCCCCGGCGCGGGCAATTCTTGATACGCCGGATTCTCACGTGTCGTAGCAAACGTCACATAGATCGGGATGACGCTGAGGAGACCGAGGATCGCCGCCATCGACGCGTACGCCGCACGATGTACTTCGACCGAAGCATTGACACCGGCCAGTGCATCAACGATGGCCAACGGGGCGACCGCGCCGATCAACCCAAACCCGATCGAGAACGCCATGCGATACGAATGCAGCGATGTGCGTTCATCGTAAGTCGGCGCGAGTTCGGGCGTCAGCGCGATATAAGGCACGTTGACCAGCGTGAACAACGTATCGAACACGATATACATCGCGGTGTAGTAGATCGTCAATAGCGTCTTATCGTTCGTCGTGGGCACGAGCCACATCAAGATGAAGGCCAAACCGAAAGGCAACGCGCCGAACAACAAATAGGGACGACGTCGCCCCCAGCGCGATCGGGTCCGATCGCTGAGCGTGCCGATGATCAGATCGTTGAGCGCGTCCCAAATGCGGCCCACCCCGATCGACACACCAGCCAGTCCTGGATCGAGGCCGACAACGTTGATCAAAAAATCGAGATACAGCAAGGCCAACGCGGTCGAAGTTAGCGAAAAGCCGCTATCCCCTGCACCATACGCGATCTTGCGCCAGATGGACATCGGTTTAGCGATCATTGTGACCTCGGCGTGGATAGTCCGATCCCCAGTTGCCCTAACCAATACAGCACAATCACGGTGAATGTTGGTCCGACGACAACACCGTTGAATTTCTTAAAAGCCAGCAGCGTGTCACTCAACCCGAACAATATCGCGCCGATCAAGGCCAGCCACTGCCACCGCTGAACAGGACTTTCGAGCAGTGTATTCGCGCGCCACATCATCGCACCGATAACGACGACGTACGCGGCGACGGGCACAGCCATGTCTTTGAGATTCGGCAGCAAAATTAGATAGGCGAGAACCACCCACACGACGAAGGGCAGCGCCCGCCACCAGCGAGCCTGTCGGGTTGTTGAGAGGAACGCGGCGATATACCACACGTGCCCAAGCAAAAACGCGATTAAACCTGGCACAAAGAAATCATCGCTGATTTCGAGGAGGATGTCACCAGTCAGCGAGAAGATCAATCCGGCTACGATGAGAACGGCGTAGCGGTCGCGCACAGTGATCAGCACCCACGCGATCAGACATAGGAGCGGCGTGCTTTTCAAGATCACGCGCAGCCCAATCGATTCCTTGCCGATCTCAGCGATGAACAGAATCGCCGCTATCAGCCCGACGATGAACAGGACGCGCGTCAGCGTGACCGACCGTGTCGGCATATCTCCTCCCAGATTTTCCCTCGCAGCGAGCGAGGGTTATAGGCTTAACTCCCCACGAATGACCGTAATCGCTCCGCCGCCGACCTTCACCGTCTCGATGTCATCACGTGGCCCGACGACTTCCACCGTCGCCTGACCGGGTCGATGCAGCCAGTGCCCTTGCTCCGCAATGAACGTTGGTTGATCGATCAGACCGTGATGCCACATATACGCACCCATACCGCCAGTCGCAGAGCCCGTAAATGGATCTTCAAACACATCGGGCGGCGGCGCGAAGTGGCGCGCGAACGTGCGGCCTTGATCGGTGATGCCCTGCACCGCGAACAGATGCACGCTGAAAAAGTCACTCTGCGCATGCCAGCGCGTAAATTCCTGCACGTTGATATTGATGCGTCGCAACACGTCGAGATCGCGCACGGGGATCATCAACTGCGGCGTGCCAGTGCTGACGGTTTGGATCGGCGCGTCGGGCCGCGCATCAACCGCCGAGAGGCCGAAGATCGACATCACTTCTGAAGCATCGTACGTTCGCAAAAATTGCGGTTTTTTCTGCGACATGATGATGTGTTTCACGACCCCGCGTTCCGATTGAATATCGACGCGAATCGGTCCGACCTCCAGTTCGAGCGAGATCGTCGTAAGATCGCCTGTCAACTTCAAGCGACCCGAATCGATCAGCGCGTACACCGTCGCAATTGTCGGGTGACCCGCTAGTGGAATCTCCTCGGCGGGCGTGAAGTAACGCGCGCCAAAATCAGCCACAGCCGATCGAACGACGAAGGCCGTCTCGCTCAAGTTGTTTTCGCGCGCGATAGCGAGCCGCGTCGCATCGTCCAGATCATCGGCCTCAAACACGATCGCACAGGGGTTGCCGCCCAACGCACGTTCGGTAAACGCATCGACTTGCATAAAGGGATAAGTTGGCATAGTGATCCAATCGGCGAGACCGCGAACGGCCCGCTCGCTTTAGCGCTGACTCGCTTGATAGTTGAGCAGCAACGCGGCGATCGCGCCGGGCACCCAACCGGCCGCCGTCAACGCCGTCACGATCAGCACTGTGCCGCAGCCACGATCAACGACCGCCAACGGCGGAAACACAACACACAACACAGCCCGTAAACAACCCATGTTAACCTCCTAATGGTGGTGTTAAGTGATCAAGTCGTTCGACAAATGATCGGTATGATTCAGATACTTCAGGCTGAATTCGTTTTCGTAAAAGTCGATGCGCGTCAGACCGGTGTTGTTGAGGCCGAACCACCAACCGGCTTCGCGATAAGGGACTTTCAGGAGCGCGGCCAGCACCCGATTGTAAAACGCGCCGTGCGTGACCACCGCCACCCGATCGTTGGTGCCACCGTGCCGGATGTTCAGATCGGCCAGAAAACGCTGCGCCCGCTGAGCCTTTTCATCGTCGGTCTCGATGGGCCGATTCCACCAGCCGGTGTGATCGAGACTATCCGGCAGCACGAGATTGGCGAAACGCGCTTCGAAATCGGCGCGGGTCTTGCCCGGCAATCCGATCGGCTCGCCTGTGACCGGATCATCCAGATAGATGCCGCCGGTCTCGTGCAGATCGATCCACGCGACGAGCGGCAAGCCAACGGCCTCAGCCACGGGCGCGGCTGTCGAGACAGCGCGAATCATCAGGCTGGTGTAGAGGTGCGTGAAACCAAAGCCAAACCGATTGGCATCGTCGCGCCGATCGGGCTGGAAATTCCGATCGGCTTGCACGATATACGCGGCCAGTTGTTGGGCTTGCTGATGACCGATATCGGTCAATTCCGGATCTTCATTGCGACTGTCCCACGAACCAGTTTGATCGTACAGCAAGTTATTGACGGATTGAGCGTGTCGAATGAAATAAAGTTGCATGATAGTTTAGACTCCCCTGCAAGTATAGGGGAAAGTGCGTGCCGATGCAACTCGCATATGATATGCGTCATACTCAACACGGCTTGATCTCGGTAAAGTGTAGGACGATTTCATCGCACAGGAGAACTTCATGGACACCCCGTACTGCATTAACTGCGAACGCACGGTTGATCAAGTCCCGTTGTTGACGTTGACGATTCAATCCGGCCCGGCGTACATTTGCCCGCAGTGTTTGCCCACGTTGATCCACAAGCCGCAACTGCTCGTCGGCAAGTTGGCGGGCGCAGAGAGCCTTCAACCGCACGAACACTAAACACGCAGCCTTTGACCGTGCTGCACTTCGCTTAAGATGCAGCAGCCTTCAGCCCGATCATGCGATCGGGCGTTTTCGTTTCCCGATTTGCCATCCGCGCCAAAAGGCTTAAACTTGCGGCATGGATAATTTACCGCCCGTTGCTTTCGCACTCGATCAGTTAGGCATACCCTTTCGGTTGTTTGTTCATCCCGGCTCGGTTCATTCATTGGAACAGGCCGCTCGCGAACGCGGCCAGCTGCCCGATCAAGTCGTGCG
>JAXLWI010000095.1:0-13852 GCA_046328575.1 Anaerolineae bacterium
TAGCCGATCAGGACTTCCGCAACAATGCGGTCGATGCGGGTGAGGTCGGCGCGGGGCACAGCGTCACGGCCTTGTACGAAGTGCAGTTCGGCGGTGAAGGCGCGGGCGAAGCGTTGATCGCGCGCGTGCGCTACGAAGACCCCGACACCCACGCCGTGACCGAGTTGAGCCAATCGCTTCAAACAGCCGACTTCCAGCGCGATTTCAATCGCACCTCGCCGCGCTTCCAGTTGGCCGCCGCCGTGGCGCAGTTCGCCGAGATTCTGCGCGGCAATGACTGGGCCAAGTACGAGAAGATGCGCGACGTCGCCAGCTTGATCTTCAACGTCCAGCGCGCTCTGCCCTTCGATCAGGACGTGAACGAGTTCATGAGCCTCGTCGAACAGGCCGCCCGCATGGTTGATTGACCTACCCGTAGACAAAATAACGAAGGACACGAAGCAGTATTAAGATGGCTCCGTGTCCTTTGTGATTATATCTTTACCCCGCACCACTCCACACACCTCAAACCATCCTCGCCCTGTTCAGCCACAATGACCGCCGTATTCGGCATGGGCTGTTCGCGCGCAAACGCCCGATCGATATTGCTCAACACTTCCGGCAGCATCATGTACAACAGACTGCCATGCGCAATGAGCAACAGGTTGTGATCAGCATGCACATATCGATCGATCAACTGTTCAACAAACGGCACGAAGCGCGCGCGGACATCCCAGTAACTCTCGCCTCCTGGAAGGCAGCTGTCGAACTTTTCGTGCAGCAGCCAATCGACCATCACGCGTTGATGTTCAGTCCAGGCCGCTTCATCCGATCGACCTTCCATCTCACCGCAGTCGGGTTCGCGCAATGCATCCGTAAGGTTAATCGGCAGATTGAACGCCGCCGCGAGAATCTCCGCCGTTTGAACGGCGCGCAAAATGGGACTGGCATACAGCGCCGACCACCGCACGCCGGACAATGCGGCGGCCAAATCAGTCGCTTGCTGGCGGCCCACTTCCGTCAGCGGATGCGGCAAATTACGATTCGAGATCACGCGCAGTGTATTCGCCACGCTCTGGCCGTGTCGCACGAAATAGAGACGCATCCCTCACCTCGGATTCTGATAAACCACCACGTCGCCCACTCGGTAAACGGACGGCCACTGCTCCACATTGGTCAACATCTCGCGTACACCCGCCACATCGGGCACAGCCCAATTGCGCCACAAATTATCGACGATGACAAAACGCGCTTGCTGATAACGCGGCTCGTACGCCCAACGGTCGGTTGGCACATCGGCGGGCAGATGCGGCGTGGCCTGCCCCCGATAAGCCAGCGGCATCTGAAAGTCCGCCACGTTCGATCGAATCTGCCACGCCAGCGCGGGCGACGCGATAACGAGATCGGTGTCAGTCACGTGCGCATTAACAAAGTCCGCAGCGGATTGTGCCATCACCGGATCGATCAAAAAAGGCTCGATGTCGGTGCGAAAATGTGTCGTTGCTTGTTGGACCAACGGCGGCACGGTTATCAACCCGATTGCGCCACCCAGCCCAATCGCGATCACACCACGCCAACGTGTGTTGCGCGTCAACCGATCACTGACTGTCACGATTAAACTCGCCGCGCCCAACGCGACGAACGGCCACAGCGGAATCATATAGTAGGCGCTCAAACTGAATAGCGCCGTTGTGCGGCCGAGCAGCACCAACGGCACGATCGAGAATGCCGCCATCACCCAACGAACAGGTGCGGGGCGTAGTGCCAGCAGCCCCAGTAGGCCAATCGCGAACCAGCCGTCTTGCGCGCTAAGCGTCGTTAGGTTTTGAATCAACGTCGAGATTTGCTGCGTGATCGGCAATTGATTCAAGCGCGACATCACAAACCGTAGATCGAAGAGAAAGGCGTTGGGCGCAGTGATCAACGCAGTCAGCGCATACAAGCCAAACGGCAGCAGAGCCAGTGGCAGACTCCAGAGCAGATCGCGCCAGCACCGCAACCCAACTACCAGCGTGAAAGGGACGAGCAATATGAACGCCCAGACGTCCGTCAACGTGCCGAGGCCGATCGAGATAGCCGTTACCGCCAGCCAACGTTTTGATTGGGTCTGCGCGTATCGCCCCGCACTCAGCGCGGCCAGCATCAACAGCGGCGCGAGCAGGTTGTAACTAAAGCCGAAACGACTATAGAGAATGGCGGGCGGATAGATCGCAAGGAGTAAGGGCGCCAGCAGCGCGAGGCCGCGTCGCTCAAACACGCGTCGGCCTAACGCCCAGACGAGTACGACTGTCAACGTGCCCAGACTGGCAGTCAGCGTTCGCAAAGCCAGCATACTCACGCCAAACACGCGCAACCAAAGGGCCAGCAGATTCTCAAACAGCGGCAAGCGCGAAAAGATCAGCCACGATTGATCGACAGCGAGGTACTGCACGCGGCCTGCGATTAGATTTCGCGCGATGTCGAGATGTGTGCCTTCATCGGTGTACCAGCCGGGATTGGTCGCGAGGTTGACGAAGCGAAGATAGGCCGCCAGCATCGTTATGCTGAAAATAGCGGCGAATTCGAGTCGACGCTGCGTTGGCCGCATGTCACGGTTCAGGCCAGGCGGCCTTGACGAGTTGTGGCAGTGCTTCACCCGCAGGCGTGTGCAGGACAAACGTCGCAGCCGAAGTGAGCGGCGTCGTCGTAGGATTGATCTCGATCACTGCGGCGCGCTGCTGCAAAGCGAGGCGGGCCAATGACGCAGCGGGTTCGACAAGGCCTGATGTGCCAATCGAGAAGAACAGATCGCACGTCGTGGCGGCCTCGGCCGCAGCGTTGAGCGCTGCCGCAGGTAGTTGTTCGCCGAACCACACGACGTCCGGCCGCAATCGATCGCCGCAGCGCGGGCAACGCGGTGGCACTTCGCTGGTATCGAGCCACGTTTCAACGATCACTTCTTCACGAAAACATTTGGTGCGGCGAATGTTGCCGTGCAGTTCGATGACATCTTTACTGCCAGCATCTTGATGGAGATTATCCACGTTTTGAGTAATTAACGTGAACTGCGAAACGCGACGCGCCATCTCAACCAGGGCGTAATGTCCGGCGTTGGGCCTGGCCTTTGCAACCAATTCGCGTCGCCAGGCATACCACTCCCATACCAACTTCGGATTTTTTCGGAAAGCTTCAGGCGTGGCTAATTCCTGCGGATCATATCTCGCCCACAGGCCAGTTTGCGCCTCGCGGAACGTGGGGATGCCACTCTCCGCGCTGATGCCCGCCCCCGTCAACACCGCGATGTGACTGGCCGAGCGAAGTGCATCAATGAGCGCGTCTTGTAAATTGATCATGACCCTAAAACCACAGAGACACGGCAACACTGAGAATCGACGTGTCTTTCTCCGTGCCACGGTACCTCTGTGGTTGATTTACTTCGTGAGTTTACGGTCGTAAAGTGTGTTGAGTTCAACTAGATCGTCGCGGAGATCGTCGCTTAGGGCATCCACTGGCATACGCCACGACCAGTTGCCTTCGGGCTTGCCGGGGAAGTTCATGCGCGCCTCAGGGCCAAGGCTCAATAAGTCCTGCAGCGGCGCGACTGACACATTCGCTACCGATGACCACACGGCGCGCACAGCCGCGCGCGGCAATTTAGCGGGCGTCGTGTTGAGATACTTCAAGCAGAATTTCTGCTCAACTTTAGGCGCGGTCTTATACCAACCTTTGACCGTGTCGTTGTCGTGTGTGCCGGTGTAGACGATGCAGTTGCGTACATAGTTGTGCGGCAAAAATGCATCGGTTGGGCTGCCAAACCCGAATTGCAGAATGCGCATACCGGGCAAACCGAAACTATCACGCAACTCGATCACATCCGGCGTGATCAGGCCGAGGTCTTCGGCAATGATCGGTAGATCGCCCAACGCGTGCTGCAGAGCGTAGAAGAAGTCTTTGCCGGGGCCGGGCTTCCATTCGCCGACTTCGGCGGTGGGCATACCTGCAGGCACTTCCCAGTACGCCGCAAAACCGCGGAAGTGATCGAGGCGGATGATGTCCACTTGCCGCAGCGTCGCCCGCATCCGATCGTGCCACCACGCATATCCCGATTGGGCATGCACGTCCCAGCGGTACAACGGGTTGCCCCACAATTGTCCCGTCGGCGAGAAGTAGTCGGGCGGGACGCCAGCGACGACCGTCGGTTTACCGGCTGCGTCGAAGTAGAACAATTCGGGATGCGCCCAGGCATCGGCGCTGTCGTACGCCACAAAGATCGGAATGTCGCCGATGATCTTGATGCCGCGCTCGTTAGTGTAGTGACGCAGCGCCCACCATTGCTTGAAGAACAGGTATTGGCGGAACGCGTGACGCTGAAACGCTTCGGATTGATACACGGCCTGCATCGCTTGCGGCTGGCGCGTGCGCTGCGGTTCCGGCCAGTTGTCCCACGAGACGCCGCCGTTGGCTTCTTTCAACGCCATGAACGCGGCGAAATCGTTGAGCCACGCCGCCTCGCGTGATCGGAACGCGGTGAATTCGTTGTGCTGTTGATCGGAAGCGCGGGCCTTAAAGTTGGCAAACGCCCGATCGAGCAGCGTCAACTTCCACGTGATCACGGGGCCATAATCAACGTGATCGACCGGGAAATCAGGCCGATCGGCCAGGTCCTCATCCGTCAGCAACCCGTCCTGCTTCAAGACTTCGGGGCTGATCAAATACGGATTGCCCGCAAACGCCGAGAAGCATTGATACGGCGAGTCGCCGTAGCCGGTCGGGCCGAGCGGCAATACTTGCCATAGAGCACAGCCGGACTTGACCAGAAAATCGATCCAGCGATACGCCTGTGGACCAAGATCGCCGATGCCGTCGGGGCCGGGCAAGCTAGTCGGATGCAGCAACACACCCGAAGCGCGATGCAGTTTCATGCGTGATTCTCCCTGTGCTGAGTTTGACAGCCGTCGTTAATCGCGGCTATACTTTGACTCGCGCACTTTATGATTGATGATCGAGGCTGACGGTTTCGGCCAACGTGGCAAAGATCATTTCGCGAATGTGCGAGTTGATGAAGTAGCGACTCAGCGTATCAACCGATAGATACTTCGCACCCGCTACGAGGCGCACGCACTGCGGCGCGCCGCACAGGCAGATGAACGGCCGATCCATTTCCCATTCGGTCGAGGGATAGAAGAACGTCAACTCTTCGCCTGCCGCGATATCACGCGCAGCGACGACGGTGAGTTCAGCCACGTTCACCAGCGTATTCGGCTGACACGAGTGATTGAGATACGCCAGCACGCCCAATTCTTCAATGTGCGAGTGTGGGCCAACTTGAATGGTTTGATAGGTGGCTTTGTCGGTGACGCGATGCCCCGAGATATGATAGAGCACGTCGCCGCGTCGATAGGGCTGATCGGTGATCAACCGCGCGCCGTATGCACTGCCACCGCCAATGACTGTAAGCATGAGGTGTCCTCCCGGACTCAGATCAAATCCGGCTGACGATACATCATTTCCGAGTTGTTGTCAACGATTTCGATCACATTTTGCGACGTTTTAGGAGCGCTATCATGGAACTTGTTCCAGCCGTGCACTTGATTCCGAGCAGCATTGTGAATTGTTATTTGATTATCGAGGCAGACGGTTTGACGTTAATCGATACTGGACTCGTCGGAAATGCAAAATCGATCTTGAAGTACATCGCCGGTTTGAATAAAGGGTCGTCCGATCTAAAGCGGATCTTGATCACACACAGCGATGGTGATCACGTGGGGTCGTTGGCAGCACTGAAAGAGGCGACAGGCGCGCGCGTCTACGCCCACCCGATCGAAGCTCAAGCGATCGCGGCTGGTACTGCCTCCCGCGCACTTAAAACTACCAGTCTGCCCGCGCGCTTGTTCAGACTGATGACCGCCTCGCTGTTCAAGGCGAAGCCCGTGCAAGTGGATCAACTCATTAACGATGGCGATGTGCTGTCTGTGCTTGGTGGCTTGCGCGTCGTTGCGACGATCGGTCACACGCCGGGACACGTGTCGTTTTATGCGCCGTCATGCAAGATCCTATTCGCAGGCGATTCGATGGTGTCGGAAAAAACGGGTCTGCGCGTCTCGCGCGGCATGAACACGTGGGATGAGGCTAAAGCAAAAGACGCCGTCAAGATTCAGGCCGCCCTCGGCGCGGATATAGTGTGCGTCGGGCATGGGCCAGTGGTTATGAATGCGGTGGGGAAATTTCCAATTGGATGATTCTGAGGACGCAGCTCGACGCTGGTGTATCGCTGATTATCTGCGGGCATCTGCGAAACACATGCGGTGCAGTGCTCCCGTCTGCGTCCTGCAATTATTGCGACTCTGCCTTAACTCGCTAGTGTGCGATACTTCTTCCAATAACGCTGCATCCCTGTCGCCGACATCCACGATGGATTGGCGGCTTCGTATGGCGCGAACTCATCTTCATTCAAGCCTTCTTGCCTTGAGCGCGCCGCCGTCCAGGCCATGAATTTGTCGCTGATGACGGCCACCGGCGGATCGGCGGGCAGAGTCTCTTGCATGAAACGCTCCACTTCGTCGAGAGCGCGCTGCAACGCCTCGAAGTGCCATTCGGGATTGTCGTAGATGCCGAAATGCGTCGGCGCAAGTCGGTGCGGTTTGAGGTCGATCATCTTCTGCACGCTCTCGCGCCATTTCTCCAGATGAAACTCCGGTGGCGGCATCGGCACACGCAAATGGGGCGGCCCCGGCAAACGCACCGCGCCGACATCGCCCGTAAACAACGTGTCCTCGAGTTGATACACGTAGTGATGCTCCGCATGGCCGGGTGTATCAATCGGGCAGAAGCGCAAGCCGCCAATCGTCACTTCTTGCTGATCCTGAATCACCATCAACCTGTCTTCCGGCACGGCCAGAAATTCGCCCCACAATTGATCCATCAGCGGGCCGTAGATGCGCGTGGCGCTGTTGAGCAACTTTTCGGGATTCAGCATGTGCGCCGCGCCGTTGGGATGCACATAGATGTTGGCCCCCTGCCCGTGATTGGCATAGCGCGCCAGCCAGCCCGCCGCACCTGCATGGTCGAGGTGGATGTGTGTCAGCAATACATCAGTGATGTCGGCCACGGACAAATCGAGCCGCTCTAACGCGACCTTCAGCCCGTTGAGCGTCGAGCCCGGCCCGCTCTCGATGATGGCCACGCCATACGCGTGTTTGACAAGATATGAGGCAATGACGTGCGGAATACTCTGAAAATTAAGGTCGAGCGTATAGACTTCCGTCATGATGCTCCTAAAAAGTGACGAGTGAAAAGTGATGCGTGTCACGGGAACACTGCATCACACATGTTTCATTGAAGATTCCTTCTGCGTCTATCTTCCCACAATGATACCTCATCCCTAAGTTCTTCACTCATCGCTCGTCACTCGTCACATCTCACGTTATAATCTCTTCAGCCTCATTCTCAGAGATTTTCATGGACCTCATCGTACGCATTGTCACCTTTCTGACTGGACTCGTGATCGTTACACGCACGGTGTTTTCCGCCGTGCAGACGTTTGTGCTGCCGCGCAGCGCGCGCGATTCGCTGACGACGTTTGTCTTTCGCTTGATGCGGCGTCTGTTCGATGTGCCGCTGAAGAAGACGACCACTTACGAACAGCGCGATCGGATTATGGCCTTCTTCGCGCCGATCGGTCTGTTGTCTTTGCCGCCTGTGTGGCTGATCCTGATCGCCGCCGGTTATGCGCTGATGTACTGGTCGATCGGGAACGTCGGCACTTTCGAGCAGGCAATCAAGGTAAGCGGTTCATCATTGCTGACGTTGGGTTATGCTGCGCCGACCGATCTACCCGATACAGTTCTGATGTTCAGCGAAGCCACGCTGGGCCTGATCATGGTCGCGCTGTTGATCGCTTATCTGCCCACGATGTATGGCGCGTTTCAACGCCGCGAAGCCGCCGTGACGCTGCTGGAAGTGCGCGCCGGATCGCCGCCATCAGCCATCGAGATGATCCAGCGCTATCATCGCATCCACGGCTTGGAACGCCTCACCGAGCTATGGTTGACCTGGGAACAATGGTTTGCCGATATCGAGGAGAGTCACACGTCACTGGTGGCGCTCGTATTCTTTCGATCGCCGATGCCGCAGAAGTCGTGGATTACAGCCGCCGGCGCGGTGCTCGATGGGGCCGCGTTGATCCGATCGAGTGTGGATGTGCCCACCGAGCCGCAGGCCGATTTATGCCTGCGCGCGGGTTACATCGCCCTGCGTCGTATCGCCGACTATTTTCGTATCCCGTACAATCGTGACCCCAGACCGGACGATCCGATCAGCATCAGCCGCGACGAGTTCGACGCTGTCACGATCAACTTGCGGCCGCCAACGCCGCTACGAGCCGATCGCGATCGGGCCTGGCGAGATTTCGCCGGCTGGCGTGTCAATTATGATACGGTGCTGCTGGCCCTCTCGACAATCACGATGGCTCCCTACGCGCCATGGTCGTCCGATCGATCATTCTGCCGTCAAAGTCGGCTTTGCGCCGTCAACTTAAAAGCAATTAACGATGGGGTGCGCGCCCCAAAGTCACGCAACTCGTAACTCGAAAGAGGTTACAAATTATACCGCCGACGGCTAGACAAGCGGTATAATCACTTGCGTATTTTTTCACCTGAAATGTGTAAATTTGACACTTTGAACCTCAATGGGTTCTGACTTTCAGAAGGAGTTCCTCATGGACAAGGCAGCACCGATTACGTTTGATCCCACGCACGACATCTACCACTATGAACAGCACCCGCTCGACACGTTCTTCACACCTAAGAACGTCGCCCTGATTGGTGCGACGGAAAAGTTCGGCAGCGTGGGTCGCACGATTTTGTGGAATTTGATCAGCAGCCCCTTCGGTGGCACCGTCTATCCGATCAATCCCAATCGCCTCAGCGTGCTGGGCATTGAAGGTTTGCCGCTGGCCAGATCGATTCCGGAAAAGTCGATCTCGTCGTGATCTGCACCGCGGTCTCGACCGTGCCCGGTCTGATCAAAGATGCGCTGATGCCGGCGTGAAGAACGCCATCGTAATCTCGGCGGGCTTTTTGCTGCCGTCCGCAGAAGGCGTCGAACTGGAGCGCCAAATTTTGAGCACGCGCAAGAGCAAGATGCGCGTCATCGGCCCCAACTGCCTCGGTGTGATGGTCCCCGCACAGCGGCCTTAATGCGACCTTGCCTCCGGCATTGCGCGTTCCGGCAACGTGGGCTTCATCAGCCAATCGGGCGCAGCGCACCGCCGTCCTCGACTGGTCACCCGCGAGAACGTTGGCTTCAGCGCTCTCTTGTCGCCAGGTTCGATGCCTGACGTGGGTTGGGGCGACCTCATCTATTATCTGGGCGACGATCCCAAGACCAGCAGCATCGTCATTTATATGGAAACGATCGGCGATGCCCGCGCCTTCTTATCGGCCGCGCGTGAAGTCTTCGCTGACCGCCGATTATCGTGATCAAGCCCGGTCGCACCGAAGGCGGCTGGCAGCGGCTCGCACACCGGCTCGTTGACGGGCAGTGACGAAGTCCTCGAAGCCGCGTTCCGCCGATCGGGTGCCGCGCGTCAACGACATCGCCGATCTGTTCGATATGGCGGAAGCGCTATCGAAGCAGCCGCGCCCCAATGGTCCGCGCCTCACGATGGTCACAAACGCAGGTGGCCCTGGCGTGTTGGCGACCGACGCCCTGCTCACCAGCGGCGGCGAACTCACCGAAATTTCGGCGGAAACGATGGAAATTCTGGAACAAGTTCCTGCCGCCAACGTGGAGCCAACAACCTGATCGACATCATCGGCGACGCTGATCCGCAGCGCTACGCTAAGGCACTGGAAATCGCCGCGAATGATCCCAACGCCGACGGCATGTTAGTCATCCTGACGCCGCAAGCGATGACCGATCCCACGCAGACCGCCGAATTGTTGAAGCCGTACGCACATAGCACCGGCAAGCCTGTGCTGGCGAGCCTGATGGGCGGCGAAGATGTGGGCGCAGGCGAGCGCATTTGAATGCGGTTGGCATCCCGAACTTCAAGTTCCCGATCGCGCCACCAAGGCCTTCACGTACATGTGGAAGTCGGCTTACAACTTGAAGGGCATTTATGAAACGCCGCACATGCCCGAAGATGAAGAGACCAAGATCGATCGCGCCCGCGCCGAGAAGATGATCCAGGACGTGCGCGAATCCGGTCGCACGATTTTGACCGAGTTCGAGTCGGGCTAACGTTGGCCGCGTACGGCATTCCAATTGTGGAAACCCGCATCGCCGTGACCGAAGACGAGGCGATCAAGGCTGCCGAAGAGATTGGTTATCCGGTCGTGCTGAGCTTCGTACTCCAAGACCATCACGCACAAGACCGACGTGGGCGGCGTACAGTTGAACCTGAAGAACGACGCGGTGCTAACCGCTTTCCGTGGCATTCAGCAAGCGGTGACCGAGAAGAAGGGCGCGGAACACTTCAACGGTGTGACCGTCCAGCCAATGATCAAACTCGAAGGCTATGAGGTCATCCTCGGCGCAAGCATCGATCCGCAGTTTGGGCCGGTGCTGTTGTTCGGTTCGGGCGGCACGATGGTGGAAGTGTACAAAGATCGCGCGCTGGCGCTGCCGCCGCTCAACACCACCCTCGCGCGCCGCATGATGGAGCAGACGCTGATTTATATGCCAGCGGGCGTGCGGCCGCCGCCCGGTGGATCTGGATGCGCTGGCGACATTGATGGTGAAGTTCAGCCAACTCGTCGCCGAGCAGCGCTGGATCGAGGAAATCGACATCAATCCGCTGCTGGCTTCGCCCGAGCAGTTGATCGCCTCGACGCGCGCGTGGCGTGCTGCACGGCCTCAACGTGACCAAAGAGCAGCCGCTCCGTTGGCGATCCGCCCGTACCCCATCAAGTACGTGAAGCCATGACGACCAAGGACGGGCAGGAAATCATCATCCGCCCCATCAAGCCGGAAGATGAGCCACCGCTGGTGAAGTATCACCAAACGCTATCCGATCGCAGCGTCTACATGCGCTTCCTCAACCCGATGCTGTTGGGTGATCGCATCGCGCACGAACGACTCTCGCCGCATCTGCTTCAACGACTACGATCGCGAGATGGCGCTGGTGGCGCAATGCGAACATTCGTGACGGCGGTCCGGAGATCATGGGCATTGCGCGCTTGAGCAGCTGTACGGGCTGCCGGAAGGCCAGTTCACGGTCTCATCAACGACCAGCATCAGGGTCGCGGCATCGGCATGGAATTGCTGAAGCGCCTGATCCAGGTCGGCCGCGATGAGAACTGGAGATCATCAGCGCGGTGATGTCCGTTGAGAACAACGAGATGCAGCGCATGGTCGAGCGGCTAGGCTTTATGATCTCGCCCATGAACGAGAAACTCCTGCGTGCCGAGTTGAGTTTATAAACGGAAGAGGATGTAAGAAGCAAGAAGCAAAAGACTTCCGAAGTTGTCTGACTTCGGAAGTCTTTTGTTGATGAAGGCGACAACGAATCGATCTCGAATATCGAACACGAGCGTCTGCGCGGGCTGTATTCTGCCCTGAAAATGAGTACCTTCGTCGCCGCGAACGACGAGTCACTGCTATATAGCACAATCTCGCTACTTTGGCACCACTTTTTTAGGCGTAACCAAAGATTCGCGATATCCATACAAATGATCGCGGGCTGGTTTAATAAAGTGACGAGTGCCATACACAAGATGGTCAGCGCTTTTAATAACGTCGCGCGAGTGATCACCAGAGAGTTGCGAGCACCATACAAAAGTTCGCGCTATGGTTTAACAAAGTGGCGAGTGTCACACACAAGATCGTTAAGCCTTTGTCAATGCCCAGCACTCGCAAAATAGTTGCGGTCAACTCCGCCTTGGGTCGCGGAACGCTGGCGCATTCCGCCCGGTCATGTGCGCCATCCTTCGGGGAATCTTGCTGGGCGATGCAGCAAACCCAGGCCTCTGTACCTTTGATCCCGGTCCGCATCCACGCAGACCATTTCCTACTCTAGCGCTCCACCATCAAAAATCAGAATCGCAGCCTGGAGCCGCCCATGACCCTCTTTAAGAAGTGGTAAAATCGGAAACACATCTTTGCTGCAAGAAACTTCGCCATGACCACACGCCCCGACCAGTTCTACGACGCTTACATATCTGACCCTCGACGGCACGGTCTATCTGGGCGATGCGTTGCTGCCCAACGCCCACCGCGCCATCACGACGATTCGTGCGCAGGGCAAGCGCACCGTCTTCCTGTCCAACAATCCTACGCACACCCGACAGGAATATGCGGCCAAGTTGCTAAACTTGGCCTATCGACCAGCGCCAGCGATATCATCAACTCGTCGATGGTGATGGTGGATTACCTTAAGCGCCATCAGCCGACCGCGTTGCCGTTTGTTCGTCATCGGCGAGCAACCGCTGTACAACGATCTGCGCGATGCGGGCTTCAAATTTGCCGGGAATTTCAGCGAAATCGACGCGGTGATCGCCTCGTTCGATCGGACGTTTACGTACGCCAAGTTGCAGATCGCTTTCGACGCGATTCGCAACGGCGCGCGCTTCTTCGCCACCAACGGCGATCGGTTTTGCCCCGTCCCCGGCGGCGGCCAACCTGACGCCGCCGCCATCATCGCCGCGATCGAAGCCTGCACCAACGTCAAGTGCGAGGCTATCGTCGGCAAACCGTCGACGTACATGATGGACGCAGTGATGAGCTTGCTGCGTTTGCCACCCAGCCGCTGCCTCATGACGGGCGATCGCTTGGAGACGGATGTGCAGATGGGCCTCAACGCTGGTATGGCCACCGCACTCGCCCTCACCGGTGCGACGAAGATCGCCGACGTGGAAGCCGCGTCGATCAAACCCGATTTCATTCTGAATGATCTCGGCGATCTGCTGCCCAAAGGCTAGAAACGCTCCATCGGTAACCAACCCACTAAATCCACCATCTAAAATCGGAAACCTAACATGCTCGATACTCCACATCGCCGGTTCAATCAACTCACGCGTGAATGGGTGCTCGTCTCACCGCACCGCGCCAAACGCCCGTGGCTGGGTCAAGTCGAAAAGACCCCACCTGAAAATCTGCCGCAGTATGATCCGACCTGTTATTTATGCCCCGGCAACTCACGTGTTGGTGGGACGATACAAAACCCGCAGTACGAATCAACCTTCGTATTTGATAATGACTTTGCGTCCTTACTACCAGACACAGCGCCAGCACCGAGCCCATCACCCGATTCGCTCTTCGTCGCCGAACCTGAACCCGGTACCTGTCGCGTGGTGTGCTTCTCGCCGCGTCACGATCTAACGCTGCCTGAACTCTCGCAGGCTGAAGTAGAAGCGGTGCTGCGCACGTGGACCGATCAGACGCGCGAACTCGGTGCGCTCGATTTCATCAACTATGTGCAGGTTTTTGAAAACAAGGGCGCGATGATGGGTTGTTCAAACCCACATCCGCATAGCCAGATTTGGGCCGTGAATCACTTACCTAACGAACTGACCAAAGAGTACAACGCGCAACAGCGTTACTGGCTCGGCAATCAGACATGTTTGCTATGCGATTACATCGGCGAGGAGCTGCGCGCACAGGAACGCATCGTCGCCGAAAACGAGGAATTCATCGCGGTGGTGCCGTTCTGGGCGGTGTGGCCGTTCGAGATTTTGTTGATGGCCAAGCGGCATTGTGGCGCGCTTACCGATCTAGATAAATTGGAGATCGCTTCGCTGGCTGACATTATGCGGCGGATCACTGCTAAGTACGACAACTTATTTGAAATTTCATTCCCCTACTCGATGGGCTTCCATCAACGCCCAATGGATGGTCATCCGCACGACGAGTGGCACTTCCACGCGCATTTTTATCCACCGCTACTGCGATCGGC
>JAXLWI010000096.1:0-13764 GCA_046328575.1 Anaerolineae bacterium
GAATTGCCCCTGTGCGGCGGCGTTCGCGATCAAGTTCGGCTGTACGCTCTTTGACTCGCTCTTCCAATTCGAATGCGTGCCGACGGCTGGCCTCGTTCAAGCGTGCATTTTCCAGCGCGACGGCGGCCTGATTGGCAAACGCAGCGACCAGCTGGCCGATCTCTTCGTTGTAGGCGTTGACTGTCCGGCTATCGACGTTCAAGATGCCGAGCAGCTGGCCCTTGACGCGGAGCGGTGCGCCGATCCAGGAGCGGATGTATTCACTGCCTGCCAAGATCAACCAATTAGGATCACCGTACGTGTCGGCGATCACAAACACCGATTGCTGCGGCCGTCCCCAACGCGCTTCCCAAATAGCCGGTGGAATCTGACGCACCAGCGCCATGGTTAGTTGCGAATCTGGAAAACCGCGCCCGGCTGCCATGTACAGTTGTTGATCGTCAAGCAACTGCACGGAGACGCTGTCGTATGCGACGACTTGTGCGAGGAGATCAAACAAGTGCTGATAGACCTCGTCCATGCCCAATTCGGCGGTCAACAACGCGCCGACTGCTTGCAAGGTTTGCGCGAGACGCAATTGTTTTCGTTCTGCCTCGAACAAGCGTGCATTTTCAAAAGCAATGGCCGTTTGCTGAGCCATGGCCTGACACAAGGCAATCTCCTCGGGCGTGAACTCGCGGCGATGCCGTGTTTCCCACAGCTCCACGTAACCGAAGACATTGGCCTTGGCAATCAAGCCCAGCGTTAGGACCGATTGGCAGCCGTAGTTCCGCAAATGGTCACGCCGGAATGGTAGCAGATCGGCATCATCGATGTGCGAGACAATGGCTTCACCCGGCCGCGTCCAAAGCAGATCTTCACCATAATCAGTGATCAATTCATAGTCCACACCCAGATCCGACACGCGCTCCAGATCGGATGCCGCAGGGCTGTAATATTCCGCCACCACGCGCGAACTATAGGCCTGCTGATCCCATTCACACACATAAACACTGGTCGCGTCGATTGCATGGCCCATCTGCTCGGCCAGATGGCGCAGGATCGTCGGCAGATCCAGACTCGACGACACGGCGGTGCCTGCAGCTAGCAACGCCGTTTGCTCTTTCAACCGCTGCTGTGTTTCCGCTAACAATCGCACGTTTTCCAAAGCGACCGCAGCCTGATTCGCCAGTGTCTGCGTCAGACGAATCTCGGCGTCGGTCCAATGGCGCGGCGATCGGCTATCCCAGATCACAGCGTAGCCCAGCACACGTCCAACAAAGATCATGGGCACGCGCAGGCTGCTTTGACTCTGAAAATGCTGCAACTGTGCCAAAGCCACCGGCTCGGCATCGGATTGATCGATAATGGTGATGGCTGGTCGCCCGTGACGCAGCGCATCGATCGTTTGCGGCAGATCCACCAGGCTGTAGGTTGTCCCAATATCCGGCTCGCGTTCCAGCTCGTTGGCGTCTGGGCCAAAGTATTCGGTTAAGACCGTCGCCCGCGCCGCCTCCAAGTCGATTGATAACAGATAAACACTGGTCGCGTCCACCGCTTCAGCCATGCGGCGCGGAATAATCTTGAGGACCTCGGCCCGATCGAGGGTCGAAGTAAACGCCATACTGCTATCGAACAGAACCGCCAGTTCTTTGACTCGCTGTTGAGTCTCTTCAAACAACTGTGCGTTTTCCAACGCCAGGCTTGCTTGCGCGGCAAAGAGTTGCAGTCGATCCACATGCAGCGGCGTATAGAAATGAGCCATCTGGCTATACAACGATAATAAACCGATGATTGCTCCCTTACTCAGTAGCGGCGCTGCCACACACGATCGGATCCACTCATGACCGGGCAAGGTGATCCAATCAGAATCGGTTTGAACGTCGGCGATCAGCTGCGGCTGACCAGACTTCACCATGCGGCGCAATGTGGGCGTCTCATTAATTGGCAAGCGCAGTGGGGGCAGGTCTCGTGTTGAATCGATTTCGCCCAAATTACGCGCCACGACAGCAGCACCGTCATCTATCAATAGGATCGAGGCCATATCGTTAGGCACGATCCGCCCAACATGTGACAAGATCCGATCGAGCACTTCATCCCGATCGAGTGTGCTGGTCAACCCGCTGGCTGTTTCGCGCAGCACCTCAGACACCGCGCGCTGCTCACGTTCCGCTTCGAATAGACGTGCGTTCGTAATCGCCGTGGCAGCTTGATTGGCAAAAGCCTGCAACCGCTCGGCATGCGCCGTAGTAAAGAACCCAGCCGTACGATTATCCAGATTGATGAAACCTTCTACGGTATCCCGTATGCAAATAGGCGCGCCCAAAGAGGAGCGCTGCCAGCGCGTATACGGCGAGTCCACCCAACCCGGATAAGTGCGCGTATCTGCAATGATGTACGGCTGCCCGGTTTCGATCATCTGCCGCAGATTAAGCACCGAATCGATCGGGAACGCCAATTGGCGCACCGCAAGATCGAACTGCGGCGAGATGCGATCGTAGCCTTGAGCGCGCGCGACGCGCGCCACGCCCGTTACGTGATCGATCAACATGATGTTGGCCGTATCATAGGGCAGCACCGGCCCGATCGTCGCCAGCACCCGATCGAGCACCTCGTCGACATTGAGCGTACTGTTCAAGGCCGCCGCGGTATCACGCAGCGCCTCCGCCAACGCGCGCTGCTCGCGTTCCGCTTCAAACAAGCGTGCATTCTGAAGAGCTACCGCTGTTGTATTGGCGATAGCCGTCAACAGCTCGGCATCTTCTGCCGTGAACCGATTCAATTCAAAGCTCTGAACCTGCACGATGCCGATGACGTCGTCTTTGACCACCATCGGCGCGTATAGCGCAGACTGTGCTATGCGTTCGTCGGATACGGTGATCAATCGGCCAATGCGCATCCGCGCCGGGAAATCGTTGACGATCAGGACTTGCCGCGTACGAATGGTCTCGCTTTGCGGCCCTTGACCCAGCGGCAGCGGCGGCAGCTGCTGAACGTCCATCGACTTGCCTTCGTCCAGCGCGTAGGCGCACGTGATCACTTGGTGCGCCGAGTCATACACCGAGATTAGAAGCGCGGCCAAGCCGGGCAGCAACTGGTTAATGGCCTGGGCCGAGCGTTCGTATACTTGAGAGACATCCAACAATTCAGCCAAGTCACGGCTCAACATATTGAGCGCCGCCAGCTGTTCGGTCCGCCGTTTGAGCTGCGCGTGCGCGACAGCGCGTTGCACGGCGCTGGCGACGATATCGCCGATCGCGATTAACAACTGCTGTTCCGCTGTTGAAATCGGAGTACGTCGCCCAATCGCCAAAACGCCAATCGGTTGATCGTCAGCCACCAGCGGCGCAATGGCGATATAGCGGACTGCATCCGGCGTGTCTTCAGTCGAGACCGATATGCACCCAGTCAACAGCACTTCGGGGACACGTTGAAGTTCCGCCGGCGGAGTCGCGTTCACAGCGTATTCCCATGAGCCACGCGCCGCATCGATCACCACTGCGCCCGATTGCGGCAACTGCCGGCCCAACGCGACTTCGTCCACTCGTAAGGAGCGATAGACTTGATCGACCACAACGGCTGAGATCGCGGCAACTTGATCAAGCGTCCGCACGGCTGAGGCGATCGTGGCAATGACTTCAAATTCGCGCTCACGCAGTTTCAGAGTGGTGATATCGCGCGAGATACCGACTAGACCAGTGATCCGGCCAGATGGGTCGAACAGCGGGCTTTTGCTGGCTAAAAACCAACGCGGTTGGCCGTCGGGTAGCGGGTTGTACTCTTCACGATTAAGCACCGGCTGACCGGTCTCGAAAATGATCCGCTCTTCAGCCAGAAATTGAGTCGCTAAATCGGGAGTAAAGAAATCAGCGTCGGTCTTACCGAGCGCTGCTTCAACATCAGTAATCCCCAGCACACGCGCCTGAGCATGATTAATACGCGTAAACCGCGAGGCAGTGTCCTTGAAGTAAATCGTATCAAGCATATTGTCCATTAACGACTGCAAGGCGTCACGGGCGTGGGCTAAATCGGCTTCGATCTGCTTGCGCGCGGTGATGTCACGCGCCGCCCAGAGGGCCGTAGATTCATCGAGCGGCGAGATACTGGCCGCAGCCCACGTATCTCGTCCGCCGATCAGCAAACAGTATTCGATGTTGACGGCCCGATGTTGGGCTAGCGCCTCGCGCACCGCTGCCAGAAATCGATCGGCCTGTTCCGCCGGAAATATCTGGTGGAGGCGTTTGCCCAGCAGCTGATCTGGCGAGCGATATAGCAGTTGGGGATTCGTCGGAATAATTTCTCGATAGTAGCCTTGATCGTCGATGATGAGGATCAAATCGGTCATGGCTGCAAACAACGCGCGCAACTGCGCTTCTGAGGCTTGCAGCGCGGCTTCGACCCGCTTGCGGGCGGTTACGTCGCGCGCCACGCCATGCACTCCAATCGGTTGGCCCTTTTGATAAATCAACCGACTGTTAACCTCCAACACGATGCGCTGACCGTCAGCGGTCGTTGTCTTCAACTCATAGACGGTCTGTGGTATACCCTCAAATAACTTTAGATCGCGCATCGCCGACAAGCGATGCGACTCCAATGGGATTAGATCAGGCAATGACTTACCGATCAGGCTGTCAGGTGAATAGCCCAGGACTCTCTCGGCTGCGGGATTCACGCTAGTAAAGCGGCCTTCAAGATCCAGCGTATAGACGATATCACTGGCGTTGTCCACAACTTCACGGTAGCGCTGCTCGGCAGCCCGCATATCGCGCAAGCTGCCGTGCAACAAGCGATAAAGCAAGAATGACGTTACTCCAACAAATAGCATACCCTGACAAGCGTCGAGCACCACGCGGGTCAGTTGATCAGCGGCCAGTCGCTCAAGCAGCCAATCACCTCCTAAAATGATAAGCGCGGCGCAAAACGCATAAATCAGGGTGCTGCGTAATGATATGTTAGGCTCAGCGTGCGGCTTGGGGGAAGAAGAACTATCAGTCATGGTCGACCTCTACTGCCAACAGCTTAGCACTTCATCGAAATCGGTCCAGCATGAGTCTCAACGTCAAAGTTGCTCAAGCGCGTTGCGAGTGTTGCTCGCGCCGAGCGAGAACCGAGGAAGAAGGAGGAAATATATCATCAGTTGAGGCGCGCAATCGGTAACCAGACCGTAAACTCAGCGCCCTGCCCCGGCTGGCTGTCCACCGTAATATCGCCGCCAATGTTGCGGGCAATTTCCAGACAGATAGCCAGCCCCAGCCCGGTGCCTGGTGTGCCTGACGTACGCCCGGCCTCGCCCCGGAAGAACCGCTCGAACAGGTGCGGCATATCTTTGGCCGCAATACCTGGACCTGTATCGGACACGCTCACCGTCACCCAGGAGCGATCCCGGCGCTGGTGCAGCGCGGTGCTCAACTGAATTTCGCCGCCGGGTGGCGTGTAGTGCATAGCATTGGTCAGCAAATTAGAAATCATCTGTCCCAACAACGAAGCATCTGAAACAGCCAGCGGCAGGTCGGGATCTGGCAAGCTGTTCAGACGCAGGCCGCGTTCGGTAATCAAGGTTGTCCGATCGAGAACCAGCTGTGCCACCAACTCATTGACGTTGAGCGGCACTAATTGAATGGGAAGTTGATTCATATCGAGCCGCGAAATGCTCAATAAGTTTTCGATCAAGTTTTCCAGCCGGATGGCTTCGCGTTGCAAAGTCTGCAAGTATTGATCGCGCTTCTCAACACGACCCTTGTCCACCAATCCCAGATAAAGTTTGACGTTAGCCAACGGTGTGCGCAACTCATGGCTGACGTTTGCTACAAATTGATCCTTGAGTCGCTCAAGTTCTTTTTGGCGCGTAATATCGCGTTGCAGACCCACAAAACCCAGTCGCTGCTGGGCCGAGTTGACCAGCGGCGCGACGATCATGGCCGTGTCATACAAAGTGCCGTCTTTGTGCCGATTAATCATCTCACCCCGCCAGACTTCGCCGCGCATAATCGTCTGCCACATCTGCTCATACACTGCGACTGGCGTGCGGCCGCTGCGCCATAGACTTGGATTCTGCCCCAGCGCCTCTGCTGACAAATAACCTGTGAGGTGTTCCATCGCCGGGTTGACGTACTCAATCGTGCCGTTCACATCCGTGAAAACAATGCCCTCGCCCGCCGAGTCCAGAATCAGTTGCAGGCGCTGGCGTTCCCGTTCCAGCTCAGCCGTGCGTTGCGCGACACGCTCTTCCAATTCACCTGCATAACGATCGATCTGATCATAGAGCTGGGCATTTTCCAGCGCCACACCGGCCTGATCCGCAAACGCCTGCAACATGTTGGCATGCTGGGCGTTAAAGAAACTGCATTCACGACTGTAAAGGTTTAAGAAGCCCACGATTTGTCCGCGCGCCCGGATCGGCGCGCCGACATGACTTCGCACCCAGTCCAATTCTGGAAATCGCACCCAGCCCGTGTACTCACGAATGTCGGCGATAAATTGCGGTTGGCCCGTCTCTAGCATATAACGCACGTTAGCGGCTTGATCGAGCGGCAAAAACAGACCGTTGGGCGGCAGGCCGAGATCATAACTTTGCGCCCGCGCCGAATAGGCTGCCGTGCGTTCCGCATTGAGCAACAGCACCGTCGCGCAATCGTTAGGCATGATCTTGCCCACGCTTACCAGGATCCGATCGAGCACTTCGTCAAAATTCAGCGTACCGCTCAAAGCCTCAGTCGCGTCGCGGAGGGCGCTGACCAGCGCGCGCTGTTCGCGCTCGATGGCTTCGGCGCGGTGCCGCGCGGTGATGTCTTGGATGGCACTTTCAAAATAAGCCACCTGGCCGGTGGAGTCACGCACGACGCGCGCCGACACAGCGCCCCACCAGAACGCACCTTCTTTCCGGCGCAGCTGAATCTCATAATCGGTCACACGTTCTTGCGTTAACAACAGATCGGAGAAGATCTGACGCTCAGCTGGTCGCGCGTACAGGTTGGCTATTGGCTCGGCCAGCAATTCAGCTTCGGAGGCGTACCCAAACAGTCGAACACAGCTAGCATTAGCGATCAATATCCGGCCCTGCTGCCCCGGCGTTGTCCGATATACCCCGATCGGCAGGCCGTCGATTAACACGCGGTATGTCTCATCGACTCGACGCAAGACCTCAGTTGGGGGTAGAGGCTCACTGCTATCGGCAATATAGCCGCAGAAGCCGACGGTCACGCCGGCCTGGGCCAGCGAGAAAGCACAAATCTTAATCGGAAAAGTACTACCATCACTGCGTTGCGCCAGATATTCGCTGGTTGAGGAAGCGCCATCCGTTAACACCCGGCGAATATCAATCAGCGCTCGCTCGCGATCGCCGGGCACCAGCATATCGACGACGTTGAGTCCGCGCTCCAAATCGGTTTCCGAGTAGCCGAAGGCGCTGAGCGCCAAGCGGTTGGCAAAAGTCAGTCGGCCCGCCGCGTTGGCCTCATAGACAATTTGCGGCAGCAGTTCAGCCAGTGTCCGGTACTTGCGCTCGCTCAGTTCCAGTGCATCATAAGCGCGACGGCGCTCGCTGATGTCGACGATTGCGCCCACAAAACGCACGGGTTGGCGAGCTTGACCCCACTCAACTGTTTTCCCGCGATCGAGACACCAGCGCCACTGGCCATCGGCTGTTCGCACGCGATATTCACATTCATAGATGGTGGTGGCGCCTTCGAGATATCGTCGCAATGCATCTGAGGCGTGGATCTGATCATCAGGGTGGATGAGCAGCGCGCGATAGTTCATGTCGGGTGGCACGGCTTCGGGGCGGTAGCCCAATGCGGCTAGCCATTGCGGGCTGAGGTAAACGTTGCCCGTCACCAGATTCCAATCCCACAATCCTTCGCTGATGGCATCCAGCGCCAGGGCCAGCCGCAGTTGACTGTCGCGCAGTGCTTTCTCAATACGGCGGCGCTCGGTCACATCGCGCAGCGTTGCAACGAGTGCCACTTGACCTTCCCACTGCGTGTTCATGGCGCGCAGTTCGGCAATCAGGGCGGCTTTATCACTGCGCAGGAGATCGATCTCGGTGTTCTCACCGACGACGACAGGATAGCCAAATGGCTGCCCAATCAATTCATCGCCGGTGCGGCCCAACAAGCGTTCGGCTGCGGGGTTGGCATAGCGTACGGCGCCGGTCGCGTCGACGACCAACATGCCGTCCGCATTGTGCGTAATTAGCGTGCGGAAGCGCTCTTCGCCGGCCCGTAGTTCACGCTTCAGTTGGGCCAGCTGTTCGATCAGCAAGCTGACTTGATCGGGCATAACTGAACTCTAACTCATCAGATTAGGGAACACAGCTAACTGATCGGCTCATCTATGGTACATCCTTGAACATATCATTGAGCCGCTCGATCTCGCCAAATTTGATCTGGCGCGGATCGCCGGACAAGATGCCAGAGACATTGCGGAAAGGCTTGCCAATGTGCATGCCGCTATGATCGATGCCGAATTCGCGGATTTCTTTGTCGTGCATGGAGCCGCGCATCTTCAAGACCGTCAAGCCGCGGCGCATATCACCATTGATCTCCACGTAACGCAGCAGAATAATAGAATCGGTCAGCGTCGAGATGTGCGATTCCGTGACCGACGCCCCACCCGTCAACGACGGCGTAGTCGCCGTGAACAGGCCGGCAACTTCCTGATGTTTGATGAACGACGTCAGGCTGATCACAAACTCGCGGAAGCCCTTGATCGTGCCAACCCGTTCCAGCGCCGATAGGCTATCGATGGCGACCCGGTTTGGTTTGAAGTCGGCAATTATCTCCTTCATAGCGATGAGATGATCTTCAAGGCCAGCGGTTTCGGGATAGGTGCAGATCACACGCAACAGACCATCACGCTCCATGCGCTCGAAGTCGATGCCCCAGCCGATCGCGTTGCGGAATAATTGCTCGCGGCTTTCTTCAAAGGCAAACAACAGGCAGCGCTCACCGTTACGGACGCCGCCCGCCATGAATTCGGTGGTTGATAAGGTCTTGCCGGTGCCGGTCGCGCCGGAGATCAAGATGATCGAGTCGCGGAAGAAACCGCCGCCGCACATCCGATCGAGTTCCACATTGCCCGACGTGATCCGCTTATCCGATGAGCGCTGCTTCAACTCGATAGCCGATAGCGGAATGACAACCATGCCTTTACCGGCAGTCAGACTGAAGGGATATTCGCCTTTTTGGTGCGACGTGCCGCGGAACTTGAGAATCTCGATCGTGCGGCGGCGCTTTTCGTCTTCCAGGACATTGCGCAAGATCACCACGTTATCAGCCACGAACTCTTCCACGCCATACCGGGCGATGTCGCCGTATTCTTGCGTGCGTTCAGCGGTCATCACCGCGGTCACGTTGAGTTTCTTCAATGCGGCCGCGATGCGGAACAATTCGGAACGGACCAGGCCAGCGTCGCCCAACCGCGCAAAGATCGCGCCCAACGAATCGAGCGACACCCGCGTGGCCTTAACTTTGTGGATAGCGTTCTCGATGCGCGCCAGCAGAGCGCCGAGATCGTAGTCGCCCACGATGATGGCTTCTTCACCGACTTGCGGTGACGCATCGACAAACATCCACTGACCGTCGGCTTCCCAAGTATTGATGTCCCAGCCCATCGAGGCCATGTTCTGCCGAATGTCATGCGGCGATTCTTCGAAAGTGACGAACACTCCGCCTTCATTGCAACGACGAATGCCTTCAGCTAAAAATTGCGCTGCAAATAAGGTCTTGGCGCTGCCCGCCGTGCCGGACACCAGCGTTGTACGCCCACGCGGCAACCCGCCGTTCGTAATGAGATCAAAGCCTTCGATTCCAGTGGGTAATTTCTCAATTTGAATTGGAGTATCCATTTATTCGGGCTCCTTCAACTCACAAGTCTTGATCCGTACCTGACAGTTATTTGGTCAATTCATTCAGATCGATCACCGCTTACCCGCGGCCCCAGGCCCAACCCCCACATGACTTTTTGAATATCAGACAAGTCGCCGATGACCCGGCGAGCCGGCGGCGGCGCGGTTTTGATCAACGTCGGGGTCGCCAGCACCTTCTCATCTTCGGCCAGTTCGGGATTCTCCAACACATCGATAATGACCACGTCACATTGATCAAGCAGGGCTTCCTGACAGATACGGTTCAGGTTTGCAATCGCATAGGCGGATCGGGGGGTCTGTCCAGTAATAAACAATTTGAGTTGGGTTTTGTTCATAACGACCTCCTTTCTGGATCGGTGGTCTTGATGCCAAAAGCCTCACCCCGATAGATCGACGTCAAATGCCCCATCAATTCCAGCACCAACAAACGCGCTTCCTCCATATACACCTGCGTTGCCGCCGTTGACAGATTCTCACCTTTAAGACGGAGCGCAGTCATATGCAAATCGATTACGTCGCGCGGCCCGGCGCGCAGAAACGCTAACTGTTCGGCCAATGCACGCAGTCGCAGCTCCGATCCAGACTCATCTTTGTAAGCACGCAATTCAACGGCTCGGTCCAGCAACCCCAAATACTCGGCACTCAACTGCTTAAAAGCTTGTGGCATACTGTGCCGCAATAGCTGCATGCCAAACGTCTGCGCCGTTACATCGGTTGGCGTCGGCTCAGACAGCTTCGCCAACGAGGACTGTTCGCGCTGTTGAGCTTCTTCGCGTTCGGCCGCAGCCTGATCTTGGGACGCACGTCGTCGCCGGGTAACGTTGTGATGAGTCATGACCGCCCAGCGCGGCTCAGTGCCCGCTAACGGAAAGACTCGCATTAGGAACCATAAATCTTCGGTAGCCGTAAAACATGGATACTCGATTTCAAAATAATCGACCGCTCCGCTCAGCACCGCTGACAGGCCCTTAAAGACGTCCGGGGCATTGTCGGAACCTTCTCCAGTCGAGGCCGCCGTCAACGCCAGGTAATCGACGCCCAGATCCGATGCGTCAGGCGCGGCGCCATTTTCACACGCGAAGCTGCGCCAGGCCTCATTCACATAGCGAATGATCCCAGCCTGATCAATCACGGCCAGTTGGGCGTCTAGTGAATCAACAATGTCTCGATAAAATTGATCAATTGGTACTGCTGAGTTTGAAGCCGGCTTCGGATTTGAATTACTCATACCGACTGTTTTCCTTGGCTCAACCGGCTACGGGATTGAGGGCCAGTTAGTGATTAACTAATGCCGTAAATTATACTGCATTGTAGCCCAAAATGGCGACCTGCCTCATCACCATCTAGCAAACAGACCCGATCGGCTAGCTCACCGATCGGGTCTGAGTGGTTTGTCGTCTGCTGCTTCAGTTGGCGGCAAAGACCGGCGACTGTTGCGCCAGTCGATTCTTCAGCGCAATCGACATGCGGCGAATGCCTTCAACGATCATCTCATCTTTGGCATTGCTGAAGTTGAGGCGCATGGTGTT
Organism: Anaerolineae bacterium; assembly: GCA_046328575.1. Taxonomy (GTDB): domain Bacteria; phylum Chloroflexota; class Anaerolineae; order Fen-1058; family Fen-1058; genus JAGOBP01. Next base: position 11,374 of record JAXLWI010000096.1, read on the forward strand.
ATGACCGCCGCCGTTGGGATGGAAAGAGTGCCCCGGCACAAAGGCCACCTTCTGCGCGATGGCGTCCTTCAACAGCTCGGCGGTGTCCAGCGACTCCGGCGTGGTAACCCACAGGAATAGCCCGCCCTGTGGATGTGTCCAGCGCACTTCGCGGGGGAAGAAATCCTCCAACGCTTTCAACATCACATTGCGACGATGCCCGTACACTTCGCGAATGGTGCGTACATGTTTATCGAGGAAGCCGCCACGTGCTACTTCATACGCCACCATCTGATCGAAGGAGCTGGTGTGCAGATCAGTGCCCTGCTTCATCTGGACGAGCTTGAAGATCACATCCTTCGGCGCGACGATCCAACCGAGGCGCAGGCCGGGCGCCAGCGTCTTACTGAACGTGCTGGTATAGATCACATTGCCGGTATAACCGCCGTGGCCGTTGCAGCCTTGATATTCGGCGTCGAGCACGACCAGCGATTTGATGTGCTCGCCTTCGTAGCGCAGCTGGCCGTAGGGATCATCCTCCACGATCGGAATGCCGTACTCATCGGCCAGCGTGATCAAATCGTAGCGGCGCGAAAGCGATAGCGTAACCCCGGCGGGATTCTGAAAGTTGGGCAGAATGTACATGAACTTGGGGCCGACGCGCAAGGCGACTTCCAAATGCGAGACGTCTAAGCCATCGTCGTCGAGCGGGACCGTAACGTACTGCGCTTGATATGCCGTAAACGCCTGCAACGCGCCGAGGTACGATGGATTCTCGGTGAGGATCCGATCGCCGGGGTTGATCATCAACTTGCCGATCAGATCGAGGGCTTGTTGCGACCCTGACGTGATCATGACGTTGTCGATCTCGACCTTGATACCGTAGCGCGCCATGTGCCGCACGATGAGATCGCGCAGCGGCACGTAGCCTTCGGTGGTGCTGTATTGCAGCGCCTGCGCGCCCATTTCAGACAGCACCACGTCACACGCCGCCTTCACTTGCTCGGTGGGAAACATCTCCGGCGCGGGCAAGCCGCCCGCAAACGAAATCAGATCTGGCTGCTGCGTAAGTTTCAACAACTCACGCACGGTGCTGCTGGTCATGCCATGTGTCCGAAGAGCGTAACGCTGTGCCCAGGGTGTTGTCATTCGCGATTTTTCCGTCCTTTTGGAAAATGTTGTGAAGTCAATGCTTCAGCGAGTTTCAACCCAGACCAAAAGACACGATCACCACTAGAGATAGGATCGTGTCTTTTGAGATTTTTGTCTACTGTGAAGTTACGCGGGGATCAGAACGGCCCGACTTAGTTCGATCCCCTTGCGCAGGGCCAGTTTGTTGGCCTCCATCAGATCACGCCGATGGGCGGGCATGTGATTTTCCAGCGCCCGATCGAGTTCCTCGATACTCAGCACCGACACCCGATCGAGCATCGCGCCGAGCATGACCATGTTGAGCAACTTGGCGTGGCCCAACTCGGCGGCAGCCTGACTGCCTGGAATCGGAATCGCGTGGATGTTGCGGCGTGTGAAGGTATGGGACACTAGTGACGAGTTGTACAGTAAATTACCGTTGGCGGCCATCAAAGGTTCGTACTTCTCGGCCGAGGGGTTGTTTAGCGCGATGACGGTGGAAGGATTGCGCACCAGCGGCGAGCCGATGTCTTCCGTTGATACGATGACGGTACAGTGCGCCGTGCCGCCGCGCATTTCCGGCCCGTACGACGGAATCCACGTCACAAAGCGGCCCGCATCCATTGCCGCGTAGGCCAGCAGTTGACCCGCAAACAACGCCCCTTGCCCGCCAAAGCCGCTGAAGATGATGTCGTATTGCATTTGAGGCTCCAAATTACGCAAAACGAGCAATATGCAACGAGTAAAACAGTAGCCTGTACTCGTTACTCATTAGCTCTTTGCGTTCTTGTAATCGCCTAACGGATAGACCGGCACCATCTGCGACTCGATGAACTTCAGCGCCTTCGCCGGTGGCACGTCCCAGTTGGTAGGGCAGCTCGACAGCAGTTCTACCATCGAGAAGCCATAGCCATTGATCTGATTTTCGAAGGCTTGCTTGATGGCCTTCTTCGCTTTGCGAATTTCCGCCGGATTGTGCAGGCTGCGGCGTACGACATACGTCGCGCCGTCGAGTTGCGAGATCAACTCGCACATTTTCATCGGGAAGCCGGACAGTTCCACATCACGCCCCATCGGCGACGAGGTTGTCTTCATGCCGGGCAACGTCGTCGGCGCCATCTGTCCGCCTGTCATGCCGTAAATAGCGTTGTTGATGAAGACTACGGTGATGTTCTCACCGCGCGCCGCCGCGTGAATGATCTCGCCCATGCCGATCGACGCAAGGTCGCCGTCGCCCTGATAGGTGAAGACGATCCGATCGGGCAACACACGTTTGACGCC
>JAXLWI010000097.1:0-13637 GCA_046328575.1 Anaerolineae bacterium
TTGCGTATAGTTTCCGCCGCTGATCTGACCGTTGGGCCACTCGCGATCGATATTGGGTTCGTTCCAAACTTCAATCGCGTCGGCACCGGCAGCCGCCATCGCTGCGACTTCGCGCGCATAGCTGTCCTGATAGCCGGGATCCATGACTTTGCCCTTATCGCCCAGCACCGACAGCAGAATCTTGAAGCCGTTGGCATGTGCCGTGTTAATCGCGCCAGATTCGTCGCCGCCATGGCTTTGCACTTTGATCCACTTCATACCTGCGGTGCGCATCGGGCCGAATGGCGACCCATTGATCTGCCCGCCTAATTCAAAACTGCCGATGTTGCCCACCGCGACGACTGGCGGAGCCGCTGCCACAACCGTGCCCTGAGGTGGATCACCCGCGGTGATGACGGCGCTCAACTGTGTGCCGAACGTGCCCTGCGTATTCTTAAGTTGCCAGACGCCAGTGTAATTGCCGTATTGATCGGGCGCAGTCAATGCCACGCTCACATCGACCGAACTGCCGGAAGCGACCTTGCCGACCTTCACCGTATCCGGGGTGCCGAGCTTGGTCCCGCTGACAAAAGCCAAGACGGTGTCATCAGTCCAGTCGCACGTGCCATCGTTTTGAACCTTCCACGTCTTGGTGAAGGCTTCACTATTCTTCAACTTCGTGCCGTCAGGAATGGTCACATCAGCGACGTACTTGGCGCTGAGGCACCCCGCTGCCACGGTAGTCGTGGTTGTCGTCGAGGCGGTCACCGACGTTGTGTCGGTGGTGGTGGCGGTGGCCGTCACTGGACTGCCCGCGCTCACCACGATGGAACCGGTGCCCTTACTTTGTGTGCCGATCATCGCGGCGATGTTGTACGTGCCGGGTTCGGCGGGTGCGGTCCACACGATCGTGGTATCCGTGATCGGTCGAGCCGTCTTCAACAACTCTTTGCTGCCCGCGGTGATCTGCCAATCCATGTCGAGCGCAGCCGAGAGATCGCTGGGCACCGATTGTTGGCGATAGCCCGTCAAGGCTTGATTCAACGCCAGCGGCAGCACGTCACCCGATAGACCGGTAATGACGACCCCGCGCATGCGGCGCGGCAGTAGCAAATTCAAACGCTGACCTAAACTCGCTGCGGTGTTGATCATCACCGCGTGCTGTTGGCCGTTGTTCTCGTAATTGAAGCGATACACAAACGTCTGCGGATCGAACTGATAGTTGCTGACCTTGGTGGGATTATCCAACGCTAGCGTGACCGTCGAACCGGCTGTCACCGACAACGGCTGCGTCAGGTTCAGCTGGCCGATCGGTTTGATGGCATCCGCAAAGGAGACTTCGGTCTCCGCTCCGCCCGCCACGGTATCGAGGCTGGCCAGCGACACAATCGGTTGGAATTTATAGCGATTGACTTGTGTGGGCGCCCAGTCGATCAGCGCCCGCGCGACGTTGCCTTCCAGGTAACTGGTGGGGTCTTTGCCAAAATCCGATTGAACCACGTCGGCCGCCGCGCCGATTTCCACCCAATCGTAACCGGCGGTATCCGGCGCGCCGTTCGCGTCAATGGCGGGCGCGGGCAAGGCGACGACCAGCAACTTGTTTTGAGCGTGTACGCTCTGCGCCAACTGCTGCACGAACTTGGTGAACGACTCGCGATAGTCAGCGGGCAGGCCACGATAATCGATAGCCACGCCGGCGAAATTGCCACGACCGGCGAGATCGGTCAAGTCCTTCACGTGCGCCTTCAGAGCTTCGTCTGAACTGAGCAGAGTGCGCACTGGCGCTGGATCGATCGATCGGACCACCGGGATGATCTTAGCCGTGCCAGTGTTGGGCACATCGCCCGCTTCCGCCATAATCGTACCGTCATCGGCCAGGGTCCAGCCGTTCAGATAGACTTCGTTTAGCAGGGCTGCCGCATCGCCGGGCAGCGTCTGGCCCGGAGCGATCTGCGCGGCAACATAGGGGGCCAGCGAGGTGCTCTGGAACAACGCCACTTGCTTGGGTAACGACGAGACTTGCGCCGACACCGTGTTGCTGGTGGTATCGAGGAACGCGCCCAGCCAGGTCCACTGCTTGCCGTCCCAGGCGTACAAATCGTACGTTTCATTGAGAGCCGCGCCGTTGGGCAGGTTGATGGCCAAACTGGTTGCGACTTTATTCTGACCGCACTGTGCCAGCTGGTAGATCGGACTACGCAGCATCAAATTGACGGGCAGGGCATCGTGCGCTTTAGCGAGATCATCGCCCGATTGCGCTCCGTCGAATTTGACTGAATCAACGGTAGTGAGTTTGAAGGTCAATGCTTGCGATGGATCCGACAAAGCCACGGTCAATCCATCGGATGAGGTGACGGCCGGGTTCTTGGCGTCGAGGGCAGTGCCGGAGCACGATAGCCCCAAGCGTTCCGTCAGTGAGACGGGCGGCAGCATCAGCAACGCGAGCACAACCAGCACCGCGAGACCGATGAACACCCAGCGGTTGTTGCGACCGGCGGCGCCAAAGAGTCGTCGATTATTCATGGATGAAAATTCTTCCTTTCGCTACAAACTTCACAGCCCATGGGCTTGATCTAGACCAATTCCCCTGGCGCTGGCAGACTACCAGCCGGCGTCAAAAAAAGTGACGGTCAACTGTCGCCGTCACACTTTAATTATGGCCGTCTGGCCGAATTCGGCGGCGATTCTAACATGGCTATACCTAATTCGCAAGCGCCATCCCTAGTTCCCGCATGTTGCGGTGTGTCTTTAGTCCTGTTTGGTTGCATTCTGAGTATGGGCTTAGTATAATACACGCATCGTTATTTCAATTTACCAACTTGATCCCAATTGTGGGAGTTGAGCGGGGAGGTTCTGATTGAGCACCCATAAGCAGGCTATGAATCGATGGCGGATCGCGGTCTTGATACTGATGATGGCTGCAGTCATTGCTGGCTGCGATGAGGCGTCGCCCGCCCCGGCGACTGGACCCGCGCCTGCGGCCGTACCGACTGCGACATTGCCGAACGTCGTTCAGCCTCCCGCTGGACAACCACCGGCGGCCAATCAGCCCGCCGCTCAGCCGCCCGCTAACCAGGGCGTGGCTGCTATCGTGAACGGGACGCCCATTCCGATGGCCGCGTATCAGCAACAGGTCGCGCAGTTTCAAGCGGCGTTGGTGCAGCAGGGTCTGAATATCAACTCGGCCGACGGTCAGGCACAACTCTCGCAGATGCGGCAGTTGCTGCTGGACAACATGATCGATGATCAGTTGATCGCGCAAGAAGCGGCCAGGCAAGGTGTCACGGTATCGGACGCCGATCTCGACGCCGCCATGCAGCAGTTGATTGATGCGGCAGGCGGACAGGCCGCGTTCGATCAAAGTCTCGTCGCTGCCGGACAAACGTTGGATGATGCCCGTAATTTGCAGCGGACACAGATGCTCAACAATCTCATGCGCGATCGGGTGATTGCCGCCGTTGGCAACGTGGGCGATCAAGTTCACGCACGCCATATCCTGGTTGATTCGCAGGCCACGGCCGATGCGCTGCTAGCGCAGTTGCAGGCCGGGGCTGACTTCGCGCAAGTAGCGCGGCAGTCGTCGCAGGATTCGTTGACCAAAGATAACGGCGGCGATTTGGGTTGGTTCCCGCGCGGCGTGCTCATCTCCAAAGAGGTGGAGGACGCCGCCTTCAATTTGCAACCGGGGCAGATCAGCGGTGTCATTCAAAGCTCATTTGGCTTTCACATCGTGCAAGTCATAGAGCGTGATCCGGCGCGGCAGTTAGATCAGGATCAGGTGTTGAAGTTGCAGCAGCAGGCTGTGGAGCAATGGCTAAGCGGCTTGCGCGCCGCGGCCAAAGTCGAACGCTTGGCGGGGCAATAGAAACTAGACGTTGGATGCTCGAAGTTGGAGGCGTTCGGGTGGGTCTACGATTCTCCAACTTCCAATCTCCAACTTCCAATTCAGGGGTCGCCTTATGGAACGCACCAAAAGGTCATCGCGGGCGCTCGATCGGCTTTCGCTGTTGCTATTGGGACTGACGATCTTCATGCTGCTGTGCTACGGGCTGATCTTCATTTCGCCCAATGTGATCTTCAATCCATTCAAGCCGTATGAGCTATCGATGTCGACGCTGGCACCTTCGCCCACAGTTGGGCCGACACTGCCGCCGACTTGGACGCCCACGCCGTTGACGACCGTGGCGCCCTCGCCGACGCGGCCTACCGTAACGGCAACCGTGACGCGCACACCGCGACCCACGCGCACTCCGCTGCCGACTGAGACCTCGACGCCGACGATTACACCTACGCCGACGGAAGATGCGTGCAAGAGCCTGAAATTAATGGGACCACCGCCTGGTCAACACTACGCCCAGTATGATCCGGTGACGCTGACGTGGACCTTTGGCCGCGCGTTGGCCGCCGATGAGCACTTTGATGTGTTGCTCGATCCGCCGGGGAGTGGCTTCCAGTCGATCGGTTGGGCCGACGAGACTAACCCCAAAAACAAGAACTGCGGCTCGTTCTGCGAGTTTCAGTTCGGCGTGTGGGGGGTCTATCCCGGTGGCCGCTTCAACTGGACGGTTGGCATCATCCGCGTCAACAAAGATCGCAAAGTCATCGGACAAGTGTGCAAGGCACCCGACCCCTACTTCTTTGAGCACTAAAGCGGCGTTGATCTCGCGCGGCAGATCGATCGGGTTATGAAGAACAATCGGACGTTGAATCAACTCACGATGGTTTTGTTAGCCGCCGCGCTCATCGTTAGTCTCTGTTATCTGGGGATCTTCCTGTTCCCCGATAGTCCGATCAATCCTTTTCGGCCGCAAATCCTGGCCTTACTGCCGACGTTGACACCGCTGCCGACGGTGACCGAAACTCTGCCGCCGACGTGGACCCCCACACCGATCGGGAGTACGGGCACGCCGCGGCCCACTTTCACGCCGGAGGCGACTCAGACACCCCGTCCAACGCGTACGCCGACGTTGATCCCGTCACCCACGATCGATCCCCGCATTCCCACGCGCTCGACGTTCAAGTACACCAACACGCAGCCCGTGTTGCGGGCTGATCCATATGGCGCGGCCTGCGGCAACTGGGGCGGCATCGGCGGCCAGGTCATCGACCTTGACGGTTCGCCGTTGAAAGGTGTTAGCGTCGTCGGGTGGGGCGGCCCGATTTCGGAGCAGAAGAAACTGGTGTTTGTATCAGGCAGCGATACGCGTATCAACAAGTTCTACAACGGCGAAGCCGGTTATGAGTTGTACATCGGCGCGCCGGGCGATTTTGATTTTTACGTGGCCGTGTATGAAAACGGCCGGGCCGCCTCGCCGATCGTGAAGATTCGCATGGTCAACGACTGCACGCGCGATCTGGCGTGGATCAATTTTCAACGGAATCATTAACCATGAAACGTTCTCGCATCCGATTGTTCAATCAAGGCCGTAAAGATGTCAACGTCGACGCTGCCGAGCGCGCAACGGTGCTGAAGGATCGCACGCAGTTGTTCAATCAACTGACGCTGCTCTTGCTGGCGCTGACGCCGATCGTGCTGGTGTGCTATGCCGTCATCTTCCTGTTCCCCACCAGCGATTTGAATCCGCTGAAGCCAGTGTCAGTGGGGGCTGTCTTCACTCCAGCACCCACGCCCACAGCCACGTCGACGCCGGAACCGACTGAAACGCGGCGGCCTACCAACACGCCGACGACGGAACCGACCGCGACGTCGACGCCGCTGCCGACAGATACTCCCGCGCCGACCGATACACCTGCGCCCACGTTGCCCGGCCGCAAAGGCACGCCGTTACCGCCGTCGCTCACGCCGTCACGTACCCCCACGCCGATCGTGACCCCGGCTGTAACGCAATCACCCTTCAACTACACTGCAGAAGTGATCTATCAGCGGCATCAGTTGTATGGCGTCAACTGGGCGGGCATTGCGGGGATTGTCCTGGGCACCGATCTGAAGTATCAAACCAACATCGATGTGCACGCGTGGGGCGATGCGCCGTTAGGCCCGGACGGCAAGACGTTGCCCTCGGGCATTGAACCGGCTTACGGCCCGTCGGGCTGGGAATTCAAGCTGGACAACAAGCCCGCCATCGGCAAATGGAAGATCCAACTGGTTGATGCGAACGGCGCGCCGCTGTCCGAGGTGGTCGAAATCGAGATGCGGGGCGATCCGCTGGCGAACTTGGCGTATGTGATCTTCACGCAGAATCACTGAAGTGGGTAGTAGTTAGCGACTGGCCGCTGGTTGTTGGTGATTCACGCTTTAACTACTTGCAGGCTGGTGTGGCAATACTTGCATTTGTAAATCGAAGAAGATATCAATATCGCATCAGTCAAAATCAGAAATCGAAAATCTGAAATGATCTTCCATCCACCCCGTTGATCCTTAAGCCACCTTTACGTCTCGCGTGACCCCTTCATTTCGAAGGACCTTCGCGCGCGTGCGCCTCCTTTTCTTGGTAAACGTCGTCCGTTTGAAATCTCGACTTTGACCATCCAAGAAAGGGAGTTTCTTCATGTTGTCTCGAATCAATCTGCTGCGCGGCTCACTGCTGTTGATCGCCGTGTTATATGGCGTCGAACTCCTCGACGAGTTAATTTACGGCCTCGACAGCGCTGCACTGCCGTACCTTCGTAACGAATTCGCCTTGACCTATACGCAGGTCGGTTTGTTGTTCACCTTGCCCGGCTTGCTTGCGCTGTTGCTCGATCCTGTCGTCGGCCTGTTGGGCGATACGCGCCATCGACGCTTGCTGGTTGTCGGCGGCATCAGCGCGACGCTGTGCGGCCTGCTGATGATCAGTGTCGCGCAAAGTTACAGCGCGTTGCTACTCGCTTTCTGCGTGATGTATTTGGCGAGCGGTGCGTACGTTAATCTCTCACAAGCGACGTTGATCGATCGCAACCCCGATCGCGCAGAACACACGATGGCGCGCTGGACGTTCCTTGGCTCGATCGGCGTGGCGGCGGCGCCGCTGCTATTGACGGTGCTGTTTGCGATCGGCAAGTCGTGGCGCGGCGCGTATCTGGCGCTGGCGGTGATCGCGGCCGCGTTCGCCGTATTGTTGATTCGCCAGCGCTTCGACGCTCACAACGGCGCGGGCGACGAGGCGGCTTCACCGTTGACGCTGGGCCGCACGTTGATCGGCGCACTGCGCAATCGCACGCTGCTCAAGTGGATCATCCTCACCGAGCTAGCCGACTTCATGCTCGACAAGTTGCTGGAAGTGACCGGTCTGTACTTTCACGATGTAGCCGGCGTCAGCCTCGCGGGCGCGAGCGCGGCGGTAGCCGTGTCTACGCTAGCCGGTCTAATCGGCAACGCGTTGATCGTGCCTGCGTTGGAGCGATTGCGCGGCGTGCGCGTGCTGCGCATCTCAGCCGTTGTCGTATTGGTCGCCTACGTGGCGCTCTTGATCGTGCCGGTGGTGGCGATCAAGTACATGCTCATCGCCGTGATCGCTTTCTCGACATCGGGCTGGTTTGCGATTCTGCGTGCCAAGTGCTTTGAGGTGCTGCCGGGTCAATCGGGGCTGGTGATCGCCGTCACGTCGCTGGCGAACGTATCAAGCCTGTTCGTGCCGGTGATCGTCGGCGGCATCGCAGACGCGATCGGTTTGCAGGCGGCGATGTGGGTGTTAGCGATTGGGCCGGTGGCGTTGATCCTCGGGGTAAGGTAAAATCGCGCCATTCTGTGGAAGAGAGGAAGTTTATGAATCGAGTGGACTTGCACATGCACAGCTCCGCGTCCGATGGCGTGTTGCGCCCGGCCGAGGTGGTGCGTTTGGCGAAAGAGCGCGGCCTGACGACGATCGCACTGACGGATCACGACACGACGTCGGGCCTGGCCGAAGCGATCGAGACCGGGCGGCAAATCGGGCTCGAAGTGATCGGCGGTTTTGAGATCAACAGCGAGACGAATATCGGCCACATGGATTTTCTGGCGTACGGCTGTGACATCGAGAACGAGGCGTTGCAAAATCAATTGCTGGAAATTCGTGATGCGCGTGTGGGCCGCGCCAAGGGCATGGTGAAGAAGTTAGCCGAACTCGGCTTACCGGTGGCGTGGGAACGTGTGCTGGCTTTTGCGGGCGATGCCAAATCGATCGCGCGGCCGCACGTGGCACGCGCGTTGGTGGAAGCGGGTCACGTTGCTTCGACGCAGGAAGCGTTCGACAAGTATCTCAACGACAACGGCCCCGCGTACGTGCATCGACTTGAATTGAAACCGAAGGAAGTGATCGACGTGGTCCATGGAGCGGGGGGCGTCATTGTATTGGCGCATCCCGGCCACGCGGGCACGACGCATTTGATTCCGTTGTTGGCCGAAGCGGGGCTGGATGGCGTCGAGGTTTACTACTTCGATCACAGCGATGAACAAAAGACCGAGTTGCTGGCACTCGCTGAAAAGTACGGGTTAATCGTGAGCGGCGGCAGCGACTTTCACGGCGACGCCACGCACGCCGAGTTAGGTTCGGTGCCCGTGCCCGATGAGGTCGTGGTGAAATTGAAGGCTCGAATTGCAGCGAAACGCTAATACGCTGTAGGGGCGAGTCCCAGACTCGCCCCTACGATTGTAGCTTCGGTAAATCCAACAACAGCACTTCTACCACCAATCGCGCCGTGGCATTGTGATCGATCTGCCACAAGGCACGCCCACACGCTTCAGCCGCCGACTTGGCTTTAGCCACATCGATGTGTTGCGCGACCCCGCGAATCTGCTCCACCCGATCGAGATTGACGAGTTCCGCGGCGCTGCCGCTGGCCGCGAGCAAGACATCGCGCCACCACGTGCGCCATAGATCCAGTGTCTCGCGGACGCGACCGTCTTTCTTGGTAAGGTTTTCAGCGTAAGCAAAGCGCGTAACTCGATCGGCCTTGAGCAGTCGCATGAGATCATCCAGCGCTTGCGCACGCGCTGCCAGCAGCGTCTCATCTTGCGCCGCGCTGATAGCCCAGCCCAAACGTCCGCCGGAGAGATGCGCCAACAGATCGGCCCGCGCCGGATCGATCGGGCGCGAGGCGCTGAGCGCGTCACGCACTTGTGCGATCGTCAACGGTCGCAGCGCAATCGCCTGACAGCGAGACACAATCGTCTGCAACAGCAATTCTGGATCAGCCGCGACGAGGATCAACACCACATAGCCTGGCGGCTCTTCGAGCGTCTTGAGCAGGGCGTTCTGCGCCTCGATCGTGGCCGTCTCAAACTGATCGAGAAGCGCTACACGATAACGGCCTTCGACGGGTCGCAGCGCGAGATCGTGTTCGAGCGCGCGCACCTGATCGATCTTCAGCGTGCGGCCGTCGGGTTCGATCACTTGCACATCGGGATGTTTACCTGCCGCGATCAACTTGCATGATCGACACGTGCCACAGGGGCGATTATCGCCGGTGCAGTTAAGCGCCAGCGCCAGCGCTTTCGCCAGCGTCGCTTTGCCGATTTGCGCCGGGCCGCTGATCAGATAGGCGTGCGCCACATACTGATCGCGCACCGCGCGATCGAGTTGTGTCACGGCCCAATCATGGCCGAGAATCGGCCAAGGTGTGGAGGTCATGCCGCGATTATACCGCAAGCTTTGTTCAAAAAGTTGCTTGACAAGACTGCGTGGCTGCGGTAAAATCTCGCTCGCTATCGCCGAGGTAGCTCAGTTGGTAGAGCACGCGACTGAAAATCGCGGTGTCCGCAGTTCAATCCTGCGCCTCGGCACTATGGTGCCGAGCGAAGAGCAGGCACTGTTACGCGGGAGTAGCTGAGTGGTACAGCGTCTCCTTGCCAAGGAGAAGACCGCGGGTTCGAATCCCGTCTCCCGCTCTAAGGCCGATGCAATTGCATCGGCCTTTTTGCTTGCCCCCGATCGTGCCTTCCGCTTTTTGACTCCAGCCGCATCCAATAACGATGCACAAATCCATCGGGTTGTCTGAGGCCGCCATGCCGCCAATCCTAAGTTTTCTGCTACGCCGCTTGCTCGCCGTGCCGTTGACATTGATCGTGATCACCGCCGCGTTGTACGGAATCTCAATGTTGGCTCCGCCTGAGCGTCGCGCTTATCTGTATGTGCCGCCCAAAGTTAATCTCGACGAACTAATGCCGGATGATCCACTAATGAAGAGCATCATCGCGCAGCGGCATCTGGACGAGCCGTTTCTGGTGCAATACGCGGGCTGGCTGGAAAAAATGCTGCACGGCGATTGGGGCTGGAGCATCGGCTTTAAGCAAGAAGTCTTGCCGTTTCTGCTGCGACGGACGCCCGTAACCGCCGAGTTGTTGCTGTGGTCATCCATCCTGTTCATTCCGCTGGGCGTATTGACAGGCAGCTGGTCGGCGGCCCGTCGCGGCAAACGGCTCGATCACGGGGTGCAACTCTTTGCTTTCATTGGCACCGCCATCCCCATTTTTCTGCTGGCTTTTGTCATGCTGGCGATCTTCTACATTGGCTTGAAAATCTTCCCACTCGATCGACTGAGCGACGCAACCAAGACCCTGGTTGCCTCCGGCGCTTTTCATAGTTACACCGGACTGGTGACGATCGATGGTTTGCTGAACGGTCGGCCAGATGTGTCGCTGGATGCGCTGCGCCATATGGCGATGCCGGTATTGACGCTGGCGCTGGCGCAGTGGGCGACGCTGAATCGCATCACCCGTACAGCGGTTACTGAAGAACTCGATCGCGATTACGTGACCGTCGCGCGCGGCAAAGGCCTGCGCGAACGCGCCGTAGTGTTGCGACACGCGTTGGGTAATGCGCTGGTCCCAATCGTAACGAGCAGTGCCGTCTCGGCGGCATCATTAATCACGAGTGTCTACTTGGTGGAACTGCTCTTCAACTTTCACGGCTTGTCCGATGTGTTCGCCATCACGACCGCGCAGGCTTCGCTATTCGTAACGTTCGATCCTGCCCCGGCGATGGGGCTGGCCTTCTATAGCGTTTTGATCGTACTGACGATCACCTTCTTGCTCGACGTTGTACACGCGCTGGTCGATCCGCGGTTGCGTGAAAGGCTCGGCTCATGATCAACATGCTGCGCCGCTTCGTGCGTTTCATGCGACGCCTGCTCTCACGCCGACAAGGTGTGCTGGCGCTATTGATCCTTGGAGTCTATGTGGCAGCCGCTATCGCTGCGCCAACGCTCTCGCCACCGCGCGATCCGCGCAATCCCAGCGGTCTCCAGATCGTCGGCCGGCAATCAATCGCCGTGCCGCAACCACCCAGCGACAAATTCAAGTTGGGCACGACGCAGGAGCAATACGATGTCTTTCACGCGCTAGTGTGGGGTACGCGCAGCGCGCTGCGCCTGGGCTTGATCGTGGCGATCAGCTCGATGACATTGGGCACACTCCTCGGCGCGGTGAGTGGTTACCTCGGTGGCTGGGTGAATGGGCTTGTCTTACGTGTGACGGATGCTTTTCTGTCATTTCCGGCCGTAATCGCCGTGCTGCTGTTTTTGCAGTTATTCACCGAGACCGCGCCCGATTGGCTGGTGCCGCCGACGCCGGTGCCGACCTTGCTGGCCAACGCCGGACTAAATCCCATCATGGCGACGCTGATCGTGTTTTCGTGGATGCCGTACACGCGCTTGATCAACGCCAACATTCAACGGTTGAAATCGGCCGACTATGTGCTGGCGGCACGGGCTGTTGGCGCGCGACCAACGCGCATACTCTTTCGGCACTTGCTGCCCAACGCGCTCTCGCCTGCTATTGTGCTAGTGGCGCGCGATGTAGGCGGCATGGTCATCGTCGATGCGACCTTCGCGTTCTTTAAGCTGGGCGGCACAGTCGAGTGGGGACAATTGCTGGCGTTGAATCGCAGTTGGATTCTGGGTGCGGCGGGCAATCCGCTGACGTACTGGTGGGTATATTTGCCGTTTGCGCTGGCGTTGATCATTTTCAGCGTGGCGTGTGGTATGCTAGGTGAAAGTTTGAACGCGGCGCTCAATCCGCGTGTAAAGTGAATGTGGTCGAATTTTCCGGTAACAAGTTAGTCACGCATCCAATAGACAAACGTGGATCACACGGACACCCTGCAACTGATTCTGCGCAGCCGCGAAGGCGACGCACTGGCCGTCGAGGCGTTGATTCGCGCCCATGAGACCCGTGTCTATCGGCTCGCCGTCTCCATGCTCGACGATCCCGCCGAGGCTGATGAAGCGACGCAAGAGGCCTTCATCCGCGCCATCGAACGGCTAGACACCTTCCGAGGCGAAGCTAGTTTCGCAACGTGGGTGTACGCCATCGCGCTGAACGTGTGCCGTGGGCGGCTGCGCAAACGGCGTGCTCGCGCGCGGCTAACCCAGATACTGCGCACCTTGCTCCGTGTCGAAAGCGCGCTACTGGAAGACACGGCGATCGATCGAGAAAGCCATGATGCGGTCTGGAATGCGATCCATGCGCTCGACGACAAACATCGCGAGGTGATCGTCTTGCGGTACTTCCACGATCTGCGGCAGGAAGACATCGCGCGGGTGCTAGGTGTAACCGATCGGACCGTGCGCGCCCGCTTGAGCGCGGCGCATACACGTTTGCGCGAAGTCCTGAAGGGATCGGTTGATCTAGAATGAGGTCGGATATGATGGTTGTGACTCATGCGGACGCACGTCGCTATTTGGACGTGGGCCGCGATCAACTTACTCGATCGGAACGCGAGGCCTTGCAAGCACATCTGTCGACATGCACGGACTGCGAGGCCTATGACCGTGAAGTAACCGCGCTGCAGGCCGATCTGACCCGCGTACTGCACACGCGCTGGGACTCGGCCCGTCCTGCGGCTGATCTGACCTTGCGGCTGAAAGTGCGGCTTACGGCGCGGACTCGCGTTCAACGCGTGTGGCGGGTGGCGACCTCGTTGGCTTCGGTGGCGTTGTTGACCATCGTTACGCTGGCGACAGTATTGGTCCTGAACAATGTCAATCGGCTGACGCCCACCGCACCTTCCAATCAGTCCTTGTCCGTCGTGAATACCTCGCAATCGCTGACGGAGACCATCGGGCCGTTGAACCTACCGATCTACATCGGCGATCGCATTCGCCTGTTGGGCTTTGAATTGGCGAACGATCAGTTGGTGCCGGGCAGCGCGGTCGATCTGACTTTGCGCTGGCAGACGCAATACACGATGGAAACAGGCTACATCGTATTTATGCACGTGGTCGATGCCAAAGGCAACGTGGTGGCCCAGCTTGATGCTCCGCCCACTGACGGCGTACGTCCGACACAGAGTTGGCAGCCGGGCGAGGTCATTGTCGATCGACATACGTTGATGCTGCCGATTACGGCCGAACCAGGGCAATACACTCTGCTGGTTGGCCTGTACAGTTCCTTCGGCGCTTGGCGGCAGACTACCAGCTTGGGCGGCGACGCGGTGCGCGTCGCAACGCTCACCGTCAACACTATTCCGAATCGCCTGGACGTGAATCTCGAAAAGTTCGCGGCGTTATTGGGCTACGCGCTGGCGACAACGGACAATCGGCCCGGCTCATACCTGGAGATTACCCTGTACTGGCAGGCTCGCGATAACACCACCGCTTCGTACAAATCGTTTGTGTACCTCACCCGCGCCGATGACGCCGCAGCGGCGCCGATTGTGGTGTCGGACGCGGTGCCGGGGGGCGGTTCGCGTCCCACGCCGACGTGGAACTGGGGTGAGACCGTCCCCGATCAGCATCTGCTG
>JAXLWI010000098.1:0-13578 GCA_046328575.1 Anaerolineae bacterium
AGTTGGCGACATAGATTTTGTTCGTGATCGGGTTCACCGCCACCGCAAAGGGCCGCGTCCCAGCGCTGAGTGTCGTCGGGACATTGGTCGCGCCGTCGATCACGGTCACGGTATTGCTGTCCTGATTGGCGACGTAGACCTTGTTCGTGACCGGGTTGACGGCTGCGCCAAGCGGACTTGCTCCGACGCTGACGGTGGTCGTAGTCTTGGTCGCGCCGTCGATCACGGTCACGGTATTGCTGCCCTGATTGGTGACGTAGACCTTGTTCGTGACCGGATTGACGGCGATAGCCCACGGCCACACGCCAGTTGGGATGGTCGTCGTGCCCAGAGTTGCCCCGTCAATCAGTGTGACGTTGGCACTCCAGTAGTTGGCCGCGTAGACCTGGTTGGTCACCGGATTGACGCTGATGGCCTGAGGACTGGACCCGGCGTTGACGGTCGTTGCGACCAGATTGGCTGCGCCATCGATCACGGCGATCGTCCCGTCATCCGCGTTAGCGACGTAGACCCGGTTGGTGATGGGATTGATGGCTACGCCGTTTGGGCTGTGGCCGACATTGATGGTTGCCGCAAACAGATTGGTCGAGCCATCGATCAGCGTGACGGTACTGCTGGCCACGCTGGAAGCATAGACCAGATTGGTGACCGGATTGACGGACACGGTATACGGTCGGATCCCAACGCCGACGGTGGTCGCACTGTTGGTCGCGCCGTCGATCACCGTGACGGCGTTGCTGCCAGCGTTGGCAGCATACACCTTGTTCGTGACCGGGTTGATAGCGACGGCCTGAAGCCTTGACCCGGTGCTGACCGTCGACGTGACACTGGTCGCGCCGTCAATCACCGTCAGGTTGGTGCTGCCACTGTTGGTCACATAGATCTTGTTGGTCACCGGGTTAACGACCACAGCCCATGGGAGCGTCCCGGTGCCGGCGCTGGTCGTGCCGTTAGTCGCGCCGTCGATCACCGTTAGGGTGCTGTTGAGCATGTTGGCGACGTAGACTTTATTGGTCACCGGGTTGACGACTGCGGCCAGGGGAGCCGTTCCGGCGCTGACGGTGGTCGTGACATTAGTCGTGCCGTCAATGATCGTCACGCTGTTGCTGGTGAAGTTGGGGACATAGACTTTGTTGGTCACCGCGTTCACGGCTACAGCCGCAGGGCACACTCCGGTGCTGACAGAGGTTGTAGCGTTGGTTGCGCCGTCGATCACGGTAACATTGTTGCTGCCGTAGTTGGCGACATAGATCTTGTTCGTTGTCGGGTTGACGGCCACGGCGATCGCCCCTGACCCGGCGCTAACGGTCGTTGTGGCGTTGGTCGCGCCGTTGATCACGGTGACGTTGCCGCCCACGTAGTTAGCGACATAGATCTTGTTGGTCACGGGGTTGACGGCTACGGCATAAGGCTGGAGCCCAACGTTGACGGTGGCGGTCGCGTTTGTGAGCCCGTCAATCACCGTTACAGTGTCGCTGCCCTGATTGACAACGTAGACTTTGTTGGTCAGCGGATTGACGGCCACGGCGTAGGGCTGCGTCCCGACGTTGACGTTGGTCGTCGCATGAGTCGCGCCGTCAATCACCGTCACATTCGTGCTGTCCTGATTGGCGACGTAGATTTTATTCGTGACCGGGTTAACGGCCACTGCCTGCGGGGACGTTCCAACAGGAATGGGCGGCAGGGCGGTATCGGCGCGAGGGGCGGCCTGGGCGGCTGATAGGGGCGTCAGCAGGCCCAAGCCGGTGACGATCACAAGCCGCAAGACGAGCGAACGAAGTGAATGATACATCTTAGGCTCCTGGTCTGAATAAGGTCAATTGTCGGGTGAGTCGAATGGCTGCGCGGTGTGAACTGCTGGCTTGAGTGTAGGCCGATTTGAGGCGCAGAATATTTCGGATGTGTTGCGGCTTGCTTGCAACTTGATGGCAATCACACACCTTTGAGGGGGTGGCGCGATAGCGAGCCAGGTAATGCGCGGTGGCGGTTGGGGTTTGATTGGCGACATCGTCCTCGGCCTCAACGCCGCGCCTAGGATGATCACCTCAACCGCCACCACGCCGATTATGCCTATTGACGCGTCAATTTCTGCCGCTAACGCGCCGAGCAATCCATGTGCGGTCTGCCCCACCGCAGCGATTTGGGGCGCAGGTCAAGCGAGGGCGAACGTGATGTGCGCTCGCCACTCAGGCAAGACGCTTACGCGGAAGCGAAACCACCGAGGTCTCCAATTTGCGTCGTTTCGTTGACGCTATTGCCTTAGTGGTTTCATTTCTCGACATTGAGGATAGTTGCTTCGTCTGCTCTCCGACCGCGTCCTCGCGGTCGGTTGCCGAGTCGCCTACGCCCGAAACACGTTGACCTGATGCCACTCCAACGCTTTGGGATGCGGCAGCACCACTTCTCTCAATGGCTGACGGATGCGCTGACCTTCTAACGTTTGCATTTCCACCTTGCGGATGTCGGCCCGTTGCACTACCGGACTGAGCCGCACGATGAAATCAGACGTTAGCGTAAATAAACCTGCATCAAACGCCCAGTGATGTGCGCGGCAGAGCGTTAGCCCATTGCGTGGATCATCAGTGCCATTCTGGTTTTTAGGGACAATATGCGCGGCTTGTGCCTCGTGGAGGTTATCAACAACAAACTTCATGTCGCAGATCGCACAGGCAAAATCATATTCAGTGAGCAAGACTTCTCTAAAGGCTTCGTCGCGTTTTGGCTGTGAAGCGACATAGGAGATGCGATCTTCTTGAACAAACGGGCGGAAGTCATTAGTTAGTTGAGCATAGAGCAACATCTCATAGCGCTTCATGTCGTCGGGAAGGGCGTTGCTCACTTGTGCCAACGCGCCTAAATCTGCGCTTTCGACAATGAACACATCGCGCCTTGAGTCGTAGCTCTCAATGACACCCAGTCCCAATATTCGATATGTCGAACCTTGCGTTTTATCCGTCACTTGCTGAACTACGGCCAACGGCACATGATCATCCATGCAGCGCACTAAGGCGCGGTTGTCGGAGATTTCCAAACCGCCCGAACGTGGCGAGTAAGTCATCAACCAACGTCCATCATCCAAAAACAAAATTTCATCTTTGCGTTCATAAGGTGAGCCGGGTGCCATCTTGATGCACAACGCATATTCTGACCACGCAGGCTTGTAAATGCCCGTCATCAAGGGATGAATGCGTTCAACACCGGGAATGTAATCAGATGTGTTGCGCAAGAACGCGGCGGACATGATGCGTCCAGTGAAGATTGCGAATTGAGCGAGAATTTGATTCCGGCGGTCTATAGACATGATCAAATCCTAAAGTCGCCTTAGATTTTCAGGTTATTGAAGAAAGCAATGCAACTCTTCGTCTTTTGTGCTAGTACTTATTAAAAGAATCGTGAATCGATCAACCATGCGGTTTATCATCGTCCGCAATCATATTACATTGCTGTGCCAATCGCAAGCTTGCTTGCCCCCTCATTCCTGTTCCCTTCGGCTTCATCTCTCATCCCTCTCCCTCATCCTTGATTTGACTTTTCCCCCAACTGATCATATTCTCATCAGCACGGCTTGGCCGCGGGGGCAAGGGCCGCTACTAAATATCCTAAACGGACAACACACTGCCCTGTGCCGCCCCGCCAAACCGGACTTCCACCCTGACCCAGCCGGACCCCGCTGCGTTTCAGCCCTCGACGCTGTTGCTGAATCGTCAACCGCCATCGCCTAAGCCGAGGATGGTGCAGACTAAGCCCTTAACGCTTTGGACTAAGCATTTGACGCTTCAGACTAAGCATTCGACGGCATAGACTAAGCATTTGACACCCTAGACTAAGCATCTGACGCTTCAGATTAAGCATCGAACGCCTCAGACTAAGCCTTTGACGCCTCAGACTAAGCATGCGACGCTCCAAACTAAGCATCTGACACCTTAGACTAAGTATTCGACGCTTTAGACTAAGCCTTTGACGCCTTCAACTAAGCATCTGACGCCTTAGACTAAGCGTTTGACGCCCTAGACTAAGCATATTGACTGAACATAACATTTCAATTCGCTTCGAAAGGACAAATAGCATGACTACAACACCGGTACCGACCCCCATCGAACCTGCCAAGTCGACCAGGCCTCGCTCTGCCCAAGATAAGAAACTGGAAAACGACCTCCTCATCATTCAACAATGTTTGCGGGCCGCCATTGCCGATATCGAAGCCGGGCCGCAACTAGCCGAGCGGTATACTGGCGTTGAACTCAAGCGTGTGCTAGACGAACTTTGCCAGCCGCCCTCGACGGCTTCACCGCTCGGCAGGACGCCGACGCCAATCAAGCGGGTGCCACGGCCGCCTTCAGAGCCGCCGAAAAATCTGCTCGCGGTCTCTATCGCAAACTGCGCGGTTACGGCAAAGCGGTCTTCCTCAAAGATCCGCAGGGCCGCGCCGCGCTGGGCTTGGATGGCCGCGAACCCGCCGACTTTCAAAACTTCATCGGCGCCGCCGCTCGCTTAGTCGATGAAGGCTTAAAGCCACCGTATGCCGAGCGTCTGGCGCGCAAGACCGTCACCGCCGCCAAACTGCAAGACCTGCGGGCCAGGCTCGATGCGCTGCAAGCCACCAAGCAGGCGCAGATCAACGCCATCGAAGCGGTGCCGCGCGCCACCGCCGTGCGCGATGCGGCGGCTCAGGACCTCTTTGCGTGGTTCGCCGAATTCAAAGCCTTCTCTCTAGTGCAGCTCCAGGAACGACCGGATATTCTGAAGCGGCTGAGCCTCAAGTAACGCGGCCCTGCCGCGGCCTAACCGCGACCCTGTCTTATATTAGCGACCTCCGCGAGTGCGCGTACCCCAGACGCGTTCGCCGAGGTCGTTTTTTGATCGTCCCTCAGCCCCGCCCCGATCGCCATTCTCCACACCGGGCGACGCCGCGCATTGACCATCGCTGGTGAGCCAACCTTCGGCCTCTACTGATCCCTATCTGTCAGCGTGACTACGCCCAAGGTCAGGTGCGCGTCAAGCAGTCACCAGCCTCAGCCGCTATACTGATCCCTAACTGGCCTGACCGTATGGGCCGCGTCACTCGGCTCACAGCGCATCGATCACAACCACCAACAGAAAAGAGAGGCACATCTCATGGCTGATTCCAACCCCTATGCAGCTCGTCTGACCGTCGACTATCCGGCCCAGCTCGATCGCACCACCACCTTCTTCCGCCTCATCTGGCTGATCCCCATCGCCATCATTTTGGGCCTGCTGTCCGGAGCCGGGCAAACGGTGACCCGAACGATCTTCCTGGACAACACCGGTCAAATCATCCGCATCACGCGTGAAACGGCTGGCGGCCTAATCAGCGGCCTGGCCGCCGCCACGGCGCTGATGATCGTCTTTCGGCAGCGCTACCCGCGCTGGTGGTTCGACTTCTCGCGCGAACTGGCCCGCTTTGGCGCGCGCGTCACCGCGTACGTCGCGCTGCTCACCGATCGGTATCCCTCCACCGTCGAAGAACAATCCGTGCACTTAGAGATCGACTATCCCAAGGCCGACACCGATCTCAATCGATGGCTGCCGCTGGTCAAATGGCTGCTGGCGATTCCGCATTACATCGCCCTGTTCTTTCTCGGCATTGCCGCCGTCTTCGCCGTCATCGGCGCCTGGTTCGCCATCTTGCTGACCGGCCAATACCCCCGCGCCATCTTCGACTTCGTCGTCGGCGTCGGCCGCTGGTGGTGGCGAGTAGCCGCCTACGCCTTCCTGATGGTCACCGATCAGTATCCGCCCTTTAGCCTGAACTAACCCGCCCCGCTCACCGTCGCCTACAAACTCGCGGTTGGCCCTAACGCCCGCGAGGATGCGGACGATGACCACAGGCTATCAACAAAAATGCGCCCGACCCGCTTAGCCAATCGGGTCGGGCGCAGTACGCCGACTATCGCACTATCGAACTATCAGACTATCAGAACCTAATGTGCAACTCTTTTTGAAGTGATCCATCGGGCCGTTCGGCATAGAATAGATGGCACCACCCAACCTATTCGAACCGGAGGCACCCGATGGATCGTGACGATTTTATCATCAGTGTGTACTGCTTAGTGTGCGACCAGTATCGTGCCTTATTCGGCGAGCAGCCGCTGCGGCATGGCGGCTTCACGCCACAGTTAACGGACGAGGAAGTCATCACCCTGGAAATTTGCGGCGAGTACTTCAAATTGAACACGGACAAGGACTTGTTCCACTATTTTCGGCAACATTATCAAGCCTGGTTTCCGCGCCTGCACGACCGGAGTCTGTTTGTGCGCCAAGCCGCCAATCTATGGCAAGCGAAGGCGGCCATTCAACAGCAGCTCACGGTCGTGAGCGGTCAAGCCGATAATCCAGTGCAGATCATCGATACGATGCCCTTGCCAGTGTGCGTCTTCACACGCAGTCGCCGTGATCGCTGTTTCAAACCCGAGGCCGATTATGGGCATTGCGCCGCTAAAAAACTGACCTACTATGGTTTCAAACTTGGCCTGCGGGTTTCGCCGATGGGCATGATTACCTACTTTCCGTTGCTACCCGCACGCCCGCACGACATTCAGTTTCTGGATGAACTGGTCGAGCACTGCCTCGGCGTCGTCCCAGCCGACAAAGGGTTCATCGACGAGTTTCGCCAAGCCCTTTTGGCCGCACATGGGGTACTCGTGATCACCCCACCCCGTAAGCGGATGACCAGCACTGTGCCGCGCCTCGTCCTCAAACTCTGTGCTCGTATTCGTAAATGTGTCGAAACGGTCGGTTCCCAGTTAGCCGAACGCTTCGCGGTGGAGCGCATTCGTGTACATGACCTGTGGCATTTCCAACATCGCCTGATTCGCAAAGTGCTGGCGCATACGGTCGGCGTGTTTCTCAATCTCCAGCTCGGCCGTCAGCCACTCGACTTAGACGGCCTGTTAGACATGGGACAAGAAAGTGTTGCACATTAGGTTATCAGACTAACTCACCGCCAGCACAATCTTCCCGCGTGTCCGGCGTGTCTCGCTCATCTCATGGCCGCGCCGTGCCTCAGCCAGCGGCAGCACGCTCGACACTTCCACCTTGTACTCACCGGCCTCCGCCCACTGCGCCACTTGCACCAACGCCGCCGCATTCGGCATCGCCGCAAACACCAGGCCCGATCGGACATTGTGTGTCGCCGCCGTATCCGCCGACGGCGTCTGGATCGTCGATAGCAGCGCCCCGCCCGGTTTCAGCGTACTCCACGAGCGGTCCTGCGTCTCCCCGCCGACCGTATCCAACACCACATCCATGTCGTGGATCACATTATCGAACGGCGTAGCTGTGTAATCGACGACCTCATCTGCGCCCAGGCCGCGCACAAAATCCACGTTGCGGGCCGAACACGTACCAATCACATACGCCCCGCGCCGCTTGGCCAGTTGCACCGCCATGTGGCCCACGCCGCCCGCGGCTCCATGGATCAGCACGCGCTGACCGGTGCTCACATTGGCCCCGGCGTACAGTCCCGCCCATGCCGTCAGCATCACGTGCGGAATGCCCGCTGCCTGCTGGAAACTCAGCGTCGACGGCTTGCGCGCCAGCAGTGCGGCGTTGACGGCCACGTATTCCGCATAGGCTCCCGCTTGACCAGGATCGACCCGGCCATACACCTCGTCGCCGATTGCGAAGCCGCTCACCTCTTCGCCCACCTCGGCGACGGTCCCGGCTACATCCAATCCAAGCGTATGCGGCAGTGGATAGTTGTACCAGCCAGACATGTAGCCCGCGCGCACGGCGCAGTCAAACGGATTGACCGACGTCGCCGCCACTTTCACCAGCACCTGACCCGCGCCTGCCGCCGGACGCGGTGCTTCTTCGTGCCTCAAAGTCTCGACCCCACCATAACTGTGAATCCGCACAGCCTTCATCATAGATGTAGACATGAATTATCTCCTCCCGAGAGATGTGATCATTCTAACATGTCCACGCTGTTTTTTATGATGCCGTCTGCTAAATGACACGCAGTTCATACCAAGACCCGCGCCTTGATAAACACAACGGCGGAAGTGTCTCGCACCTCCGCCGTTTACACGTCGCGATTCTGAATGCCCCGTCAGAACTAGCCGCCCACCTCGCCCCAGAAAGCCTCCAGCGCCGCCGTCAACTTGGGCAGCGCCTCAAACTGCGGCAAGCCCAGCGTCGACTCGATCCGCACGGCCTCCCAGTTAGTGTGCGCGGCCGTAAAGTCGGGCAGAGCATCAAAACTCACGAACGCGTCGCGGTCGTAAGCCACTAGCACCGGCATCGTCACCTGCGCGTACACCGCCTCGCGCACATTGCGCGTAAACAACAACCCGCTGACGAAGCGCAGCGGCGCGTAGTGCGCGCCCGGTTGATGCGCCGTCGCGTATGCGTAATCGATCATCTCCACTGGCACAGCGCCGACGAAACTCTGCTTCAAAAAGAACTCGATACTGCGCCGCGTCGCGATCAGATCGTACAACGCCTGCCCCCACAGCGGATTCGCCAACACCCGATAGGCCGACTCGCTGCGACCCTGCTGCACAGCCTGCTGTGTCGAGCGGCCTTCACCGGGCGCGTTGAAGCCGCTGGGCGAGATCAACGCAAGCGAATGGAACAGTTCAGGGCGTTGCTGCGCGGCGCGAGCGGCGAACTCGTTGCCCAGCGACAACGCCACCGCGTCCACCGGCTCGCCGATTTGCGTCTCAATCAGTTCCACGATCGCGTGCGCGAAACCCTCAGGTGTCCGGGCGCGATCGGTTCGTTCTGAAAACCCAAAGCCGGGCAGATCGAGCGCGTACACGGAACGGTGGGCGCGATAGTGATCGAAGATTGGCCGCATTTCATACGCCGACGCGGCGGCATTCACACTGTGGATCAAGAGCAGGGGGCGTCCGGTCGTTTTAGCCGTATAGAAATTGAGCAGGCCCACTTCCGTGCTATACAGCGTGGCGCGATCCGCCTCGATCGCGGGCGGCAGCGGCACGTGATGATCGATGCCGAATCGGCTGTACGTAATCCACCCCCCGGCCATCGCCAGCGGGACACTCGCCAGCACTCCGGCGGCAAACCATTGGCCGGTACTCGAACGGTTTGACTCGCACGCGCAGCACGCTTTCGATGACATGGCACACTCCTTATTCAGACGACTTTGGATTGTTATCCGCGCAGCACCCTCGTTCATCATAAACCCTCCGTACCCTGCGCGTCAACCAAGTTAGGGTTCCCATCCACGGTTGGCCCCAACGCCCGCGAAGGCGCTACCCATCACACTATTCGCCTGTCGCCCGCTCGCTTCCAAATACCGGCCAGCCGCGCGCCTGGGCAACTCGCGCTAATTCCGCATCGGCATACACCGGGCGTGGATTGCCGACGATGTCGAACAGGCCCATATCGGTGATGCTGTCCGCGTACGCGTACGACTGCGCGTAATCCACGTCATAGCCCAACTTCGCCAACTTCGCCTTAGCCGCTAGACCCTTTTGGGCGCCAATCACGATCGGGCGCACGGTGCCGCCCGTACAGCGGCCGTCTTTCATGATCAGGTCTGTGCCGACGGCAATGTCCGCGCCGATCGTCCGTCCAATCGCCGCGGTCATATCGGTGAAGCCCGTCGAAACCAGCGCGATCACATGACCCTGCGCGCGATGCTGCTGCAGCAACCCGATCGTATCTTCACGCCGATAAGGTGTCACGTATTCGTGCGCGATGTAGTCATATAACCCCTGCAACTGATCGGCCTGCCAGCCTTTGACCAGCCACGCCAGATGCGCCCCCCACGGCCCGCGAAACTGCTCTTGGCTGATTAACCTCAACTTACGCAGCCCATACGACGGCAGATGCGCATACCAAAAGGCGCGTACCGGCCACGGTCCGCGCGTCCGCCGAAAATAGTCCAGCATGCCGCGCCACACGTGCCCTGTAAACAACGTCCCATCTACATCGAACAACGCCGCAATCGTCTTCACAGTTGATCCCCCATATAAGCAACAAAAATCACCGCCGAGATGTGGCGAGCGCAGAGTTTATCATATTTCCGCTGCGCCCGTCGCATCTCGACGGTGACCCCTAACCGCTGATAACTACTAACTAACGACTAACAACTGACGACTACTTACTTCTGTAGCATCGCCGCTTTCGTCTCGGCTACCAGTTCGCGGCGCAGGATCTTGCCCACCATCGTCTTGGGCAGTTCCTTCTTAAACTCGATCGTGCGTGGGCGCTTGTAGGCCACCAGTTTGTCTTCACAGAACTTCTTCAACTCAGCCTCGGTGGCCGACATGCCGTCTTTCAACACCACCCACGCCTTGACGGTTTCATCGCCCTTGTTGGGATCGGGCAGGCCCGCCGCGGCCACTTCCAGCACCGCCGGATGTGACGCCAGCACCTCTTCAATCTCGCGCGGCCAGACCTGGAAGCCGCCCGCTTTAATCAGTTCCTTCTTGCGATCGACGATGTAGAAGTACCCTTCCTCGTCTACGCGGGCGATGTCGCCGGTATGCAGCCACGGCGCGCCGTTCGGTTCATCGGGATGCTTGCGCAGCGAATTGGCTGTTTCGGTGGGCATATTCCAGTAGCCATGCATTACTTGCGGTCCACGTATGCACAACTCGCCGATCTCGCCGGTGGGCAGCGGCGTCACCTCATCGTCCAGGCTGACGATGCGACATTCCACGTTAGGGAACGGTAACCCGATCGAGCCTTCTTTGTTGACGCCCTGCAATGGATTGCAGTGGGTGGCTGTCGGCGTTTCCGACATACCGTAACCTTCCACCAACTTGCCGCCCGTAATCGCTTCAAACTTCTGCTTGATGTCCAGCAGCAGCGGCGCGGAACCGGAGATGCAGGCTTTGATTGAGCGCAGATCGTGCTTCTCGATTCCGGCATAGTTGTTGATGCCGTTGTACATGCGCGGCACGCCGGGGAACAGCGTTGGCTTGTACGCGTCGATCGCATCGACCACCGAATCGAGGTCACGCGGATTCGGTACGGTGATCATCGCTGCTGCGGCCTGCACGGCTGCCGACATGCCCGCTACCATGCCGTACACATGGAACAACGGAATCGCCAGCAGCCACGTTTCCTGTGCCTCAATCAAGCCCGTAATCCACGCGCGAATTTGCAGCGTGTTCGCCACCAGGTTGCGATGCAGCGCCACCGCGGCTTTCGGCACGCCCGTCGTCCCGCCCGAATATTGGAACAACGCCATGTCGTCGCCCTTCACCGTCACCTTGGGACGCTGATCGGGCGTGTACTTCGCCAGCAGACTGATAAAGTCCAGGTGGCCGGGCGTCAGCGTCACGCGGTCACCGCTCTTCTTCTCTTTCGCCAGCGAGAACAAGATGCGCAGCAGGCCGCTCATATAATCTTTGATGTTGGTGACGACGACGTTCTTAATGTCCGTGTGTGGCAGCACGCGCTTCACGGTGTCGTAAAAGCGGCTCATGCAGATGATGGTCTGCGCGCCGCTGTCCTTCAGCTGGTGCTCCAGCTCACGATCGGTGTAGGTGGGATTGCTGGCGACAACCACCGCGCCCGCTTTCAAGATGCCGTAGTAGGCGATGATGAACTGCGGGATGTTGGGCATGAAGATCGCCACCCGATCGCCCTGCTTGACCCCCAGGCCTGCCAGTGCGGCCGCCATCCGATCGGTCAACTCGTTGAGTTGGCGATAGGTCAGCAGGCTTTTGGCGAAGCCTTGATGCGACGGTTTGAAGTGAATGGCGGGCTTATCTGGATACTTGGCTGCGCTCTGTTCGAGGAAAGCAAACAACGGAACGTCGGGATACGTCAGTGAGGTCGGAACACCTGGGTCGTAGTGCTTAAACCACGGCTTGTCGGTCATTGTCTGCCTCCTCGATTTTAAATTGTGTGGGGTTGTACAAAGTATAGGTAAGCTTTTCGCAGGTGTCAACCATATAATTCCATTTTGCTCGAAGTTCGTGCTGGATTTCTCGTTGTTTTTTGCGCGATTTGTGAATGCTGTCACCAAGGCCTTGGCATTGACGGCGCGTGTTGGCTCAGAATCAGTTACTGGCTATAATTGATCAAGCGGCAGTTAGCTTGGGTGGAGCATTCCTTAAGAAGGAGTATCTGATGGATCAGACTCTATCGGTAAGCGTTTACATTGCCGTCGATTACGATCATTGTTCCTACTGCGGCGCGTGTGTGGCCGTCTGCCCGCCCGATTGCATCACTCTGCACGACGCGACTCTGCTGATCGAAACGGACATTTGCACATTATGCCGCCGGTGCATTCCGGCGTGTCCCACCGGCGCACTCTCGATACGAGAGCCATTGTCAATCGGCGAGGCCGCGCATGAAGACTGAATATGACGTCGTGGTGATTGGCGCGGGACCGGCGGGCTCGATTGCGGCGCGGACGTGCGCGGAAGCCGGGTTGTCGGTGCTGCTGCTGGAGAAGCGGCAGGAGATCGGTTCACCGGTGCGGTGCGGCGAGGCGGTGGGCAAAGAGACAGTCGAGAAGTTCATCCCGCTCGATCCCAAGTGGATCGCCGCCGAGATCGAGTGCTTCAGCCTGACCAACGCGCATGGTGATACGGCGCTCATGCCGCCCACCGAACACACGCTGGTGCTGGAACGCAAAATCTTCGATCGCGAGTTAGCGCACTCGGCGGCGCGCGCCGGGGCTGAAGTGCTGGTGAAGGCGCGGGTCACAGGGCTGATCAAAAACGCTCGGGTGGAGGGTGTCAACGTCAACGTGCAAGGCTACTTGCATGAAGTGCGCGCGCAAGTCGTCATCGGTGCGGATGGCACTGAATCACAATCGCCGCGCTGGGCAGGCCTCAAATCAATCCCGCAATTGAAGGACTATTACACTGCCGCGCAGTACTTGATGACGGGTATCGACGTCAATCCGCGCGTCTGTCAGTATCACCTCGGTTGGTCGCTGGCCCCCGGCGGTTATTGCTGGGTTTTTCCGAAAGGTAATCACACCGCCAACATCGGCCTGGTCATGACGGTCGATCCGAAAGAGACGCGCACTGCCATCGACTACCTGAATGCTTTCGTCGCGGCACGCTTCCCGCACAGTTCCATTCTGGCGCAGATCGTCGGCGGCATCCCCATCACCAATGTGCTGCCGCAGATGGTGACCGACGGCTATCTATGCGTGGGCGACGCCGCGCACCAAAGCGATCCACTGACGGCGGGCGGCATCACCAACGGCATGCACGGCGGAATGTTTGCCGCGCAGACGGCGATTGAGGCGATTCAGGCGGGCGATGTGTCCGCGCAGTTTTTGCAGCGCTACGCGGCAAAGTGGGACGCGGAGTTTGGCAAGCTCTATCGGCGCTTGCATCGCATTCGGCACGCGCTGTTGAAAGTGCCCGATGACAAACTCAACAAGATCGTTCACGACGCCGCGCAGTTAGACTCGCGGCATATGTCGCTGAAAGACCTCATGCTGATCGTGATGAAGTCGCATCCGCAACTGTTGTTGGAAGTGGTGCCGTACTTTTTGGGACAGTAAGTCGTGCTGAATGCTCAGTCATCAGTTCGCAGCGATTTCGCACCGCGAACTGATGACTGAAAACTGAAGACTAACTCTTTGCTGCCGCATCTTCCTCCAGGAACAAT
>JAXLWI010000099.1:0-13537 GCA_046328575.1 Anaerolineae bacterium
TGGGCGCGATGATTATCTTCTTGGCCGACTTGTTGTTCTTGAAACAGATCCAGAACGTACTCAACGGCTTGACGACTCACGTATTGCTGCCATCCGTCACCGATCAGGCCGTGCGCGGTTTCATCATCGCCAACCTCGATCCGGTCAAGTATCGCTTCTTACTGCTGGGGCTGGTGCTGGTGCTAGTAATGGCCTTCCGACCAGAAGGGTTGCTGCCCACGCGTGAGCAGCGCATGCAATTCCATGCCGAAGAGCCTGTTGAAGAAGAAGCGCCAGCTGGCGCAGCCTAGGCCAAGCGGAGAGGATCACATGACAGCATTTCTCGAAGCGAATGGCGTCACCAAACAGTTCGGCGGCCTAACCGCCGTCAACAAAGTGAACTTCGTAATGGAACCGGGGATGATCGCGGGCTTGATCGGGCCGAATGGCGCGGGCAAGACCACGTTCTTCAACATGATTACCGGTGTCTATCAAGTCACGAGCGGCTCACTCACCTTCAACGGCACCGACATCGGCCAGATGAAGCCACACGACATCACGCGGTTGGGCATTGCCCGCACTTTCCAAAACATTCGCCTCTTCCCGGCGATGACGATGGTAGAAAATGTCATGGTAGGTATGCACACGCGCATGAAAGCAGGCGCACTGCAAATCATGCTGCGCACTGAAGCGATGAGCAAAGAGGAAGATCATGCCCGCGGCCGTGCGCTCGATATGTTGGACTACGTCGGATTGGGGCGTGCCCGGGCCGAGCTCACCGCACGCAGTCTGCCATATGGCGATCAACGCCGTCTGGAAATTGCGCGTGCGCTAGCCAGCCAGCCCAAGTTGCTGCTACTGGATGAGCCGACCGCCGGCATGAGCCAGGGTGAGACGGCGCAGTTAACCGAGTTTATCCGCTTCATCCGCAAAGACTTGAATCTCACCGTCTTGTTGATTGAACATCATATGCGCGTGGTGATGGGCATTTCCGATCGGGTGTCGGTGCTCGATCACGGCGAGAAGATCGCGGAAGGGTTGCCGATCGAAATCCAGCAGAATCAGCAAGTTATCGAAGCCTATCTCGGCAGCGGGCGAGGGCATTAACCATGCTAGAACTTCGCGACGTTCACAGTTACTACGGCAACATTCACGCGCTCAAAGGCATCTCGTTTTCGGTTGAAGACGGCGAGATCGTCACCCTCATCGGCGCCAACGGCGCTGGCAAAAGCACGACCTTGCGCACGATTCAAGGTTTGATGCGGCCACGCCAGGGCACGGTGCTGCTCAACGGCGTGGCATTAGAAAAACTGCCACCACACGAGATCGTAGCACAAGGCGTGTCGCAGGCGCCAGAAGGTCGCCAAATTTTCCCACGCATGACGGTGTTGGAAAATCTGGAAATGGGCGCCTATCAGCGCCGAGACAAGGATGGCATTCAAAGAGACTTGAATCGCGTCTTCGAGCTGTTCCCACGTTTGAAGGAACGCATCAAGCAAGCGGGCGGCACATTATCCGGCGGCGAGCAGCAAATGCTGGCCATGGGCCGCGCGATGATGGCTCGCCCCAAAGTGCTGATGCTGGACGAACCGTCGATGGGTTTGGCGCCAATTCTGGTGGAGCAAATCTTCGACATCATCAAGGAGATCAACGCGCAAGGCACGACGATTTTGCTCGTCGAGCAGAACGCGATGATGGCCTTGTCGGTTGCCACGCGCGGCTACGTGTTGGAAGTCGGCCACATCGTCATGCAGGGCACAGCCGATGAACTCAGCAACAACAAACAGGTACAGGATACCTACCTCGGTGTACAATAGCCCACGCCAGTCACGCTTATTTAGTTGACGCCAAAAACACACAGTCCGACCTCGCGTTATATGCGAGGTCGGACTGCTTTTTGCAAGCGGAGACGATCGAGATTAGATCAAGCCACCATCGCTGCACGAAGTTCTGGCCGATCAAAGCGATACAGCAGAAACCATGAAAGGCCGATCGCTAATAGGCTGGTAGTGACGAAGAGCACATCCACGCCAGTCGTCGGCGAGATGGCGCGTGGCAGTAGCATCATCACGCGAATAATCACATTGAGCCCCTGCAAGAAAATGCTCATTGTCAACGCCCACAGCCGTCCGCGCCAGACCAAAAAACTCAGCATGCTCAACGCCACAACCACAATCACCACGAGTGTCCAGGCCTGCTGTAACAACTCAAGTGGAAAGATCAACAACGGCAGGAACTGAAGGAACAAATAAGGTGCAACACGTTTGAGGGCTGACATACCTGACCTCCGAACATAACCGCGTCTACCAAAAGGCGACTCTATCTTACCACGCCGATTTGTAATCTGG
This sequence comes from Anaerolineae bacterium, assembly GCA_046328575.1. Lineage (GTDB taxonomy): Bacteria > Chloroflexota > Anaerolineae > Fen-1058 > Fen-1058 > JAGOBP01. The sequence goes on from JAXLWI010000099.1 coordinate 2,328, forward strand.
CAAGTGCGTTTCCACGCTGTTTGTTTGTGATATATTTCATCACCCAAGTCGGGGTTGCCTTCTTGGCAACAGGGTGTAAAATAGTGAAAACTTGAACTTACCCCTATAATTGGTATGCGTTAGAACTACCGTATTGAACCTCAGCTGAACAAGCTAGCGCCTTTCCCCGGGTTTAGAAGTTGAATTGGACAGACACGTGACGGGTTGGGCACAAATTCTTTGTTAGATCTGATCTGAATTGCAGGATAAGGCAGCGCCGTTCCTGCTGATAAAAAGTAAGTGTCGTAATCAACCTGCGTCCAAGGAGGTTCTGGTCATCAATGTCGCGTTGCTTGGTTTGACCGGCCACTGTTCACCGGCACGACTCAGATGTTCACGTTGCAAATCGACCCGCACCATACAATTCACTAGAGGAGATGAACATGAAGTCGCGATCCCTGTTTTCCCTGCTGCTCGCTGTCGCTTTTGTGCTGGCGGCCTGCCAGCCCGCCGCCGTCCCTGCCACACCGGCCCCTGCTGCCCAGGCGCCTGCCGCCCCAGCCCCTGCAACTGGCGGTACACTCAAGGTTGCCATTCTTGCTCCGCTGAGCGGTGGTCAACCGACCTTCGGTATTTCCACTCGCGATGGCGCGCTGCTCGCCATTGACGAATGGAACGCCAAGGGTGGCGTGCTGGGTATGAAGATCGAGGCTGTCGTCGAAGACAGCCAATGCGAAGCCGATCCGGCCGTCAACGCCGCAAACAAGGTCATCGATCAGGACAAGGTCCATTACATCGTCGGTGAGGTTTGCTCCAAGGCGTCCATTCCGATCTCGGAAATTGCGACCGAGAAGAACGTCGTCCAGATCAGCCCAACCTCGACTAACGTCCAAGTGACCAAGAAGGTTGATGGCACCACCAAACCGACCGTCTTCCGCGCCTGCTTCATCGACCCATTCCAGGGCACGGTCGGCGCGAAGTTTGCGACGGAAAACTTGAAAGCCAAGACCGCGTTTGTGCTATTCGATCAGGGCAATGACTACGTGCGTGGTCTGGCCGAGGCGTTTGAGGCAGCCTTCACCAAGCTAGGCGGCAAGGTGGTTGGCAAAGAGACCTACACTTCACAAGATACCGACTTTTCGGCCATTCTCGCGAAAGTGGCTGCGGCCAAGCCTGACATGATCTACCTGCCCGATTACTACCCAATCGTCAACCTCGTCGGTGCGCAAGCCAAAGAGAAGGGCATCACCGTGCCGATGGTGGGCGGTGATGGTTGGGATTCGGCCGAGTTGGATGTCAAGGCTGCCGATAACGGATACTACACCAACCACTACTCCGAGCAAGACACCCGCCAGGCCGTTCAGGACTGGGTTAAGAACTATGGCGCTAAGTATGGCGGCAAAGTGCCAGACGCGCTGGCGACGCTAGCCTACGACGCGACCAATCTGATGCTGACTTCGATCAAGAATGCCGGCAAGGACGATCCCGTCGCTGTTGCTAAAGCGCTGGAAGGCATCAAGTTCGACGCCGTATCCGGCAGCATCACCTATGATGCCGATCACAATCCGATCAAGAGCGCCGTCATCATTCAGGTAAAAGACGGCAAGAAGTCGTGGGTTGCTACAGTTAGCCCGTAACGCAATCGACTTTCACGAGGGGCGGCACGCGTGCCGCCCCTTCCCCTATTAGCGGAGTACCCCATGCAACGATCAATCTCGATGTCCCCATCCCTGTCTCTGGGCCAACGTATTATCCGTCAACGCCTGATCGGTCGAATCCTGCTGCTAGTGATCGCCGTGTTGGCCGTCGTACGGTTAGTGCAGGGCCTGATCGATTCGCCGACGTTGTTCTTTCAACAGATCGTCAACGGCATCCAGCTTGGTTTCGTCTACGCGCTGATTGCGTTGGGCTACACGATGGTGTACGGCATCGTGCGCCTGATCAACTTTGCTCACGGTGACGTGTTCATGGTGGGCGCCTTCGTCAGTTTTTTTGCCGTCAGCCGCTATCGATTGCATCTGTGGCTGGCTAATTTAGTGCCAGGCATGTCGCACGATCTCGCCCTGCTCATTGGCTCTATCACGGTGATTCTATTATCGATGGCAGTGTGCGCGCTGCTGGCCGTCACAATTGAACGCATCGCGTATAAGCCGCTGCGTAATGCTCCCCGCATCTCGGCCTTGATTACGGCCATTGGTGTCTCATTCTTTTTGGAGTATTTCGGCGCGCTGCCATTCGTGTTCTCGCCCAACTTCATCACCAATGAGCGGCCTTTCCCGGTCGTGACCTGGTACATCAACAACGGCCTCCATCAGTTGCAACCCGGCGAGTCTGTACCGGCCGGCTCGGTGACGTTTTCCAACATCGCGATCATCATTGTGTTGGCGTCGTTGGTGCTACTAATTTTGTTGCAGTTCATTGTGCATCGCACCAAGATAGGCAAGGCGATGCGCGCTGTCGCTTACGATAAGCCTACGGCGCGTTTGATGGGCATCAACGTCGACGGCATTATTTCGATCACCTTTGCCATCGGCGCGGCACTGGCCGGTGCGGCTGGCGTGTTGTATGCGATTGCGTTTACGCAGGTCTTCTTCGCGATGGGCATCCTGCCCGGCCTCAAGGCCTTCGTGGCCGCCGTGTTGGGCGGCATCGGCAGCATCCCTGGCGCGTTGGTCGGCGCGCTGATTATGGGTCAGGCTGAGGTGTTAAGCGCGGGCTATATTTCAACCCCGATGCGTGACGCCATCGCCTTTACGATCTTGATCCTCGTGCTCTTCGTGCGCCCGACCGGTATCTTCGGCGAAGCCGAACGTGAAAAAGCTTAATCAGGACGGCGACCATGAGACTTCCAATCCAACGCAGTACTCTGGGCTTCATCGGCGGTGCCGTGCTGATCTACCTGGTAATCCAGGGGTTGATGTGGGCTGGCGTGCTGAATGACTTTTGGGGCACGATCCTCCGCACGGGTGGCGTCCTCGCCATCATCAGCCTGGGGCTGAATCTGATCTACGGTTTCAATGGCCAATTCTCGCTGGGTCAATGGGGTTTCTACGCGATCGGTGCGTATGCCGCCGCCGATGTGACCTATCGTTGGCAGCAGTTGCATAGCGCATCGGGACTTGTCATTTTGGCGCTGGTCGTCATCCTGGTAGGTGCCTCCATCATGACGATCGCGCGGTTGGTGTCTCGCTTGCGTGGCATCGACACACTCTCGGCTTTTGCGCTGTACTTGGTGGGGGCCATCGTGGCCGCATATGTGGCGGTTGTGATCGGTCAAGTGCTGATCAGCCCTGTTACGGCACTCCTCGTTGCGCTTCCGGCGGACCTTGCATTGCAGATCATTTTCCTGCTCGCGGTCTTGCTCGCAGGCGCAATCGCTGCCGAGGTAAGCTATCTGTTTGGTCTGCCTGTGTTGGCGCTCGGTTCCGATTATTTCGGCATTGCGACGTTGGGCTTCACCATCATCGTCAAAGTTCTACTAGATAACTCAGACACACTGTTAGGCTTCGCCGAAATGAAGGGCGCACGCGGCATGGTGGGCATTCCCAAGGTCACGACCTGGTTCTGGGTGGCCTTCTTCCTGCTCGCCGTCGTCATCATCACTCGCAACCTGCTGCATTCCAGTCACGGTCGTGCGGTCCTATCTGTGCGCGAGGACGAGATTGCAGCCAAAGCGATGGGCATCGATATTGCGGGCCAGAAGACGCTGGCCTTTGTGTTGGGCAGTTTGTTTGCTGGAATTGCCGGAGCACTCTACGCTCATATCAACGGCTTCCTGCATCCCAACACCTTTAACTTCATCCAATCGTTCAACCCGATGATTATCGTCGTGCTCGGCGGGCTGGGCAGCGTAACGGGCACGATCTTTGGGGCGTTCACCTTCCAGATCGTGTTGGAGGGCATCCTCCGCCTGATCCTGCCCGAAGGGTTTGAAACTTGGCGCTATGTCATCTATCCGCTGTTCCTGCTGATCATGATGCTGCTGCGCCCATCGGGCTTGTTGGGCACATACGAATTGCCGTTTTTGAAGCGTGTCTTGCCACCGCTGCGCGCTAAATTGTCTGAATCACAATCGGGGCCGATTGCCGATGCACATGCTGTCGCCTCATCTGCTGAAGGAGGCAATCACTGATGACACCTGATACACCGCATCCCAGCACAAGCACCGCTCCGATTCAACTGGAAATCACCAATCTGACCAAACAGTTTGGCGGTCTGCGCGCAGTCTCGAAATTCGAACTGACTTTGCGCGAGAAAGAACTCGTTGGCCTCATCGGTCCAAACGGCGCGGGCAAGACGACGATTTTCAACATGATCACGGGCATTTACGTGCCGACCACGGGCAACCTGAAGCTCGGTGGAACAGATATTACCGGCCTGCCACCGCACGAAATCACGCATCTGGGCATCGCGCGTACGTTCCAAAACGTCCGCTTGTTCCCCAATCTGACCGTGCTCGATAATGTGCGCATCGCCTATCACGCGCACGCCGGTTACAATTTGATGGACGCCGTGCTGCGCACCAAGCGCTTCGATCGCAAAGAGAAAGAACTGACCGAACGCACGCAGGATTTTCTGGCAGTGTTTAACCTGCAAGATCGGCAGGGCGAAATCGCCAAGAACCTGCCGTACGGCGAGCAACGCCGCTTGGAGATCGCGCGCGCGCTGGCCGCCGATCCCAAGTTGCTATTGCTTGACGAACCGGCCGCCGGCATGAACCCGAAAGAATCCGTCAACTTGATGGATCTCATTCACTTCATCCGCGAACGGTTCAATCTCACCATCCTGTTGATCGAGCACCAGATGCGAGTCGTGATGGGCATCTGCGAATGGATCACCGTGCTCGACTTTGGCGAGATCATCGCGCGCGGCACGCCCGCCGACATCCAATCCGATCCGCGCGTCATCGAAGCGTACCTTGGTCGCGGCGCCGCGGCCCTAGCCGAGAAACTCAGCGAGAAACGAAGCCATGTTGCTTGAAGTCAAAGACCTCCACGTGTATTACGGCGCGATTCACGCGCTGCAAGGTGTCACCTTCCGGGTCGATGAAGGCCAGATCGTTACGCTCATCGGCGCGAACGGCGCGGGCAAGTCGACGACGCTCAATACCATTTCCGGTTTGCTAGTGCCGCGCCAGGGTTCGATGATGTTTCATGACAAAGACCTCACGCGCGTGCAAGCGCAGGACATTGTGCGTCTCGGCATCATCCAGGTGCCGGAAGGCCGCAAGATCTTCGCGCCGCTGACAGTTCTGGAAAACCTTGAAATGGGCGCATACACGCGCTCCAACAAGGTTGAAATTCAAGACAGTCTTGACCGCGTCTTTCAACGCTTGCCGCGCCTGAAAGAGCGCGTGAAACAATTAGGTGGGACGCTGTCCGGTGGCGAACAGCAAATGCTTGCGATCGGCCGTGCGTTGATGGCCCGACCGCAGTTGCTGCTGCTAGACGAACCGTCGATGGGTCTCTCGCCGGTCCTTGTCGAAGAAGTCTTCAGCATTATCGAGGACATCAACGCGCAGGGCACGGCGATCTTGTTGGTGGAGCAAAATGCGCAGATGGCTCTCTCCGTGGCCGATCGCGCTTACGTGCTTGAGACTGGGCGTGTCACGCTCGAAGGCACTGGCCAGGAATTGCTGCACAACCCGCAGGTGATGGAAGCCTATCTGGGCGGCCACTAAGCCTCGTTCGTTATCACTCAGCGTCCGGATCGACGTCGTGCATCGATCCGGACGTTTGCTTTACGGCTCGCTTTGCGACCTCTACCATCAAGCGGTACAATAGCGCCACTCCATTTTCGATCAAGGATTGACTCTGTGACCAAAATTGTCGAATGTGTCCCAAACTTCAGCGAAGGGCGGCGGCCCGAGATCGTCGCGCAAATCCGATCGGCTATTGCCGCGATCGAGGGCGTCACATTTCTCGATCAACATTCCGATGCCGATCACAATCGCACCGTGTTGACTTTCGTCGGCGAACCGGAACCCGTTGAGCAAGCGGCTTTCAACGCGATCAAAGTTGCCGCGCAGTTGATCGATCTCGATCACCACACCGGCCAACATCCCCGCATCGGCGCGACTGATGTCTGCCCGTTCGTGCCGGTCAGTGGCGTGACTCTGGAAGAATGCGTGGCGATGGCGAAGCGTGTGGGGCAGCGGGTGGGCGACGAGTTGGGCATCCCGGTATATCTGTATGAAGCCGCGGCCACTCGACCAGAACGCACGAACCTTGAGAACATTCGGCGCGGCCAGTACGAAGCATTAAAAGCCGAAATGGGCATCAACCCGGAACGTGACCCCGATTATGGCCCGAAGAAAATCGGCCCGGCGGGCGCAACCGTCATCGGCGCGCGCGCATTTTTAATTGCGTTCAACGCTTACCTCAACACTACAGATGTATCGATTGCGAACAAGATTGCCAAAGCGATTCGACATTCCAGCGGCGGCCTGCGCTTCGTCAAGTCGATCGGCTTGATGGTCGAAGGTCAAGCGCAAGTCTCGATGAACCTAACGAATTTCCGCAAAACGCCGATCGCACGTGTGGTCGAAACGGTGCGCCGCGAAGCCGCGCGTTACGGCTGCACGATCACCAAGACCGAACTCGTCGGCCTGACGCCGATGGACGCGCTGGTCGATGCGGCACAATGGTATTTGCAACTCGACATGTTCGAACGCGATCAGATTCTGGAAAACAAGTTGCGCGAGGCGTTGTCGGGTGAAGCCAAATCGATCATACCCAATGCCTTCATCGAAGCCACCGCCGCGGGCACAGCCGCGCCCGGCGGCGGCGCTGTCGCCGCGTTAGCGGGCGCGCTCTCGGCCGCACTCGCGGGCATGGTGGCCCGCCTCACGATCGGCAAGAAGAAGTACGCGGCAGTCGACGCGCAGATGAAGGACATCGCCGCGCAAGCCGACGATCTGCGCGGCAAACTCACCGCGGCCATTGATGAAGACTCTGCCGCCTTCACCGAAGTAATGGATGCATTCAAGTTGCCCAAGGACACGCCCGAAGAACAAGCGGCGCGCAATCAGGCGATTCAAATCGCCACGCAGCACGCGACCGATGTACCGCTGCGTACAGCGCAAATGTGCGCGTGGGCGCTCGATTTCTGTTTCTTTGTCGCGGCTAACGGCAACATCAACGCGATGAGTGACGCCGCATCGGGCGCGTTTATGGCCCGCGCCGCCATCGATGCGGCCGGGATGAACGTGCGTATCAACGCCGCGTCGCTGGACGACAAAGCGCTGGCGCAGAAGTACGTTGCAGACTGGAAGTCCGTTCAATCGCAAGCCGCCGCCCGCATCGAGCAGATTCTGGCTCAAGTCGAACAGCGCGCTTCACTGGCTTAATTAATCGGACGCAGATAAACGCAGATACGATTGAATGTCTTTGGAATCAACGTAATTCGCGTCAACACTTGCCCTGGCGGGCAGTGCCAGGGTCTGCGTCCAAACTTCCCATGCCCCACTACGATCTCGATCGCTACCGACCGCTGCTCAGTGCTGACGATTTTGCGCGACTGCAAGAGTCGATCGCACGGCCGCTGCCCCCTGCCCTACGCGTCAACACGTTGAAGATTGCTGTGGAAACCGCACGGGCCAAGTGGCCAATCGAGTATGGTTGGCAAATTCAAGACGTGCCTTTTTGTAACAGCGGTTGGCAGATCAGCGGCAACGAAGAAGCTCTCAGCCGCACTATTGAACATCGCACCGGCTTTTATTACATTCAAGACGCCGCCTCGATGCTGCCCGCCGAGATGTTCAAATTCGATCGAGAATTTCCGTTGATTCTGGATATGGCGGCCTCGCCCGGCGGCAAGACCACCCACCTGATCAGCCGCATCAACGATCGGGGCGTGGTGATCGCCAACGATAGTTCGGCAGGCCGCATCGCGGGCTTGCGATCGAACTTGCAAACGTGGGGCACACTCTCATCCGCGCTGACGAGTTATCCCGGCGAGCGTTTTGGCGAATGGTGGCCGGATACGTTTGACTATGTGCTGCTCGACGCGCCGTGCAGCGGCGAGAGCCTGCGCACGGCTGAACGTCGCAAGACGAGATTCGTTTCTGCAAAAGAACGGTTACAACTTCAACAGCGACAAATCAAGTTGCTACACAGTGCTTTTCAAGCGGTGAAACCCGGCGGACAAGTGGTGTATGCGACGTGCACACTCGCGCCCGAAGAAGACGAAGCCGTGATCGATGCACTACTCGAAAGTTATCCGCACGCCGCTACGCTTGAATCAGTGGCGAACCTTGTCACTGCACCTGCGCTCACACATGACGGCGAACTTCAGTTTGGCGCGCAAGTTCAACACGCCGTGCGCTTATGGCCGCATCTCTATGACACGTCTGGTTTCTTCGCGGCGTTGATTCGGAAGTGCGAGGCAATTGAAGAAACAACCACTCCGCCACCACAACGAACGCTGAAACAAGCAAGTTTTGAGCCGATCACATCGTCACAAGAACAAGCCGTGTTCGATGCTCTGCTGGATCGCTACGGCTTTCAACTACGCTCTGTTCTTGAGCACCAACAACTAAGGTTATTCACTCGTAGTCAATCTGTCTACGCGATACCGCAAGCGTTTATCACGCGCTTCGCTGACTTTCCTTGCATCGCTGTTGGCATGCTGATTGGGGAATGGCTTGATGGGACGTTCATACCGTCGCATGAATTGATCGCTCGTTTCAGCGCGCAGTTCACAGGCCAACGCTTCGCGCTCGACGGTGAGCACGTAAAGCAATGGTTGCATGGTTTAGACCTGCGGTCGGTAACGCCGACCTATCCAATCGGCAGTGTCATCTTGATCGAGGATGAACGCCAGCGTTTCATCGGGCGCGGCAAGGTATTACGTGATCGATTGAGGAATTTGTCGCCTAAAAAGTAGCGGTGAGTCTTGTACTCGCCTTAACGCGTCAACCAGCCATCAATGATGCGTTGAAGTGTGCCATCACTCCGCATCAATTCCAGTGTCGTGTTGATCTCACTCAATAAGTCCTCGCTGGATTCCCACACCGCAATCGCGTATGGATCGTTGGTCGCCTGTTCCGTGATCTCAAGCGTCGGATACTTCTTCGCCAATAGTTGCGCGGCGCTGACACGATCTAGAATCGCCGCGTCGGCTGTACCGTCCACCACGGCCTGCAGCGCCTCATCAGCCGTTGAATAATTCTTGACGCTCACGCTTGCTTGACGTCGCGCGATCTTGCGGGCAGCGGCATCACCGTCTGAACCGAATTCAACGGCAATTGACGAGACTCGATCGGCTGGTGAGGATTGTTGAGGTCTAATCAAGACTTGCCCCGCATCGAAATATGAAGTTGAATACTTCCAATGGCTGGTTCGATTTGGATCGACGATCAAGGCTGAAATCACCGCCTCAGCCTGACCGACCTTTACGGCATCGTATAGGCTGTCGTTGCCCGTCACCACAAAATCGACTTTCACGCCCAGTCGGCGCGCGATCTCCTGCGCGATCTCCACGTCGATACCGAAGAAATCGTTGTGGCTGCCCAAACCATCGAACGGCATGTACGACGGATCGATCGCGAACCGGATCACACCCGTTTGTCGCACCCGCGCCCATGCTTCATCTGGTTTCCGATTGAGCCACGCGGTGATATCAGGCGCAAGCCACAGCGCGAAATATGCTATGAGCAGCGTGAAAATGACGTATTTCGCAGTACGTGGTACATAGTGCGCGTCACCCATTACTCAGCACTCATTACTCGTTATCCTTCACTCGTCACTCTTTACTTGGCCAAGTATCCTCTAATCTCATCATAAATTGGCTTGGGTTGAAAATCGTCCGTCACCCATGTCCAACCGTCTTGAAAGTTGTGCAAAGCACTTGGATACCGAAAGGCCCACATCGCCAGCACGGCAACCCAATCCTGGTGTGCAGCCCAATCGTATGCAGCGAGGGTGTATTCAATGCGCTGCGCGGGCTTCACGGCCTGACTCCACCGCGAACTGTCATTCCACCCGGCTTCGGTGATGTATACCTGCTTAGCTGCATCGCCATTGTCGATCATGATCTGGCGCAGCAACTCCACGCGCCGAAAGTTGACGTGATCTCGATCAGGCGGATCACTCATCGGCGCAGTGAGGCCATAAGCATGCGCGGCTAACGCATCGAAGTAGTCCTTCGCACCAGCCTCGTACATTTGTTGAAGATAGATCAAATCGCTGAGGCCCGACGAACTGCCGATCGGTTCCAGCGTCGGCGCGAGCGCGCCCGCCAAGACAATCACGTTGGGATTTGCTTCTTTCGCGCGCCGATACGCGATTTTCAGCAAATCGACGTATGCGGCCGCATCGACCGGCCGCATGCCCCACTCGAAACTCAGGTTCGGTTCGTTCCAAATGATGATGTGCTGCACGCGACCTTTATAGTGGTCGACAAACGCGTAGACGAAGTCACCGAAGTCGCCGAAGTGATCACGATCGAGATAGTTAAACGTCGTCGGCTGCACGCGCTCATCGGGCCGCGCCCACCACGGTACGAGTCCCAATCGCGCGATCACCGTAAGGCCCTGCGCCCGCGCGTGATCGACCACTTCATCGGCATGTGTCCAGTCAAACGAATTAGGATTGTATTCGAGATACGCCCACGGAAAAAATTCGACGATCCACGGCGCGCCCATCTCGCGCACCATTTGCAGCGTGCGCTGCACTTTCCACGGCGCGGCTTCGTCGGTGAGGCGGGTGTGAACGCCCGCTTTGGGATTGCGCGTGAGCACCGTTTGCGGTGCGCCGACCGTGACGAGCGGCTGCCCTGGCCATTCAGTGGCGAGCAGCCAAATGAACAATACACACCAGCGCAGTGCGTGACGTAGCGAAAACGAACGAGGTTTCATGCAACAAAAATCCCACGGTTCAGGTCGCACCGATTATACTCTGCGCACCCGAAGCCCGCGGGATTGAGGGGCTCAAGTGAAGCTCAGTCTTCGCCGAGGTTGGAAATCTGCCGGAGCAACGACAATACACCAATGCCGACGGCTAGAAGCGCGTCAGGCTTGATACGCGATTTGCTTTCATAGCCGCCCGATTTAAGAAACATCCACGCCGCGCCTGCGCCCGTCAACGCGCCCAGCGCACCGCCAATCAACGTCGTGCGCGTCTTCCAATCCGAGGGTCGAGCCGCTTCCGGTGAATTGAACGTCGAGTTCATGATGGCCTCGATCAGTCTTCTTTGCCGCCCAGCGCGGCGATTTGCCGCACGAGCCCGAC